>CALJKL010000045.1 GCA_937973555.1 uncultured Flavobacteriales bacterium | reverse complement strand
GCTCTTTAAATTTGTTATCAAAATAGTTTACATAATCACCAAAGAAATACTTACCCGTTATCACCCACCAAGCCAGTTGAATGAAAAACATCGGAATAACGGTTACTACAAAAATCAGTCTGTGGATCATGGTTGTTGTTTTTCGTAAAATCTTTTTTGAATCCTAATTGCACTTTTTCTGATATTTGCAGGAACCTGGAAAACGGTTATTAAAACATTCCCTCCAAACAAAAACACATTCTCACCGTACAAACGAATATTTCCAGCAGTCCGATGAGACAAATACAACTTATCCAAGTATCTGCGAAGGCTACCGGACACATCCTTCTGAACAATACCATCTTCATACGCCGTCTCTGAAATCCTTATAAAAGCCGATCTGCTCATTGATAACCTTTCTTTTGCCCTATCAAAAGCATGATCGGTAATTATTATTTTTGAGTTCAAAACGCTTTCTTTTGGCTTGTTTATCTTTTCAATTTGGTAGGTAGTATCTACCGCTAAAAGTTCTGCTTCTATATCTCCTGCCTCTATACCGTCAATCTTGTCAAACAGATACTTTTTAAGCCGATCCAGCTTTCTTTCAAAAACCTCAATATCGATAAGTTGTTTACTCATACCTGTTCGTAAATATTCTCCCGGCCGGTATTAAGGGCCAAGACAAAAAGTTCATTCATCAATTCCTCAGTAGGGGTCATTTATGTTGTTTAAATGATTTAATCAATGTGGATGGTAAAATATGGCTGTCTTTCCAGCCTGTCATCAAGTGCCACCACTTGAAGCGTTTTGAATTGACTGAATGGCTCCATTTTATGCCTAAGTCTTGTTGACTCTGGTGGGATCGAACCACCGACCTACGGATTATGAGTCCGCTGTTCTAACCAACTGAACTAAGAGTCAATGTACGGGTCTCTCCCCGATTGTCACCCTCCACTATTTACCGGCTCTTTACCTTTCTATCCATTGGATTAGGGCTTGTTGAATTTGTGGCTGCGGACAGGTCAACGCCACTACATATTTAAAACAATTTATAGTGTTGAGTAGATGGTGGCTCTAATACATGAGAATCGTATGCCCGATTATCCCGCTGCGTCCACATGGTTAAGCATATTCCATTTTTCATCTACCCAACTCTATAACAATTAAGAACTATCTAATTATTTTTGGTTTTATGCCTGCGGGGGAACGGTGAAAAGTAGGCTTGTCACTTGGTTGCATCATCCCAGACACCGGAGTTTGTTACTTTTATGCCTATAAGGCTTTTGTTTCCATCCGCAAAGCCCAATGCAAATTCTTATTCTCCTATTCCCCAACAGATATACTCCAAAATAACTAAATACAAAGAACTAAGTAAAAAAGCCCATGTTGGTTAGTATGCCCGAACTTTTACTATACTTCCGTGGCACATTAAGGGAATATCTATTTCAATCATCCCGCCACGTTGGACTTGTCACGGATTCAGCACCGTTTTCGCCAATCTCCAACAAAGAACTTTATCCCCGAAGGGAATTGGATGCTGGTGAACCACACGCTACCCATCGCTGTTTGAGAAGCGCCATGTCCCTTTCGAGTATGATTAACATACATTGGGGAGCTACCTCCTTTGCGCCTAAGCCTTGTCCGTTCTGCATCCAATTATTTTACAAAGAACTTGAATTTACTACTAATCCCCTCCTTTCAAAACCTCAAAACAAAGGTAAGGGAAAATAATCCATACTTCCAAACTTTTTTAGAAAAATTTTTTATTTTATGACAAATTTGGAAAATTCAATTATGCGTATTAGTTTTGCCTATTATGATAAAAATAGAAGGATACAAACAAGTGGAATATCCGGAGTTTGTTTCGGTTATGGAAGAACACAAGAAAGCCTCACAAAAGCCCGATATTCAGATAGCCAACGAGATACAAGTAAAATCTTCGGCTACCGTAAAAAACGCCTTTAATAAAGGTACACAAATGGTTTCAGACAAAATACTAACCAAAGTACTATCCGCTATAAATATGGATGGATTTGTAGTATGGAATGAAGGGAGAGCTAACTTCTATGTAGGGGATAGTAGCAGCTAACGGACAGGGCTTGCCGTTCGTGCGTTAACTAAAAGACACTTCGACCTAACGTCACACAGCATGACGGCAAACCAATGTAATAGGCAGTAGCCGACAAGGTTTGCACTACTGCTGATTAAATAACCAAAAGCCCGGTAAAATATTTTTTGAACGGGCGAAGTAAAACGACCTAATAAAATGGAAAAGAAATTTTTTACGGAAAAGATAAGCTGCACGAATTGTTACGCTTGTGATTGGTGTTACACTCATTTGACAAGGTATTCACCACCTGATTATAAGTGCCATCAGCTTAAAGACAATTATGTGAAGGTTAATAAGACACATGTCCGTTATAAAAAGAAATATCCAATAGGAGAAGATTTGCCGTTTTAAAACTTAAATACCTGTATATGATAAACGATTATGTAATTACGGAACAAGATAGAAAAGATATTGCCGCAGCCGATGATTGGTGCAAAAGAAATGTAGGGGGAATTGACTTAGGTAACCACTACACCGATAATGACAAGTTTGACCGTAGAAGCGTAGGTAAATTTATTTGCTGCCCTTTCTGTCAACGTGACTTTAACCCTTATTACGTTAAAAGTTTGGTACAGAAAGAGTGGGAATGGAATTGGGTGGGATGCGACCACAAAGAGCCGCAGTCACAATGCGAAGTCAAATGCCCGACCTGTAAGGAACAGTTGTATTTCATTCAGTATGTTGGACAATGAGGTTAGTGCGAACGGTTAACGCTTTGCGTAAAGAAGCAGAGCCAAAAAAATATTTTATGAACGTAAAGCTCAATAAAGATCGTCAGCAAGGCTATTGCCTATTACGTTTTGCGGCTTTGTGTCTGTTTGCCCTTGCACAAGGTTTTAATTTACCGACAAACTTAATGGGCAAATAGCACAAAACCGCTGTTATGTGCAGTACGGTTAATTAAAACGAAAATAAAATGGAAAAGAAATTTGAATTAACATTGATTGAAGCACTTTGTGTTATGAAGTGTGGTTGGAAAACCGAACAAGAAAAAGAATTGTTCGATTATGCAACAAAGATTGTTCAGAATGAAAGTGAAAAACACCATCTGAAATATCAATTGTTCGTTGTGAATTGTAAATTGGAAGCACTAAAGTAGTATTGCACATAACGCTTGCATTGACGCAACTAAATATAACTATATGAAAGGCACATCATTAAGACTATGGTATGTACAAATCCCCAACAAATTTGTAATTGATCCGATGGGGAATGTTGTTGAGCCTAAATTACATAATGGAAGTTTATATGTGCTTATAAAAAGAAAGAGAGTCCCAATATCAAAATTGCCTCATCTTAATTATGAAGCAGCAATGAAATTTAAAAAAATATTTGTAGGATGAGATTTTGCGAAGCAGATAATTGTAATCAGCCAGTATGGGGTACTTGTAAAATATCCCGTAGGGGGTATTGTAAAAGGCATCAAAATTTAAGAGAAGATTTTGACCCAGCAACCATACTTCAAAAAGCCATAAAAAAACAAAGAAAAAACGCAGTAATAAAAGACGGTAGGGCATTAAGGGTTTTAGCGGTTACTGAACCAGAGGTTAAAGGGGATAAAGTTAAGATGGTTCAAATGGATTTATATTGGAAGTCGGCTGCAAATGAATTGAGGAAAAATCCATATTGTCAGGAATGTGGAGCATGGATACCGGAAAAAATAAAGCAGATTGGCAAGAAGTTTACATTAAGTGGATACCGTTGTGCAACAGCCCATGTGTTACCTAAAAAAGAAGAATATGGGTTTCCTTCAATAGCCCATGTTTTAGAGAATAAAATATTTTTGGGGGCTGGATGTGGCTGTCATTCAAAATATGACCGTAGTTGGGAAGATGCAGCAACCATGAAAATATGGCCCATTGCATTGGAGAAGATAAAAAAACTGATACCATTGATTGACCCAAAAGAAAGAAAAAACATTCCTGATATTATTTTACAAGAATTAGAACCCACCACTTAAAATACATTTAGATATGAAAGACGGGAATGAAATTGAAATATGGTATAGGTGGAATGAATTAGACAAAACACACGAATATTCTGTTGTATGCAGAGAAAGACATGAGTATTCTTACAATGTTAATGGGTGGATTTATTGGATATGGTATAAGTTGGGGGAACAGTTAACTAAAAAAGAAAAAAAATCATTCAGGTTATATCCATTTGCTATGACTTGGGATGAAAAATAAAAGTTGGTAAAAGAATACAAAACAGTAAACAACGGAACAGATAGAGTTGTACCAGCAATAAAAAAACATTTCAAAAAAATAAAAACCCCCACACAATGAAAAACAAAACCTACTATTTATTCCCCGGAGAAGGGATTGAGAGCAGCGAAGAATTTGAATGGGTTGAATGTACGGAACAAAGTATCTAACCATCCACAATAAATTACCCAAAGCCACTAAGGAAAATCTTACCTCTTT
>CALJKL010000044.1 GCA_937973555.1 uncultured Flavobacteriales bacterium | reverse complement strand
TATTGACATAAAAGAAGATTTAATTGCAGAGCATTTTGGTCAGGCTAAAAAAGTCATTATATCAAAAAATGAAACAACAATCATTGGCGGCAATAAAGATGCTCACAAGTTTGAGGAATTTTTAAATGATCTTAAAATGAATTTGGCACAAGCCAAAACAGAGCAGGATAAATATTTGATTGAAAAAAGAATAGCAAGACTTACCAGCAGCGTTGCTGTTATTCATGTTGGAGCAGCAACGGAAACGGAATTAAATGAGAAGATTGATCGTGTTGATGATGCGGTAAGGGCTACCAAAGCGGCTATATCAGAAGGGTTTGTAGCTGGTGGTGGAAGTGCTTTTTTAAGTATTCAACAATTATATTCAAATGAAGCCACTACTGATTTTGAAAGAGGCGAACAATTAGTGTATTCTTCTTTATCGGCACCATTTAATCAAATATGCAAAAATGCTGGCATTGATAAAGATTCATCTCCCGTTATTAAAGGTTTCAATGAAGGGTATAATGCTTTGACGGGTCAAGTAGAGGATATGGTAAAGGCTGGTATTATTGATTCAACAAAAGCACTTAGATGTGCTTTAATAAACGCTGTATCAGTAACCAAGATGTTTTTAACTTCTGAATGTTCAATAATCACAATTTCATAGTATGGCAATTCCAATAGCTACAAATTTTTCAGTATTTATCGTTAGAGATGCAGTAGAAAAAAAGGTTGGCGAAATAGTTTTGCCAAGTATGGGCAGGGTTAAGCCACACAGAGGAACAGTATTTTCTATTGGCGGTAAAGTAAACGACCCTGAAATAAAAAAAAGTAAAGGTAAAAAAGTAGGTTTTCATCAGGGCATAGGGTATAACATGGATATTGATGGGAAAGAGTACTTAGTATTACAAGAATCAGAAATCATGTGTGTGTTTGATGAAAACGGCGAATGATAAAATATTAGTTCGAGTTGACCTAAAGCAAAAAAATAAAATGCTTATAGGTGATGTACTTTTTAGCACCGCTTTAAAGTATGATACTAATTACCGGGAGAAATCACCTGTAATGGCAGAAGTAGTTCAAGGTAATAAGTTTATATCTAAAGGTGATATTTTACTATGCCATCACAATATGTTTTATTTACCAAGTCCGCACCATATTCAGGACGATATATTTTCTATTAAATTCAATAACCGTACTGTATTTGCCAAAGTTTTAAAAAATGGCAGATTAAGTGCTATTTGTGGAAATGTATTAGGTGAACGAGTGATTATACCTTCTAATTTTGATGTTCCACCTGAATTTAAAAAATCTTATACCGACAGGCTGAAAATAACTGATAAAGGTTGGACTACTTTCAAAAATGGCACTACTGTTTTATGCCGTCCAAATGCCCCTTATGACATAGTTTATAACTTCAATAATAAAGAAATAAGGGTTACTAAATTAGATTCCGAGCAAATACTTGGATATATAAAAGAATAGTTTTTGAAAAAAAGTTATATTTTTAACTTCAAAAATAATTCATGGATTCTAATATCCCCAACCAAACGCCATTCCAAGACCCTCTTTTAAATAGATTATTCCTATCTCCGCAGGAATTAATGAAAAAGGAAAATGGGCAAGCCATTATCAAAAAGTTTTATCAGCAACAAGTTTCTGATTCCGATAATCTTAATTTTTTTAGGGCAAGGAATACTCGGCAAATAGAAATATTGCTCTACGCCAAAGGCTCGCAAAATATGAAGGAGTTTCTAAATCTGATGAATGTATCGGATGGGAATAAAGCATACCTAAATATTGATATGACGCCACAGCGTATTGCTGCGCAATATGTTGGCACTTTGGTTGAATCAATGGCAAAAGTTAAAACGTATACTTGTGTAAATGCTATTGATGACGGTTCTTTAACAGAAAAAGAAAACAGGTTATTTGAGGCTATTTTTAGAATGAAAGATGCCCAAATGATTGATTCGATGCAGCAAGCGTCAGGATTACAACTAGAACCTGAATTAGCCTATGTTCCCGATGATGAATTATCTGCCCGTATTCATTTTGAAATAGAAGATAGACTTCCCAAAGAAATAAGGTTTGAAAAAATGATCGATTTGGTAAAGAATGAAATTCATTTTGAAGAAGTCGCTAACCGAAAAACACTTTATGATTTAGTTACTTTAAATGCAGCGTTTACAAAAATTGAAAAATTAGGGAAAAAAAAATACAGCGTTCGTAAATGTATACCAAGTAACATGGTATACAATTTTTTTATGAATGATTTGGGGGAAGCTGAAATAACAATGATTGGTGAATTTTATAATTTAAAAGTAAAAGATGTAAGAGAAAGATTTGGTAAAACACCTGAACGACCTGATGGGTTAACAGAAAAACAAATTTTTGAATTAGCAAGACTATCCGCACATAAAAATATTGGCACCTTTAATTATATGTGGAATGAAGCATGGGCGCAAACTATTTATTATTATGTTAGGCCGTATGATGATTCCAATATATTAGTAATGGATTGTGAAATAAATTGCCCTGTTGATGTTTATTTTACTTCCAAAAAAGATGCTTACGGTAAAGATAATATTACTCAAAAAACTGGCATCCCGTATCAACAAATAAAGAAAAACGGAGAGGTTGTTTCCCAACCAAAGCCTGATAATGTAGAAGTAATTAAAAGGCAAAAAAACACGTGGATGCGTGGGGTATATGCTCCCGGAGGTAATGTAATTCTTTATTGGGGTGAACCTGATTTAATTATTAATCCATTTACCGATATATCCAAACCACTTTCATCTTACACAGCTATTATTCCTAATAATGATGGTGATTATGTTCCTTCTCTTTTTGAAAGGATAATGGAACCATTGAAAGAATATACCATTACTAAATTAAAAAGGAAACAATTAATATCTTCCCTTCGTCCTACAGGTATTAGAATAGATGTGGAAAGCGCAAGGAATATTGATTTGGGAAATGGTAATACAATAGATTGGGAAGAAGTACTTAGGATATACAATCAAACAGGAACTGAAGTTTGGAGTAGCAGAGGGCTTGATCCTTTGAGCAAGGAAACGCCAGCTATTTCGCCAGCTATAAATGATCCCACCATTCAAAAAATACTTGAACTTACAAATGTATTATCCGGGATAGTAAATGAAATACGTCAGTTAATAGGCGTACCACAATACAGGGATGGTAGTGATGTTGGTGATAGAACTTCAGGCGTATTGCAACAACAACAAGTTTCCGCATCTTATAATGTTACTGATTTTATTCAGGTTGCAAATAAAACATTATGGGAACAAACTTTTTACAAATTATGTTTACTTCATTGGAATGATATTGTAAAAGAAGAACCTGAATCCAAAGAAGATATGCTTAATACAAGATTTCAGGTTACAGTAGAAACTAAATCTACCGATTATCAAAGAGAAATATTGGAACGTGATATTGATAGGTACAGTCAGGTTACTGATGCTTACGGGAATCCAGCACTTACTCCAAAAGATGCACAAATGCTAAGAGAAATAGATAATTTCAAATTAGCATACAGTTATATGGTTGCTGCCATTGCTGAAAATAGAAAAAAATCAATGGAAGATAGTGAAAGATTGCAAGCACAAAACGCAAAAGTTCAACAGGAATCAGCCGCACAAGCAGCCGAATCTCAAAAAGAAATACAAAGAGAAAAAATTAAGTCTGAAAAAGATATTGAACAATTTAGGTCAACAAAAAGAAAAGAAGAATTATTGCTACAGGGTATTTTACAAGTAGCTGCCAAAGATGAAAGCGGCATGTTGATAAAGCAATTTATTCCAGCTATTCAGCAATTAGTACCAAACATAACCATTCCATTAAAAGAAGAAAATGAAAAAATGGTAGAGGAAATTATGGCAGAAGAACATGCAGAGCAGCAAATGGTAAATGATATGGCTGGTCAGGAGCAACCAATGATGAACCCCCAAATGCAAAATTTACAACCCCAAATGCAATAATTTATGCCAAACGAAAAATTAGTAAGAGCGGTGGCTGCGGTTTTTTCAAAAAAGAAAAAAGACAAATCGCAATTAAATGAATCTATGGGTAAATATTCAGCTATTGATGATGATAAAGGTAAAACAATCAGGAACTTTACTCAAACACAGGCATTAATCAATCATGTAAGATATTTAAAAAATAATCGTTCAGATCAATCAGATAATCCAAGTAACATTTACAGGAGAGAAAACGAACAAACATCTACTGTCTACGATAAAAATAAAAATAATAAATCAGTTTAATCATGGCAACACAAACTATTCATAAGGCCGGTGAAAAACCTATAACATTTGAAAAGGGGGGCTTGCATCGCAGTTTAAATGTTCCATCTTCAGAGAAAATACCATCATCAAAATTCAGGGCTGCATTGGCGGGAACTTATGGTAAAAAAGCCGCATCTCAAGCTAGGTTTGCTAAAAATGTATTGCATCATTCTTAATGGCTGAAGTTTTAATACAAGGGATATTGTGTAAACATCGGGATTTGTTAC
>CALJKL010000043.1 GCA_937973555.1 uncultured Flavobacteriales bacterium | reverse complement strand
AAAGAGGTAAGATTTTCCTTAGTGGCTTTGGGTAATTTATTGTGGATGGTTAGATTGGTTACATATAAAAACTTTTTTTAGATGTTACATAGTTTTTACCTGTAAAATCTTCATGTATTTCGGCATCGCCTAATACAAATACAAAAAATGATACAACCAACGGTAATAATAACAGAAACATAAAATACCAATTTTTCGTAAGTAATGCAATCGATAATATAATTGCAGCATATAATGAAAAATAGGCCAATACATGATTAAATGTCGATTTTGTTAGCCATCCAAGTACCATTCTGAATATCGTGAAATCGCTTCCCCATTTTTTTACCATCCTGAAATGCTCATTGTCATCTGTATAAAACATTAATGGGTCTTTTGCTTTTATTGAAAATGCTGTTGCTTTTTCTGTTTTAAACATATTTGCAGGGGCAAGAATATAGAAATTGTTTTTTAGGCAATTATCATCAATAGTATATTTAATACCACCGCCAGTTTTCTCTAAATATTCTTCTAATGTGCAATTTTCTTTTTTTGCCCTATCTATATTCATTTGATTGGATATATGACGTTCCATATCTTTTATTTCAGGTATTACAGATGGTGGGATATACTTAGTGTAATATTTAGATGGCAGGAATTTAAGACGATATTTTACCCCCAATGCAACTATTTGCTCTTTTGTAAAAACTTTACCAGAATAAAATTGCTCTTTCTTTTCAATTTCAAGTAATGCACCCCTTTCTTTTTCAGATTGTGCTAATGAAGACTGCTGACCTATTGAGCGAAGAATATGCACATATCTTAGTGTATCATATTCTAATAGACCTTTCACTTCATCTAAGACTTCATTTTGCTTATCCGCTTCTTTTCTTTGAACCAATGTTTTTTCAAGTTCTTTTACAAGATTTGCCTTCATAAATTATAGTTTTAAAAGTTAATAATAATCAAAGTTGTTGTTCAGTACATTCAATCCAATCAAATTCTTGTTCGCTCTCAATCCCTTCTCCGGGGAATAAATAGTAGATTTTGTTTTTCATTGTGTGGGGGTTTTATGTGGTTGAATAATGTTCAATGACTGTTCTTAATTGTTGTTCTGTTATCTTATTTATTTTTCTGTGTGCCAGCGTCATTTCCGCCACCATTTCTTCTCCATAGGTCATGTTCATAAATTCAAGGTATCTTCTGTAAGCAAAGCCATTTTTGTTTAGGAACATATCCAAGTTACAATAAGAACATCCGGCGTGGCAATTATCCTCATCAAATCTTAGGGAATAAACGCCTCTATCAATAAAGTGTAGGGGCTGAACTATTTTCTTACCTTCCTTATCCACTTGCTCTAAGTTATAAACTTTACCACACCCCACACATTGGATATTCCCATTTTTATCGGCATCCCTATTCCGAATAAATTGTGAAAATAACCTATCCGCCTCCCTTAGTAATTCTGACTTTGTTTTGTGCTTTTCTGCCATTTCCCTATTACCATCATCAGTAACCGCTAAAACCCTTAATGCTCTACCTGTTCGTTCTGCTGAATTTTTTCTTTGTTTTTTTATGGCTCTTGCAACTATCCCGTCTTTATCAATATCTGTTCTTAGGTATTGGTGGGTTTTACAATAACCCGTTCTGTTTTTTCGGTCTGTGCCAAATACAGGACGAGAACAATTTGGGGCTTCGCAAAAACGCATTAATTATTTTCTTTAAGTTTTTTAAACTCATTACAAATTGCTTCCGTCAAAAAACCATCTTTTGCCTTGCCGTAAACATAATTTACAACTGTTTGAAAAGAAACACCCAAAATTGCTCCTATATTTAATGCCACCGAATTTAATGTATTGTTATCTATGTACGGTGATGCAACTTTTTTTAATTCAGCGGAAGCCTCTTTGTGCCTAACTTTTAATTGTTTTTTTGGTTCCATGCCGCAATACTATACAATTTTTCTCAAAGAAAAAAATTTATTTTATTTGGAGATGCCGATTATTTTCCCTTACCTTTGTTTTTGAGATTTTGAAAAGGAGGGGATTAGTAGTAAATTCAAGTTCTTTGTTAAAATAATTGGCTGCTGAATGTAAACAGATATTTAGTAATGCCGCATTGGTTCGAATCCTCACTGTCCTTCGGGGCGGTGGTAGTGCGGGTAAACGGGATCACGGGAAAACGGTTGCTATTTATTAGTTCTGCTAAGAGAACGATTGTTTACGGTAAGGTAGATAGGAAACTATGCTTTAGTTCGTCAGGACTACGGCTACGTAAATATTCTATTCCACTTAGAAATGGACGGCCAATTCCCTTCGGGGATAAAGTTCTTTGTATTTAGTTATTTTATGGAGTTGGGGTGGATGTTAGGTAGCCCTATGATATAATGCTGTTTAGTTCCCATCTTAGCGGGTGGTTACGGGAGGCGGCCAACACACAGAAGTGGTTTCGTCAAAAGCTAATTGACCATTCATTCCAACACTATAAATTCTTTATATGGGGATATTCTGTAAAGATTAGCAAAATGCAAAATCGCTACCAAAGAAGTTGTGTACAGACTGTTCGGTAGAGTAGGACTAACAGCAAAGCATCATGGTTCGATTCCATGTATCCCCGCAAGACCAAGCGAATGACAGAGCAAGTGTCCTTTAAAACGCTTCAAGTGGTGGCACTTGATGACAGGCTGGAAAGACAGCCATATTTTA
>CALJKL010000042.1 GCA_937973555.1 uncultured Flavobacteriales bacterium | reverse complement strand
AAAATGGATAAAACGTAGTCTTTTGACTTTAACGACAATTTTCGTTTTAATGAACATTGTTGCTATTTTTCATTCATACAAGTTTACTCATTTTGTTGACAGTCAAATTGAAAAAACAAAAGACCCGAAAAAGCTATCAACAGGACAGAAAATAAAGACTTTACTTTTTGGTGTGAACAATCCAAGACCGGAAAACTTAACCACTCCGACAAGGAACTTTGAAACAATCAAACTAAAAAGCAACAAAGAAATTGAATGTTGGAGTATTAAGACAGAAAATGCAAAAGGGACAGTAATTCTTTTTCACGGTTTTGGTGGTAACAAATCTTCAATGCTTGACAAAGCAGAGATTTTTCTTGGACTTGGTTACAACACATTTCTTGTTGACTATATGGGTTCAGGTGGTTCGGAAGGAAACCAAACGACAATCGGATTTTTAGAAGCGGAACAGGTTAAAACGAGTTTTGACTACTTGACCGAAAAAGGTGAACAGAACATTTACATATTTGGAACTTCAATGGGTTCTGTTGCGACAATGAAAGCTATTAACAACTATGACATTAAACCAAAAGGTATAATCATTGAATGTCCATTCGGTTCTATGTATAAGACAGTATGTGCAAGGTTTAAAACTATGAATGCACCGACATTTCCAATGGCAGGACTTTTGGTTTTTTGGGGTGGACTACAAAACGGTTTTTGGGCATTTGGACACAATCCGACAGAATACGCCAAAAAAATAAATTGCCCGACACTTTTACTTTATGGAGCAAAAGATGAGAAAGTAAGCAGAGAAGAAATTGACCAAATTTTTAATAATTTAGGCGGACATAAAACATTGAAAATTTATCAAGAAGCAGGGCACGAAAACTACTTGACAAAATATAAAAACGAATGGACACAGGACATACAAGAGTTTTTAACGACAGAATAAGAAGGGCAGCCACTAACAGGCGTTTGGCTCAATGGCGGGTGAAGTGGTTGATTGAACATTCTACCTCGCATCAACTTTTGTGGTGTATTGACAGTTTTGTGCTCCGAAATCCGCCACTGCGCCAAGCGCCAAAACGTTGCCGTCATTGTAATCCCTCCGACAACAACTAAAACTTCCCCACATGTCACTTCGACAAAAATAATTGCATATAGGTTTGTGCAACCCAAAAGTTGCATATATATTTGCAACCTAACGGTTGCGTAATTAAATGTTGAAAATGAAACAAGATATATTCCAGGCCATAGCTGACCCAACACGCAGGGCTATTTTAACCTTATACCAATTAGACATTAAAAACGCTATTAAAAGTATTTTTGTAAAAAAGATTTCCACAGATTGATTTTATAGTATTTGAGTTTAATTGCTTTATAATAGCAGAGATTTTATTTTGAAGTATTTCAATATTGTTATAAGCAACCATACTAACGCTATCTTTAAAATATCGCCACATTTTTTCGGCAGGGTTTAACTCTGGAGAGTATGGCGGTAGAAATAGCAATGCAATATTAGAGGGTATGTTTAGTTGTTTAGCATGATGGAATGCACCATTATCCAGTATCAGTATTTTGAACTCTGCCGGATTGTGTTGAGCCATAGAATCTAAAAAGTGTTGAAATGAATTAGCATTGCAATGAGGCATTTCTAATAAATGGCTGCAACCGGTAATAGGTGAAAATGCGCCAAACAAATACAGGTTATCAAAGCGGTGTAGAAAAGGAGCTACTGGCTTTACTCCCTTAGCAGTAAGCACCCTGCGCAATATAGTTAACAATCCAAAGCGACTTTCATCTTCGAAATACAGGTTAATGGTTTTACAATCAGTATTATTATACTTTTCTTTAATATGTTCCAGCTTTTCGAACAGGGTTTTTAAAAACTGCTTCGGCAGCAGGGGATTTTAGCACATGGCTTTTACGGCTTACTTTCAGCTTAGCTCCAAATTTTCGCTTTACATATTTATTAACTGCATGATATCCCATCTCAATTCCAAACTCGGTAGATAGCCAATGTTGTACTTCTATAAAACTTCTGAAACCTTCCTTAGCATTATTTAATCGGAACGCTAATGCAGCATGTACCTTAGGGCTTATGGCCGCTTTTTTATATCCGCCTCTTTTATCCTCTAATAATAATGCAGGGCCTCCTTGTAAATATTTACTCCGCCATCCCTGGATAGACTTTAAGGATGCTCCGGTTTGAATAGATAATTGCTTAGCTGTTAAATTTCCATTCTCTTTCAACAATCGCAACATTGCTATCAGTCTGATTTTGGAAGGATATTGTTTCTGTAACTTTTTAAGACATATCTCTGTTTCTGGTACTTGTATGTGGAGTATTTTAGGCATACCCAAACATACATCATATTTGTATAATATTAATGTCTATTTGGTATTACATATAACTTTTCAATACAACAATATCTGTTCCTATCAACAACTACATTCTAAAGGTTAAATAAAAAAATTCAAATGGTATCAGTTTTGTAGCAAAGCATGGGTATGAAGTCATCATCCGAATTACACATTGAATATGATCCTTCTAATGCATTATATAAAGTGGAAGAAGGAGATTTAAAATACTATTTACCATTAAAGTATTTGGAGGAGTTGGAGAAATATATGGACAATTACATAGCTTCTAATGGCAATGAACTTCCTTCAGTAACTGCGTGGTATAATCACTTACCCCGATCAGAAAAAGCAGATATACTGGTAGTAAGCCGCTTAAAGGGGTTGTAAGCCTCCCCCTTCCGAAGGTTCGGGGCTTCCCTCCATTAATTATATAGAGGGGACGGGGGTGAGGCCTAACTCTTTACCCACTTTAGTAAATGCTGCTATTGCTTTATCTAAATGATGTTGTTGATGGGCTGCACTTAATTGCACTCTTATTCTGGCTTGCCCTTTTGCTACTACAGGGAAAAAGAATCCGATTACATAAACTCCTTCATCTAAAAGTTTTGCGGCAAAGTTTTGTGCTACTACAGCATCATATAACATGATCGGAACAATTGGGTGTTCTCCTGGTTTAATATCAAAACCAGCTTCCGTCATCTTTGTTCTGAAATATTTTGTGTTATATTCCAACTGATCTCGTAGTGCAGTTGTTTCTGTTAACATATCTAATACCGCAATGCTGGCACCTACAATGGATGGTGCTAATGTATTGCTAAATAAATAGGGGCGACTTCTTTGGCGAAGCATTTCTACAATTTCTTTTCTACCAGAAGTAAATCCTCCACTGGCTCCTCCTAATGCTTTACCTAAAGTACCTGTAATAATATCAATACGCCCCATCACTCCACGATACTCATGGGTTCCTCTTCCATTTTTTCCTAAAAAGCCCGAAGAATGGCATTCATCAATCATCACGATAGCATCATATTTATCTGCTAAATCACAAATTTTATCTAATTGTGCAATGGTACCATCCATGCTAAAACTCCCGTCTGTTACTATAATACGACTTCTGCAATTGGCACTTTCTTTCAATTTCGCTTCTAGGTCTTCCATGTTATTGTGTTCGTACCTGAAACGCTGAGCCTTGCATAGGCGAATGCCATCTATAATAGAAGCATGGTTCAATGCATCACTGATAATGGCATCCTGTTCATTAAATAAAGGTTCAAATACGCCACCATTGGCATCAAAAGCTGCTGCATATAATATGGTATCTTCGGTACCCAGAAAATCTGCTATCTTTTTTTCTAATTGTTTGTGAATATCTTGTGTACCACAAAT
>CALJKL010000041.1 GCA_937973555.1 uncultured Flavobacteriales bacterium | reverse complement strand
AAATTTATCGTGGCTACTAAAATCACCATAACCGAATTGTTAAATTTTCTTAATTTATTGTTAAAGATATGTTAACTAAATTGGTAAACACCCTGATAAAAGGGAACAAGAAGAAATGTTAAAAAGTGTTAAAATAACCAATCTAAAAGTTAAAAAAATTAACTGTTCAATGCTCCAAATTTTATCATTTTATGATGATAAGAGAACAAATTTTATATAATTAAAAAAAATATCCTTCAAATATTGAAGGATATTTATATTTAAATTAATTCGCCTATTAAATCATAATCTTCTGCAGCGGTAATTTTAACCTCTAAAAATTCACCAATTGATATATAGGTATTTTCTGCAGACACCAATACCGTATTGTCCACATCAGGCGAATCAAATTCTGTTCTTCCTACGAAATAGTTGCCTTCTTTTCTGTCAAAAATACATTTGTATATTTTTCCTACCTTTTCTTGATTTTTCTCCCATGAAATCTGAGACTGTAACTCCATTATCTCCTCTACTCTTCTTTCCTTCAACTCTTGTGGTACATTGTCTTCTAATGCATATGCAGTAGTATTTTCTTCATGTGAATAGGTGAAACAACCCAAACGGTCGAAACGCTGCTCTTTTACCCATTCTTTTAATTCTTGAAATATCTCCTCCGTCTCTCCAGGGAAACCAACGATTAAGGTTGTTCTAATAGCCATATCTGGTACCATTTCTCTAAATTTGGCCAAAAGGGCATTGGTTTTTTCATAAGTGGTGCCACGTTTCATCGCTTTCAGAATATCTGTATTGATATGCTGCAATGGGATATCTATATAGTTACAGATTTTAGGTTCAGTTTTTATCAATTCCAGAACATCTTCTGGGAACCCTGTAGGAAAAGCATAATGAAGACGAATCCATTCTATGCCATCAACTTTCACCAATTCTTTTAATAAATCTCCAAGGGCACGTTTTTTATATAAATCGAGACCATAATAGGTTAAGTCTTGAGCAATGAGTATCAATTCTTTTACCCCATTCTTGGCTAATTTTTGTGCTTCAATGACTAAATTCTCAATTGGAGTAGAAATATTCCCCCCTCTCATTAAAGGGATTGCACAAAAAGAGCATGGTCTGTCACAACCTTCTGCTATTTTAAGATAAGCATAATGCTTGGGTGTGGTGGTTAATCTCTCTCCTACGAGTTCATGTTTATAATCTGCTCCTAAATGCTTTAATAAAATAGGCAAGTCTCTTGTCCCAAAATACTGGTCTACATCAGGGATTTCTCTTATCAAATCCGGCTTGTATCTTTCGGAGAGACAACCTGTAACGAAAACTTTTTCTACCTCTCCTCTGTTTTTAGCCTCTACATAGTCTAAAATTGTATTAATACTCTCTTCCTTAGCATTATCAATAAATCCGCAGGTGTTGATAACCACAATATCTCCTTTAGCTTCATGTACCACTTCTTTGCCATTGGCCCTCAGTTGCCCCATTAAAACTTCAGAATCATAGATGTTTTTAGAACATCCTAACGTTACGATGTTTATTTTCTTTTTTCCTACAGATTTGGTTCTCATAAACAATGAAATTTAAGGCAGCAAAGGTAGGAAATAAAAAAGAACTGATTGCTCAGTTCTTTTGATAAATAATATATCTTTCATGCTTTATCTATGCTTCATCTATGTTGTAACTATACATTAAGTATAATATGCCTCACTTATTAATTTTCAGTGGAAATCTGCTTTTTAATGAAAGTCTTTATGATTAAATATATGATGAAGCTCGGGAATAATATCAATATGTAGATTATCCAACTTGGATTATTTAATTTTAATATTAAAATATTGATGAATAGTTGAATGGATGCATAAAAAGCACTTACCCATAAATGAGAGATCTTTTTTTCGTAGACCAAAAGTTCATATAAATGCCTTTTGTGCGTTTTGAAAATATTTTCTTTCAGTTGTAATCGTTCTAGAATGGTGAAAACAACTTCTACTCCGTACCAACCCAAAATTAATAAATATTTTAAATCTTGAGATTTCATCATCAATAGGCCTAATAACCCTAAAATCCAGAATGCTACTCCAACGCTTCCTACATCTCCCATAAAACATTTGGCCTTTTTTCGAAAATTGAAAAACAAAAAGACGATGGTTGCCAAAATAGGATAGATTATAAAATCAGCATCCGAAAATGCCATGACAGATGAATTTATATACCATAAAGTACCCAAGGTCACTAAAGGAATATAGCCCCGACATCCCATTGATGCCATCCATAAAATTATAAGCATTGAGGATGCCAACTGCCAAAATGTAGAGAACGGGAACCAGCCCAAAAGGCAAGATTTGAAATACCCCAATAAAATACAATAAAAAAGTAGCTGCAACAAACTGAAAAAAAAGCCGAATCTTGACTGACAAATCGACCATATCATCCCAAAAACTTATCCCAGATATTAAGGCGAAGCCAATTCCAAAAATCAAAAAATTTTGAATAGGTATATTTTTGGACCAATACATCATCCCCAAAAACAGCAAAAAGGCAAAAAAATAAATAATACCTCCTCCCTGTATAATAATTTCTTTATGGGTATTTCTTGGAGTAGACTTGTCTATGATATTATAATATTTTGCCATAGAGAAATAAAGCAATATCAATATGAATAAAACAAGCGTGATGAGGATATACATATTAACTTTTTCTAGTTCTATCTCCAAAACCCTTACCAAATAAAGTTAGAAAAATATATTTAAAATATACTTTCAATCCCCAATTTGCAATCATTTCCGCATCGGTTTCAGCCAAAAGCTCTGGAGTAGACATATCTATTTTTTGAATTTGTGCCAAACCTGTATTTCCTGGAGATATTTCATAAATTCCTCTTTTTTCTCGCTCATGAATTAATTCTTCTTGGTTAAATAAATTAGGTCTTGGCCCAACAAAACTCATATCTCCTTTAAAAACATTCCATAACTGTGGCAATTCGTCTAATTTCGACCTTCTTAAAAAAACGCCATACTTGGTAATGGAATCATAACTCACCAAATGTGTTGCCACAGATTCAGTATCAAGATACATTGAACGAAACTTATATAATTTGAATGGCTTTTTGTTTTTGCCCACTCTCTCTTGAGCAAAAATTGGCGAGCCAGTATCAAAATACCCAACAATAAATAAAACTAATATCATTGGGCTTAATACTATTAAGCCTAGAGAAGAAAAAATAAAATCAAAAAATCGAATCATACTTACAAAACTTATACCTCAACATTATCTAATATTGTAATAATCAATTACTTTTTTAGGGTTCCATCCTAAAATTTGTCTTGCCTTACTATCATCAAAAGTTAAATCCGAAGTTATTTTTTTAAACTTAAATGAATCCAACGGCGATATTGAGCCTAAAAAATCACCAATAATTGCAATAATTTTTGCAATAAAAATTGGTAAATTAAAAATTTTCGTTCCATATTTCACACCTATTACATTACTTAATTCATTAAAATTAGGATGATAACCATCAGTAAGATTATAGACTCCCCCTATTTCAGATACTTTGACTATAATTTCAGCAATATCATCTGCCAAAACCATACTTTTTCTTGCTTTCCCTTTTCCTATGTTAAAATAATATCCATTTTTAATCGCATTTAAGATCGG
>CALJKL010000040.1 GCA_937973555.1 uncultured Flavobacteriales bacterium | reverse complement strand
TCTAAGGCAGATAGATTCAATTTTTTATTCCTGCCACATTCGGAGCCGACTTTTTATAAAGCTCTTTAAACAATTAAATATATAAGATCATGGAAACAAAAAATCAAACTGAAAAGGTTCGTGATGTGTATCAGATCATTACCAGCCAGATTCTCGAACAACTGGAAAGGGGAGAAATACCCTGGAGAAAAACATGGACTAACACGGGCATTCCTCGAAATCTGGTAACGGGTAAGGAGTACAAAGGAGCCAATATATGGCTCCTAACAGGTCTTGGCTATCCTCTCAATTACTTCCTTACTTTTCAACAATTGAACGACATGGGAGGAAAGGTGAAAGAAGGAGAGAAATCACACATGGTCGTGTATTGGAAATGGATTGAAACGGAAAACCTCACAACAGGTAAAAAGGTGAATAAGCCCTTCTTGCGGTATTATCGGGTCTACAATATTACCCAGACTACCGGCATTCCTGATTCAAAGGTTCCGAAAATTATCCGTCCAAAAAACCCGATTGAGGAGTGTGAGTACATTGTTAAGACAATGCCGGATTGCCCTCCGATTTATCACAGGAGTCATCAGCCGTATTATAATCCGAAAGACGACTTCATTAATATGCCTCCAATGGATCATTTTGATTCCAGTGAAAGCTATTATGAAACACTCTGGCACGAACTTGTTCATTCTACAGGTCATACAACCCGTCTGAATAGAAAAGAACTTACTGAAAGTACCGGATTCGGATCTTATAACTACTCTATTGAGGAACTGACTGCCGAGATGGGTGCCTGTTATCTTAAATCAATAGCCGGGATCCGAGAATCAGTTTCTCAAAACAATGTAAGTTATATTCAAGGGTGGATATCTGTTTTAAGGAAAGATCGGCGGTTTATCGTTTATGCGTCATCTCAAGCTCAAAGAGCGGTAGAATATATGCTAAATGAAGTCTCTGAAAACCGATCAAAATAGGGTAATTTAAGTAATTTAAAAGTCTGATTTGATCAGACTTTTTTATATTTAACCCTTAATCACAAGCCTAACAACTTAAACTGCTAAGAAATATGGATGAACTCAATTTTACAAAAGCATCTAGTTATCTCATAAAATTAATTGAAGAGATTAAGCATAAACGCGTTTGTGTTTTTTTTGGAGCAGGGCTGTCACGTAATTCAGGCCTGCCGCTTGCTAACGAAATTGTATTTGAAGTATATAGACAACTGCTGGTTAACAAATCTGAATATGAAAAATTGTTCAACTTATATAAAAATAAACAAATCCCATTTGAAAGATTTGTTGAAGATGTCTTGTCTAATGATTTCTCTTTTCTTGAATTATTTAATTCATCAAAATTAAATTGCAATTATGATTTTATTGCGTATCTGATCTTATCAGGCTATTTAAGCCATGTTTACACAACAAATTTTGACACTCTGCTGGAGCAAACATTAAATCAGTCAGGTTTGGTTGGGTCGCGTGATTTCGGTGTATATAGGGTGGAAGATGAATTTTATGAATATATGCATTTCAGTGAAGCAAGGAACCGCTTTCGGATAAATATTTTAAAATTACATGGCTGTATTGATTTAAAAGAAAGTATTCGTACTACCATCAGAAGTATCAATGAAAACGAATTGTGGACAACCAGAAGAAGCGTTCTTGATCAGCTATTTAGAAAAAATGACCAGTTTGGTTCAGTTTTAATATTGGGATACAGCTTGTCTGATACCTTTGATGTAAACAAGATTATTAATTCTTTTGATCTGAATGAAACCAAATATATTTATTTGATACAACATCACGATGAAATAAATGAAGTTGAGAATTTTAAAATTGAACCACTGCAGACATTATCTTTATTTCGAAGTTTTGAGGGGATTCGAATAACCGGGAACACTAACATTTTAATAGAATATTTGTGGCAGTATTTTGGTAGAAAGGACAAATTAAATTTTAAAGTACATCAGCAAAGTTGGAAAGGTAAATTAGCAAAATATTATGGAAATCTTAGCCTTGATATTCGCCATATGCAGGTTACCAAGGTTTATGATCAGCTTGCAAATCATCAATCTGCAGTTTATCATGTTGATATGTTGATTGATGAAGCAAAAATGCGAAAAGATAAAGAACTATTGGTGGAAGGGATGCTTTATAAGGCAATTTTATTTCATAAAAATCAAAAAGGGCGTCGGGGTAATATAGAAAAATCATTGACATTGACAAAAAAAGCGAATGCATTAAGTCGGAAACATCTATATCAAAAGGGAATAGCCGATAGCGAACATATGCTGGGTCTTATTCATGCGCACAGCATGGGTAAGTATGAAATGGCTGAAGAAAACTATAACAATGCCATAAAAGCCTACAGGCACGAATTCGACATGCGTTCCAAACAACATTTTCAGAATCTTTCAAAGGAGTATCTATCGTTGGCTTCCTTATATCGAAGGAAGAAGGAATTTAAAAAAGCATTTAAGTTTTACAGAAAGGCCAGAATTTTGAAGAAAAAAATTGGAAATGTGGCTGGAGTTGCACTTTGCGATCAAGGCCTTGGTAATTTATACCTGTTAATCAATAAATATGGTTTGGCAAAAAAAAGGTATGAGAATTTGCTGAAATTGGCTCAAGAACTTAAAGATAGAGAGCTAATGGGAACAGCTAATTTTTTATTGGCTGAGTTGTGTTTTAAACAAGATAAACTGATTGATATTATGGAATATTTAGAAAAAGCGATTGACTACAGGAAGGAGGATAAGAGTCATAAAGGATTGAATGTACAATTTCTAAAACTTCAGATAGATTTTAAGCAAGCAAAAAATAACAGCGAACGAAGGGATATACTTAAAAAACAACAAGTATTAATTCGTGAGTTTCGCAATGTGGGGAAAGACCCTGAGTCACTGGCCCAAAAAAAAATCAGTGTTCTTATAAATCAAATACAAGTGTTTCCTGATAAAACAGAAAAAAAATACAACGAATTACTTTCATTTATTAAGAAATACAAAAATTATCTTATATCAGTTGACAAATCATCAATTCAAATCATTAAGAAATTAAAAAGTAATAGAATTGACGATATTTTACTTTTGATAGCTGAATTAAGTGAGCATAAGTAACATGATTTTTGGTGTTTGTTATCGGATAATCTAATAGAAATAAAAATTCGTGTGATTACGATTCTATTAACAAAAGGGAATAATTAAAAATGGTGACTATCTCAAAAACCGATTATGGCCACTTTTTTGATTAACCATCAAATGGCTTGGTATGACCCATCAGAATACCTTTGAAACGTATAAAAAACTTTATATGTAGTTCTCTCCAATACTATTCCTAATCGGACTAATCCGTCAGGAAAAAAATGATTTAATGGATCGCCGCCAATCCACACATCTCCAATTTTTTGCTTTTTTGGATTGTATATTCTAATAACCAAGTCCTTCCATTGATAAAAATCCTCCTTCTCCACATAACTGCCCAAAGGAAATTTTTCAGTACACAACGGCAATATTTTTTGTTCAATTTCATTTTTGACTTTGATCCAAGAGATAAATTCTCCGGTGGGATTGTTAACATACATACCGGCATGACCATAAGGATTAATTATCCAGAATACTTTTTGCTTTACCGGAATTTCCGTGTTTTTAATTTGAACGTTTAGTTCACCGGCATGAGTTGTTATAAAATTTCGGACGGCTTCAAATTTTGAAAACTGAAATCTTCCGTTATGTTTCAAGGTGATGATGTCTCTGAGCATAGAGATACTTAATGCGGTTCCCGAAGTCAATCGAATCGCTTTTGAAAGCAGGTAGTAATTCTCAGAATCTTTGTAGGTTCCTAATTTTTGCTTTTTACCTGAATAATTATCAAAGGCATTTTGAATACCCTGGGCAATTAGAATCAGGTCTTCTTTTTCAATCACCACTTTTTTATTGTTTTTCATAGCAGGTTTAAATTTTTTGGACTAATTCGACCATTTTTTGGCTTTTTTCCGAATTCAACCCGGATTAATTTTGACATAAATAAAACAATTGTCAATTCAAATGGATGACATATTATACATTAAAGAAGCAATGACCCTGTTGAAATATAGGCATTATACATCATTTAGCCGGTGGTGCCGAAGAAATGAGGTGAAAATATTCAGAGAGCATGGCGGCAAACGAAATTATGTTATTTATGTAATTTTTCATCAGGCCAGGTTAAAATATGCTATAGAATATTTAAAGTCTAAATATCACTTTAACTGGCAAAGCTTTCTGCCGGGTTCTAACCCTCATCAGAAAAGTAATGGTACGGATATCAATGAAAACAAAGGAATAACCATGAATATTACACTGGAAAAGGAAAACTATTACCAGTCAAGATTGAACAAATTTATCAGCGAGCTATAATCTCGCACATTGAAACCATTACATATTCCAAAAAATAAGAAATGGAAATCATTAAAGATATATTGTTACCACTGCAAGACGAATGTAGACAGAATATGTAAGGAAACGGGAAAGGCCTTAACGGGATGCCCTAACGGAGACCGGCACAAGTTTAAGATTTATGCTCATGTACCGGGAACTAAGAATCAAAGGAAAACAAAGATACTTGTGACCAGAGAAATTGACCAGGCAATAAAGGAGACGATGGAATTTCAAAATGAAATAAAGAGTAGTCAATTTACAGGAATTACCTCAGAAAGAGCCGTAGTTGAAAAGACTCAGTCGAACCGGGTATTGCTAACGAATGCGATTGCCCGGTATCTGGCTCGGCTTAACAATGAAAACGTGCCTTATCAGGTGAAAATTAAAAAGCAACGAAGTCCGGAACACATCAAAGACGTGGAAAGATTCTTCCATGCCTTGGTAGCATGTTTGCATTTGAACCATCATGATGTAAAAAATCTTACCGTAAGTGAACTCAATGATCATATCGGTGGTGAATTCCTGCAATATCTTAAAGAAGTAAAAAGATTTGAAAACAGGACAATAAATAAATATATCAGTAATATCCGGCCATTCCTTAAATGGTTTCCGAAAGAATATAAAATGCCAATGCCGGATTGGCTTGAGGGAATTGACAAACTGCCGGAAAATCCAAAACCGGAAGTGATTTCTAAAAAAGTATACGAAAGATTGCTTGAACGGATAACACCGGAAAATGGGTTTGTAATGGAGAAAAGAGGGAAAAACGATAAAAGATATTTCTACACTACTTATCTCAAATCAAGCTTTAAATGGGCCTTGAACACGGGACTTAGGCGGGAGGAACTTTGTAACCTGAAATTTTCTGATATTAAGCATGTAGACGGATTCTCTTACTTTTTAGTTGAAAATCTGAAAGTTAATCGGATTCAGGGCAGGGAGGAAGAGACCATGAAGAAATACGTGCCAGTCCCTATATCACCGGTTTTAAGAGAATTATTAGATGAAGCAGGTTATGCTCAGTATAAAGATACGGATCGGTATATAATTGCGCCTGAACTGGAACTTAATCGCCAGCGAATCATGCCGGATACCATGTCAAGAGGATTTGCACATTTTTATAAACAAGTTGAACCTGAGGGCAACCTGACATTCCGCTGTTTAAGGAAGACCTACATCACAGGACTTGCTCTATATACAGGTGGGAACGCTGCTTCGATTACCCAACACAGTGATAACAGGGTTCTGGAACGCCATTATATTGATAAAATTGCTATGGCTAAAGCCACTCAGGGATTTGAGCCATTTTCACATGAAAATGACCGCAATGAGGAATTAAAACAAATGAGAGATAAGTCCAAAAATCAGGACAAACAAAACAATTTGGAGGTCGAAAAATGATCAGGGTTTATCATACATACCAGAATTTCCGCACTCAATTTCCGCACCTTAATGGTAAAAGCAGGGAATCAGGTGGAGAAATTGAATTAGACTATAAAATCGAAAACCCCTGCCGTAGCAAGGGTTTCGGGCCATGTGCGCGAGAGGAGAGTCGAACTCCTACAGGTTTTACCCCACAGGCTTCTGAGACCTGCGTACCACCATTGAATGCCAGTGCTTTAAGGCTTTTCAGACAAGCATTTAGGTGCATTTTCATGCATTTTGCGACATTTTCCGCACCTCAAAACCGCACTCTGATTTTCACCTTTTTTCTACCATTTAACAATCAAATTTATTTCAAACCTATAAATTCAAAATCATGAAAACTAATCAATCATTAGCGATCAAAACCTACCAATTGGACTACCCATTGGAAACAAAACTGGCAACAGTTCATTCCCGAACTTTGGATCTTGCCAGAAAAAAAGCGAAGCACTTGGCAGAAAATAACCGACCGGATTTGCAAGGTGACAACCTTGATAACTATACTGGTGAATTAAGAACGACTTATGAAAATCTATCGGCAGAAGTTTTGCAAGCTCTGCAACCCGCTACCAATCTGCCGGAGTCCAAAGTGGATGCTGATTTTTTTAAAGCCAAAGAAGCCGAATGTATCAAAAAAGGAGAGGAGTTAGAAAAACAAAATCAGAATGACCGATATGATCTGGATAATTACAATCCTGAAGTAATAAGAAGTCGAATAAAATGGGCGATTATTATCACAGCAGTCATTTCACTCGGGGAAGCACTTTTCAATACAAAAGCACTTCAGGTGATTGGTGATTCCTTATTGTTCGCACTTATCATGTCGATATGTGTATCTTTTGTCATTTTTATTTTTTCTCATGCATTTCCGATGATCTACAAGGAAATGAACACAGTGTGGAAAAGAAGACTGGTCATTATTTCTTCACTACTGCTGGTTACAGGAATGTTCACTGCTCTTGCAATTTTTAGGTCAACTTTTTTGGCTGCAAATGATATTCATATCAAACCCATTTATTTCATTGCGATTAACTTGTTCTTTTTTATTGTCTCCGCACTTGTTTCATTTTTCCTTTTACCCACTCGTCTGGAAATTCGGGATCACCATGCAAAGACAAAGATTTACGACCGCATCAAGAAACGAAAAAAGGAAATTGAAACTCTTGAACAAGTAAAAAGGGATATTAAAGAAGAGGTCAAAAGAGTAACTAAGGACCGAATTCGGATTCTGTATTTATCAAAATATGTGATTAACAGAATAGAAAAAATGTATTATGAATCGGTTGCGACTTTTAAAGGAACGAATTTGAATTACCGTACTGATCACCAAAGTCCGGATTGTTTTAGGGAACAGGTTCCCGTAATGACAATAGACGAACAGGCATTCTCACTCTTAAACCCAGAAAGAAAATGAAAATTGTAAACATACTCATAGGATTAACAATAATCCTTGGAACCATGGTGGCAATTGAAAGCTTCATCATAAAACCTGCTACAACAACGGAAATCTCGGTTTTATGGGACATAACCGATACCACTATCGGAAAGCCGAAAAGTGAAGAAATTGTCCGGCTTTATGAACTAGAAGGAAGTAATATGTGGAACGGTGTTGAATTGCGGTTTTCTACTCTTAGCAATGTGAATTTTAACCAAACCAAAGTTTTGAGTATTCCTGCAAGAAACAAGTGGCTCTCCAATGAACTGGTTCGGCAAAAAGAAATCAACACCTTTAACAGTCAAGTGGTCTATTTAATTGACTCCCCACAAGCTGAAACAGATGGGAAGCAACATTCATCAATCTTTTGGCCTCTATTTACGGAATTAAAGCGATTAGGAACAGAATATTATGAGAGTGGAGCCATTGGTACAAATCGTTCAAACAAGAAGATTCTGGTCATTCAAAGTGATTTAATGGAGAATTATTCTTCTTTATCTCTTTATGACCCTAAGCAATTTCAATTCTTCACTTCTAATCCACAATCAGTAAAATTCATAATTGAAAATTTCTCACAACTTCCTTCACTTACTGGAACCGAAATTTATATGCTTTATGAACCTAAGGATGCTACGGATTCTGAGCGGTATACTCTAATATCGGATATGCTGAAGAGCTTATTAGAGCAAAAAGGAGCTAAGATGTATCGAAGTGCCAATTTAATCAGGTAGCACAATGGAAAAGTTCATAAGGGGACTGTTGGGATTAATAGGTAGAATCATAGTAATTCTTCTGTGGGGCATATTTCGCCTCACAGAAGTGATTACGGGACAGATTGCCAAATGGCTGGGAGGAATTATTAAATAAGCCTAACCAACCCATGCAACTCATCGAACAACTTCTAAAATTAATCATTGAACTTATAGAGACTTCCCTAAAGTTTCTATTTGAATTTCTGGAAATGCTTTACACAGGTATTCCTAAAAAGAAAAAAGCTTATGAAGCAGAATTTGCTCCTGTCCGTTCTATTTTATCAAGAAGGGAACAGGGCTTTTGTCTTACGGGAAAACATAATCTATCGGTAAAGGATTCGTATCAAAATGCGCTCATCATTGGTGGAACCGGGGTAGGGAAGTCGAGTGTAGTTTTACTGCCATCCCTATATTCCATGAAGGCATCTTACATCATCAATGACCCCTCTGGAGAGCTCTTTTTGAAAGCTTCCGGATTTCAAAATGGCGATGATGTGATTGTTAAACTAATCAACCCGGCTAAACCTGAAATTTCCTGTGGATTCAACCCACTTGCCCGAGCAAATTCAAGTTCTGATATTCAAAAAGTGGCCACCATCTTGGTAGAGAATGCCCTTGGTGCAAAGGGGAAAGACCCCTTTTGGACGACTCAGGCGGTTGCACTGATTGCAATCTTAATCAGCATCCTAAAAAAAATGGAACCTGAAGTTCAAAATTTGTACAATGTTCGCCAGTTATTGAACATGCTCGGAGGTAACCCACAAGCCATTGACGCCATTTTTTCAAAACACGCTGATGATATTCTTTTCAACGAATATAAATCTTTTATTAGTTATGATGATAAGGTTGTGCAGGGGGTCGTTGCTACCTGTAAGGCTGCATTACAAATATTTAGTGACGAATCCGTTGCAACTGTAACATCCTTCGATAGTCTGGATATGCAGGAGTTCAGGGATAAAAGAGTAGTACTTTATATTCAGAATTCTGTAGCCGATCAACGTTATTATAGTGTCCTTACCTCTATTTTGTTTGAACAATTTTTCGCCTTTTTATTGAGCCGGTTTCCAAAAGAGGGAGAACAAGACATCTTCTTGATGATTGATGAAGCCAGTTCATTAAATCTTCCGACACTACCACTTGCGGTTGCCAATGTTCGAAAGCACCGGGCAGGAATTATGCTTCTAGTTCAGGATTTTTCTCAACTGCAACATCATTACGGAAAATTTGATGCAGATGCAATCCGTTCCAACTGCTTTGCCAAGATGTATTTTTCTGGTGGTTCCCTTGAAACCACCAGGGAATTGGAAACTACCCTTGGAAAATTTGAATTCAAGGATGATAAAGGAAACCGCATGGTACGGCCACTTATGACTAATGATGAAATTCGAACTATCCGCAAAGATCAGGCATTAGTTGTATGTGGCAATCTTTCTCCGGTCATTGCAAAGCTCAGACCGTTTTACAAGAATAAAATCTATAACAGTTTTAGTCAGATGCCACCCGTCATTACCACCAGTGAATTCCGGTTTGAGGACATTTCTTTAGTAAACCCTAACGAATATGCATCCAATGACTAAACTTAAACAGGGTGGAATGTGGGATTATCTGGATCAAATCGGGGTGTTAGAGAATGGGACGGATGCGGAAATCAAAGCTGCTAAAAGAGCGTACCGGAAACAATATTTTCTAGCGTATAAGAGAAAGCAACGCAAAAAGCGACCGGAATACACCATCAATTTCAATGAGGATAATGGGGAACATAAACGAATACTTCTTGCTGCTCAAAGACATGATATGACCATGCCACAGTTTCTTAGAGCTGCTGTAAGAGGCTATTTAGAACAAAAATACGTGGTTCCAAATCAGCAACAGGTTGCAGAACTGGAACAGTTACTCTCTCAGGTATTAAACGAAATACAGGCAATTGCTCGGAAAAAAGAACGATATTTTTGGGATCGTAATGATAAGCTCGAAACCATTGAAAGACGAATTGAAAGGTTGGAAACCGATATCGATCAGATTTTCCGGAACCCTCCAAGATTATAGCTAAACATGATTGTCAAAATCAAAACTCATAAAAGACCATCCTTTAAGGGACTCATTAACTACATGATCCACAACAAGGATCGGTTATTTGATGGAAAGGGCAAGAGCTTTGTCCTTACTCGTAACCTCAAGGGTAAAAATCCTGAAAAATGGGCAAGTCAATATCTGAAAGATGAGTCATTTCGGCTTCGTAAACGATCCGATAGTGTATATTTAACCCATGAGATTCTTTCCTGGCACCGGGAGGATTCTGCAAACATCACTCTTGAAAAACTGGAAGATATAGTAGGGGAGTATCTTAGACTCAGAAACGAAAATGGTATTCACGTGGCCGTTCCACATTTCGATAAATCTCACTACCATGTACATATCTGCTCATCCGGAATTGAATACCGAACTGGGAAGACTATGAGGCTTTCAAAGATCGATTTGCATAAGCTCAAAAAGGATATTCAGAACTATCAGTTAGAGAAATATCCGGAATTATCAAAATCTGTCGTTGCTCATGGAAGTAATAAAACCCTGACCACAGATAGGGAAAAGCAAATTAATCTCCGATCTGGAAGAGAATCTGATAAGGATCAACTACTCACTATAATGAAAACTTGTTACAAAAAGGCGAATTCGAAGGAATCGTTTTTTGAATTGCTGGCTGAATGTGGAATTCATAGTTATAAGAGGGGATGTAGGATTTCTGGATTTGTGTTTGAGAAGCGGAAATTTAGGTTAGGAAAATTAGGATTTGAGGAAGAAAGAATAAATCAGCTTGATAAATCTATCAAAAGAAATCAAGATTTGAACGTTGTTAGGGAAATAACCTCTAAATATGAAAAGAATAAATCTAAGTTAATATAAATTATAACCAAAATACACTATTTGAAATGAACCCTGCATTTATTTTCTATTGTTGAAATCGATGATTTCATGATAAAATTCCATTTTTTTATGTGATGTGCAACTTGATAGCCCCCTTTAAAATCAGTGAAAAAGTGAAGCTTGTTCCTCATTTGGTTAATTTCCTTCAAATGAAAACATAATTCTTGATCAAGTTTAATAATCTTTTGATATCTTTCTGTTAGTGTCAATGAATATTTAATTGTAGGGAAGTTCCTTCTGAATCCAGTTAAAAATGTATAACCACGTTCTGTAATTGAAGTTTCGTCACAAACTTCC
>CALJKL010000039.1 GCA_937973555.1 uncultured Flavobacteriales bacterium | reverse complement strand
CTAAATTGTGGTTGAGTGGCAGGGCGGCTAACTCTGCATTGTTTTGATAGTGTTCAAACTTTCTGTTGATTACTTCTATGCGTATCGTTACTCTTAGTCTGTCTAATCCATCCATCCGTATGCCTCCTAATATGGTGAAGCCTAATTCTTCGGTGCAATAGGTGATGGCGTTGGGATTGCTGGTGTCTATTTGTAATGGCATAAATATTTTTTTGTACTGTATAGGATACAAATATAGCTTATCAACTTTATTTATCAAATCTTTTTGGATTTTATTGTAGCTTATTGGGTATGTATATTTGTTGTATCGTTGTACAATACGCTGGTTTTACACTTTATTCAATACAAAACATGAACTCTTTTGGTAAACGTTTGAGGGCTTGCAGAGAAGCTAAAAGCTTGTCGCAACAAGAGGTGGCTGCTAAACTTAGAACCTCTTATACTGTTATTGGTAAGTATGAACGGGATGAGATGGTGCCTTCCGTCGAAGTGGCTAAAAAACTTGCAAAATTACTGGATACTACTGTGGGTTATTTATTGGGTGAGACTGAGGTTGTAAATATTTTAAAAGACCCGGCTATGCTAAAAAGATTAAATGAGATCAATAACCTACCAGATGATGAAAAAAAATCTATACTCGCTACGTTAGATGCATTTCTCAGAGATGCTAAAACCAGAAAAGCTTACGCATAAAACAAACAGCTATCCATATGACAGATGAACTAAAACAGCTTGGACAATTGGATTTCAGCAAACAAGTTGCTTTTGCTTATCTTACTTGTGAGCGGCTTTATCCTAATTACATAAAGTCTAATAATTAATTTCACATACTAATTTCAATTCTTGATTAGGTTTTTCAAAATGAGAAAACATTTTCCAAAATGCAGCCTTTCTTTCGTTTAATGACATTATATACCTGTTGTTTGTTATTTTTTTTCTCATATACCACCAAGCCCGTTCTATTGCGTTTAAATCAGGACTATAGGGAGGTAAAAAGAAGCACTCAATCTTAGGATGATTGAGTAGCCATTTTTTTATCTTTTTTGCATGATGATATCGGACATTATCTAATACCATTAGAATTTTAGGAGCATCCCTATATACATAGAGTACTTTTTTCAAATGTTTTTTAAATGATTTTGCATTTCCTCTATTGGCAAAATTTACTGTGATTTGACCACTATCAAAATTATAACTTCCAAAAACAGTTTGTCTTTCTCTTGCATGTTGCTTGCATTCGATCATTGGTTGTTTCCCTTTTGTACTCCACTTATAACTCACCGTGGCTGTGTTGGACATTGAACACTCATCTTCAAATAGCAGGACTGTTTTAGGGTTTTCTTCCAGAAGTTTTTTTTAAAGCATTTTTAAATTCTGCTTGTTGTGCTTTGTTAGCTTCAACAAATATCCCTTTGCCTTTTTGATAGCTAAATCCCAATGATTTTATAATATTATAAATCTGAGCTTTTTTATATTCAATTTTAAACTCTTTTTTTATCCAGGTAATTAACAATGGCCCCGTCCAGGTGGCTGTGTTATAGCCATATTTCGATGGCAGTTCATTGTTTAAAACGTTGGATAGTTTTTTCTTCTGCTCTATGCTTAATCTATCTTTTCTGCCTCTACCTTTTTTATCCTTTAATCCATCTATACCCTCCTTTTCAAACCGATGAACCCAATTGGTTATCTGCTTAAAACTTGTATTGTATAAATCCTCTAACTTACGACTCGATTGTCCCTTCGAAACTTGATATACCGCATATAATCTCACCCCAATGCCATAACGATAATCTTTTCTTATCAAAGCTTTGATGCTCTCTGCTGTATAACCTTTTACTTGTAGCGGGGATCTTGCCATACTTTTTTATGGCAAATATATATAATTATTGTGTAATTATTTAATAGACTTTATATAATAAAAAAGTGAATATTAAAGACTATAGCAGAAAACCTCTGAGAGAAGAAAAACTAGAAGCGTTAAAAACTGAAGAGCAATTCAATAATGGTAAAAAAGATACCGTGGTTAAAAAGAAAGAAAAGAAGCATGAAATATCCGTTATAAAAAAGGAAGAGAAAATAAAAACAGATACCTCTTTCAGTGAAATAGAAGCAATAGCAATAAATACACCTGCTGCAGATAGCTTAGTCTCTCAACCAAAAAAGAAAAAAGAAGTTCGTTTTAAACTGTTTAGCAGAGCTGCAATCCCTGAACCATTAAATAGTCTGGCTAATCAATAAATAACTTACTTCCATTCAAAACTATTAATAAGATGTTCCAAATCTTTTTGAATGAAATTATTGACAATGCTTAGTGAATCTTCATTGGGTGTGGCATCAAAATATAATGCTCCTCTCAGAAAGTGCTTTACGCTATCAGTAAGAAAAAATTGTTTGGCGGTTGCTGCATTTCCACCTACAGAAAAGAAAACACCATGTACACCATTAGGAGTTAGTATAGGTACATCTTCAATCTTAGTTGCTTTAGATGTATGTTTATAGGTAAGCTTAAAGGCATCATTTACCATTTTGTTTAAATTGTCTTTGGTCAAATCTTTATAGCTCACATAAATTCTACCATTCAGTTCGGGAAAATCAATATTAATCCACCAGGGATTATCTGGCTTGTCGCCAAAAAAACTGGTATCTTTTATAACCTTAGCATATACGGGATATTCAAACTTATATGGTGCTCCCGGCACATCGTAAACCTTGTATTTATGGGGTGGTAATTGTATATTAAAATAACCCTTTGGTTTGGGAACAAAAGTAGAATTACAGGCTACGCCAAGAAAAAAAACGCATATAAAAAATATATAATTTGTTTTAACCACAGCTACTCTTCTGTTTTTATGGCGGGGTTAATGGTAATCTTAATTTTATTAATGCGATTTTTATCTACCTCTAATACTGTAAAATCAAAATCTCCGCAACTAATTACCTGGTTTACTGTTGGTATTTCTCCGGCTATTTCCAATACCAGCCCTGCTAACGAATCACTATCTCCTTTTATTTTATCAAACGTGTCCAACTGCAAATTCATTTGCTTATATACATCGTTCAACATCGTTTTGCCTTCGAAAATGTAGTTAAGATTATCTATCTTTTTATTGCTGACATCTTCTTCATCAAATTCGTCTTTTATTTCTCCTATTATTTCTTCCAATATATCTTCTAGTGTGATAATGCCACTGGTTCCACCAAATTCATCTACCACAATAGCAAAGTGTATTCTTTTTTGCTGAAACTCCTGTAATAAATCTTCAATCAATTTCTGCTCATGCACAAAGTAAGGAGGCCGCATCACGGAATGCCAATCAAAAGAGTCGTTTACTTCCAAATAAGAAAGCAGATCTTTAGTATGGATAATGCCTTTAATCTCATCTAAAGATTCGTGGTACACGGGCAAGCGGCTATACTGTAACTCTTGTATGATTTTTTTTAATTCACTAAAGCTAATCTTATAATTAATACCGCTAACATCCAGCCGGGCTTTCATTACTTGCTTTACTGTGATATTACCAAAGTTGAGTATGCCTTTTAAAATATTCTTCTCCTCTGTGGTTGCTTCTTCTGCCGTTGTCAGGTCAATCGCCTGGTTTAATTCTTCCAGGCTGGCAGCATTATTTTTAGGGCCTAACTTTTTTTCAATGGTATCGCTAAATCTTACCAGCACTTTGGCCATACGTTTAAAAATTAAATATATCCCTTCTATAATACGAGACACATCTTTGGCAAACCGAATATTATTTTGCGTAGCAAATACCTTTGGCAGAATTTCTCCCACTAACAAAATAATGGTAGAGAGAATAATGGCCTTAACAGCAAACTCCAGCCAGAAATTATATAGGTATAAATAATAATCTATTATAAAATTGGATAATATAATAATGCCGATATTAGAGAGGCTATTAGCGATCAGCATAGTTGCCAGTAACGTTTTTGGCGATTCCAGCAGGGATACAATTCTTTTATAAGACGATAATTTTTGTGTTTTTAAATAATTGATGTCCTTATATGTTAGTGAAAAAAAAGCAACTTCTGCCCCTGCCACACAGAAAGAGAGGCATAATAACAAAATGAGCAATATCACCAGCATAGTGGTGACCTCTTTGGACATTATGAATAAAGGAATTCCTGAAAGGGTTTTTATTAAAATATTGACCGATGAACTATCCAATCGATATGTGATTTGATGAATAATAGCATAAGCATCAATGCTTATATATGGCTTTCTAAATGTTAATTTAGAAAGGAAGAGATTCTGAAGAGTCGCTAATCGGCGGGATGTCACTGTTATTAAAGCCTTCTGCATTATCATTCGACGAAGTATGGTGACCTCCATCTGTACGCTTATCCAGCATAATCAAATTATCACCCACAACTTCAGTGGCAAATTTTTTCACGCCTTCTTTATCTTCCCAACTGCGAGTTTTAAGACGACCTTCTATATATACAAGGCTTCCTTTGTGTAAATATTTTTGAGCTAATTCCGCAAGACCTCTCCATAATACTACCGTATGCCATTCTGTTTGGCTAATTAATTTTCCATTCCTGTCTTTGTAAGTTTCTGTGGTAGCTAGTGGAAATTTGGCAACACCAATATTTCCTTCCAAAAATTGAATATCAGGATCTTTTCCTAAGTTACCGATCAGTGTTACTCTATTTACGCCTCTCATATGAAATTATTTAGCTTAAAAATATTTTACCT
>CALJKL010000038.1 GCA_937973555.1 uncultured Flavobacteriales bacterium | reverse complement strand
ATGGTCTGGGTATGCGTACCCGGCTCCTGAATTAATGTCAACGTATTTCATTTTTAAATTGCTTGTCTATATGGTAAAATATCTTGAATAACTCTTTCTTTTTCTTGCTTTGCGTATCTTTTTAATTTTGAAGCAATAAATGCAAATCCTGCGGCCATAGCATCGTCATATTTTTGAGTATTTTCCACTTCAAACCCAAGCCATCCTGATTTATCGCCCAACAATTCTTTAAAATAAACTTTGTTGCAGTTTTTTTCTATATAAGATTCAGTATAATCACATATAGTTTGTACAACATTGCCTTTGCCATCTGTATAAATTCCGGGTTCTACTTCATCTGGCATCCACATTAAAAATCCGCTGCATTTTTTATGAGCAAAATATGGCTTCCAATGATTTACGTTTCTTTCAAACAATATCTGACATCCACAAAACCAAGCCATTTTTAAAACATATTCGTTTGCAAGGTCTGTTGTTGATGGCCTATCTACATACCTCATAACGAACATTTCACTATAAGGATATGTGCTATCTATTAGGTCTGGCATCTGATAAACGTATGCTGCGCAATTCGACTTTCTATTATCCTTTGTCTTGTCATATTTGAATGGGTCAGCCCCTATTCTTACTGTGTAAGTGGCATTAGGTATAAAATACCCGTTTCTTTCATATACATCATTTGGGTTTTTAGGTAACCACCCTATTACTTTTTCATATTTACCATTTTCATTTGCTACCCAAACCAGTTTATTAATTTTCAATTCTTTTGACCCGTCTGGATGCTCTTTAATAGAATAATAAGGTTCTCCATCTTCCCAAATTAAATTTCCACGTTCTGTTACTTTATTCCAATTAAGCCAATCAATCTGCTCATTTAGTTTAAAAGAATTATATAAGCAACCAATAAGAGAAGATAAAAACATCTCACGCTCATCAAATGGGTTCATCCTTATTTCTTCTTCCAATTCAGGCCCTTCTAAACTGCTTCTTTTTTGAATTAAATATTCTCTTGCCCCAAGTTTTATATCTTCTTCGGTTAAATCACCGGCCCCTATATAATGATTTACTAAATATTCATACTGCTCATCCGTTGGAGGCTCAATAACACTCATGCCATATTTATCTATAAAACCAACATATCCATCATAAGCAGGGGTGAAATATCTTACAAGTCTGTTAGCTGTTCTTGGATTTTTAAATTGGTCAGCGCTATCCCATACTTTTTTATATTCAGCTCCTCCGGCTTTCGTCATTTCATTTACGGTTGATGGGCATTCCATAAATCCCACCCGTTTAGCACCTTTTACCATTGTTTTACTTACAATGGCTATAAATTTTGAAAATGGCGTTTCGCTATCCCATTTACCTCCTTCATCCCATAAACCACGACTAAGCCTGCCTGAATCGTATGCGTTTATACTTCCAGCCCGATAATCAACTTTAGACCTATGGCCTGTATCATTATCTATTGTAGCCCCAGTCCCTCCTTTAATAGTTGTGGTTTTATGAGCAAATACAAGTTCAGTAACACTATCTTTATTGTTTAGCTGTTTAGGCTTTAAGAAAACAGGCAATTGCCTGTACCCAAATGCAACCATATTTGTAAATGCAGTTCGTCCATCCACATTTGTTTTACTTACTAAACCGCATATACTATTCCGATAAAAAATACATTCATAAATAAGATTACTTGTAGCTTGCGAAGTAGCTCCTTCCCTACGTTTTTTACCTCTTATAATACCTAAGCACCATGATACATTTTCCCAATGATTCAAATAAATAAAGTATCTTCTATCTGTATCCCTATAATCAGGGTAAACATCATCTTCCAGTTTCCACCATTGCAAATAGAAGTAGTTTTTCCCTGTAATATAAGTAGGGAATCCATTATTCATAAACCAAAACCCATTCTTACATCTATCTACTTCCTGTAAAGCATATTCACGTTGTTGGTAATCAAGTATTGCATTACCATCTTTATCGTATTCTACAATACTAAAATATTCTGGCAATTCTTTTCTTCTCCAATATTGTTCACTTGGATTATCAGTACCCCAATCTTCAACGTATGTTTTATCCGTTAAATCTGGTATCTCACATTTTACACCATATATATCTACAAAACTCATTTTCTTGGCTCTGCTATTGTATCAACGAATGGTTTTTTTGTTATATCTTCTTCTTCATTTCCAGTTACTTTTGCTAATTTACCAAGAGCATCTACTGATTGTGCTATTGATGCTGCATCTTGCCATATTATTTTAAGCCTATCAAATGTTTTATCCTTTGGGTCATCAACCGAAATATCTTTTAAGTTTTTCGAGTTCATTAAATCAGCCATTTCATTCATCTTGCGATTAAGTGAATAAAATAATTTAGCCGCACCATTTTGTTCGTATAGGGATATTTTATATTTTAATTTATCTATATCTTCCATTATAATG
>CALJKL010000037.1 GCA_937973555.1 uncultured Flavobacteriales bacterium | reverse complement strand
TCGGTTTTGTTTTTAAAATTAGATTATTTTATTTAAAAAGTAATGATTTTTTTTTATCATTCTTCGGGTTTTGGGAAAACTTCTTGCTTTGCTTTTTTCCCTGCTTCTTCTGTTATGTTTGATAATAATTTTTTCAATTCGTCAGGTGAAAGGTCTTTTACTGTTTTGTCATATTTTACTCTTGTATAATCCCCTTCTTCATTTATTTTTTGGTCAATAAAGAAATCATCACCGTATTTATTAGTATAAACAGTAGAGTTATCAGAAATCTTTTTTAACTCATCAGATATATATTCATTCCTTTTCTTTTCATAGCTATCTATTTTTTCGGGAGGAGCATCTTTTACATCTTTTTTGATTACTTTACCACCTTCTTTTTCATAATAAGAAATCCTATTAACATTTGATTGTGGTGCTTCAATATTTGCATCTTTAAATCTCTTATAAGAACCTTCATTATTTGGTATAAGTTCTTCCCAACTTTTTGTTTTGGTGGAAAAATCTCGATTGTCTTTTACATTTATACCTACAAAAGAGGGGAGTGTTGAAGTTAATAAAGCCGTTCCGCCATCCCTTGATAAATCAGTAACCAAACTTTGCATAGAAAGCGGAACAGCTAACTTTTGTGCTTCATTTTTTAAGGTTACTGGTTGTCCTGAAAAATCTGCTCCCTTCAATAAATCTGCCCCGGCACCGGCTACTGGTGTAAGTTTCCCTCTCATAAAATGCAAAGCATTATCACCCGCATCATTTCTTTTGTCGAATGTTTTGAATATACCGTTTCTAGTTTTACCACCTCTCTTAGTTTGTGCCAATAGTCGTATGTATTGAGAAAACCCTCCGCTTATATTATAACTTTTCCCATTCGGAAATTTTATATCCATATATGTTGTGCTTGATGGGTCATCATCTAATTCACCACCAAAAGCATAGGCTAAACCATAAGATAATGATAATACAGCAATAGCAAAAGAAGCCGTATCCGCCGCAGCCTGTTTCCTTATTTTAGGGTCTAATTGACGATAATAACCTTTAGTTCCGGGAACTATTGGAGATAAAATATCTGAAATGCCAAGCATATTCATTCTACTTGCCATTAAGCGTGGCGACCATATCCCAGCACTTACAAATTTTGCTGCTTTTTCCAAGTGTTCATTTTGCTTCCCCCGGCCTGTTTCAGTATTTAATAAAGTAGCTAAATCTTTAAATAACTTAGGGTTATTTTCAAAAGTATGCCCCTCTTGCATAAATTTTTCAGCCATTGTTATAAAACCTATTGTCCTCATACCGTTACCCAAACTTGTAAAAGCACGTTCAAATGGTGATAACAATGTTTCGGCTATTTTATATTTATTCCCCTTTATTTTGACAGCAATATCCCATGTTTTACCAGCAAATGCTTCTTCCCTATTACGTTCAGATAAAGATTTTGGACTGGTAACATCTAAACCAGATTTTTCCATTAAATCCCACCACGGGCTATTGTGTATTTCAGCAAGTTTTCTTTCAAACCTTTTTTGAGATAAGGCATCTAAGGCATGTTCCTTAATTGCTTTTCCAGCTATTACCGGATGGGCAGTCATGGCTGCCAGCGTTTGCATAAATAAAGATGAATCATCAATACCTGTAACCACTTTTTTAGTTGTATTGGCTCCCGCACCCACAAAATCAACTATTCTGCGTCCACCTACTTTTGCTGCATTTACAGCCGTTCCTAATTTATTTTTACCTTTTACTATTTCATACCTTTTTTTCTGATTATCTTTTAATAAAGCAACATCAAAATCATGTCGAGCATCTTGTTTTTCATTATAACTATCAAGTATTTCTTTATATAATTTAGGATGCTGTTTTTTAAATTCAGGATGCTCCCAAAATGTTTCAGGCTTTTTAACGTCAAAATCTTTTTTAGCAATCCTTTCTTTTATCTTTTCTGTTTGCTTCTTATTGTAAGCAATTGCTTTTTCTGCTGCTTTTTGAGCCGGTGTTTTATAATTCGATTCTTTCTCTGCTTTATTTAATTCTGATTCTAATTCTTTATTTTTTTCTTTTTTACTTTGTAACCTATCCTGTTCTTCTTTTTCTCCAAATTCTTTTAAAGATTTAATACTATTTCTTAATTCAGTAAGCCTTTTATTCTTTTTAATTTTTTCTTTCTCTTTTTTAGGTTCCTCTCCTTTTAAAAGTCTTTCATATTCATCCAATAATTTAGCTTCTGTCTGTAGTTCCCTCATCTTATATTTAAGTTCTCCTTCGGTTTCTTTTTTCTCAATAAACTTACCAGCAAAAACATCCATAATATCCTGTTCTGAAATAGCATCCCCTAATATTTCTCTAACATCATCTAATGTTTTTTTAGCTACTTCTTTTATTTTAACTCCAATTTCATCAACATGGAGTTTGGCTATTTCCATAATGGTTTTAGCCATTTTAATACTAACTTTAAAACTTTCAGCATTACCATTAGACGCAATACCTAATTTTTGTCCTGCTTGTTGGTATTCTTGAAATTCTTTTCGTAAACGATCTTTTAAAGATGCTCTTTCAGCTTTGAAATCTCTCTTACCATTGGTAGATTTTTTATTTTTAAAAGATTCATTTTTTAAAAAATCATTAGCCTGAATTTCTTTTAATTTTTGCTCTGCCTCTAACCTTAAAGCAGCCTCTTTTTCATAGGCTTCTTTATATTTATTGTATTGAGATTCTACTTCAGATTTTTGAGATTCTGTCAAAGAATCTGTGCCAACAGCTTCCATTTTTGCTGTCATGG
>CALJKL010000036.1 GCA_937973555.1 uncultured Flavobacteriales bacterium | reverse complement strand
TTGGATATTAGAATACTAAAATACTCTTTTTTTTCTATTGCGGAATTTGGGTTTACTCTACACCAACTCCCCACAAAACGCTTTCTTCAAAATACTTTGTCTTAAGGCTTCTGCTTTTTGCAGGCTTTCTTGTATGCTTTGCTCCATTTTATCGGCTACACTTAAACGGCTTTCTATTTCTTCTACAATTTGGTGTTGTTCTTCTAAACTACATACAACTACAGGCCAATTTCTCAATTCAGTAAGTCCAATAAATGGCTGTGCTCCACCTTTTGATTTCTTTAAAATAATATTTAATGCAACTTTAGATTGATAGAAATAATAACTGAATTTATTAAGTTGATATTTATGGTTAAACTTGAACAAACCAACATTTTTTATACTAAATACTCTGTCTGTATCAACAATCACTGACATTCCCCTATTATGCCCAATCATGGAAATCAATATATCTCCTTTTGTAACATTAGAGCGTTGATAATATTTTTTATGTTCTTCTTCGGATATATATTGTATATCATCTAAAGTCAATCCTGAATTTTTAATATTTTTTTGAGTAACGAAAGGAATTCCATCACTAATATATTTTGGTGTATCATGAGTACCATCTTTTACTTCATATAGATATTCTTCATTTCTAATCCACTTCCATGAATTTGGAATACTAAATAATTCATTTTGTTCTTCATCGGTTATTTCTGAACGGGTTTTAGTTTTTAAATTTTTTTTGTCATTTTTTAAATTGTAAATTAAGCTTTCAACAGAATCTATATTTACATTATTTTTTCTCCATTCTTCAGTTAATTTCCCTTCAAAAGCAGATTTTAGCACACTTTGTCGGTAAGTTTTGAGTTGCTGTTGTGCGGTTTTTAGTTCAGCAATGCCTTTGTCTAGCTCGCTAAAGAGTTCTTCTATTTTGGAGACGATGGCTTGTTGGGTTTCTAGTGGGGGAAGTGGAAATTCAAAATCTAAAATATGTTCTCTTTTTAAGTTATTAATGCTAGTCCCTTTTGCAATTTCTGAAATTAACTTTCTATAATTATTACCTTTAAAGATATATGAAACATACTTTTTATTAATACCTTCATTAATTCTTAATAACGCACAAAATGCACCATAACTGCCTTTAAAGTCATTTTTTGCAACAGCAGTTTTACCAACCAAATGCTTACTTCCGCTGGACATTGCAAAAATAATATCATCTTTCTTGATAAGTTGTTCAGATTTAATTAGTGATTTTGGAACATAAACTAAATCTTCAAAATTCAAATCACCATTGATATTGTTTGCCCTTAAAATAGGTAAACTTTCAAAGAATGAATTATTAGATGCCGTTTCCTTTTTATAATTAATACCTCTAATCAGATTAGCAATATTACTTACTTTTTCTATTTTCCAATTTTTTGGTAATTTAATTTCTTTCATAAGCTAATAAAAAATGGGGTTTTACAACCCCAAACTTTCTTCAAAAACAGAAAACTTTTGGTATTCTTCTTTCAGTATTTTCTGCTCTAGTGTTTCTATATAAGATGCTTCTTCTAATTGAAAATTAATAAAATCTGTTTGGTCTAAACTCTTCAGATGGTTTAGAAATTTCTCTTGTACAGATTTAGGCTCTGGTTTATTAAATAAAGCATAATAATTGGTATTATTTTTACTATTAATAATATGCTGTTTTTCAAATATTTTAAGAGACTTTACTATGGCTTCAAATTCGTAAATATTTTGTTTCACCATTTCTATATTTGCCGTAAAATCTATAAGTTCGCCTGCCAAAATATTACCGTTTTTAGAGATAATGGTAATGTTTTCTTGTGCAATAAGTGATGGTATTTTTGCAGGGCTTAATTTGTAATCTAAATTTACGCGCTCCATCATTTCAGATTTTTTAATCTTATTTTTTATCTGATGGTAAAACGTATTGCGGTCTTTATTGCTTTCTTCTTTAGAAATAAAAGTGGCAAAAAGAGATTCAAATACAGATGGGTTTACTTCTGCTACATAAGGTTTTGGCGCATCATATTGCAATAAACCTTGAGAATAGCGATTAAGGTATTTTATATATTCATCTGTAAAAAAACTAACCGGAGAAAACAGTTTCTGCGATTGTTTTGCCAATTCTGCATTGGTGATGGTTACTTTTTCTTTAATAGCGTTAAGAGAAAACTTAACCAAATTTTCTATACTGTTGCCTAATAGTTTTTCGGCGATTTTTAATTTATTTTTAGAGTATTTAAAAAAAACTTTGTGCTCTGTAACCACTATAAGCCCAATGCTTATTTTCTCGGCAGTAGCAGAATTAGTTTCTATATAAATAGTGGAAAGGAAGTTTTTCATTTTTTAGAATTTAAAGGTAAAATAGTAAGTACTAAATTGTGCAAAGACTTCATACGAAAGTCTGAAAGAAGGAATTTTTCAATTCTTTCTTTTAAATTCTCATTAATCTCCCAACTCTCGGGAATGTGTGAAAAAACTTCATGAGTGATTTCTTTAATTTTTATTTGGGTAAGCAAATTTAGAAAATTTTCTGCAATATCCAATTGTTTTTCCACCGAAATATGCTTTACCGTATTTTTATAAAACTCACTAAAAACCAACTTGTTATGTATAGTGCAAGAATCTTTTTCACTAAAAGTATGCAATCTATTGAAACCTCCAAAAAGTGTAGCGTGGTCTATTGGTAATATTTGTATTTTGTCCAATTCTTCTTTTTTGAGGAGATTATAATTGTCTTCTCTTCTGTCTGCATTATCCGTCCAAAGGTCAAAAATTGCTATCTTCAAAACATCTTCGGGATTGGCAATCATTTTAAAAAGGTTTTTATGAGTAGGAATAGAAAATTGGGTAACCAAATCAGCTCTTACCACTTCTTGAGAACCCCAAGCTAATTTACTTCTTTTGTATGAATTGGCATACTTAATCTCTTTAGAAATCAATATTGGAGGTATTTTTACTAAGCTATCATTAGCACAAGGAATTCCCAAAGTTTTTAATAATTCGGTAGCGAGCATTTCGTACACCAAACATTGCAGTTCTTTTTTATCAAATGAATTCAGATATTTTGTATAGTATTTTTGCCCATCATCACAAAGCAAAAACAGAGGTTGGTGTCCGTCTGTATCTATTTGCTTAATAAATAATGTGGCAGTTACTATTTTCATTTTTACGCTGCTAAAACTTCGTTTAATTCATCAATAATTTCTAAATATTGGTCGCCAAATAATTGGTAAAACTTGCCTAAACCTCCATGTGCGTTAAAAGGGTCTAACTCAAAATCTTCTTGCTCAAAATGGAAGGAGTTGGCAATAAAATCTTTTATCATTCGTAGCCATTGCATTTGTTCTTCGGTAAATGCGGTATGTTTCCCTGTATGTTGTGCAAAAATCCATTGCTGGAAGTTTCTATCAACAGTTCTGTCGTACCCTGTAAGATATTCGTCTATCTTCAATGCTTTTCTAATTACAGAAACCAAAAGCACCAATTCTTGTTTTGGTTTTTCGGTTCTGGTTTTCGGGTTGTTTTCTATTTGGCTGTAGGCATCCCATAATTTGGCTGGTTGCAGAGTAGGTTGTTCTAAAATGAGTTTTTCATACAAATCTCTAATAAGTTTGTAAGTAAGTTCTCTTCTTCGGTATGGCGCATCATAGAAAATCTGCAATGCCAAAGCTTCGTCTTTGTGCTCTTGTACCCATCGTTCAAAAGCTTCTACGGTACTTTCTGCTTGTTCTTTTTGGTCGGTTGCCCAACCGATGTTGGTAATTTCGTCTATGTTTACGGTGTCTATAATCTGGTCATATTTCTTGCGTACATCTACAATAAAATTACGCAAATCTGGGTTGTGCAATTCCGCTACCGCTTTTTCTATTAAAGCTTGGTGGTGTTCTTCTACCGCTTTTTCTTTTTCCGCAGGAGCTTCGCCTATTTTTTCACGTTCTACATTTATTCTTATTTGCTCTAGCGTATCAGGATTATAAGCATCTAAAAGTTTCTGAACTACTTGCTTTATTTGTAAACCATTGGCGTGTTCGCTAAAGGTTTGTTTTTCTTTTTCATTGATTTGTCGGTCAAGGCGTATCAATCGGTTCGCCAGAGTAGTGAGCATTTCTTCGGAACGATTTCCCATGGCAATAATCTGCAAAACATCTTTCAGAGAAACGCCTGGTGCTTTTTCTAATGGTCGGCTATCGGTTTTTTGAGAACTTTCTACACCTATTGCGTCTATAATTACAAAATGGTCTTTGCTGTATTGTGCAGAAGGTGTTCCTTTCAGTCGTAATTCTTCTAGCGAGCAAGTTCTGGTTCCTCTGCCTTTCATTTGCTCATAGTAGCTTTTGCTTTTTACATCACGCATAAACAACAAAACTTCTAGCGGACGAATGTCTGTTCCCGTTGCAATCATATCCACCGTTACGGCAATTCTAGGATAATAATCATTCCTAAATTGGCTCAAAATACTTTTAGGGTCTTCTTGAGATTGATAGGTAATTTTTTTGCAGAACTTATTTTCTTCGCCAAATTCTTCTCTTACAATTTCTATAATATCTTCGGCGTGGCTATCAGTCTTGGCAAAAATCAGCATTTTAGGAACTTCAAATTTTCCTTCTTTATCATATCTATCAGGAAACATTTGAGGCAAGTTTTCTTTTACTGCTTTGATGATGTTTCTTATTGTACTTGGGTTTACAATATCTTTGTCTAATTGCTTTCCGCTATAGGCTACATCTTCATCTACGGTTTCCCAAAACTTTTTGCGGGTAAGGCGTTCTCTTTTATCTACACGCTCTCCCATCTGTATTTGTGCGCCTTCTTTAGAGATTTTAGTTTCAATGGTAAAAACATTGTAAGGAACTAAAACACCATCTACCACAGCTTTTTCATAACCATAATCTGAAACTACATTTTCATTGAAATACGCAAAAGTTCTGTTATCAGGAGTGGCAGTAAGCCCCACTTGAAAAGCATCAAAATAATCTAAAACCTGTTTCCAAAGATTGTAAATACTGCGGTGACATTCATCAATTACAATAAAATCAAAAAATTCTACAGGTACTTTTTCATTATATACTACAGGCAGTGCTTCTTTGGGTTGAAACGTTTCGTAAGGATTATTTTCTTCTGCACTTTCGTCTAATTCACTCCCTTTCAAAATAGAATACATCCTTTGTATAGTGCTTATATACACTTGATTGTCATCAGGAATAAAACTATTTTTTAATCGAGTAACAGGATAGAGTTCAGAAAATTTGCTATTGCTATCGTTAGGTAGATATGCCATAAACTCCTGCTCTGCTTGTTCGCCCAAGTTTTTAGTATCTACCAAAAACAGAATGCGTTTGGCTTTGGCATATTTTAGAAGTCTATAAATAAAAGTAATGGCTGTAAAAGTTTTACCAGAACCTGTTGCCATTTGCACTAAAGCTTTAGGTCTGAAATCTTTAAATGATTTTTCTAAATTGGTAATGGCATCTATTTGGCAATCTCGTAAATTGAGCGTAGGAAGTTCGGGAATATCTAATAAGCCACTTCTTAAAGATTTTTCACTTTGAAACCACTTCAATAAAGTTTCGGGTCTGTGAAAAGAAAATATCTCTCTGGAGCGAGGCTTCGGGTCTTTATAATTGGTAAACTTGGTAATCTCACCTGTACTTACATATACAAATGGCAAAGGTTGATTATTAAGATGTTTTAATTTGGCATTGGCATAATCTTCTCCTTGTTCTTCCACTACAGAAAGGTTTTGTCCCAATTCTATTCTTTTGGCTTCAATAATTCCTACAGGATTTCCTTTTACAAAAAGCACGTAATCTGCAGGTCCTACATCAGTAGTGTATTCTCTAACCGCAACGCCAATGTGAGAAGCCAAATTGATTTGGTTTTTATTTTGTATTACCCAATCACATTCTTCCAATTGCTTATCAATAAGGTCTCTTGCTTTTTGTTCAGGATTCTGATTCACAATGGTTTTTAATTTATTTAAACAAATGTAATAAAAATCCAGATGAATTACAATAAAGAAAAAGTCAAACTACACTGTCAAAAATTTAATTTCACAAATCTTTTTGTTTAATTTTTTTTTGAAAAATAAAATTAATATAAATCGTAAGCTTCTTATTGGACAAAGAAAACCGCTAAATTTTAATATTGATTTGAAAGCGATATAAAATCGTTAGAAAATTTTGAATTCATACACTTTACAAATAATAGCATCAGAAATTTAAAACTTTTTTTGAATTACAAAACTGTTGTTAATTTTATTATCTTCCATAAACTCTTTATTTCATCAGTAGAACTATGGTTTAGCAATGTTATGTTTTCTGCATAATTCTGCCACAGAACTCTCTGTACGAAGTCTTTCCATTGCAATAAGAATCTTTTGCTCGGTTGCAAAAATCCTTCTCGTATTTTTACGAATGTCTTTTGCGAATTTTTCAGTACTTTTTTTCTTAGGTGTTTCCATAATTAAATTTATTTCTTTTTTGAAAACACTCCTAAAGTTTTTAATAAATGGTTGTTCACCTTTTGCTAACGATTTACAGCTTAATCTTATGGTTTTTAATCCAAAAACATGCTCTAAATAATTGAAATACTGTTACACTACTAGCCAATAATTTAAACTTTTGCTTTTTAAAATTATATATTATTCAACAAATAGGTTTTTTATTGCGGATTACTAATTCCATAAAATCTAAACACCACTATTCGAAATTTTGAATAGCGGTGTTTTTTTTAATTGTATATCAATAGTTTACATATTTTGTGAGAGAATTTTAATGATTGAAAAAAATCATTTTTTCAAAGTAAAATGGGAGTTGGAAAAGTTTACCTTTTCAATCTTTTCTGAATCTTTTCTTGGTTTTCTAAAGTTTGGAATTTTAAACTTTCCATGTGTTTTTCTTCCAACCATTTCTGATATTGTATATTATCAATTTTTAGAATTTTACTTTTTTCTGCTTTGTCATATTCAATGCTTAATTTAATATTCTCAATTTTGAAACTTTTAAAATGCCTTGAAGAATATACCTCTCCGCTGATATGGATTTCTTGCTTTTCTAATAGCGTTTTGATAAGCTCTGGAGGTAATCCCATTTTTTCACATTCTATCACTATAGCTAGAGTGTAATTGATATCAGGATGATATTGCATTACCTTATCAAACACCATGTTTTGTTTTTCTAAGGTATTTTCCAGTTTTGAAACTGATTCTTGTAATTTCTTTTTTTCTCTATCATTTGAGGTATTAATTGTATTCAATTTACTTTTCATCTGCTCATTTTCCTTTTCCAGTCTTTTGGTTTTAGAACCAGTAAGAACATTTGTGAAACTTTCAATCACTTTTTTCGAGGATATGTTTTTCTCAATGGTTTTCAATTCAGATTGTTTTATGTTCTTTTCCTGTTCCAACTGTTGATTTTGTTCATGGAGGTTTCGGTAATATTCAGTTGTGGAAATATGTTTGGCTTCCGAGCCTTCAATCCCTCTTCTTAATCCGTATTTTGCCATAGCTGCAGCGTAGGTATTCTGATAGTGCTTCAGTTTATTTCTTGCCATTATATCATCAGCACAAAGGCGGTTAGCATTTGAATTCTTCTTTTTATAGATCAGAGGATTGCTGTCTTTTTTTGCTTTTCGTCTTTCTCCTGTGACTATTGGAACTATAGTAGCATGGAGATGAGGTGTTTTTTCATCCATATGTAATACCGCCGAAACCAAATTTTCTTCTCCAAAAGTTTCTTTGATCCAATCGAGATTATCTTTACACCAATTGTCCAATTGTTTATTTTTCTCAATTTCTTTCATCGTTTCATGAGTTCCGGATAACATAATACGAATGGCTCTCACCTGATTGGTTCCGATCTTTCTTTTCAGATTGGCATTATCTAACCTGTATTGTATTGACGAAGTCCTGTTTTTGATTCCTTCAGGATAGGCAATCATTTCTTTGTTGAGATGAGTTCGTGAAGCATCTGCGTTTTTTGGATGGATGGTTCTTTCTATATGTGCTGACATTCCGGAATCATTACCTTTGGCTTTTTCTAAATGTAAAACGGTATATGACATAATTCTTAAATCTAATCGTTAAGTAATTCGGGGGTTTCCAAAGGGGGAGTATTCCCCTTGGCTTATTGGGGCTTTTTTAGTGCAGTGGAACGGAGCGTTAAGAAAAAGCCCTAATAAGCTATGGCTTTTTTACCAAAAGCCCAACCGTGCAACCGCTATCTTTTCTGTTTATAAGAGTTTGATTGCTCTGATTTTATACCCTCTTCAATATCATTAGTTAAATTATTTTTCAAAATACTTTTGCTTTTGAGGTAATTGTTCAGGTCTTTGTGATTGGAATAAATTACTGAAAAATCCACTGCTTCAGGAAATATTTCAAGCAATTTCGAAGTGCCTTCTTGTCCAGGTTTATCATTGTCAAGCAATAAACTTGGTATGAGTTGTTTTTCTTTTATCCATTCTACAGCTTTATTCAAATTGGAAAGGGAATTAAGAATAATACAATCTACTTTAAACTGATTTTCATTTTTTAAAGTAAGATGGGATAGGAAATCAAACATTCCTTCATAGACCAAACATATTTTATTTTTCTGATTTGGATTATTATTTTTAATAATTGAAATATCCTGCGAAGTACAGCCTTTGAAAAATTCTGAACGAAGATGACACCCACCGCTATTATTGAGCCAACTCAATGCTATGTATTTTCTATGTTCTACGGAATAATGACACTCCTGCAAATATATCTTAGCTGTATCAATGTTGATCTTGCGTTCCTGTAAATAGTTTAACAATTTTGAATCCAGAAGAGATTGTATTTTCTCAATTTTAATATTGGATTCATTTTTGGTCATGCGATTTTCTAATTCCTTGCTCTTATCGTTGAAAACAAAATCTGTTTTCAAATTCAGATCTTTCAAGAAGGATAATGCATCAGAAACCGTTCCTGCCTTTTGCATAGCAAGAATGAGGTCTATTATTGTTCCTCCTTGTGCAGAACCGTGGTCATACCACAGATTTAGCTTGTTATCGACTTTCATCGATGCTGTTTTTTCCGCTCTCAAAGGAGAAAGGTAAAAATGGGAGTGTCGAACAATTTTTCGGGGCTGATACCCTAAAGTATTCAGAAAATCGATAATTCTGATATTTTTTGCGGTTTTTATATTCATATGTTTTGGATTTATTAGGTGTTTTTTCTTTCAACAGCAATTTTGCTGTTGAAAAGAAAAATCAGTATTGAGTTAAGGGTTTTTGATGGCTGGTTTAGTCTGGTTTACTACTATATAGTAGTAAACCAGACTAAACCAATAGACCATTGAATGATTTTGGAATCAGTAGTAAAAATTGGGATTGAATTTATAGTACTTTCCTTCTTTAAAAATCATCGCCTTATTTTGGCAAAAGACCTTTAGTTTTTTAGCTTTGTTGATTCCGAAATCATATCCGAAATAGGCATAGGATTCTATGAGCTTTGATATAAGCTCTCCATAAGAAAGCGATTTCTGCTCTTTGAAAGAAAGAGATAACGCTTCCCGATGAATCTGTTCGGAGATTTCTTGATAATCGAATCCTTTAGCTTGACCTATTTGTATATGATAATCATCTACCGATTCAGGCAAGCCATCATTATCAATCCTAAAGGCAAAAGGCTCGAACTCAACATCTCGAATGCTCATTGGTTTTACAATGGAAATATTGGGGTCTTTATCATCTCTTACCACTTGTAGTATCGTCTCGGCTTTATTCAGTAGTTCAGTTCCCAAATGTCCTCTTGCGTTATCATCTGTTTTATTAACGTGCAAAACGGTGTGAATGTGCAACTGATAGACTTCTGTCCAAATCATCAGTTTGGAAATAACCTCGGTGGATTCATTTGGGGAATTGATATCGAATACCAAATCTCTTAAGCCATCAATAATTACCAGTCCCAAAGAACTTGTACTTTTAATAGCCTCTTCGATAATTTGAATACGTGTTGATGGATTGAATCTTCTCAGACAAACAAATTCAAGATTCTCGGGTTGAATGTCTTTGCTCATTCCCGAAAGTTCAATAATTCTTGACAATACTTTCTGACTGTGAAACGGGCTTTGCTCGGTATCGAAGTAAATGATTTTCCTCTTGTCATCTGGCATAGCAGCATTATAATTGAGCATTAATCGACAGACTAGGGCAGCAGCCGTCATTGCGGTAACACTAAAGGTCTTTCTGCTTTTGGCTTTTCCAACAGTAGCCGAAAAATTTCCCAAAGTTCCTATAACGGATTCATCAATGCGGATGACCACAGGAGGATATTCAAATTTGTCTGTAATCAACAGCCTTGAGGAGTGCCATAATTCTTTTATATTTTTACTATTGTCCTCCATTACTTTCTTCCTCCTATTTTGCGTCCTGCCAATTCTAATGCAAGGTCTGCGTCCACAATGATTTTACGTCCTATCTGCGTGATGGCTTTATCTATTCTTCCACTTTGCTTGATGCGGTTGGCTGTGGGAATACTGCATCCAAATAGACGTGCAATTCCAGCGATTCCGTAAACGTGTTTTTTTGTAGAATTATTGAGAGAAACAATTTCTGGTTCTTTGTTTTCATTGATCTTCTGAAGGTAAAGAAATTCTTCACCTGTCATCTGCCAAAGAGGTTTCTGTTTAAGTTCATTTAGGTTCATATTCTTTTACAATGTTATGGTTAAACAAGCCTTGTACTTCGGCGTTATTGTTCGAACACATTGCAAATCTATGACAGTAAACAGGTGGTAAGGAGGTGGATTTCTAAAATTTATATCATTGATAATCAATGAGTATTAAAAATATTTTAAGTGGTAAAGGTGGTTGTTTGTAGAATGTCAGAAAATATTATTGAATATTGATTCAATAACGTCTTTAAATTCTTTATTTTTCTTATTGCCTTCTTTAGAACTTACGGCTACGGTTTTATATTTGGAATTATAGGCATCCCATTTAATTCCTAATTTATTGAGTAGAGCTGTTCTCCATTCTTTATTGTCATTAGATTGAAGACAATTATAAAGTTTTGAAATTAAATGATACGTTCGTTCTTTTTCCTGATTTTTAATTATCAGCTTAGCAATCGTTGGTTGCAAATTGAGAATGTTATAAAAATCTATAACATTCAAATTCTCAAATTGTACCCCATTACATTCTTTATGTATTGATAATATTAATTGCATATCGAAATATTCTCTCTTTTTTGGTTCGGAATTTTGCTTGGAGTTTAGTCTTATTTCATCGAAAAAATAATTATTTAAGACCAAAAGAAAGGAACTTTCCAATTCGCAAATCTTACCAAAAATATTATCGGCAAACTTAAGGGATTCTTGGCGCAATTTTTCTTTTTCCCGATAAAGTTCATCGAGTTTTTCTTGTTCGGTCTTATATAAGTTCGAAAATTTGTTTATTTTTTCTTCAAGTTCTTTAACTCTGTCTTCATCGCCATTCCAGCTTGCTGATTCCAAAGAATTATTTGTATCCCTTAACTCGATATACTGATTATTGGTGTGTTTTTCTTGAACTTTTATTTTGGAGTCAAGGGAATTGGCTCTATCCCAGCAAATTTCAAATATATCTATACTGTCTAAAAAATTTCTATTCTCATTATATTTTTCAATATTCTTTTTTATCACTTTTCGCAATATCGAAAAAAACTGTAGCTGTTTTTCCTTTTCTTTGGAAGTGATGAAATCTAAAACAGCGTTTGCAAAATTTTCAAGATTTTTGAATTGATTATAAAAATTTGAAAGTTGGTATTGCTCATCAAAAGTCAATATATGAGTTTTTAAAATTTGTTGATATATTTGGTCTATTTTTGCGTATTTCGGCAATACATCCGTAATTTGGTATTGAGAATTTTGAGTATTATTTTCTTCCATTTGTTAAATTATAATTGATTAAATTTATCCATTGCGTTGGCTTTAATCTCGTCAGCAATATCAATATAGGGTTTCATCGCTTTATAATCACTATGTCCTGTCCATTTCATAACAACCTGTGCTGGAATTCCTAATGAAAGGGCATTGCAAATAAATGTCCGCCTTCCTGCGTGTGTTCCTAATAAAGCATATTTTGGTGTAACTTCATCAATACGTTTATTTCCTTTATAGTAAACTTCACGAATAGGCTCATTTATTTCTGCTAATTCTGCTAGTTCTTTCAAGTAATCATTCATTTTTTGGTTAGTAATTACAGGTAGTACTTTATCATATTCAAAATGAACTTCTTTATATTTGTCAAGTATTGCTTTGCTATGGTTATTCAATTCAATAATCAAACTATCTGCGGTTTTAACAGTAGTAATTTCGATGTGATTTTCTTTTACATCACTTCTTCTTAGATTGAAAACATCGGAATACCTGAGTCCTGTAAAGCATTGGAACAAGAAAACATCACGAACTCTTTCCAAATACTTTTTTGTTTCGGGAATTTTGTATTCTTTCAATTTTGTGAGTTCAGCCCAAGTCAGAAATATAACCTTCTTTTGTGTGGTCTTTAATTTTGGTTTAAATAATTCAAAAGCAAAATTAGAAGTATATCCTTTCTTTTTACTCCATCTAAGAAACCATTTTAGAAATCCTATCTGCTTGCCTATAGTGCTATTTCGAAAATCTTTCTTATCACGGAGATAGTTTACATATTGAGTCAACTTGCTTTCATCTAAATCTTCAAATGAAAGGCTTTTGTCAAAGTTAGTTAAATGATTCTTTGTCGCAGCAAATTTTTCATAAGTTGCTTCTGTCCAGTTGTTGTGTATTCCACATTCCCGTACAAACTCGTCAAATTTATCCATTAACGAAAGTATTGGAGATTCTAATTCAAGATTATTGGGCAAATTCTTATTTTGTCGATTATTGAACGCTGCTTTAAGTTGTTCAGGAGTAGGGATGATGTCATTGACTTCGCATTCTTTGAAAATGTCTTGTATATCCGAATAGTATTTTAAAAGGTCTGAATTGATTTCTGTTGCAGTTTGCTTAAGTTTGTTCGTACAACCGTTTTTTACCCGTTGTCTGTCTTCGTCCCATTTTGAAACATCAATTCGGTAGCCTGTGGTAAATTCAATACGTTTATTATTGTAAATAACTCGCATACGGATTGGGACATTCTCTATTACAGGAACATTCTCTTTTTTTCTTTTTTCAAGAGCAAATACAATATTTCGTTTGATATTCATAAATGTAGTGCTAATATTCGACACCCAAATTTACACCCAATTATTGAGATGTGCAAAGATTATTTATGATATTTTATTGTTGTCAAAAAATATATTATCTATTGAAAATCAGTATTTTGATGCTCTGTGATTATCTATATAGGTTAAGGAGAAAGAGCCTCCAACTCCACTAAAACCGTCTATTTCAGGCGGTTTTTTATATTTTAAATATTTTAATAGGATATTAAATCATATATTTTGGAACTATAAATTAAATTTTTTCAATTAATTTTTCTCAATAGTTAGTAATATTCATATCGTTTTTCAACATCTTAAGTTTCAATCCTTCTTAAAATATAACATTTAACAAAAATTTTGCAACCATCTTTTTTTTGTTGGGTATGCTTATTGTTCCAGTATTGAATAAAATTTATAAAAAATCAATTATTCAAAATCCAAAACCATGAGAGCTGTTTCAAAAAAAGAGATCGTCTTGAAATTATCCTCAGTTACTCTTTTAGGAAATCTTCAAGTCCCTGAAAATGCACAAGGGCTTATTATTTTTGCCCATGGCAGTGGCAGCAGCAGATTAAGTCCTCGAAATATTAATGTTGCAGACCAATTGGCAAATCAGCAATTCGCTACCCTTCTATTCGACTTGCTCACAGAAACTGAAAATCAGGATTATTACAAACGTTTTGACATAGAACTGCTTACAAAAAGATTGATAGAAGTAACCTTATGGACAAAAACACAAGACAACATCAATGCTTTGCCAAATGCATATTTTGGGGCAAGTACCGGCGCTGCTGCCGCTTTGAATGCTGCAGCACAAATACCCAATGAAATTTGGGCCGTGGTTTCTAGAGGAGGCCGCCCAGATCTTGCAACAGAATCTTTTGAGAATATAAAAGCTCCCATTCTGCTTATAGTAGGGGGAGATGATAAGGATGTGCTTCAGCTGAACAGAGAGGTCTTCAATAAGCTTAAGGGAGAGAAAAATCTTCAGATCGTTCCCGGTGCTGGTCATTTATTTGAAGAACCTGGAGCAATGGACCAAGTAATTATGCTTTCTATATTTTGGTTCAAAAAATATTTGAGCTCAAATAATAAATAGTTCAAAGATCTGCCCTAATTTCAATTTACTTAATTTATTTTATTATGTATTTTTCCGATTATAAATATACCAACCGTGAAGAAGCAGGCCATAAGCTAGCATCCATGCTTAGTAAATTAAATGGTATGGATGGTGTTGTATTGGCAATACCCCGCGGTGGCGTGCCTATTGGCTGTATTATTGCCAAAGAAATTCATTTTAAATTAGACCTTGCTCTTTCAAAAAAAATAGGACATCCCTTACAAAGAGAATATGCCATTGGCGCTGTAAGTCTTTTAGATACCTTTATAGAAAATCATTATGAAATTTCAAAAGATTATATAAAGGAGGAAGAAGAACTCATTCGCCAACGGCTAAAAGAAATGTACATTAATTATATGGGGCAAGACAAAACTCCGGAAAAACTGGAAGATAAGATTGTCATCATAACAGATGACGGATTGGCAACAGGGCGAACCATGCTTGGTACAATTGCAATGGTAAAAAAACATAATCCCAAAAGGCTTATTGTAGCAACACCCGTCAGCTCTGAAAATGCCATACAAAGAATTGCAAGAGAAGTGGACGAAGTGGTTTGTCCTTTTATACCAAGAGCCTTTACCGGAGTGGCTGCTTTTTATGAAGATTTTACTCAGGTAGATGATGAACAAGTAAGAAGTTATATTCAGGAATTTAAAAATGAAAATCAAGAACAATGACTTTAGACATTTCACATAATAGATTTGCTGACTCATCTATTTCAAAACATCACATCAATTTCCTAAAAAAACACTCTAGTAATCTCAAGTATTATGAGAGTCTCGATTCATTAATGGAAAGAATAGGTGATGCACGAATTGTAATGCTGGGAGAAGCTTCCCATGGCTCTCATGAATTTTATGCTTGGCGGGCAAAAATCACTAAAAGGCTTATTGAGGAAAAAGGCTTCCATTTTATAGCAGTAGAAGGAGATTGGCCAGATTGCTATACCCTAAATAGGTATGTTAAAAATTATTTTACCGCAAAATCCGCCGTCGAGGTTTTAAAAAATTTTAACCGTTGGCCAACTTGGATGTGGGCCAACTGGGAAATATCCGCTTTTGCTGAATGGCTTAAAAAACACAATCAATCTCTTTCACGCGAAAGTAAAGTTGGTTTTTATGGATTAGATGTATATAGTCTTTGGGAATCTATGCAAGCGATTATACAATATCTTGACAAAACAGATCCTAGCGCACTTCATGCTGCCCGTGAGGCATTTCAATGCTTTGAGCCCTTCAATAATGACGAACAGAAATATGCAAGATTTGTAAGCTTTGTTTCCGAAACTTGTGAACCCGAAGTTTTGGATCTTTTGGCCACCATCCGCAAAAGAATGATTCAATACGACGGAGATTACGAGCAGGTTTTTAACACCGAGCAGAATGCCTTGATTACCGTAAATGCCGAAAAATATTACCGTTCCATGGTACAAGGAGGGCCTCATTCCTGGAACGTAAGAGACAGCCACATGCAAGAAACTCTGGAACGACTATTAAAATTTCATGGCCCCGAATCAAAAGCCATTGTTTGGGCTCACAATACGCACATTGGCGATGCTAGAGCTACAGATATGGCTAGACACGGCATGTATAATATTGGTGAACTATCAAAGAAAAAATTTCCAGACACGGTATTGGTAGGCTTTGGCACTTTTAAAGGATCCGTTATTGCCGGCAGGTATTGGGGAGATGAGATGAGAAAAATGCATGTTCCCAAAGGCATCCAAAACAGTTGGGAACATCTACTGCATCAATTAAACATGGGAGATTGCCTACTGATTATGGATCAGCTGGCAAAAGAAGACTTTATGAAAAATACGATGGAACACAGAGCTATAGGAGTAGTTTATGATCCCAGCAAAGAACATTTAGGCAATTATGTGCCCAGCATTTTGCCTTTGCGCTATGATGCATTCCTTTTCATTGATGAAACCACAGCACTCCATCCATTACATATTAAGCCTGATGGACATCAGATGCCGGAAACTTATCCCTTTGGGATGTAAAAAAATATTAAATAATGAAATAATATTTTGTATTAATGCCAATATAAAATTTGTAAGAACCATTTAAGAGAAATACTATTAAATTATCAGTCAATAAAATTGAGCGTATCATTTGGTAAAGGTTATCATGAATATAACAGAAAATTTTATGTTTGTCAATCGTGAAGAAGCGGGGCATATACTTTCTTCATCCCTTGAAGAGTACAAAGGTATGAATGGCGTGGTAGTGGCTATCCCACCAGGCGGAGTACCTATAGGCTATATTATTGCCAAAGATCTTCATTTCAAATTAGACTTGGCTTTTTCTAAAAAAATAGAACACCCCCTATATGGAGAATATGCCATTGGCGCAGTAAGTCTTACAGATTGCTTTATAGAAGATCATGCAGAAGTTCCCAAAGAATATATCCAAAAAGAAGAATTGCGCATTCGCAATAAATTGAAAGAAATGTATACCGCTTATGTAGATGAAAATAAAACTCCGGAAGTCCTTAAGGATAAAATTGTAATCATTACAGATGATGGAATGGCTACTGGGCGCACCATACTAAATGTTATTAGAATGGTGAAAAAACATTATCCTCTAAAAATCATTATAGCAGTTCCTGTAAGTTCTCAAAGTGCTCTTGTAAAAATTAAAAGACATGTAGATGAAATCATTTGTCCTTTAGTTCCTGAATTATTTGTAGGAGTTTCAAGATTTTATAAAGATTTTAAACAATTAGATGATGACGAAGTGAAACAATACCTAGAAAAACATAAAAATCAGGAATAAAATCTGACATGCTTGAAAATCGCTAAACGACTAGAATATCATAAAAATCTTCTCAAGTAAAATCATCGAAGCTTCTTTCCGGTGATTTTTTTTATCTTTGATAAAAATCTTACTCAATGAAATTTACCAATTCTGCAAAAATTCTATTTTTTGTTTGTTTTGCCTTCTTTGTGGCAAATACATCCGCACAGAAAAAAACCAATCCTTATCTACCGAAAGATTATGTAGAAATCACACACCCAGAATGGAGCAAAAACGCTACTATTTATGAAGTGAACATCCGCCAATACACGCAGGAAGGCACCTTCAAAGCATTTGAAAAACACTTACCAAGACTTAAAAATATGGGCATAGACATCATTTGGTTGATGCCCATCCACCCTATAGGCGAGAAAAACCGAAAAGGCAGTTTGGGAAGTTATTATTCTGTAAAAGACTTTTTGGGAATCAATCCTGAATTTGGCAATTTGCAAGATTTTAAACATTTGGTGAATGAAATCCACAAATTGGGTATGCATGTCATCATAGACTGGGTAGGAAACCATTCTGCATGGGACAACGCTTTGGCCAAACAACATCCAGAGTGGTATACCAAAAACAAGGACGGCAATTTTCAGCCGACGCCTTGGTATGATTGGGATGATGTAATAGATTTTGATTATGACAATCCCGCTTTTAGAAAATACATGACCAATGCTCTTAAATATTGGGTAAAAGAAACTAACATTGATGGATACCGTGCAGATGTTGCCGGTTTTATTCCGGTAGATTTTTGGGAAAATGCAAGAAAAGAATTAGACCAAATAAAGCCTGTATTCATGTTGGCCGAATGGGAAAGTAGAGATTTATACAAAAAGTCATTTGACATGACCTATTCTTGGACTTTGTTTGATAAACTGAAAGATGCTACTACCCAGAAAAAAGGAGTAGGCGGATTGGTAGAATATATGGCGCATGATTTGGGTTCTGTCCCTAGAAACGCCTACAGAATGGCATTTGTAGAAAATCATGATATGAACTCATGGAACGGAACACCCAAGAAAAACTTTGGAGATGGACTAGAAATGGCCATGGCCTTTTGTGGCGTGGTAAACGGAATGCCTTTGGTATACAGTGGTGAAGAAGCCGGATTGGACAGAAGTCTTAAGTTCTTTGACAAAGATCCTATCGACTTCAGCAACTTGAAATATGAAGGATTCTACAAAACTTTATTCGATTTAAAGCACAAAAACCAAGCCCTTTGGAATGGTAAATATGGCGGTGAAATGATCAGAATTGTGAACGACAAGCAAGACAAAGTAATTTCTTTCTATCGTGAAAAAAATGGAGATGCTGTTTTACCTTTGTTTAATTTTTCTGATGAAGAAGTTACGGTAACCCTTGACACCAAATATTTTCAAGGAAACTATACCGATTTGTTCTCGAAAGAAAAAGTAAGCGTAAAAGACAAATACACCATTACCCTAAAACCGTGGGGTTATAAAATTTTGGTAAAAAATTAAATATAAAAAAATCACCGAATTTCTTCGGTGATTTTTTATTTTAAAATATTTCTCTTCCTATTTTTAGGATATTATCACTTTTTCCCATGGAATAAAAATGCAGAACGGGCACTCCAAAATCAAGAAGTTCCTTACACTGGTTAATGCTCCACTCTATCCCCACTTCTCTTACCTCAGCATTGGTTTTACATTTCACCACTTCGTGGATAAGCGTTTCCGGTAAATCAATTTTGAATACCTGAGGCAATAACTGAAGGTGATTCTTAGTCGCAATAGGTTTAATCCCCGGAATAATCGGCACCTCAATGCCCATTTCCCTTGCCTGCTTTACAAATTCGAAAAACTTTTGATTGTCGAAAAACATTTGGGTAACGATATAATCAGCCCCTGCATCTACTTTTTTCTTCAGCATTTGCAAATCATAATTCATAGAAGGTGCCTCGATGTGCTTTTCAGGATATCCAGCCACTCCAATACAGAAACTGTTATTTTCTTCCGAGGGAATTTCACCATGAAGATACTTTCCTGTACCTAAATCTTGTATCTGCTGCACCAAGTCCGACGCATACTGATGACCACCCGCTGTAGGTTCAAAGTATTTTTCCCCTTTCATGGCATCTCCACGAAGTGCCATGATATTGTTAATCCCCAAATACATACAATCTACCAACAAGTATTCTGTCTCTTCTTTAGTAAAACCACCACACAAAACATGCGGCACTGTATCTACATTGTATTTATGCTGAATTGCCGCACAGATTCCCAAAGTTCCCGGCCTCATTCTGGTCACTTTTCTTTCTAAAAGCCCATCCCCTTTTTCTATAAAAACATATTCTTCCCTAGAGGTAGTGACATCTATAAAAGGAGGTTTAAACTCCATCAAAGGGTCTATATTTTGATACAGGTCTGCAATGCCTACCCCTTTTTGTGGAGGTACAATTTCAAAAGAGAAAAGCGGTTTTCTGTTGGCGTTTTTAATATGTTCGGTAATCTTCATCTATTCAATTCTTTATTCTGATTAATCGGCTAAATTTGGACTCAACCATTTTTTAGCCAATTCAATATCTATATTTTTTCTTTGGGCATAATCCTTCAGTTGGTCTTCTGCAATTTTTCCAACCCCAAAATATTTCGATTTAGGATTGGCAAAATAATATCCCGAAACTGAAGCCGTAGGGAACATCGCCAAACTTTCTGTAAGTTCTACCCCAATGTTTTCTTTTACTTTCAGCAATTGCCATAAGGTGGTTTTCTCCAAATGGTCTGGACACGCAGGATAACCCGGCGCAGGACGTATGCCTTTGTATTCTTCTTTGATTAAATCTTCATTGCTCAGATGCTCATCAGCAGCATAGCCCCAATATTCTTTTCTCACTTTTTCGTGCAAAAATTCGGCATAGGCCTCTGCAAAACGGTCTGCCAAGGCTTTTACCATAATGGCATTGTAATCATCGTTTTCGGCTTCATATTTTTTGGCCAATTCATCCGTACCGAAACCTGTCGTTACACAGAAGGCACCAACATAATCTTGTTTTCCGGAAGACTTCGGTGCAATAAAATCTGAAAGCGCAAAATATTCTTTTCCTTCCGATTTTTTATGCTGTTGACGAAGCGTTCTGAAAGTGAATGTTTCACTTCCACTTGTCACTTCTATATCATCTTGTTCATCTGCATTTGCAGGGAAGATTCCAAATATGGCTTTGGCGGTCAACAATTTTTCATCTACTATTTTCTTCAGCATGTTTTGAGCCTCCTCAAAAAGTTCTGTAGCCTGTTCTCCCACCACCTCATCGGTAAGGATTTGTGGAAACTTGCCAAATAAATCCCAGCTTCTAAAAAACGGCGACCAATCAATATAAGGAACCAGTTCTTCCAAACTTTGGTTTTCAATAACTTTTATACCGATGTTTTTCGGCGAGAAGATTTCTTCTTGTTGCCAATCAATAGCAAACTTTTGTTGACGGGCCTCTCCTATCGAAATGTATTCCTTATCAATCTGTCTGTTCAGGAATTTTTCACGGAAATCTGCATAATCGTTTTTAAGATCAGAAATATAATTCTCCTTTTTAGAACTCAATAGAGAGCTTACCACATTTACTGCACGCGAAGCATCATTGACATGCACCACGGCATTTTTATATTTAGGGTCTATCTTTACGGCAGTATGGGCTTTAGAAGTAGTAGCGCCTCCTATAAGCAGAGGAAAATTAAGATTTTGTCTTTCTAATTCAGTGGCAATATGTACCATTTCATCTAGGCTTGGTGTAATAAGACCACTCAGCCCTATCACATCCACTTTTTCTTCTATGGCAGTTTGTATAATTTTTTCGGCAGGCACCATAACGCCCAAATCCACAATTTCGTAATTGTTGCAGCCGAGTACTACACTCACTATATTTTTACCAATATCATGAACATCTCCTTTTACGGTAGCCATCAATACTTTTCCAGCAGCTTTTTGTACGGAATCCTTTTCAGCTTCAATGAAGGGTTGAAGATAGGCCACTGCTTTTTTCATCACCCTTGCCGATTTTACCACTTGTGGCAAAAACATTTTTCCGCTTCCGAAAAGGTCTCCTACTACAGACATCCCTGTCATGAGGTTGCCTTCAATAACTTCCAAAGGTTTGGCGGCTTGCAGTCTTGCCTCCTCTACATCCTCTTCTATAAATTTATCAATTCCTTTAACCAAAGAATGTGTAATTCTGTCCTGAAGCGGTTCATTTCTCCAAGCCAAATCCTCCACTTTTTCTTTCTTAACAGACTTATGCTTTTCAGAATAATCTAATAATCTTTCGGTAGCATCATCTCGTCTGTCTAACATCACATCTTCTACCAATTCCAACAAATCTTTTGGAATCTCATCATACACCTCCAACATCGCTGGGTTTACAATCCCCATATTCATTCCGGCTTGGATGGCATGATACAAGAAAACCGAATGCATAGCTTCGCGCACTGTATCATTTCCTCTAAAAGAAAAAGAAACATTTGATACCCCACCGCTTACGGAAACATAAGGCAAGTTTTCTCTCACCCATTTGGTAGCATTGATGAAGTCTACCGCATTTTTTCGGTGTTCTTCCATCCCTGTAGCCACCGGGAAAATATTTAAATCGAAAATAATATCTTCAGCTGGAAACCCAACCTTGTTAGTTAAAATATCGTAACTCCTTTTACAGATTTCTAATCTTCTTTCGTAATTATCGGCCTGCCCAAATTCATCAAATGCCATCACGATAACGGCTGCTCCATATCTTTTAATGGCTTTGGCCTGACGGATGAACTCTTCTTCTCCCCCTTTCAAACTGATGGAATTCACCACACATTTTCCCTGAACTACCTGCAATCCTGCTTCCAAAATTTCCCATTTAGAAGAATCTATCATAATTGGGATTCTAGCAATATCAGGCTCAGAGGCAATAAGATTCAGGAACTTCACCATACAGGTTTTTCCGTCAAGCAATCCATCGTCAAAATTGACATCCAGAATTTGTGCCCCACCTTCTACTTGATGACGAGCAATATCTAAGGCTTCCGCAAAATTCTCTTCTTTAATCAATCGAAGAAATTTTTTAGAACCTGCAACATTGGTTCTTTCTCCAACATTGATAAAGTTGGATTCTGGGGTTATGATTAAAGGCTCAAGACCTGAGAGTTTTAAATATTTCATATTTTAAAAATGAGATAATGAGGTAATTGAAAAATGAGGTAATGTTTTGGGTGAAAAATTATCAAATCAACATATTATCAGATTATCACATTAATTTTTCTTGGTTGATATTTACTTACAATTTCAGCAATTGCCGCAATATGGTCTGGTGTGGTTCCACAACAACCTCCCACAATATTCACTAAGCCTTTTTCTGCATATTCACGGATTTGTTCTGCCATAGCCTCAGGTGATTCATCATACTGCCCGAAAGCGTTTGGTAATCCCGCGTTAGGATAGGCCGAAATATAGAAGTTTGATTTTTCGGATACTTCTTCCAAATATGGTGTCAATTGCTTAGCCCCCAAAGCACAGTTAAAGCCTACGCTCAACAAATTGAGATGCGAAACAGAAATTAAAAAGGCTCCTGCGGTTTGTCCAGAAAGCGTTCTTCCTGAAGCATCGGTAATGGTCCCTGAAACCATAATTGGGATGTCTATATTTCTTTCTTCACGGATTTCGTCTATAGCAAAAAGCGCTGCCTTAGCATTCAAAGTATCAAAAATGGTTTCCACTAAAAGCACGTCAGAACCTCCATCCAGAAGGGCTTCTGCCTGTTGTTTATAGGCGATTCTGAGTTCATCAAATGTTACTGCTCTATAGCCAGGGTCATTAACATCCGGTGAAAGAGAAGCGGTTTTGTTGGTAGGCCCAATAGACCCCGCCACAAATCTTGGCTTCTCTGGATTTATTACTGTATATTCATCACAAACTTTTCTGGCAATTTTGGCGGATTCATAATTTAGTTCATATACCAATTCCTCCATGTGGTAATCTGCCATAGCAATGGTGGTTCCGGAAAAAGTATTGGTTTCAATGATATCTGCACCGGCTTCCAGGTATTTTATGTGAACGGCTTCTATGGCTTGGGGCTGCGTAAGAGAAAGCAAATCATTGTTTCCCTTGAGAGGTGACTCCCAGTTTTTAAACCTTTCGCCACGGTAATCCTCTTCCGTAAACTGATAACGCTGCAGCATGGTGCCCATTGCTCCATCCAGAACAAGGATTCTTTTATTTATTTCGTTGTAAATATTTGGTTTTGAAGACATTTCAATACAATATTTTTAATTGAAATGTTAAGAAGAAAAAGTTGGGATGCAACTGTAGTCTTTTAGTCATCTTTTCCGCCGTGGCGAATAGAATTTAGCACCTTTTCGTGTAACCGAAGGTTGCCAAGGTTTCATAGAGTCTAATCTCTCCACCTTTCTTGATAACATTTCTTGATTTTTAATGAACTAATAGACTGCAAAACTAGGGTATTTTTATGACATTTCAAAAAAATTAATCTCTCCCAAAATCTTTAAAATTTATTTTTTCTAAATTCGCATGGAATAAGAGAGAATATGCTGATTATGGATGCAGAAAAGAATAGGCTGAACGATAAAAATTACAGAACATGGGGACCTTATGTAAGCAACAGACAATGGGGCAACGTAAGAGAAGATTATAGCTTTGACGGTAATACTTGGGGCTTTACAGGGCATGATGATGCAGAAAGTAGAGCCTACCGATGGGCAGAAGAAGGCATTGCTGGAATTTCTGACGATAAACAAACCTTATGTTTTGCCTTTTCTTTTTGGAACAAAAAAGATAAAATGGTGAAAGAGCGTTTCTTTGGCTTAAGCAATTACCAAGGAAACCACGGAGAAGATTTAAAAGAAATTTTCTATTACCTAGACAACAGCCCTTCTCACAGTTATATGAAGATGGTGTACAAATATCCTCAGAATGCATTCCCTTATGATAATTTAATAGAAGAAAACGGAAGAAGGAGTAAAAAGGAACCGGAATACGAGCTCATAGATACCGGTATTTTCGACCATAATGAGTATTTTGACATCTTTATTGAGTACGCCAAAATCCATCATGACGACATCCTGATTAGGATTACTGTTACCAATAGAAATACGGAAAAAGCACCATTGGTTATCCTTCCAACTTTATGGTTCAGAAACAACTGGAACTGGGGTTACAACCAGTACAAGCCAAATCTTACTACGCATTATAAGGGGCAAATTGACATTGAGCATGACAGTCTTGGCATGAAAAAACTCTATTCGCGAAACAAAGAAGCCAGAATTTTGTTTTGTGAAAACGAAACCAATACCGAAAAACTTTATGGCAAAAAAACAGGAAATCAATATTTTAAAGATGGTATCAACCAGCACATCCTACATGGAAGTCCTACCATAAATCCTAAAAACTTCGGCACCAAGGCAGCTTTTGAAATAGATACTGAAATAGAGGGCGGTGTAACCAAAATCTTCGACTTCAGGTTATCTCCTCATAAAATGGAAAATGCTTTTTTTGATTTTGATGAAGTATTTGAACTCAGAAAAAAAGAATCAGATACCTTTTATGAAGAGGTGCAAAAAGACATTGTGGATGAAGATGAAAAAAATGTCCAACGTCAGGCTTTTGCAGGTTTGCTTTGGAATAAACAATTTTATCATTACAAAGTCTCTAAATGGCTCAATGGTGACCCAGAATTCCCAGTAGAAAGAAATTTTGGAAATCATGTGAGAAATGTAGAATGGAAACACATGAACTGCAAAGACATTATTTCCATGCCAGACAAGTGGGAATACCCATGGTTTGCGACTTGGGACTTAGCATTCCACTGTGTGAGTTTCAGTATTCTAGACCCGGAATTTGCCAAAGACCAATTGCAATTGCTTACCAAAGAATGGTACATGCATCCTAATGGCCAATTGCCGGCTTATGAATGGGATTTCTCGGATGTTAACCCTCCTGTTCATGCATGGAGTACTTTTAGGGTTTTTAAAATTGATGAAAAAATACAAGGCAAGCCCGACTTGGTATTTCTGGAAAGTGTTTTCCAAAAATTATTGCTAAACTTTACTTGGTGGGTAAACAGAAAAGACAAAAACGGAAAAAATGTTTTCGGAGGAGGCTTCTTAGGACTAGACAACATTGGAGCATTTGACCGAAATATGCAATTTAAGGATGGCGAACATCTAGAGCAGGCTGATGGCACAAGTTGGATGGCGATGTTTGCTCTTAATATGATGAGAATCGCCATGGAATTGGCATTGCACAATCCTGTGTATGAAGATATGGCTATTAAGTTCTTTGAGCATTACCTCTACATTGCTGAGGCTATGGAAAACCTGGGCGAAGGCAAAAATGGACTATGGAATGAAGAAGATGGCTTCTTCTATGATGTTCTTCAACTGAATGATGGCACTGGTATTTCTTTAAAGTTAAGAAGTATTGTCGGCTTAATTCCAATGTTTGCCGTGGAAGTGATAGAACATGACATGCTTCAGAAACTCCCAAAATTTTCCGAAAGAATGGACTGGGTACTCAAAAACAAAAAAGAATTGGCCAACCTCGTTTCCCATTGGGAAGTAGAAGGAAAAGGTAGAAAACACCTGATGAGTATTTTGAGAAAAAACAGACTCACCAAAATCCTAAATAGGATGTTGGATGAAAAAGAATTCTTGAGCGATTACGGGATTAGAGCGATGTCTAAAGTATATGAAGAAAAACCATTTGAGTTTGAAATTCATGGGGTGAACCATGTGGTACACTATACTCCCGCAGAAAGCGATAGTAGAATGTTTGGAGGCAATAGCAACTGGCGTGGGCCTATATGGTTTCCTATCAACTTTTTGATTGTAGAAAGCCTTCAGCGTTTTCATTTTTATTATGATGAAAGCCTGAAAGTGGAATTTCCTACCGGTACTGGGAACCATCAAAATTTAGATTATGTAGCAGACGAACTCAGCAAAAGACTTTGTCATATTTTCCTCAAAGACAATGATGGAAAAAGAGCCTTTAACGGAAATATAGACAAATTAAATCATGATGAATATTTTAAGGATTACATCATGTTTTACGAATATTTTCATGGAGACAATGGCCGTGGTGTAGGCGCCTCCCACCAAACGGGATGGACCTCTACCGTAGCCAAATTGCTGAACCCAAGAATGAAATAGTTCTTTTAACAAATTGTGGAAAAGTTCTTTTAAATTATACCAAAATTAATTAGTATTTTTGAGAAAATTTATAAAAATGAGCAGTTTAGAAGATAAGAAAAAAGCCCTCGCACTTGTCCTTGAAAAAATGGATAAAACCTACGGAAAAGGCACCGTGATGAAGATGAGCGATAGCGCCGTAGAAGAAGTAGAAGTAATCCCAAGTGGTTCACTAGGATTAGACATCGCTTTAGGAGTAGGTGGATATCCAAAAGGTAGGGTAATAGAAATTTATGGACCGGAATCTTCTGGTAAAACTACCCTAACGATGCATGCTATTGCTGAGGCTCAAAAACAGGGTGGAATTGCTGCCTTTATTGATGCAGAACACGCCTTTGATGCAGTATATGCAAAAAAATTAGGAATTGATGTAGAAAATCTTATCATTTCTCAACCAGATAACGGAGAACAGGCTTTGGAAATTGCCGATAATCTTATCCGTTCTGGAGCTATTGATATCGTAGTAATAGACTCAGTAGCTGCTCTAACTCCAAAAGCGGAAATAGAAGGTGAAATGGGAGATTCTAAAATGGGGCTTCACGCAAGATTAATGTCTCAAGCTTTGAGAAAATTAACGGCTACCATTTCCAGAACAAAATGTACCGTAATCTTTATCAATCAATTGAGAGAAAAAATCGGGGTAATGTTCGGAAATCCTGAAACAACTACCGGAGGTAATGCTCTTAAATTTTATGCTTCTGTAAGATTAGACATTAGAAGAAGTGGATCACCTATCAAAGTAGGTGAAGATGCTGTGGGTAATCGTGTGAAAGTAAAAATCGTAAAAAATAAAGTAGCACCACCGTTCAAGAATACAGAATTCGACATTATGTATGGAGAAGGAATTTCTAAAGTGGGTGAGATCCTAGATTTAGGAGTTGATTACGATATTGTGAAGAAAAGTGGGTCTTGGTTCAGTTATGGAGATACCAAATTAGGACAAGGACGTGATGCCGTAAAAGATTTGTTAAAAGACAATCCAGAATTGCTGGAAGAGCTTTCAGAAAAAATAAAGGAAGCCATTAAGAATAAGGCTTAATTTTTTAAAATATTAAACAAAAAGGCGCAACTATTGGTTGCGCTTTTTTTAATTATAATTGAATTTCTTCCAAAGGATTCCAAAAAACATTTTTGAAGTTTTGAATTTTATTCCCTTTCACTTCTACCCCTTCTTTTTTGAGTTTTTGGGTGAATTTAGGAACACAGCCTTCTGCTGAAATAATACCCGAAGAATTGCAAACTCTATGGGCAGGAAAGTCATCTTCATAATGACGTAAAGCATTGCCAACATGCCTAGAATGATTAGGAAATCCTACTGCCTTGGCAATAGCTCCATAACTAGTGACTCTTCCCGAAGGAATCATTCGGATGATTTCGAAAACTTGCTTTATAAAGGTCTCGTTCATGAAAGTAAAGGTAGATATTTTTTTGAAAGGGCGGTTAAATTATTATCTTTGTGCAAATTTTTAACGATGAGTAAACCAATTACCGAATTTATAGAAAAATATTATCTGCATTTTAACGCGGCTGCCTTAGTAGATGCTGCAAAAGGATATGTGGCACACCTTAAGGATGGAGGAAAAATGATGATTACTTTGGCTGGAGCAATGTCTACCGCTGAAATGGGAAAGATTTTGGCCGATATGATCCGTGAAGACAAAGTGGACATTATTTCTTGTACAGGAGCCAATTTGGAGGAAGATTTAATGAACTTGGTAGCCCACTCACATTATGAAAGAGTGCCTCATTACAGAGACCTTACACCGCAGGAAGAATGGGATTTGCTAGAGAGAGGATTGAATAGAGTTACCGATACTTGTATCCCAGAGGAGGAGGCTTTTAGAAGATTGCAGAAGCATATCTATGAAATTTGGAAAGATGCCGAAACTAAAGGCGAAAGATATTTCCCACACGAATATATGTACAAAATGTTGCTTTCAGGAGTATTGGAGCAATATTATGAAATCCCGAAAGAAAACTCTTGGATGCTAGCCGCAGCAGAGAAAAACCTCCCGATTATTGTACCGGGATGGGAAGATTCTACCATGGGAAACATCTTTGCGAGCTACTGCATCAAAGGAGATTTGAAGGCTTCTACCATGAAGTCTGGAATTGAATACATGATGGAATTGGCAGACTGGTATCCTAAAAACTGTAGTGGAAAAGGCGTTGGCTTCTTCCAAATTGGAGGAGGTATTGCAGGAGATTTCCCAATCTGTGTGGTACCGATGTTGTACCAAGATATGGAAATGCACGACATCCCGTTCTGGAGTTATTTCTGTCAGATTTCGGATTCTACCACATCTTACGGATCTTATTCCGGAGCGGTACCGAACGAAAAAATCACTTGGGGGAAACTAGACATCACCACACCGAAATTTATTGTGGAATCTGATGCTACCATTTGTGCACCACTGATTTTCAAGTATATTTTAGAAAATGCTTAATCTTGAATAGTAAATAAAAATAAAGCCTTTCCGTTTGGAGAGGCTTTTTTAATCTAAAGAATTGATTAAAATATAATATCGATAAGCCAATACTGCCTTTTGAAACTTGGCGAGTTTGGTTGGATCCAAATGACTGTATTTGGGAAGGAATTTTTTATTGAACTGGTTCAATATTCTGAATATGGCTTTTTTCATAACTTTTGATTTAAAATTTAAATTTTCGGTTTTCCTTCTTTTCAGAAATCTTCTTTTTACTCTCCAGTCTTTTTTCCTTTTGTGTTCTGCTAGGCTTGGTGGCAATCCTTTTTTTCGGAATAATTAAGGCTCTATTGACAATTTCCTGAATTCTTTCTATGGCTATTTTCTTGTTTTGCAATTGGGTTCTGCTTTCGGAAACGGTTAATTGAAGAAATCCTTCGCTGGAAATTCTGTTTTTGAGTTTTAATGTAATTCTTTCTTTTTCCCTTTCAGAAAAAACTATTGAATCACTTACCCTCCACATCACCGTCACTGAAGTCTCAACTTTATTCACGTTTTATCCACCACTTCCAGAACTGCGGGAAGTTTTAAAAGTGAGTTCGTGTTCAAAGGTTTTCATCAGATGAATTTTAGAATTTCTTTTCTCAAGACTTTACCATTTTCGGCTCTTGGGAATTTATCTAAAAATAAGACTTCTTTAGGAATATGGAAACGGTTTTCAAATTTTAGATGTGAGATTTTAGATTTTAGATTTTGTTGGAACTCATCAGCCTTTATTGTGGGTAATTCTATCACCAAAACCAATTTTTCTCCCAACGAATCATCAGCCCTTCCTAAAAAAACCAAATCGTGTATGGCGTCTCCCAATTTAGATTTTACGCTATTTTCTAATTCTTCCGCAAAAATCTTTACCCCACCAGAATTGATGACATTGTCATATCTTCCTAGAAACTTAAATTGTTTTACATTTTTCAATTCTACCAAATCATTGGTTTGCAAAATTTCTGGGTTGAGTTGTGGTGCTGATATTCTGAGACACCCTCTTTCATCCAAAGATATTTCTACACCTTCTAAAATGGTGAAATATTCTTCTTGATTAGGTGAAATCTGCTTCAAGGCAATATGTGAAAGGGTTTCACTCATGCCGTAGGTTTCGAACACTCTGTGTTTTTGTTCTGTCACACTGAGCCTGTCGAAGTGTCTCTTTAAATTTTCTGAAACAGCAGCTCCACCGATAATTAAATTTTTAATCAAATGAATGCTGTCCAAAGAATGTTGGACTTGGAGAGGCGTCATGGCACAAAAGCTGACTTCATTCAGAATATGATGCTGAGAAGAAGGTTCTTCAACAAAAATTTTTAATTTTCTCTCGATGGCTCTTACGAGCATCATTTTTCCGGAAATGTATTCTACTGGCAAGCACAATAATGCGGTATCGCCTTGCTTTAAGCCAAGAAAATCGCAAGTCATCTTGGCGGATTGCCTCATTTTTTCTTTTTCAATTTCAAAAATTTTCGGCGTTCCCGTACTTCCCGACGTTTGCACGCTAACCGTTTTAGCATCTGAGTACCATTCTCTCAAAAAAGAAATCACCTTCTCCTCAAAATTATTCTTTGGAGAAAGTGATTCAATATTGATATTTTGAGAAAAATCAAGAATCATATTACATTCTGTTTACCACATCTATCCCTAATAAATGAAGAGATTTTTTAATGGTTTTGGCGGTTATATCCGAAATTTGAAGTTTGAATTGTTTTGCATTTTCGTCTTCCAAATTCATGATTGGATTATTCTGATAGAAAGAATTGTAGGTTTTAACCAAATCATAGACATAATTGGCTACCTGTGCCGGACTTAATGTTTCCGCTGCCTTTTCTACCACCTCTTTGTAGTTAGACAACTGCATGATGAGTTCTTTTTCAGAAGCATTGGGTTCGTAATTCCCAAATTCTGCTTCTTTGTATTGCGCTCTATTTAACAAAGATTGAATCCTTGCATAGGTATATTGTATAAATGGACCTGTGTTGCCATTAAAATCGATACTTTCTGCCGGATTGAAAAGCATTTTCTTCTTAGGGTCTACCTTGAGCATAAAATACTTCAAAGCCCCTAATCCAACTATTTCATAAGATTTCTCTTTTTCCTCTTGAGTAAGGCCTTCTAGTTTGCCTAATTCTTCCGACTTTTCTTTGGCCGTCAAGTACATTTCTTCCATCAAATCATCTGCATCTACCACTGTACCTTCTCTGGATTTCATCTTTCCTTCTGGCAATTCTACCATTCCATAAGAAAGGTGATACAACTGATTCGCCCAATCATAACCCAATTTTTTCAAAATGAGGAATAATACCTGGAAGTGATAATCTTGTTCATTCCCAACGGTATAGATGAGTTTTTGAATGTCATTTTGTTTGAAGCGCTCCACGGCAGTTCCTAAATCTTGGGTCATATACACCGAAGTTCCGTCTGCACGAAGCACGAGTTTTTGATCTAATCCATCTTCAGTTAAATCAATCCACACTGATCCATCTACTTTTTTGAAGAATACTCCTTTTGCAAGGCCTTCTTCAATAATATCTTTTCCTAGAATATAAGTATTGCTCTCATATTGAACTTGGTCAAAATTAACCCCTAATCGTTTATAGGTCTCATTAAAACCTGCATATACCCAAGTATTCATCTTTTCCCAAAGGTCTCTTACTTCTTGGTTACCTTGCTCCCAATCCAAAAGCATTTTTTGAGCTTCTAAAATTAATGGAGCTTGTTTTTTGGCGGCTTCTTCATCTATGCCTTGGGCTTTTAACTCATTGATTTGAGCCTTATAGTTTTTATCGAATTCTACATAATAATTCCCCACCAGCTTGTCGCCTTTTAAACCAGAAGTTTCAGGAGTTTCACCCTTTCCAAATTTCTCCCAAGCCAACATCGATTTGCAAATATGGATTCCTCTGTCGTTGATAATTTGAGTTTTTATAACATCATAGCCTGCCTCTTGAAGAATTTGAGCCACTGAAAACCCTAATAGGTTGTTGCGAATATGGCCAAGGTGCAATGGCTTATTGGTATTAGGGGAAGAATACTCCACCATTACCGTTTGGTTCTTTTTTTCTTTTTGATCAAATTGTAATTTGATATCTTTAAAATTTTGAACAAAGGCAGCATTTTTTACTGAGAGATTCAAAAAACCTTTTACCACATTGTAGCCGTCTACAAATTCATTTTTTAATAATTCTTCTCCCAGTTCATTTCCCAAAACATCCGGGCTTTTCTTCGCCATCTTTACCAATGGAAAAATAACCACAGTAAAATCACCTTCGAATTCAGTTTTATTCTGTTGAACCTCCAAGGAAAGATTATCAATTTGATAATTGTTTTTTAAAACTTCTGCAAGCAAATATTGTATATGCTGTTTAATATCCATCTTCAAAATTTTATACAAAGATAATAAATAAAAAAACCACCCGAAAATCGGGTGGTCTTATTGTATTTATTTTGAAATAAATTAGAATTTATCCCAGAATAGTTTAGTTTCAGCTTTATCACCACCAATCTTAGTAGCTGCAGCAGTAACGTTAGTTTTATTTAACACATACTCTTGATCTGAGTAAGGCATTCTATACGGAACTGTAGTAGTTTTAGAGTTAGTAGGAGCTTGTAAGTTTGGATTATCTAATCTTCTTGTGAAGTTCCAAGCAGCAAAAGCTCTGTTGAATAAAGCGATCCAAGCTTCTTGACCAATAGATCTCTTCCAGTTGGTAGCATCATAAGTATTAGCAGCCAAATAAGCAGCAGCATCTGTAGCAGAAACTCCGTTTTCATCCATTGAAGCTTGTTGAGCAGCAGCAAATAATGCAGCAGCTGTACCACCCATGTTGTAACCTCTAGCAGCACCTTCAGCTTTTAAGAATAATACTTCTGTATAGCTTAATAGGTTAGCAGGAGCATTAGGAGCTAAGAAGAATGAAGACATGTGAGAGTAGTTACCATAAGGGTTCAATGAACCGAATACACCACCTACATAGTTACCACTAACAGTAGTAAACCATACAGCTCTTCTAGGGTCAGCTTTTGTATTCATCATATCGATAACCGGCTTAGCAGGCACGAAGTCATATCTTCCTGAAGCAACTAGATCATCATAAACTGGATTGGTGAAAGTACCTCCATCAAATTTTAATGAATAAGAATCAGCATCAGCAGTCATTACCCCACCAGTTACAGCTGCTTCAGCCATAGCTTTAGAAGTAGTAGCATCTACATCAGCAAGATTCATTGCCAATCTTAATTTTAAAGAGTTTGCTAATTTTTTCCACTTCGTCATGTTACCACCATATACTAAATCACCAGTAGTATAACCAGATTCAGAAGTAGTAATTTTAGCGATAGCAGCATCTAATCTCTTGAAAAGATCTGTATAGATAGTTTTAGCATCATCATAAGCAGGTGCATATTGACCACCTGAAGCTTGTAAAGCTTGAGAATAAGGAATATCACCAAAAGAGTCTACTGCTTGTTCCCATGCGAAAACAGAAGCAATTTCTAATGCAGCCCATTTGTTATTAGCAACAGCAGCTGTATTTCCTTCAGTAGCAAGATTCTTCTTAGCCTGATCGTAGTTTTGTAATGTATAGACATACAATCTGTTAAAAAGGTTTCTTGGTTGGTTACGAGTAACCAAGTCATAATTCACCTCATCAGTATAAGTAGTTTCAGACCATTGTTGTACAAAGAATCTGTAGTTATTATGGTTAACACTTCCAGTGAAAGCATAATAAAACTGTTGCTGTTGTCCCATAGCCATCAAGTTGGCAGAAGGCAATACTTGAGGGTGTTTAGCGTCAACGTTAAGAGCGGTAATGTCACTCTCACAAGAAGTCAAAGTAAAAGTTGCTAAGACCCCTAAAAATATAGTACTTAATAATTTTTTCATTTTAAATAATTTTTTAATTAAAACTTCAATGTTACGTTAACACCTATATCTCTTGTAGTTGGTAATGTACCAATTGAATAACCATAAGTTCTGATACCACCACCAACACTAGCTTCAGGATCAGCATAAGGTAAGTTTTTGTGAATGATCCACAAGTTTCTTCCTACAATAGAGATTTTAGCATCTCTTACGAAAGTTCCAGCTAATAGAGATTTAGGAATACTGTATCCGATACTCGCTTCTCTTAATTTAACATAAGAAGCATCATATACGAATCTCTTAGCAGGCATACGAGCGTAACCGTCTAATGCACCAAATGCAGATGGACTTGCAGTTACAGTAGTGTTTGGATTACCATTAGGGTTAACACCTGGCCATACCACACCTGTTTCTCTCATAGTACCAATAGCAGTTTCTGTATAAAGACCAGTTGCTAAACCGTAGTACATATCTGTAGAGAATACATCACCACCATGTTTAACGTCAATTAAGAAGCTGAATGATAAAGATTTGTAGTTGAATGAGTTTCTAACACCACCTAACCAATCTGGAGTTGCATTACCAATGATTTGGTTGGCTTGAGTTAAATATCTACCCGTAGTAGCATTGATAACTGGTGTACCGTTTAAGTAAACATAATCTTTACCAATTAAAGTACCCCAAGTTTCTCCTTCTCTAGCATTGATAGAAACACCACCTTGGAAAGAGTTTAATAAGATGTTAGATACATCAGTTACACCATTGTGTAATAAACTAACCACTTTATTTTTGTTTTTAGACCAGTTTAAATCAAGATTCCAAGTGAAATCAGATGTTTTAACTGGTACTAAACCTAATTGTACCTCAATCCCAGAGTTATTGATTTGTCCTGCATTGATAACAGCAGCAGTTGCACCACTTCCAGAAGATACAGGTAAGGTAATAATTTGGTCGAAAGTTTTAGTATCATAGTATGCTAAGTCTACGCTTACTCTGTTGTTCAATACTTTAAATTCAGTACCTACCTCAAATTCTTTAGATCTTTGTGGTTTTAATCCTGAATTTTTCAAAGTTGTTACAGAGCTGAAGATCCCTACGCTTGAATTAAAAATTCCCGCAGGAGAATAAGTACTTACTAACTGATATGCATCAGCAGTTCCTCCTACCTCAGCATAGTTAGCTCTTACTTTCCAGAAGTTTAAGAAATCTGGCTTAATGATTTCAGATAAAATTACCGCACCTGTTACAGATGGATAGAAATAAGTGTTGTTTCCTTTTGGTAAAGTAGAACTCTTATCGTATCTAGCAGTAACATCTAAATAATAAGTCTTTTTGAAGTCAAAAGAAGCTGTAGCATAAGCACTCGCTGTAACAGTAGTGTATTCATCTTCTGATGGAGCTAAAACTGAAGCTGCAGAGTTACCTAATGCATATAATCCTGGTACTACAAGACCACCTTCTGTAGAGTTATAGATAGAGTTATAATAGTTTCTTCTTACGTTACCCCCTACGATACCGCTTACATTTAAATCTGATAAGATATCAAATTTATAGTTTGCGAATAAATCATAGTTGGTTTCGCTCATGTTAATGTTTTGTCTTGCATAACCAGAAGCAACATCTTTACCTGATTGCCCAAAAGACTGAGCTAATGAACCTACTGCCAATCTGTTTTGGATATACATGTTATTGTTATCATAAGACAATTTACCAGTAACGCTTAATCCTTTCATAACGTCATAAGAAACTTGAGCATAGCTGAAAGATCTTGTTCTGTTATCAGACTGATAGTTTTGGTATCTTTGGAAATATGGGTTATTCCAGAAGATTGGGCTAGAATCAGAAGCATCTACTCTGTTCCAAGTTACGTTACTGTTTGTTACACCATAAGCAGCTAAATTATTGAAATAAGCATTTTTAAGTGATAAAACATCAACGTTGGTTTGCCACCATTGTCTGAAACCTGAAACGATGTTGTCGCTATATCCAGTTTCGTTACGACCTTTTGTTCTTTGAAGAGTCAAAGTACTAAAAATAGTAGCATGTAACTTATCTGTTAAGTTGTAATTAACTTTAGTAGATAAAGTATTTTTGTTTAAATCTGAGTTTGGCATCAAACCATTAGAAATAAGGTTATCATATGACAAACTGAAGTTACCATTTTTGTTTCCTTTTTCTAAAGACACTGAATTCGAGTATGAATATGGAGTATCAAAGAATTTGATTGGTCCATTTTTAGCAGCTACCCATGGCATTGCTTTTCCATAGTTAGGAGAAGTTTTATCAAATGAATCCCAGTGGTAAACCAATAAGTTTGGATCAAACTTAGGACCCCAAGAAGCATCTTCAGGGAAGTTTACATAATACTTACCATCAGCAGCAGTACCTGTATAGAAAGATGGGTCGTAACCTGCACCATATTTATCTTGGTATTTAGGGAAAGTAGTTTTATCAATGATTCCTCCTTGAACGCTTGAAGATAAAGTTACACCCCAAGAACCATCATCTTTACCTTTACCATTTTTAGTAACGATAACGATTACACCGTTCAAACCTCTTTCACCATATAGAGCAGATGCAGCAGCACCTTTCAATACGTTGATAGATTCTACATCTTCTTGGTTAATATCTTGTAAGAAGTTACCGTAGTCGAAAGCAGACCCGTACAACATACTGTTGTTTACAGGAGAACCATCAATTACGATAAGTGGGTTACCACCACCCAAAGTTTTAATACCTCTGATTACAAGGTTAGATGAACCTCCAAAGTTATTGTTGGTATTAACATTTAACCCCGCAACTTTACCAGAAAGTAAAGAAGCAACGTTACCTGTTTTAGTGGTACCATTAGTTAAAGCATCTGCTTTTACTTCTTGAGAAGCATAACCTAAAGATTTTTTCTCTCTTTTAATACCCAAGGCTGTAACTACAACGCCTTCGATATCTTTGGTTTTAGTAGAGTCTACTTTTTGCGCGTAAGTAACACTAAACGACGCAGAAAGAACAACCGCTAAAACGCTTTTTGTTAGTTTCTTCATATCAAATTAAATTTTTCAATGTGGCAAATGTGCAAATTTTTCTTAACATGTCCAAATTTTTTGTTAAAAAAACCTTAAATAATTAATAGATTTGCAAGGTCTACAAAGACAATGCATGTTAATTGTTAAAAATTATGGATTTACTAAAAAAATGGTCAGAAAATTATACAGAAGCTGGTTGTGACGAGGTGGGAAGGGGCTGTTTATGTGGTCCGGTAGTCGCAGCGGCTGTCATTTTAGATGAAAATTTTGACCAAAAACTAGTAAATGATTCTAAAAAACTGAATTTCAAGACTCGTTTAGAGCTTGATTCATATATAAAAGAATATGTTATAGAATATGCTATTGCAGAACTATCTCCTGAATTTATAGACCAACATAACATTCTGAACGCAAGCATCCACGCCATGCACTTGGCATTAGACCAATTGAAAACCAGACCGGAATTGATATTGGTAGATGGCAACAAATTTCACCCTTACAATTTTATCCCCCATCAGTGTATTATAAAAGGAGACTCTAAATTCTTATCTATTGCCGCGGCTTCTATTTTGGCAAAAAACTATAGAGACAGATTAATGATAGAACTGCATGAAGAATTTCCGCAATATGGATGGAATACCAACATGGGCTATGCCACCAAAGAACACCAAGAAGCCCTTATAAAATATGGCCCTACAAAATACCACCGAAAATCCTTCAGATTAGAATATTAAAAAAAGGAACCTCAAATTAAGGTTCCTTTTTTGTTTTATTTTTTCTTTCTCTGTTGCTCTTGTAGTTTTTGTTGCTCTTGCGCCTTTTCCATCATTTCACGCATACGCTTTTGGAACTTACCTTCAGGCTTTGGCCCTTTGGCTTTGTTTTCTTGGATTTGTGCATGAATTTTCTTTTCATCCAGAATCCAATATTTAATGGCCAAAATAATTAATATGTTCAAAGCATTAGAAACAAAATAATACCAAGAAAGACCAGAAGAAGAAGTATTCAGGAAGAAGAAGAATGTTACCGGGAAGATATACATCATCACCTTCATGTTTGGCATTCCTTCCTGTGTAGGCTGTTGTACGTTTCCTGATGTCATAATGGTATATATCAAAATAACAACGGTACATGCAATAGCAAATATGCTTAAATGCTCTCCTATTAATGGAATATGGAATGGTAGTTTAATTAAATCATCATATGCCGTCAAGTCATTTACAAACCAGAAGCTTTTACCTCTTAAATCTATATTGTTTGGGAAGAAACGGAACAAGGCATAGAAAATCGGAATCTGAATCAATGCCGGCAAACATCCCGCCATCTGATTAATCCCAGCTTTCCTGTAGATTTCCATTGTTGCCTGTTGTTTTTTCAGCGCATCGGCATTCTTGTATTTTTCGTTTACCTCTTCTATTTCAGGTTTTACCACCTTCATCATAGCACTCAGCTTGTGCTGCTTATACATCACCGGAGAAAGCACCAATTTGGTAGCAATCGTCAATAAAAAGATCACCCATCCTGCAGCGATGCCCCAGCTTGAAAGTGCATTATATATTGGCACAAAGAAATATCTGTTCAGTGCACCTATGAAGCTCCAGCCTAATGGAAGAATAGAATCGAATTTCTTGCCTTTATAAGATTTTAACAATGGTAAATCCAAAGGCATAAAATACCACTTGAAATTCTGATTCAATTCGTTACCAGAAAGTTTTATTTGTCCGTCAAAATTGAATTTCTTTAAAAACTCTCCTTCTTTAACGGTTTCCTGCGTTCCTTTAGAATGTACAAAACCTGTTTCAGATTCTACCACTGTTGTAAAAAACTGCTGCTTAACACCTAGCCAATTCAAGGTTTCTTCAGGCTCCTCGAAACCATTGGTGTCATAATCTGTATTGCCGTAATTTCCGAAAGCATAGTTAAATTCTGAATGAGTTTGTTCCTGCGAACGACCTTTCTCCATTCCTCTCACTGCATAGTTCCAGTTAAAATCAGCCTTTCCATCTGTAACTAAAGTAGACAACCCTTGTGTTTTGACATTAAAATCTAAAGTGTATTGATCTAGAAGCGTATAGATAAACTGTATTGTAGCACCATTAGCCTGTGCCGTCATCGTTACAGAATTTTCTGAAACCTGAGGCGCAAAAACCAAATCTTTGGTGTTGAAAGTTTTACCGTTTTTAACTTTGAACTGAAATCCATAATTAGAATTGTTCTTGTTGATCAAATAAAGCGGCAGATCGTGTTTATCTGTTTTAGAATCGTACGCAAAATATTTATTGAGTTTTGCAGAAGAAATTTGCCCCCCCAAAGTAGAAAATTCCAAAGTCAATAAATCATTTTTAAGATTCACTGTTTTAATAGATGCACTGCTTACAGCTGTATTAATATTTACCGCAGGTGCTGCGTTGGAATTTGTTATTTTTTCGGTTTTCGGTTTTGCATCAGCTTCTTGTTGTTTTGCCTGTTTATTTTGGAAATAAAACATGAAAGCCACCAACATTGCTGAAAAAAGCACAAAACTTATCAGTTGATTTTTATCTAATCCGCTATTCTGTTGCATTATATTGTATTTGTTTTAGAATTAAAGTTTAAGATTTCTCAAAAACTATACCCTATCTTATTTTAATTATTTTGGCTGACAAAAATATGAATTTTTTGACAAAAAGGCATTTTTTATTATTTCTTACTCGCAGCCTTTACTAAAGCAATGAACAAAGGATGTGGTGTTGCCACTGTACTTTTATATTCCGGGTGATACTGTACCCCAACATAGAACGGATGGTCTTTCAACTCCAAAGTTTCTACCAATTTAGTATCAGGATTAATTCCGGATGCATACAGACCGTTGTTTTCGAAATCTTCCAGGTAATCAGAATTGAACTCGTATCTGTGACGGTGTCTTTCGGTGATATTTTTCTCACCATAGACTTCCATTAACTTCGAGTCCGATTTCAATTGGCATTTCCATGCACCCAATCTCATCGTTCCTCCTTTTTCCACCACATTTTTCTGTTCTTCCATAATGGAAATAACAGGATTTTTGGTGGTTAAATCAAACTCCGCCGAATTGGCGTCTTGTAAGCCTAAAACATTTCTGGCAAATTCTATCGTCATAATCTGCATGCCCAAACAGATTCCCAAAAGAGGAATTTGTTTTTCGCGTGCATATTTTGCAGCCAAAATCTTACCTTCTATTCCTCTGTCGCCAAATCCAGGGGCGATCAACATGCCGTCAATTCCTTTGAAGGTTTCTGCTAAATTGGCTTCAGTTAAATCTCCACTGTATACCCAGCGCAACTTTACTTCCGTTTCTTCATGAGCTCCTGCATGGATGAAGGCTTCAGCAATAGATTTATACGAATCCTGAAGCGAAACATATTTACCCACCAAAGCAATTTCTATTTTCTTTTTAGGGTTTTTATATTTTTTGAGGAAGTTTTTCCAATCTTTTAAATCTGCTTCTGAAGTAGCAGGAAGGTTTAGTTCCTTTAATACTACCTCATCAAAGTTTTGTTTTTGAAGATAAATAGGAACTTCATAAATGGTATCCAAATCTATACTTTCAATAACATTATCAGTAGGCACATTACAAAATTGTGCTAGTTTTGCCTTTATGTCTTTGGTGATTTTATGCTCTGTTCTGCACACCAAAACATCTGCCATAATACCGGCCTCCATTAATTGACGTACAGAATGCTGAGAAGGCTTAGTCTTCAATTCTCCACTTGCCGAAAGATAAGGTAAGAGGGTTAAATGAATGACCATAGAATTGTTTTCTCCCAATTCCCATTTTAACTGACGCACACTTTCTATGTATGGCAAAGATTCTATATCCCCTACTGTACCACCAATTTCCGTGATGATGATATCATAGTCTTCTTTGGCCAGGATTTTAATTCTGCGTTTGATTTCATTGGTAATATGCGGAATCACCTGAACGGTTTTCCCTAAGAAATCACCTTTTCTTTCTTTTTCAATGACCGTTTGATAGATTCTTCCGGTCGTTACGTTATTGTTTTGAGAGGTAGGAGCATCTAGAAAACGCTCATAGTGGCCTAAATCCAAATCAGTTTCTGCACCGTCTTCGGTTACATAACATTCGCCATGTTCATAAGGGTTTAAAGTTCCGGGATCTATATTGATGTATGGATCTAACTTCTGAATGGTAACATTAAAACCTCGGGATTTCAAAAGCAGGCCAAGAGAAGCCGAAACAATGCCTTTCCCTAAAGACGAGGTTACACCTCCTGTTACAAAGATGTATTTGGTATTCTTTTTACTCATTAGATTTAGGTTTTGGCAAAATTAAAGGAATTTGGAATACAAGACAAATTTTATGTTAAAATAAAAAGTTAATTTTCTGAAAATAAAAATTTTCTACTTTAACTTCTCTTTAAGAAATAAAGGCATTTTATTTTACGTTAGAGAAATGAAATTGTTCTCAATCCCCTAATTAGTTTTTTTATAGTTTATTATTTAGAAAGCCCTGAATTTCATTAAAATTCAGGGCTTTCTATTTTTATAAATTGTCTATTTTTTCTGAGTTATGAAGGTCTACCGGCTTGGTATTTTTTCTGAGTTTCATATTCACAAATTCAACAGCCAATGAAAAGAAAATGGCAAAATACAAATAACCTTTCGGAATGGTGCCCACTTCTTCATCAAACAAACTGAAATGACCCAAGTGAGATGCTTCAGTAATCAGCATCACCCCAATCAGAATCAAGAAAGAAAGACCCAAAATCTGTATGGTAGGATGTTGGTTCACAAAATTAGAAACCGGCCCGGCAAAAGCCATCATTATAGCAATAGAAAGAACCACAGAAATAATCATAATCGCCAATGCACCTCCTTCTCCAAATTCTTTAAAACTCACCAATCCTACTGCAGTAAGAATAGAATCAAAAGAAAAAACCAAATTAAGGGCCGCAATCTGAGCAATAGCAGAACCCACAGAAGGCTTTTTAATAGAGCCTGCATTAAGTTCTTCTTCGCCTTCTAGTTTGTGGTGAATTTCGGAAACCGATTTGTACAACAAAAACAGCCCGCCAATAAAAATGATTAAACTTTGCCCCGTTACACTTCCGTGAAACCAAGACAAATGAAATCCAAATAATTCTTCATTGAGACTTAGCACCCATTTGATACCAAAAAGCAATAATATCCTGAACGCCATTGCCAGTAAAAGCCCTATCGTTCTTGCTTTAGGTTGATCTTTAGCATCTAGTTTAGACGAAACAATAGAGATAAAAACAATGTTGTCTATTCCTAAAACGATTTCTAAAAAGGTAAGGGTAAGCAGCGCAATCCATGCATCTGCAAAAGAAAAAACTTGTAAAAAATCCATGCGTTTTTTTGCTTTTTAAGTAGCACAAAATTAGAAAAATTAATGATATTTTTGTGGCATAATTTTCTACTATGTTAAAATCTGCACATTTCAGATTGCATTTTATCGTTTTTTTATGGGGCTTCACGGCTATTTTAGGAAAACTCATCCATGCCAATGCAGAAGTATTGGTGTTTTACCGAATGCTTTTTGCGGCAACATTTTTATATATTTTTATCAGGTTCATCAAAAAAGACAGCATCAAAATTTCTAAAAAAATGCTATTCAAGCTAATCGGCGTTGGCAGTTTGATGGCTTTTCACTGGCTGTTCTTTTTCAGTTCCATCAAAGTATCTAATGTTTCTATTGCGCTCAGTTGTCTAGGCACTTCCACCCTTTTTGCAGCACTTATAGAGCCATTGGTGTATAAAAGAAAAATAGATTTTTCCGAGATCATCATGGGAATTGTTATCGTTATCTGTATCTCATTAATTTTCAAAGTAGAATTCCAATATAAACTGGGGATTATTTACGGGATTATCTGTGCCCTATTGGGGACTATTTTTTCCGTATTTAATGGCAAATTATACGGCAAAACCTCATCCGGAAATATCATTTTTTATGAAATATTCGGGGGTTGGTTTGTGATAAGTCTTTATTATCTTTTTTCGGGACAAATTTCACAAGTGGGGGAAATAAGTTACCGTGATTTGGCGTTATTAACATTATTGGCGAGTGTCTTCACGGCATTTCCTATGTTTGAATCCGTAAATTTGATGAAGTATATTTCACCCTTTACGTTAATTCTTACAGTAAATTTAGAACCTGTATATGGTATCATTTTGGCTTTCTTTATTTTTGGAGAATCAGAAAAAATGAGCCTTATATTTTATGGCGCATCATTGGTGATGATTTCGGCAATTGTGGCCAACGGAATCATAAAAGCCAGAAAAAATACGGCTCAAAAAAATCATTTGGAGCCTGAGATGTAAAATATGGAATGAAAAAATATTTATTCTTTTTAACCTTTTTGTCGGTTTTCGTTTCCTCTCAGATTGTTAGAAAATACTCTAACGAGTTTTTGAATATTGGTGCCGGTGCCAGAGGCCTTGCCATGGGAGGCGCCGTTATCACCAGTCAAGATGACGTTTATGCTCCTATGTGGAATCCTGCAGCCCTTACCGGTATAGAAAGAGACTGGCAAGGAGCTGCCATGCATGCAGAATATTTCGAGTCTATTGCCAAATACGATTATATTTCTTTTGCAAAAGCCCTGGATTCTCAAAATGGTGTTTTGGGGATTTCTGTGGTAAGACTGGGCATTGACAACATCCTGAACACCACCCAATTAATTGATGCTGAAGGAAATATAGATTATGACAAAATCACCAAATTTTCTACTTCAGATTATGCGGGCATCATTAGCTATGCTTTTCATCCCGGTGGAAGTCAAAAACTGAGTGCAGGGGTTAATGCTAAAATCGTTTACCGAAATGTAGGAAAATTTGCCAATGGCTTCGGATTTGGTTTTGATTTGGGGGCCATTTACCATGCGGATTCCGGTTATAAATTTGGGGCCATGCTTCGCGATGCTACTACTACCGTCAATTTTTGGAATGTAAATCAAAAAGAACTGTCTACCGTTGTGAATGGTGAAGAATTCAACCCGGCTCCTAAAGATAAAATGGAAATCACAATGCCTAAACTTAATATGGGAGTTTCCAAAAACTTTGAACTCAACCGAGATCTAGACCTGCTACCAGAAGCAGGCGTCAATGTAGATTTTGCCAAAACGGCTGCTCTTGTGTCTACTAATTTTGCCAGCATTTCGCCTTATTTTGGAGCAGAACTAGGCTTCCAGAAAATGATTTACGTAAGAGCCGGTGTGAACCGTTTTCAGAATATTACGGATATTGAAAGTCTCAAAAGAAAGGTTTCCTTTCAGCCTAGTGCAGGGATTGGCATCCGTTACCGCGGGCTTACCCTAGATTACGCGATTACCAGCACCGGAATAGGAGGCAGTAACTATTTTTCTAACTTCTTCTCCCTAAAGCTGGACATGGGTGAATTCAGAAACTAATCTTTAGTTTTTTGAAGGAAATTCTTTTTGGGAAATAATCGAAATAAATATTTGTTTACATTTACCATTATAAAAAAAAACGTAATGAAAAAATTATTTTTCCTATTGGCTATTGCATGCTTTACTGCATTACAAGCACAAAGCATATCCGATTACGAATATGTCTATGTTCCTCAGAAATTTAAAAATTTTGATACTAATAAATATAACCTCAACACCCTTCTGAAAAAGGCGTTGGAACAAAAAAATTATAAAGTCTTACAAGATGATATGCAAAATTGGCCGGAAAACCTAAGGCTAAACCCATGTATGGTGGCTAATGCGGAACTTCTGGACAATTCTAATATGCTCAGAACCCGAGTTATTCTTCAGTTTACAGATTGCAAAAAAAACATGCTTTTTGAAACCAAAGCCACTTCTTTGGAAAAAGAATTTGATTTAGGATTTCAAGAGGCCTTAAAATTATCATTAGCAAACGTTCCGGTTTCTCAACCTAAAGCTATGGTTACAGATATTAAGCAAACCATCAAAGAAACTACTCCTTTGCCTATTGACCAAAAAGAAATCAAAGAACTCAAAAAAGAGGAAATGCCCGCCGCTGCCACCTCTAAAATGGCAGAATCTTACAGCAATGGGAAAATAAACCTTCAGAAAATTCAGATTTCGGAGAATCAGTTTATTTTGGTGAGTAATAGCAGTTCTGTACCTTTTGCCACCTTTAGAAACTCCACCAAAAAAGAGGTATACCGAGTACAATTAGAAAACGTGACCCAAACGTTGGGTTATCTTGAAAATGGCAATCTGGTAATTGAAATCCCAAGCTCAGATGGCAATTATCAGAAAGCAGTTTTTGAGAAAAAATAAAAAAGAAAAGCATCAATCATGATGCTTTTTTTAGTTGCCAGAATTAAAAAACTCCCAAACCACTTTTCCTTTTACTTTTCCAAGGATTTCCTCCAAGGTTTCTTGACTGGCTTCCTTGACGCGTTTTACGGATTTCAATTTTTTCAAGAGCATTTCTATAGTTTTTTCTCCTACGCCGGGTATTTCTTCCAATTCAGATTTTATGGTAGCATTGGTTCTGCGCGTGCGGTGATGTTTCACCCCAAAACGGTGTGCTTCATCCCTTACCCTTTGCAAGACTTTCAGCGTTTCAGATTTTTTATCTAGATACAATGGAATTGGGTCCTCCGGGAAGAAAATTTCTTCCAAACGTTTCGCAATACCCACCACTGTAATTTTGCCATAAAGACCAAGGAGCTTAAGGCTTTTTACGGCTGAAGACAATTGTCCTTTGCCTCCATCTATCAAAATCAATTGTGGAAGCGGTTCATCCTCTTCCAACATCCTTTTGTAGCGTCTGTATATAACCTCTTCCATCGTAGCAAAATCATTAGGACCTTCTACAGTTTTTACATGAAATATGCGATAATCTGATTTGCTTGGCTTACCATCTTTGAAGACCACACATGCCGAAACCGGGTTGCTTCCTTGGATATTGGAGTTATCAAAGCCTTCAATATGTCTAGGCTCCACAGGCATCCTAAGGAGTTTTTGCATTTCTGCCATAATGCGATTGGTATGTCTCTCCGGGTCTACAATCTGTACCTGTTTCAGTTTTTCTACACGATACTCTTTAGCATTTTTTTCCGAAAGTTCTACAATGCGTTTCTTGTCTCCCACTTTTGGGACAATGAGTTTGATGTTGGGAATTTCGATATTAAGATGAAAAGGCAGCAGAATTTCATTGGATTCTGAAGCAAATTTTTGCCTGATTTCCACAATGGCTTGCTCCAAAATTTCTTCATCCGTTTCTTCCAGCATCTTCTTGATTTCTGTAGTAAAACTTTGAACAATGTTTCCGTTTCTGATTTTGAAAAAATTGACATAGGCCGCTGTTTCGTCGCTTGTCATACCAAAAACATCTACATCATCAATATTCGGATTCACCACGGTTTGTTTCGATTGGTAATCTTCCAAAATTTCGAGGCGCTCTTTTACCATATGTGCTTTTTCGAATTCCAAAACGGAAGCATGCTGAAGCATTTCGTCTTCCAGATGCTTTCTTGCCTTCCGGAAATCGCCCTTTATCATTCCACGAATAGCATCTATCTTTTTATCGTACTCTTGTTCACTTTCCAAGCTTTCACATGGGCCTTTGCAGTTTTTGATGTGATATTCCAGGCAGACCTTGTACTTACCGTCTTCTATTTTTTTGGGGGATAAATCCAGATTACAAGAACGGATTTTATAAATATTTTTAATGGTTTCCAACAAAATCCTTGCGGGCTTTACCTTGGCATACGGCCCATAATATTCGGAACCGTCTTTGATGACCGTTCTGGTCATAAAAATCCTTGGGAAGTCTTCATTTTTAATGCATATCCAAGGATAGGTCTTGTCATCCTTCAGCATGACATTATAAAATGGCTGATGCTCCTTTATGAGGTTATTCTCTAGCAAAAGGGCATCGTATTCACTATTCACGATAGTGGTTTCCAAGCGGCAGATTTTGGCCACCATAATTTTGGTGCGATAGCCGCTTTGGCTTTTTAAGAAGTAAGAAAGGACCCTTTTTTTCAGATTTTTGGCTTTACCCACATAGAGCAGTTGGTTGTTTTTATCGTAATAACGATAAACCCCTGGTTCTGAAGGCAAAGTTTTCAGTTGAAGTTCTAGGTCTGGATTCATTTATTTTTTAAGAATAATTTTCCTGCAAATTTAAAGGTAAATCAGCACAGTTCCTCCAATTTTCTGGCCTAAATTTTCCATGGCAGTTTGGTAAGAAACAATCTGTTTTTGATATTTTTCTTGGTCTTTTTCTGAAGGCGTTCCAGTTTTAAAATCTACAATATGCCATTGCTCACCCATCTTTACCATACGGTCTGGCCTGTAAACATGACCATCTATAAAAATTTCCCTTTCATTCATTACTTCTTGATTTTCAGCAAAATATTGTGGATATTGACCAATCACCTCAAAAATATTCTGTGCAATATCGGCCTTTTCAGATTCTGTAATGACGCCTTCTAGAAGATAATGCTTCAGCACTTTTTCTACATCTTTTTTAGTGTTTATTTTCGCCAAAATCTCATGCGTAAATATCCCCATTCTTACCTTTTCATTTCGGGTTTGGTAGTTTTTAGAAGGGGTAGCTATGGTGATATTACCCGTCTTGTCATGCTTCTGTGTCAAAGATGAAATCTGTTGAGAAGCCTGTTGAATGGTCTCTTTTCGCGATTGCTTTTTCACCTCATTCTCGCTTAAAGGAAAAACATCAAAGCTATCCAAATGGTTAAAATTCATGGATTGAAGAAAATCATAAATTTCAATTTTAGAAGGGTTTTCAACCCCTGTCTTAGAGTCAACGCTTGGCCTCTGAATGTAGAGATACAATTGCTCCACAGGTCTAGTAGTAGCTACATATTGCAAACAAAGGCGGTCAATGAAATTTTTATATACATTGGCCTCATTAAAAACAGAAATTTCTTCATCATACGTAGCCAAGGCTTTATTAAACCCTTCAATATTTACCGATTTCAGTTCTGAGTTGTTTTCTAAGGAAAACCATTCTTGAATTTTATAATCTTTATGGGTGTTTTCCATTGGAAGGAAAACCACTGGAAATTCCAGCCCCTTAGCCTTATGAATCGTCATCAACTGCACGGCATCTATATTTTCTGAAGCCTGAATGCTGGTCTTTTTACCCTCTTCTTCCCAAAAAATAAGAAAATCTTTTAAGGTGACACCGGTATTTTGGGTGTAGTTGTAGAGCAATTCTAAGAAATTCAATAAGAAATCTGTTTCTTTATTTTCTACAGAAAATTCATGGATATAATATTCTATAAAATTGTAAAGATTGAGCTGTGGAAAGTTTTCTTGTTGCAAGGTAATCCCGTATTTTTCTTGGATGAAGACCTCCATTTCTTTTTTGGTTTCCAAAGCCAGGATATCCTGCATTTCAGATGAAAATTCCTTCATTTGTATTCTCCCTGATTTCTCGAGCTCATACATCATTTTCACCAAAAACCTTTTATTTTTTGGAAACACCTTCCAATACAAAAATTGTATTAAAGCCCTTAGAGTCCTAGACAATTCTAGGGTAAGGCCCTTTTCTGAAATGGTCTTAATGAGGGTTTCTTCTCCTTTATACAATACTTTCATATTTCCCAATAATTTGGAAAAATTGAAAATATCTTCATTTCCTCGGCACAAAACTGCAATATCTGACAATGCAAAACCATTATCCAAACATTGTTGTAAATCTTGTTGCATTTTAGCTGCACAATCTTTGTAATAGTCTGCTTTAAGTCCATTTTCCAAAAAATGTACTTTTACTCGGCCTTTCTTTTCAGAAAATGGAATTTGTTTAGCACTTTCTCCAAAGAGCTTTCCATGCTCTACGTTCAGTTTGTCTTCATAAAAACGATAGAGTTCATTGTTAAAATCTACAATATTTTGGGCGCTTCTAAAATTATGTTTCAAAGGGACAACCTCTACTTCTACAGGGGCATTTTCCTTTTTATTGATGATGTTCAGCATAATTTCGGCATCACCACCCCTAAATCTGTAAATGCTCTGTTTAGGGTCTCCCACCAGAGTAAAGGTGCTGTTTTCCATGGAAACATTATGGTCTCTCAACGGAAGAAAATTAAGCCATTGCAATTGTGAAGTATCCTGAAATTCATCAAAAAAATAATGCTGAAACTGGGTTCCTACTTTTTCATAAATAAATGTGGAAGGCTCGTTGCTGAGATTTTCATTGATGAGCACATTGAATTTAGAAAGCAAAACCAAATCGTTTTCGTCCTCTATCTGTTGAAGTTGGTCTTGTATTTCTTTGTTCACTTTTAATGGCAGCAAAGCATACAATATTTTTTCCTTTTTCTCTCCCAAAATAAAATTCTGAATGATGGTCTTTCGGTTTTGTAGGAGGACCTCCAGAATCTCCATAATTTCCGGGTCTTTGTTTTTGCTTTTTGTAGCAGCTCCTTTAGCTGCATTATTCAGAAAATTTTCTTCGTTGGCAGGAAAAGGGAAATCATCTCTTTTTCCTTTATAGAAATCTAAAACTTTTTGAAAAAAACCGCCAATACCATTTTTGCCTTGTGCAAAATCCTCCAATTCTATATCTCGGCTTTTTATCAGTTCCAAAGTCTGATTTGCGAGTTGTTCTGATGCTTTTTTAAGGCCAATGATTTCATTTCTGATCTCATTTTTGGAAACCTCATAGGCTTGCCAATCAAACGCTTTATTTTCTTCTAGCCAATGGTAATGCTTGTCTTTAATGAATTCTTTGGCGGCATCCAAAAGGGTTTTGTGGATGTTGATACGTTCATTTTGGTCGAGGCTGTAATTCACATAATCCAGAAAGGCTTCAGAAATCTGTCCGTCTTCGCCAATTTTGTTAAGCATTTGGTCTACGGCTTCAATGAGATAAGGTTCCGGCTGAATTTCCAGATTGAAATTCTGCGCCAATCCCAACTCATACGAAAAGCTGCGCACCAAACGGGAGTTGAATTTATCAATCGTGCCAATATTGAGGGTAGAATAATGGTGAAGCACATAATCCAGCACTTTTTGGGAACGGATATGCAGGTCGTCTAACGTTATCTTTTTGCCCTCTTCTTCAAATTTTTGTTGAATAGAAATCAGTTTGTCATTTTGCGCATACTCTTTCTGCGTAAATTCCTTGAGCCAAGAAAGTATCCTTTCCTTCATTTCATTGGCCGCCTTATTGGTAAACGTAAGCGCCAAAATATGACGAATGGCGTCTTTTTGGTGAGGATTTTCGAGACACAGCATCAACACCCTTTGTACCAAAGTGTAGGTTTTACCAGAGCCGGCAGAAGCATTAATGGCAATGTATGGTTTCATAAGTTTTTTTCAACGTACTAATTTCAATATTTTTTTCTGAAATAAAAAATCCGTCCAAAAAATTTTGGACGGAGTATAAAGATTTAGCAAATTTCAAAAAGTACATACCTGCTTAAAGATCCCATGTAGTTTTACAAGCAAGATTTTCTCGAATAGCCAAAAGTTGACTGGCGAAGAAACAACTATACGAGACTGCCATAGCACTGGGACTGATTTTTGCCAATGCATTGTTGCAAGAAGTTTTTTTATTTCATTTTTTTAGTTAATGTTTTTTATTTATATAAATCTAACTCAATAAAATTATTGTTTTTCTTTATTTTTTCATATTCTATTTTTTCTATGTCTCTTATTACATCATTTTGTGAGAAACTTTTCCCATCAAAAGACATGGAGGCTTTAATACTAGAATTTAAGATTGAAAATTTATAATTTTTCGCTGGATCTTTTTTAAATTCATTCCATAACTTATTAAAAGCTTTGTTGTTAATTGTTTTATTATTGAATTTATGTATTTTAAAAAAATTAGAATATCCAGTATTGTTTTTTTCGACACCTACAAATTTAAAAATATGATTATTTTCTGAATCTCTAATTTCTAAAATAAGCCCCGGTAGTTCGCTAAATTTATATGGACCTTCAAAAATAGGAATATCAATAGTATACCATGCTATCCATTTTCTGCCCCCAAAATTTAACATTGCTTTTTGGGCTTTGTATCCTTTTATTTCTGTTTGTTCAGAACTTAATTCCCAATTTAATTTTGTAGAATCCAAAATCGCATAATTATTACTATGCAAATATGTATACATGATAGTTTTAAAATTTGGATATTGTTTTTCTATAAAAAAGTTAACTTTTATCGTACTTACATCTATAAAATGAAAGTCTTTATAGTACATTGCAATATTTAAAGAGTCTTTTTTATATTTGTAATAATCATAAAATATTGAACCTTTTTTATCTATATCTAAAACCATAAGTCTATTTTCTATAGACTCTATTTTTGTAGAATCTTTTTTATAACTATAGTCATAAAATATTCTGTATTCTTGTGAAATTAATTTTAAACTTAATAAAATAAAAAATACAATTAGTCTAATTAGTTTTCCCATTCATATTTTTTTTCAATACCACTTCTTATTTTTCTTTTTTCAATTTTAACACCAGGTGCAGAAGTTTTAATTACTCTATTATAAAAATCTTCATCTCTTTTCTTTTCT
>CALJKL010000035.1 GCA_937973555.1 uncultured Flavobacteriales bacterium | reverse complement strand
GAAGTCTCAATTCTTGAATTGAGACGTTTTTGCTTTTAATTTTTTTCTTCAAACTTTTTTAAAGGTAAAGACTATTAATCAATGTTTCATTATTATTCCAATTACTTTTCGGTATTGAATAATAGAAAAAATGTCTAAAAAAAATATACAATGAATAACATGACTGTATTTTTATTTAGGATATTTAAGTCCTAATTCGTGAATTGGTGCCATAAGCCTTTGTATGTGGTTGTTTTTGCTTATAATTTTGTGCCAATAAATAAAATGATCCATGAGAAATTTTATCATTTTGGTCTGTTTATTCCTATTCAGTTTTGGAGAAGCGTCTTCCCCTAAATTTTTTCTCAAGCTACTTTCGACCGAGATGTAACAAGAACCACTAAAAAACACAAAGAGTATTATATAAATTCAAAAGGCATCAAAGTAAAAATGCCCATTATGCAACGAAAACCACTGCCATAGCAGTGGTTTTTTGTTTTAATACCCAGTCCCAATTCATGAATTGGAGCCACATACATTTGTTTTAGAAGAGTTTCGCCTATAATTTCGGGGTTAATAAAAACAAAAACCCATGAGAAATGTAATTTTGGTAGCCGCTTTTTTGCTGTTCAATAGTACAGCACAGGCCGCTAACACCAACCCACTCTTGCAACCCACTTTTAAGAAAGAACAAGTAAAGCAAGACACCGCCAAACAAAAAAACAAATTTTACACCAATTCCCAAGGCAACAAAGTAAAGTCGCCCGTTAAAGCTTCTGAAGTACCCGCCGGCGCCACCGCAAAATGCTATGACGGCACCTACAGCTTCAGCCAAAGCAGAGGAGGCACCTGCTCCCACCACGGCGGCGTAGAATTATGGCTGAATTAAAAAAATAAATAAAAAATATGCAAATAATTAAAGCCATTAAGCCAGGTCCAAAACCAAAAAAAAATAATGGTACAGATGATAAAAGAAGAAGAGTCTTACCAGAGACCAAACCAAAACATCCTACCTTAAAACCTCATAAGCACAAACCAAAGGATTAAATAAAGGCTCTAAAGCTTCATAGCTCCCATTCCTCCGTCTATTCCTATAATTTGTCCTGTAATCCAAGAGGCTTGGTCAGAAAGTAAAAAAGCGGTCATTTTTGCCATGTCTTCTCCCGTTCCTATTCTTTGTAGAGGATGTCTTTTTGCAGATGCTTCTCTTCTTTCGGGTGTTGAAAGCAAGGAAGCTGCAAGTGCGGTGTCTGTAAGAGAAGGCGCTATAGCGTTTACTCTTATCTTTTGAGCTGAAAATTCTGCGGCAAGACTTTTCGTTAATCCTTCTATGGCGCTTTTGCTTGCAGCAATAGATGCATGAAAAGGCATTCCCAACTTAGCAGCTACAGAACTGAACAAGACAATACTCGCGCTTTCAGATTTTTTCAAGTGGGGAAGAAGTTTTTGAATACTCTTTACAGCGCCCAAAACATTGATTTCAAAATCATTTATGAAATCTTCTTCACTCAATCGGTTAAAGGGCTTCAGGTTAATACTTCCCGGTGCATAAACCAGTCCGTCTATTACGTCTGGAAATGAAATGTGATCTAGATTTTCTTTGGTAATATCTAATTGATGAAATTCAAAATCGAAATTAGAAGGTTGGGTTTTTGAAATTCCAATAATATGGTTGTTTTTAGATAACATTTGAGCTGTAGCATATCCAATGCCTTTTCCACAACCTATGACAACGATGTTTTTCATGAATTTTTAAATTTTTATAGAATGAAATTTTGGTAATTATTGATGATGATGTCTTTTGCTTTCAAGTCATGCATCATATTGTATAATCCAAAAAACGTTCTGTTCATATAGATAAAATGTTTAGATCCTCTGTTGGTGTTCATTTCTTTAATATCGCTTACCTTGGCATATCGCTGTCCTAATTCTGCCATTTGTTGAAAAAAGGATTCGTCAGAAAAATCAAATTTATGATTATTGAAAGGTCTTGTAAATAGTTCTAATAACTCATGGAAAAGATGGGAGAAAAATTCTTTTTCAGCTTTGCTGTCTTCATGTCGAAGAATTTCCAATTCATACAATTTTTGATTGAAAATTTCAGGATTTTTTAAATTTTCTTCTTTTGCCAGTTCAAAATAAGGCAGATAAAAATCCATTGGAATCTCTTTGATACAGCCAAAATCAATTACTAATAATTTTCGTTCTTTCGAAACCAAAAAATTACCGGGATGAGGATCTGCATGAACCCTTCTCAAGACATGAAGTTGATACATGTAGAAATCCCAAAGTGTTTGTCCGATTTTATTGAGATCTTCTTGGGTGTTTTTATGGGCGGTAAATTCGGATAAGTGTTCGCCTTCCATCCAGTCCATTGTAATGATTTTCTCACATGAAAAATCTGGATAATAATTAGGAAAAACAACATTTGGAAGATGACTGCAATGATCGGCTATTTGCTGGCTGCGTTGAAGCTCGAGGTGGTAATTGGTTTCCTCATAGAGTTTGTCTTCTACTTCCTGAAAATACGTTTCTGAGCCTTCTTTTCTGATATTGAACATTTTCATTGCAATTGGTTTCACCAATTTCAGATCACTCGAAATGCTTTCTCTTACCCCTGGATATTGTATTTTAACAGCTAAAGTTTTATCGTCTTTTTTTGCCTTGTGTACTTGGCCAATACTGGCTGCATTAACAGATTCTGCAGAGAATTCATCAAAAATATCTTCAGGATTTTTCCCGAAATATTTCCTGAAAGTCTTCTTTACCAAAGCCCCTGATAACGGTGGAACTGAAAACTGAGAAAGTGAGAATTTTTCTACATATTGCTGTGGCATTATATTTTTGTCCATGCTTAGCATTTGTGCCACCTTCAGCGCAGAGCCTTTCAATTCTTTTAGAGAATCATAGATGTCAGAGGCATTTTCTTCATGGAGAATCTTTCGTGCTTTTTCTTCATCTTTGGCTATTTTATTGCCATAATATTTCAGATAATTTACGCCTACTTTCGCTCCAGTTTTAATAAGGCTTCCTGCTCTTTCAATTTTTCCTGTAGGTATTTTGTCTAATGTTTTCATTTAGTTGATTCCGAATTTTTCTTTCCATAGAAATTTCCCCAAATCCATTACTTTTTTCAAAGGTTCATTATCAATCAGTTCAAAACCGGTATCAATTGTCTTTTCAATGAAAAGGTCTGTCTTCTCAAAAGAAGGAGAAGTGTCTTTTTTCCAAAATTCTATGCAAGAAACCAAATGAAGCCAAAGCATCTCTTCTTTGGATTTTTCGTTCAGGTTTTTAACATTTTGAGGTGCCTTTTCCAAAAGTTTATTTTCTTCAAAATAAAGTGTTTTGGTAAATTCTCTATGGATTTGTTTTAAGCTTTGGAAAGTTTTAAAATGATCTATTTTATCTTGTCCTGTAAGCATCATCACCAAAGACCTGTTCAGGGTAAGATTTTCAAAAAAGATATAATAAACATTCAGGAGTTTTTCTTTTGCGGTAAGCGTTTCAAATTCTTCCATGCCAGATGCTAGCTCTAAGGATTTTGAGAAGAGCTGTGCTAAAATTTGTTTTTCAATTTCTTCAAAACTCGAAAAATATTCATAAAATTTACTTTCTTCAAAATTATTTGCTTGTGAGAATTGAAATACATTTCTAGGTCTTTCCCCATGATTAAGAAGATAGTCGCCGTATATCTCAAAGATTTTTTCCTTATTGATTTTATTTTCCTTTTTCATTTATTTAAAATTATTTCCACAAAAATAGTACTATAAAATACCAAATAATACATTTAGGTATTAATATTTACTATTATAATGATTAACAATATTGATAAATCAACTTTAAATAATGTGAAATGAAATCTGACACCAATAGAAGAAATAAATTAAATTTTTTATATCGATAATAATTATCTATGATGTGGATTATTTTAATAAATTAATTTTTTGAATCCACTTTATGTATAAATTTTACTTTTGATTTTCAGAAACAGAAAATAACAACATATGAGCAGTAATGAAAATGGAAAATGTCCTTTTCCACATCATCAAGAGGTTGAAAAACCTGCCTCTTCTGGTAAATGCCCTGTAATGCACGGAGCCAATTCTGAAGCCAGCCAATCCGTAATGGAGTGGTGGCCAAAAGCATTGAACTTGGATATCCTTCATCAGCATGATACCAAAACCAATCCTTTGGGAGAAGAATTTAATTATGCAGAAGAATTCAAAAAATTAGATTTAGAAGCAGTTAAAAATGACCTTAAAGCCTTAATGACAGATAGCCAAGCGTGGTGGCCTGCAGACTGGGGACACTATGGTGGGCTCATGATTCGTATGGCTTGGCATGCGGCAGGAACGTATCGTACCGCAGACGGTAGAGGAGGTGCCAATACCGGTAATCTTCGTTTTGCCCCATTAAACAGCTGGCCAGACAATGCCAACCTGGATAAGGCAAGAAGATTGCTTTGGCCCATTAAAAAGAAATACGGAAACAAGATTTCTTGGGCAGATCTCATGATATTGGCTGGTAACATGGCATATGAATCTATGGGACTTAAAACCTTTGGTTTTGCCGGAGGGCGTGAAGATATTTGGCACCCAGAGAAAGACATCTATTGGGGCTCTGAAAAAGAATGGTTGGCGCCAACAGGCAGCGAAGGAAACCGCTGGTCTGGAGAAAGAGATTTAGAGAATCCTTTGGCAGCCGTAATGATGGGATTGATCTATGTAAACCCGGAAGGGGTAGATGGAAAATCAGATCCATTAAAGACGGCTCATGATATGCGCATTACCTTTAAGAGAATGGCAATGAATGACGAGGAAACCGTAGCTCTTACTGCTGGTGGTCACACTGTAGGAAAAGCGCATGGAAATGGAGATGCCTCTACATTGGGAGAAGCTCCAGAAGGTAGCGATATAGAAAACCAAGGTTTTGGATGGATGAATCCAAAAGGTGGAGGTGGAAACGCTGTAACTTCTGGTTTAGAAGGTGCGTGGACTACTAACCCAACCCGTTGGGATAATGAATATTTTGAACTTTTGTTGAAGTATGATTGGGAACTGAAGAAAAGTCCGGCAGGAGCCAGCCAGTGGGAACCTATCAATATTGCTGAAGAAGACAAGCCGCTAGATGCTCATAATCCTTCTGTAAGAAGAAATCCTATCATGACGGATGCGGATATGGCATTGAAGATAGATCCTGAATACAGAAAAATTTCAGAAAAATTCCGTCAAGATCCCGCTTACTTTACAGAGGTATTTGCAAGAGCTTGGTTTAAATTAACTCATAGAGATATGGGGCCTAAGAGTCGTTATTTAGGAGCAGATGTTCCTCAAGAAGATTTAATCTGGCAAGACCCAATCCCTGCGGTAGACTATACGCTTTCAGACGCAGAAATTGCAGAATTGAAAACCAAATTGTTAAATAGTGGTTTAACCAGAGCAGAATTGATTAATACTGCTTGGGACAGTGCCAGAACTTTTAGAGGTTCAGATTTCAGAGGAGGTGCTAATGGCGCCAGAATCAGATTAGAGCCTATGAAAAACTGGGAAGGAAATGAGCCTCAACGTCTTCAAAAAGTATTGGATACTTTAACCAAAATTCAAGCGGGTCTTTCTAAAAAAGTAAGCATAGCAGACCTTATCGTATTGGGTGGTTCTGCAGCGGTAGAAAAGGCAGCTCAGGAAGCAGGAGTAAATATTACAGTACCATTTGCACCAGGAAGAGGAGATGCTACACAGGAAATGACCGATGTAGAATCTTTTGCAGAGCTAGAGCCATTACATGATGGGTACAGAAACTTCTTGAAAAAAGAATATACTACTGTAAACCCAGAAGAAATGTTACTAGATCGTACTCAGTTGATGGGTCTTACAGCGCCGGAAATGACGGTTTTAGTAGGAGGTATGAGAGTGTTGGGAGCTAACTATGGTGGAACACAGCACGGAGTATTTACCAATATGCCTGGGGTTTTGACCAATGATTTCTTTGTAAACCTTACGGATATGAATTATTCTTGGCAGCCTGCAGGATACAACTTGTATAATATTGTAGATCGTAAATCTGGTGCTACCAGATGGACAGCTACAAGAGTAGATTTGGTATTCGGGTCTAACTCTATTTTAAGAGCTTATGCTGAGGTATATGCTCAAGACGATAACAAAGAGAAATTTGTAAAAGACTTTGTGAAAGCTTGGGTAAAAGTAATGAACGCAGACCGTTACGATTTGAAATAATTTTTTAATCTTTATAATTTAACCCATCTTACTTTAGAAATTAAGAGATTTCTAGTTTAAGAAACTGAAACGCTCCAAAATCTTTGGGGCGTTTCTTTATAAAAAATCAAAACATGATGAAAATCATATTAAAAATAAAAGAGTTTTTTATCCATTATTTAATTTACTTTATTATATTTGTACTGTAAAAAAGTAAGGAATGTTTTCTAAAACTTGTGAATATGCAATCAGAGCTTTAATTTATGTCGCTCAAAAATCCAAAGAAGGAACAAGGGTGGGGATTAAAGATATTGCTGGAGGAATAGATTCTCCGGAGTATTTTATTGCAAAAATTCTTCAGGATTTAAGCAGGAAAAATTTTGTTCAATCTGTAAAGGGACCCAACGGCGGTTTTTTTATGGACAATCAAAACCTAAAAACATCTATTGCAGACATTGTAAGAGAAGTAGATGGTGATAAATTGTTTACCGGATGCGGTTTAGGATTAAAGCAATGTTCAGAAAATCATCCTTGTCCTATTCATAATGATTTCAAAATACTCCGTAAAGGCATGAAAGAGATGTTTGAAAAATCTACGATAGAAATGTTTATGGAAAACCTTGAACTAAAATTGACTTTTTTAAAGAAATAAAATTTTTTATAATAATAAAAGATAAAAAGGTATTTATATCATTAATATGAAAGCTCAGCATAAAGATTTTATCATAATTGGTTTTCTATTCCTTTTGGATGCGGAATCTTTAAATTGATTTTTCTGGTAATAGCTGTCATTTTTTAGTAATGCAACAATATTCATTTAGAAAAGAACCTTTAAAATAATAAATAATATGAAAAAAGTATTGATTCCCGCAGTTTTGTCGATATTTCTAGCATTGAACTCTTGCAAGCAGGACAACGCTTCCAATGCCACTTCTGGTAATGGAGATACCGAAAAAATTGAAACAGATGGTACCATAGAACACCAACAGTCTGTAGCGCCGCCTAATGTTCCTGCTCCCGTAGGAGACCGTAAAGCTAAAAAAGTAGTAGTTCATCTAGAAGTGATCGAAAAAGTGGGTGAGCTGGCAGACGGCACCCAATATAATTTCTGGACCTTTAATGGGTCTGTTCCCGGAAGTTTTATCCGTGCAAGAGTAGGAGATGATATAGAACTCCATCTAAAAAACAATGCCAATAATACCTTCCCTCATAATATAGACCTTCATGCCGTAAATGGCCCAGGAGGGGGGGCAGAGGGTACTTTTGTAGCACCGGGCAAAGAAGCCATATTTAATTTTAAAGCGCTTAATCCTGGGCTTTATGCGTATCACTGTGCTACAGCACCTGTAGGGATGCACATTGCCAATGGTATGTATGGGCTCATCCTTATAGAACCGGAAGGAGGTCTTCCTAAAGTAGACAAAGAATTCTACATTATGCAGGGTGACTTCTATACCAAAGGTAAATTTGGTGAAAAAGGACTTCAGGAATTTGATATGGATAAAGCCATCGCCGAAAACCCTGAATATGTGGTGTTTAATGGTAAAGTGGGTGCTTTGTTAGGAGATAAAGAACCTCAGGTGAAAACCGGTGAAACGGTGAGAATATTTGCAGGAAACGGTGGCCCAAATCTTACTTCATCTTTCCATATCATAGGTGAAGTCTTTGACAAAGTATATTTAGAAGGTGGAAGCAAAATCAATGAAAACGTTCAAACTACTGTGATTCCTCCTGGAGGTGCCGCCATTGTAGAATTTAAGGCGAATGTGCCTGGTGAATATGTAATTGTAGACCATGCTATTTTCAGAGCCTTCAATAAAGGGGCTTTAGGAAAAATAAAAGTGACCGGAGCAGACAATCCTAAGGTCTACAAAAAATCATCAAACTAAAATAGAAACAAAAATCCTGTATAAAAAAGGAAATTGTGAAAGTTATTCATTTAATTTTATTATTTACAGTGCTGTCTTCCTGTTTTAAACAAAACAAGAAACAGGTCGTCCCTCAGAAATATCAACCTTTGGTAGCCATTTCGTCCTTAAAAAAAATGGTAAAGATAGAAGGAGGAAGTTATAAGGCTTTTATTGGAAAGGATTCAGGAAGAGTGGTAAAGGTCAATTCTTTTCTGATGGACGACAGCCCTGTGACCAATGCAGAATATCTACAATTTCTAAAGGCTAATCCTCAGTGGACGCGTAGCAAGATTATCCGTCTGTATGCAGACAGTACTTATCTGCATAATTGGAAGGGCGATTTTCAATTGCCTGCAGGCATTAGTCCCGAAGCTCCTATTACCAATATTTCATGGTTTGCTGCAGATGCTTATGCCAAAAGTGCTGGCAAAAGACTGGCTACCATAGATGAATGGGAATATGCAGGGGTAGCAGATGAGGTTTCGTCCAATGCATCAGAAAAGCCAGAATTTACAGAATATATACTTAAAGCATATCAAAAAAGAGAAATGTACCGTTTCCCGGTAAAACAAGACCAACCTAATTACTATGGACTTTATGATATGTATGGTAAGGTTTGGGAATGGACTTATGATTTCAATTCTGTAATGATGAGTGGGGAATCCAGAAAAGATAATACTTCCAACGAATCGTTATTCTGTGCCGGAGCAGCTGTAACCTCCTCAGACCTGCGCAATTATGCTGCCTTTATGAGGTTTGCTATTCGTGGGAGTATAAAAGCCAATTACTGTCTCAATAACTTGGGGTTTCGCTGTGTTAAGGATTTAAAAAAATAAAAAAAATAAAAAATATGAAAAATATTATTTTAATACTGCTCGCCTGTCTCAGCATGACGGCATGCAAAAAAGAAGAGATCAGCCTTTCTGCTGATTCTGTATACAATCTTCCTTCAAAATGGGAAAACCAGGATGGCAACAAGATGCATCTTGCCGATCTTAAAGGAAAAACGGTGGTAATGGTAATGATTTATACGTCTTGCAAAACAGCATGCCCAAGACTTACCATAAAAATGAGGGAAATAGAAAATAAGATTGGAAGTTATGATCCTAACGATATCCGCTTCGTATTGGTCTCCATTGACCCGGAAGTGGATACTCCTAAAAAAATGAAAGAATATCTTGCCAATAATAAATTTGGAGGGCAACAATGGCTATTTCTGAGAAGTGACGAAGAACATACTCGAGAATTGGCGAATGCATTGGCCGTAAAATATAAACAAATTACTCCTGTAGAGTTTTCGCATTCTAATATCATTACTGTTTTTAGTAAAAACGGAGAAATGGCGTTTCAAAAAGAAGGACTCGACATAGATGTAGATGCTACTGTGAGTGAAATAAAAAAACAATTAGACTGAATTAAACTAAATTATTAACAATTTAATATAACAAAATGAAAAATTTAATTCTTACAGCTGCCGTGCTGTCCTTATCCTTAATCTCTTGTTCCCAAAATAACGAGGCTACTTCCACACAGCCTAAATCTGAATCTAATGTAATGAAGGAAGAGCCGAAAACCACGGCGGTTTCTGAAGGGGCTTCGTCTGGAAATTCTACGGATGAAGGGTTGAAACTGATAGAAGGTGCCGACTGTCTTTCATGTCATAAGATAGATGCCAAACTAGTGGGGCCATCATATCAAGACGTAGCGGCTAAATATACCGATGCTGATATTGATAAATTGGCCCAAAAAGTAATTGAGGGCGGAAAAGGCAATTGGGGTGATATCCCAATGACACCGCACCCTGGATTGGATAAAGAAAATGCGAAACTTATGGTGAAATATATCCTTTCGCTCAAAAAATAAAAATTTATAATTGTTTCCTGTTATTTGTAGCAAACTGATTTTTTAATCTCATATAATTATAGAAAATCAGTTTGCCCCTTTTGGGGCATGAAATATTGAATGCTATTATATCAGATGTTATACAATAAAAAAAATTAGAACAATAAAAGATAAAAGGTATTGTATTATGGATTTAAAAAATAATCTAATAGGAGAAATAGTTGCAGAAGATTTCCGTACAGCAGCAGTTTTCAAAAAAAACGGCATCGATTTTTGTTGCCGTGGAAACAGAACGATTGAAGATGCTTGTACTGCAAAAAAATTGGATGCTGAAAAAATTTATGAGGAAATAAACACACTGCCCATAAAAGGCGGTAATGTTGTTGATTTTCAAAGTTGGCCTTTAGACTTGTTGGCAGATTATATAGAAAAAACACACCACCGTTATGCAGAAGAAAAGATTCCGGTAATTGAGGCTTTTTTGGATAAGCTCTGCAAAGTACACGGTGGCCATCATCCCGAATTGTTCGAAATCAGGGATCTGTTCTTTGCTTCGGCACAAGATTTGGCTCCTCATTTCAAAAAAGAAGAGCTCATTCTGTTTCCTTTCATCAGAAATATGATCAAAGCCCAGAGAACTGGCGAGGCATTGATGCAGCCGCCTTTCGGTTCTGTAGAAAATCCGGTGAACATGATGATGCACGATCATGATTTTGAAGGGGAAAGGTTCAGGAAAATTGCAGCACTTACTTCGGGTTATAATCCGCCTGCAGATGCCTGCAATACTTATCGGGTCACCTTTGCGATGTTGGATGAATTTGAGCAGGATCTTCACACCCACATTCATCTTGAAAACAATATCCTCTTTCCAAAAGCCATAAAATTGGAAAAAGAATTTACCGTTCAATATTAATGCATTCAAAAGTTTCTTGGGAAAAATAAAAAAGTAAAATGATAAAAAAACGCTCCAATATTTTGGAGCGTTTTTTTAATATGAATTTTAATTTCTAAATCTTGAATTAAATGACATCTACAATAGCATTTAATGTAGCCGAAGATCTCATAGCGGCATAAGTTTTCACAGAGTCTGGTTGGTAATATCCGCCGATGTCCTGTGGCTTGCCTTGTGCCCCAATCAATTCGTCATTAATGGTAGATTCGTTTTCCTGCATGGCTTTTGCTACAGGAGCAAAGGTAGCTGCTAAATCAGCATCTGCACTCTGTGCTGCCAAAGCTTCAGCCCAATACATGGCCAAGTAGAAATGAGAGCCACGGTTGTCTATTCCGCCTACTTTTCTGGCAGGAGATTTATCGGTAGCCAAGAACTTAGCATTCGCTTCATCTAAAGCATCTGCCAACACTTGAGCTTTTGGATTGTTTTGCGTTTGAGACAAATGTTCTAAACTTGCTTGTAGCGCTAAGAATTCTCCTAAAGAATCCCATCTTAGGTATCCTTCTTTTAAGAATTGTTCTACGTGTTTTGGAGCAGAACCTCCTGCGCCGGTTTCAAAAAGACCTCCACCGTTCATCAATGGAACGATAGAAAGCATTTTGGCTGAAGTTCCTAATTCCAAAATCGGGAACATATCGGTTAAATAATCTCTTAATACGTTTCCGGAAACAGAAATGGTGTCTAACCCTGCTCTTCCTCTTTTTAAGGTTTCTAAAACCGCATCTTTTACATCCATAATTCTGATGTCAAGACCTGTTAAATCGTAATTCTGAAGATATTTTTCTACTTTTTTGATGATTTGCGCATCGTGGGCTCTTCCTTTGTCTAACCAGAAAATTGCCGGTGTGTTAGAAAGTCTTGCTCTGTTTACGGCCAATTTTACCCAGTCTTGGATTGGGGCATCTTTGGTTTGGCACATTCTGAAGATATCTCCATTCTGTACTTTTTGTTCTAGTAAAGTATTTCCGTTTTCGTCTTCTACTTTCACGGTTCCTTCTCCAGAAATCTGGAATGTTTTATCATGAGAACCGTATTCTTCTGCTTTTTGAGCCATCAAACCTACGTTTGGTACTGTACCAAAAGTAGTAGGGTCTATGGCGCCATTTTGCTTCATTTCTTCTACAATGGCATCATAGAAACCGGCATACGTTCTATCTGGGATAATACAAACGGTATCTTCTTCATTGCCTTCTTTGTTCCACATTTTTCCTCCCCCTCTTACTAAGGCTGCCATAGAAGCATCTACGATAACATCAGAAGAAACGTGGAAGTTGGTAATTCCTTTGTCAGAATTTACCATAGCCAATCTTGGGCCTTTAGCAATAGTAGCTTCTATATCTGCTTTAATTTCGGCTTCCTGAGGATGACCTGAAATTTTCTCGAAAAGCGTAGCCAATCCAAAGTTAGGATTGATGTCTAAAGCTGCAAAAGTAGCAGCATATTTTTCAAATACTTCTTGGAAATAAGTTTCTACAATAGCCCCGAAAATGATAGGGTCTGAAACCTTCATCATGGTAGCCTTCAAGTGTGCAGAAAGCAACACATTCTTTTCTTTAGCTTCTTTGATGGCTTCTTTTACGAAAGATTTCAATGAAGCGATATTCATTACAGAAGAGTCAATAATTTCTCCGGCTTTCAAAGGCGCAAAATCCTTCAAAACTTTAGAAGAACCGTCTTGAGCATAGAATACAATTCTGAATTTTCCTTCGTTGGCAACGGTCGTAGAATTTTCTGTTCCGTAGAAATCTCCGGCATTCATATGAGCCACTTCAGTTTTAGAATCTTTAGCCCAAGCCCCCATTCTGTGTGGGTTTGCTTTAGCGTAGTTTTTTACGGCTTTTGGTGCTCTTCTATCTGAGTTTCCTTCTCTTAATACTGGGTTTACGGCACTTCCTAAAACTTTAGCATATTTTTTATTGATGGCAGTTTCTTCTTCTGTTTTTGGCTCTGCAGGATAATTTGGTACTGCATAACCATGCTTTTGAAGCTCTGCGATGGCTTCTTCCAATTGCGGAACAGAAGCGGAAATATTTGGTAATTTAATGATATTAGCCTCAGGCTTAGTCGCTAATTCTCCCAATTCTGCTAAAGCATCACCAATTTTTTGGTCGTCTTTTAAAAATTCAGGGAAATTTGCCAAAATTCTTCCGGAAAGAGAAATATCTTTCATTTCTACATTGATTCCGGCAGTAGAAGCATATTTTTGAATTATAGGTAATAGAGAATGGGTGGCCAACATTGGCGCTTCATCTGTGTAAGTATAGATGATTTTAGAATTACTAGACATTTATCTTCGAGTTTTTATTTGTTTAAAATTTAGAAGTTAGCAAATTTAGTGTTTTTATAGAAATTATGAAATAGATATATTTATAATTACATTTAAAAGAAATAATTAAAAACAATACCTTTGGAAAAACAAAAAAAATAGAAAAATGGCAAACATAACATTACAAGGAAACGAAATTCATACTTCAGGAAAATTACCGGAATTAGGTTCTAAAGCTAAAGATTTTACATTAGTGGCAGAAGATTTATCTGAAAAAACTTTATCAGACTACCAAGGGAAAAAAGTAGTGCTTAATATTTTTCCGAGTATTGATACGGGAGTATGTGCAGCGTCTGCAAGAAAGTTTAATCAGGAAGCGAGTTCTTTAGAGAATACTGTTGTGGTAAATATATCTAAAGATTTACCTTTTGCCTTGAAGAGATTTTGTGCTGCTGAAGGTTTGGAAAACGTGGTGAATTTATCAGATTTCAGAGGCCATTTTGGAGAAATATATGGTTTGTTGATAGAAGATTCTCCTCTGCAAGGTTTATTGAGCAGAGCTGTAATTGTTTTGGATGAAAACGGATTTGTAAAATATACAGAACAGGTGCCGGAAATTGCGCAGGAGCCTAATTATGAAGCTGCTTTGGCCTCATTATAAAATAGATTTAACAAATGGGCGCTTTTGTGCCCATTTTAAATTTTGAAAAATGGAACCTCTTATCGTTAATTCAATTATTAAAGGGTCTTTAGAAAAAACCTGGAGACTTTTTACCGAATCCGAACATATTGTGAAATGGAATTTTGCACACGATTCCTGGCATTGTCCAAATGCGGAAAATAATTTGGAGCCGGGCGGCGAATTCTTCTTTACGATGTCGGCTAGAGACAAGTCGGCAAGTTTTGTTTTTCATGGAACATATTCCGAAATTATTCCTTTACAGAAAATAGAATATTTCATAGAAGACGGAAGGAAAGTGGAAGTTTTTTTTCATGTGATAGACGAAAATACTACCGAGATTTTCGAGCGTTTCGAACCGGAACATATCAATTCGTTAGATATGCAGGAGCAAGGCTGGCAAGCCATCCTTAATCAGTTTAAGCATTACGTGGAAAGCAATTAATATTAGTAACTGCTATTAAGGTTGTCCATGTAATTTCTCAATGTGAAATTGAGTACAGATTCTACAATTTCACCCATAGAATTACACTTTTTCAGAGAATTGTCTTTTAGGTAATGATATACTTCTTCTCTTAGAAGAATTACTTTTTCCATCGGTGCAATGTCGTCCTTTTTCATAATGTCTATCAATGTACCCAGTCTCACTTTTGCCAAAATCATTCTTTTGGCCATTAATGAACGTTCTTCGTGTTGATACTGTTTTATGGAATCCTTGTCAATGTATTGCTGTACAAATTTCACATATTCTAGATTTTCTCGGAAAAACTGTGGTTTGTAGAGATTCATTCTGCCTTCATAGCATTGTTGGTCAAAGTCTATACTTCGGATGCGGTATTTAATTTCGTCAAAATCCGGCGTTAATACCATCACAAAGTTATAGGCACGCTGGTCTCCCAAAAGCCTTAGGAAACATCTTTCATTAAATTTTACAAACTCTTTGGCGATACGCTTTTTGCTTTGGTTTTCATCTAAATATTTTTCAAGAAAAATATCTCCAGGAATACCGGATACATGTTCTTCAATTAAAGTGTCTTTATATACCAAAAAATCGATACGGTTGGGCGAAAGCATGTATTCTAACTCTAAGCCGTAAATCCTAGACGCATCGGCTTTTTTTACATAAAAGTAATCGTGAATATCATTATGGAGGTTTCTGATTTTTACCCGAAAAGGATGAGAGTTTCCAAAAGTACAGAAGTCTATGCTATCTACCAGAAGGTGAGAGGTAGCATCTTGGTTACCGTCTGAGCGAAGTCTCTGATAGATTTTTATCAAACTATGGTGGATTTCTTCCATATCATGATAATCATACATTACCCCCTTCCAAAGTGTATCCTTTCCCTCTTTGTCGATGATAGGAAAAGAATCTACAAAACGCATCATATCTTCATAGGTAATAGCCGACTTAAAAACCCGGTCGTATTCTTCCAGATAATTCATTAAGTCATTGTTGATGGGGTACGAGATTTTTCTTTTAGAAATTTTCAGGAAATCATTTTCTTCAATATTCATAACCGTAAATATGAGTTAAAGTTAATGATTTTTTTTCTTTTGGTGCGCCAAATTTCCTCGTTCCACTCCCAATCTTTTTTGTCGTTCCTACAAACAAAAAAGGATTTTCGCTCAACTCGGGGCGCAATGGAGTTGGGTATTCATAGTTTTTCCTTGAAGAAATGTTCTTTTCCTGATTGAATTCTTAATTGCTCAACCTCCCATCATTTTCAATGATGAGATAAAATTTATATTTTTGCTGTCAATTATCTATCACTCATCGCTAATTGTACATCACTTATATTGTGAAAGACTATTATTACTTTCTCGGCATCAAATCCAATGCTTCCCACGAAGACATTAAGAAGGCGTACCGTAAACTTTCATTGAAATATCATCCCGATAAAAATGAAAACGATGAGTTTTTTACAGACCGCTTCCGCGAAGTTACAGAAGCCTATGAAACATTAATCGATAAGGACAGAAGAAGAATCTATGATCAGAGTTTTGGCAGCTTTCAGCGCGCTCATAAATCTACTTTGCCTCCAAAAATTAAAAATTTTCATGCCGATACGCTAAGGGCAAAAAAAGGCGATGAGGTCACTATTTATTGGCAGACGTATGATGCGGATTTGGTAAAAATAATGCCTTTTGGTTTAGAAAAATCTCAAGGAGAAAGAAAATTCAGAATTAAAGAATTTGATCATCAGGGTAAGTTTCAGATACTTCTGCATGCTACCAACACACTGCTTCACAAAACCGTAGTTCAGGGCATCACCATTATGGAGACTACTGCTGTGCAGAAGGCTTCAAAAATAGAAGAATCTCCTTCTGCCGAAATGCCAAAAGTACAGGAAAAACCAGCTCAGGATATTTCCAAAAAATGGCTTATTTTATTGATTATGATGGTTTTGGCGGCGCTTATTTTTTATTTTTTCAAAAGACATTAATAAACCAAAATTCTTTTTTAGGATTCCATAAAGTTTTTGTATTTTTACAAGCGTTTTAATACCTAATACAATACCCGGAAAATTCTATGAACACACAGCAATTTGTGAACCGTCACATCAGTTTCAATGAAACCGATAAAAACGCTATGTTACAAAAAATTGGCGTTTCTTCTTTAGATGAATTGATTTCTCAAACCATACCGGATGCTATCCGTCTGCAAAAGGATTTAGATATTTCAGAGCCCCTTTCTGAATATGAAATGTTGCAGCATTCCAAAGAATTGGCATCTAAGAATTTAGATTATGATACTTATATTGGTTTTGGATATCACAATTCTATTTTGCCAAGTGTTATCCAAAGAAATATTTTAGAAAATCCAAGTTGGTATACTGCATACACGCCCTATCAGGCAGAGATAGCACAAGGAAGGTTAGAGGCTTTGCTTAATTATCAAACTTTGATTACCAACCTTACTGGTTTTGCTTTAGCGAATGCCTCTCTGCTGGATGAAGGAACTGCGGCCTCAGAAGCCATGAGCATGTTCCAAAGCAATAGGACTAAGGAGCAGAAAAAGGCGGAAGCCAATAAGTTTTTTGTTTCAGAACTGGTGTTGCCACAGACGGTAGCTGTTTTAAAAACAAAGGCTGAAGGTTTAGGAATTGAAATCGTAGAAGGTAATCATGATACTTTTGTCCTTACAGAAGACTTCTTCGGGGCTTTGCTTCAATATCCTGGTAAAAACGGAATTGTTCTAGATTACACAGATTTTATTGCGAAAGCAAAAGAAAAAAATATACAGACCGTAGTGGCCTGTGATCCATTGGCATTGGTGAAACTGAAATCTCCTGCCGAAATGGGCGCTGATTGTGCCGTGGGAACTTCTCAAAGGTTTGGGATTCCATTAGGGTATGGAGGTCCTCACGCAGCATTTTTTGCATGTAAAGAAGAATATAAAAGAGATATTCCGGGAAGAATTATCGGGGTTACACAAGATGCCTACGGAAAGCGTGCCTTAAGAATGGCTTTACAGACCAGAGAGCAGCATATCAAAAGAGAGAAGGCTACCTCTAACATTTGTACCGCTCAGGTGTTGTTGTCTGTAATGGCTTCTATGTATGCCGTTTATCACGGAAAATCCGGTTTAGAGTTTATAGCTGATCAGATTCATTATAAAACCAATGCATTGAGAGATGCTTTGCATGTTTTAGGTTTTGAAACGGTAAAAGAACCTGTTTTTGATACCGTAAAATTGGTGATGAGCGAAGACGAAAAATACCAACTGAAAAGAGTAATGCAGGATCAGAAAATCAACCTGAATTATTTTACAGAAGGTTTTGTAAGTATTTCCATTAATGAAACTACAACGCTCGAAAAAATTGATAAAGTGGTAAATGCCTTTGCTCATTTCAAACAAAAGCAAGGCTTTAAACTAACCATAAAAGAAGGATACAGTATCCCGGAAAATTTATTGAGAAAAGACGAAATCCTGAAAGAAGAAGTTTTCAATAAATACCATACAGAAACCGAATTGATGCGTTACATCAAACGTTTGGAAAGAAAAGATTTGAGTTTAACACACTCTATGATTTCCCTTGGTTCTTGCACCATGAAACTGAATGCTGCTACCCAAATGCTTCCTCTTTCTTGGGAGAATTGGGGTGCTATACATCCTTTTGTGCCGCCACATCAGGCAGAAGGATATCAAACCTTAATCAGGACTTTAGAAAAAGATTTGGCAGAAATTACAGGTTTTGCGGGTACTTCTCTTCAGCCGAATTCTGGAGCACAAGGAGAGTATTCTGGTTTGATGGTTATTAGAGCGTATCAAAAATCCATCGGACAGGGGCATAGAGATATATGTCTAATTCCTCAGTCTGCGCATGGTACCAACCCGGCTTCTGCGGTGATTGCAGGCCTAAAAGTAGTGGTGGTGAAGAATCTTGAAAATGGTGAGATAGATTTCGAAGATTTGAAGGCAAAAGTAGAAGAACATAAAGACCATTTGTCTGCCTTTATGATTACATATCCGTCTACTTATGGTTTCTTTGATCACAATGTAAAAGAAATTACAGATCTTATTCATGAAAATGGTGGACAAGTATATATGGATGGTGCCAACATGAATGCACAGGTAGGTTTCACTTCTCCGGGTAATATCGGGGCAGATGTTTGTCACCTGAATCTACACAAGACTTTTGCCATTCCTCACGGAGGAGGAGGTCCTGGCGTAGGGCCAATCTGTGTGGCAGAGCATTTGGTGCCTTTCTTGCCAAAGAATCCAAATATTCCAATGGGTGGCAGTCATGGTATAGATGCTATTTCATCTGCACCATACGGTTCTGCTTTGGTATTGAATATTTCTTATGCTTACATCAAAATGTTGGGTACGGAGGGGCTTAAAAACTCAACAGAATATGCTATTCTCAATGCCAATTATTTGAAAGAAGTTTTGGCGGAGCATTTCCCAATTTTGTATTCTAATGATAAAGGAAGAGTAGCTCATGAATGTATTGTAGATTTCCGTCAGTTCAAACCGCTGGGCATAGAAGTGGTAGATGTAGCGAAGAGATTGATGGACTATGGTTTCCATGCTCCTACGGTGAGTTTCCCTGTGGCAGGAACATTGATGATAGAGCCTACAGAGTCTGAAAGTAAAGAAGAACTAGATCGTTTTGCAGAAGCGTTAATTAATATCAAAAAAGAAATTGATGAAATTGCAGAAGGTAAAGCAGATGCGCATAATAATGTCTTGAAGAATGCACCGCATACAGAGCAATTAGTAATGTCTGATGCTTGGGATAAGCCATACGGCAGAGAAAAGGCGGCGTATCCGCTAGAATGGGTAAGGACGCACAAGTTCTTTGCTACGGTTTCTAGGGTAGATGAAGCCTATGGAGATAGAAACTTGGTTTGTACCTGCGAGCCAATTGAAAGTTATATGTAACTGATTTTTAATAGATAAATTTAATCGCCAATGTTTTCATTGGCGATTTTTTATTGTTAAATTTAATTTTTAAAGATAAATTATCTTTTATTTTGAAATTATTCATATATTTGCACTTTATAAACCCAATTGTTTAGATGGAATTTATCATTCGAAAGGCAAATGCCAATGATTTTTCTTATGCAGATGAAATTGTAAAAGAAATGGAAGAATCTGCTAAGATTAGAGGGACGGGTATAGCAAAGCGTTCTCCGGAATACATCAAAGAAAAGATGGAAAAGGGAGATTCTGTTATTGCTATAACACATAATGGAATCTGGGCAGGATTCTGTTATATAGAAACATGGACCAATGGGGACTATGCTTCTAACTCTGGACTTATTGTTTCGCCTAAGTATAGAAATATAGGATTGGCAAGCAGAATAAAAGAGTCAATTTTTGATGTAACGAGAGAAAAATATCCGGATGCAAAACTATTCGGGATTACTACCGGTTTGGCGGTGATGAAGATTAATTCTAGGTTAGGTTACTTTCCGGTACCGTTTTCAGAATTAACACAGGATGATCAGTTTTGGGATGGATGCCAAAGTTGTGTTAATTATCATATTTTACAAAGCAAACACAGAAAAAACTGTTTATGCACGGGGATGCTTTTCAACCCACCCAAAGAAAAGAAAAAAGACTTGGATTACTATTTAAATAATTTCTAATAATTGATTGACCTCAAATAACTAAAATAATCCTTCAGGATTGTTTTAGTTATCAAAGGTTGCATTTGAAAAATAAATATTGACAGATGAAGAAAGTTGTTTTAGCATTTAGTGGAGGTTTAGATACATCTTTTTGTTCGGTATACCTTCAACAAGATTTAGGCTATGAAGTTCATGCAGTTACGGTAAACACAGGTGGTTTTAATGCTGAGGAAGTGAAAAGGTTAGAGCAAAAAGCAATGCTGCTAGGTGCTAAAACTTTTACCTGTCTAGATGTGGTACAAGAGTATTATGATACCTGCATACAGTATCTTATTTTTGGAAATGTGTTGAAAAACAATACCTATCCGCTTTCGGTGAGTGCAGAGCGTACCATTCAGGCTAAATCTTTAGCAGAATATGCTTTGAAGATTGGCGCTACCGCCATAGCACACGGAAGCACAGGGGCAGGGAACGATCAAGTTCGTTTTGATGGGATTTTCAATATCGTTTGTCCTCAAATGGAAATCATCACGCCGATTCGTGATTTAAGACTTTCCCGAGAAGCAGAAATAGAATACCTTACCGAAAAAGGCTTTTCCGGGGATTATACCAAATCAGTATATTCTATCAACCAAGGACTTTGGGGAACTTCGGTAGGCGGAAAAGAAACGCTTACGTCTCATGATTCTCTTCCGGAAGAAGCATATCCTTCACCCCTTCAAAAGCAACATCCCGAAAAACTGACGTTAGAATTCAGCAAAGGGCATTTGGTGAAAATCAATGACGAAACTTTTGCACATCCTTCTGCGGCTATTGTGAAACTGAATGAAATGGCATCAGCTTTTGCCATTGGAAGAGACATCCATGTGGGCGATACCATTATCGGGATTAAAGGTAGAGTAGGATTTGAAGCGGCAGGAGCCTTGCTCACCATTAAGGCGCACCATTTATTAGAAAAACATGTATTGTCAAAATATCAGTTGATGATTAAATCTCAATTGTCAGATTGGTATGGAACATGGCTTCATGAAGCATTGTTCCTAGATCCGGTAATGAGAGATATAGAAGCCCTTTTGGTCAACAGTCAGATGACCGTTACCGGAAAAGTATTTGTGACGCTTCATCCATACCGTTTTGAATTGAACGGAGTAGAATCCAGTCATGATTTAATGACTTCTAAATTTGGAAGTTATGGCGAAATGAACAAAACTTGGAGCGGAGAAGATGTAAAAGGCTTCTCAAAAATTTACACCAATTATTTATCTATATACCACCAAGTAAACGCTGAAAACAATGATTAAAGCAGGAATTATCGGCGGAACCGGATATACGGGCGGCGAATTGATTCGTTTGCTGCTCCATCATCCTCATGCAGAGTTAGCATTTGTAACAAGTGCTTCTAACGTGGGGAAGAAGGTTTCAGATTTGCATCAGGATCTTTTAGGAGAAATTGACATGGAATTTATCGAAAATTCTACGGATGCTGATGTTTTGTTTTTAGCAATGCCTCATAAGGAGAGCAAAATTTGGTTGGAAAAAAATGAAGTAGGAGATGCGGTAATCATTGATTTGGGCAACGATTTTAGAGTTGGAGACACTTACAAGGGCAATGCTTTTGTCTATGGTCTTCCGGAACTGAATGCTGCCCAGATTAAGGGTTCTAAACTGATTGCCAATCCGGGTTGTTTTGCGACGGCAATTCAGTTGGGGATTCTGCCGATTCTTCAGCATCAGAAAATTTCTGAAATTTACACTACGGGAATTACCGGGGCAACGGGAGCAGGCAAATCACTTTCTGAAACCACGCATTTCAGTTGGAGACAAAACAATATTTCAGCCTATAAGACGCTTACGCATCAGCATTTGGGCGAAATTTATTTTCAGTTGAAAGAAGTGAGTCAATCTCCGTTTTCAGTGCAGTTTGTGCCTTGGAGGGGGGACTTCGCCAGAGGAATTTTTGTGAGTTCTACTTTCAAGACTTCTTTGTCATTGGAAGAACTCTTTCAGGTGTATGAAAAATTTTATGAAGGTCAGGCCTTCACTACCGTTTCCAGAAAAGAAATTAATTTGAAGCAGGTAGTTAATACGAATAGATGTTTAATTAACATAGAAAAAGAAGGAGATTTCGTGGTGGTGCATTCTGCCATAGATAATCTTCTCAAAGGGGCTTCAGGACAAGCGATTCATAACATGAACATCGCTTTCGGTTTCCCCGAAAACGCAGGTTTGAAACTTAAATCTATTGCTTTTTAGAAAGTAAAAATGAAAGGTACTTTGTCAAAGCATAAAACCTTTGGCAAAGTTTTTTAAAATTAAAATTATGAAGTTATTTGATGTTTATCCGCTGATTGATGTTACCCCTGCCAAGGCAGAGGGCTCTTATTTTTGGGATGTCAACGGAAATCAATATTTGGATTTATATGGAGGGCATGCCGTTATTTCTATTGGGCATTCTCATCCTGTCTATAAAAAATACCTTACGGAACAATTAGACCAGATTGGCTTTTATTCCAACTATGTAAAGATTCCCATCCAAAGTGAAGTGGCGGAAAAACTGACTCAGTTTTCTGGTTACCCAGATTACACGTTATTTCTTTGCAATTCTGGTGCTGAGGCCAATGAAAATGCTATTAAACTGGCTTCTTTCCATACCGGGAAAAAGAAAATCATCTATTTCAGTGGCTCTTTTCATGGCAGAACTGCTGCTGCGGTGGCTTGTACCGACAATCCTAAGATTGTAGCGCCCATTAACCAATCTGAGAATTTTGTAAGACTACCTTTCAATGATATAGAAGCTTTGGAGCATGAATTCAAAACCAACCAAGATATTGCTGGGGTTATAGTAGAAGGCATACAGGGCGTAGGAGGCGTACAGATTCCTACCGCTGCTTTTTTACAAAAAATTGAGGAATTGTGTCAAAAAAATAATGCCGTTTTTATTGCCGATGAGATACAGTCGGGATACGGAAGAAGTGGTAAATTCTTTGCCCATCAAAATGCAGATGTTACGCCGGATATTATTTCTATGGCAAAAGGAATGGGGAACGGTTTTCCTATTGGAGGAATTCTGATTTCACCAAAATTTGAGTCTTCTTATGGCCTTTTGGGAACCACTTTTGGAGGGAATTTTTTGGCTTGTGCTGCGGCGAAAGCGGTATTGGATGTGATGGAAGATGAACATTTGATGGAGAATGCGAAGGAGATGGGAGACTATTTGGTTTCTGTACTTCAAGGGCAAAAAAATATTGAAGAAATTCGTTATCAAGGATTGATGATTGGGATAGACTTAGCGTTTCCTTGCAATGAAGTGAGAAGTCGTCTCGTAAAAGAATTCAACATGTTGACGGGAAATGCTTCCACCCCAAAAACCTTAAGAGTATTGCCGGCATTGAATGTAAAAAAAGAAGATTTGCAAAAATTTGCTAATGCTTTAATTCAAATATTGAACGAATATTAAGATGAAACAGTTTCTATCCGTACACGATGTAGAAAACCTGGAACAATTGATTCAGGAAGCGATTGCCTATAAAAAAGATCCATTAAAAGATCAGGATTGGGCCAAAGGAAAAACGTTGGGTTTAATCTTTATGAATTCTAGTTTAAGAACTAGGATGAGTACTCAAAAGGCGGCAGAAAACCTAGGTTTTAAAGTAATGACGTTCAATGCAGGACAAGATTTCTGGGCTTGGGAAACGGAGGAAGGCGCTATTATGAATGGCACTACGGTAGAACATATAAAAGATGCCGCAAAGGTGATTGGCCAATATTGTGATGTTGTGGCCATCCGTTGTTTTGCAGATTTAAAAAATAAGAAAAACGATACCGAAGAATGGGTCTTGTCTCAATTTCAAAAATATGTAGGCAAACCTTTAATTTCTTTGGAGTCTGCTACCAGACACCCATTGCAGAGTTTGGCAGATTCGGTGACGATACAAGAAAATCTTCCTTCTGGCAAAAAGCCAAAAGTGGTATTGACTTGGGCGCCTCATATCAAACCTATTCCTCAGGCGGTAGCAAATTCTTTTGCGGAATGGATGAATGTACAAGATGTAGAGTTTGTGATTACCCACCCGGAAGGCTTTGATTTGGATCCCAACTTTGTCGGGAATGCCAAAGTTACTCATCACCAAGAAGAAGCCTTGCAAGATGCTGATTTTGTGTATATTAAAAACTGGTCTTCCTTTAATGACTATGGAAAAGTAGGGGAAGGTTTAGAAGATTGGATGTTGACGGAAGAAAAAATGAAAGTGACCCATCATGGTAAGCCTATGCACTGTTTGCCGGTTCGTAGAAATGTAGAAGTGAGTGATGAGGTGCTAGATTCAAAAGAATCCCTTATTTTTGAACAATCTTTCAATAGATTATTTGCCGCACAGGCCGTATTGAAAAATATTTTATAAAGATGCAATCACAGGAATTATACATCATCAAAATAGGAGGCAATGTCATTGACCATCCCGAAAAGTTAGATACTTTCCTGAAAGACTTTGCAGCCATTCATCAACCAAAGATTTTGGTGCATGGTGGGGGTAAATTGGCCACCAAATTGGCAGAAAAATTAGAAATTCCTCAAGAGTTTTTTGAGGGAAGAAGAATTACCAACAAAGAATCTCTAGATATCGCCGTCATGGTGTATGCAGGTTTAATCAATAAAAACATTGTAGCCTCTTTACAGAAAAATGGACTCAATGCCTTGGGGCTTTCCGGCGCAGATGCCAATGTTATTCCGGCGCATAAAAGACCCGTAAAGACCGTAGATTTTGGTTGGGTAGGGGATGTAGAAACCGAAAACATCAATGCAGATTTTATTGCAAAGATTGTTATGGAGGGTATTTGTCCAGTTTTTTGTGCCATTACGCATGACCAAGAAGGCAATTTATTCAATACCAATGCAGATACCATTGCATCTAGTTTGGCGGTGGCTTTATCTGGTCATTTTGATACGAAATTGGTCTATTGTTTTGAAAAAAACGGAGTTTTGGAAAATATAGAGGATGAAGATTCTGTGATTTCTAAAATCGTTCCTGAAAACTATGTTCAATTTAAAGAACAAGGAATTATTAACGATGGAATGATTCCGAAAATAGACAATGCTTTTTCGGCCATAGAAAAAGGTGTGCAGTCGGTTTTTATTGTAAAAGAAACTTTTTTAAAAGAATTAATCAACCATAACAACAGAACGAGTGGAACAGAAATTACCCGATAATTTTGCAGAACTTCATGATCAGGCTATTGAAGTCCTTCAGCGGCTGATTTCCATCCCTTCTTTGAGCAAAGAAGAGGATAAGACTGCGGATTTTATCGAGCATTTTTTACAAGGGAAAGGGGTTAAGGTTCATCGTCAAAAAAACAATGTTTGGTCTTTTAATCAACACTATAATCCACTTCTGCCAACCATATTGCTCAATTCTCATCATGATACCGTGAAACCTAATTCTGGTTATACCTTAGACCCTTTTACGCCTATTATTAAAGATGGGAAATTTTACGGATTAGGGAGCAATGATGCAGGTGGAGCATTGGTTTCGTTGATGGCCGCTTTCCTTTATTTTTATGGGAAAGAAGATTTAAAATACAACTTCATTTATGCCGCTACGGCAGAAGAGGAAAATTCCGGGTTAGATGGCGTAGAATCGGTACTAAAGCATTTTGGCGAAATAGAGTTTGCCATTGTGGGAGAACCTACCGAAATGCATTTGGCCATCGCCGAAAAAGGCTTGATGGTAGTGGATTGTGAGGCTTCAGGAACTTCTTCCCATGCGGCACATCCTAATGAAGATAACGCTATTTACAATGCCTTACAAGATATAGAATGGGTTCAGAATTATCGCTTTCCTAAAGTTTCTGAGGCATTGGGAGAAGTGAAAATGACAGTAACCGTTATTAATGCCGGGAAATTACACAACATGGTGCCTAACACCTGTACCTTTACCATAGATGTTAGAACTACGGACCAATATACCAATAGAGAGGTTTTGGAAATTATCCAACAGAATATCAAAAGTAAGGCGCAAGCCAGAGGTTTTAGACTCAATTCTTCTTCTATTGCTGTGGATCATCCCGTGGTACAAGCAGGCTTGGAATTGGGCAGAAATACCTATGGGTCGCCTACCACCTCAGACCAAGCAGTAATACCATTTCCTTCCCTGAAAATGGGACCAGGACTATCGGCGCGTTCGCACAGCAGTGATGAGTTTATTTATGTAGACGAAATTCAAGAAGGCATCAAATTATACATTCAATTATTATCAAAAATCGTTTTCTAATGAGTAAAAAATTGTGGCAAAAGAACCAGAATACAGAAAACCAACATGCAGCTATGGTGGAGAAATTTACCATTGGAAGAGATGCAGAATTCGATTTGCAATTGGCTAAATATGATGTTTTGGGGAACAAAGCACATGTGCAGATGTTGGCTTCCGTAGGTTTGATTGAAAAATCTGAATTGCCTGAAATTTTAAAGGAATTGGATGCCATTGCTCAGCAAATTGAAGAAGGAAACTTTGTGATTGAAGACGGTATAGAAGATGTACATTCTCAAATAGAATTTATGTTGACCCAAAAACTGGGTGATGCCGGGAAAAAAATACATTCGGCACGTTCTAGAAACGACCAAGTTTTGGTGGATATCAAACTTTTTCTGAAAAATGAAGTGCTAGAAATTGCGGATTTGGTAAAATCACTTTTCGAAAAATTGCAACAACTCAGCAACCAGCATCAAGATAAATTGTTACCGGGCTATACCCATTTTCAGATTGCCATGCCTTCTTCTTTTGGATTGTGGTTTGGGGCTTATGCCGAAGCTTTGGTAGATGATTTGGAAATGCTTTTGGCTTCGTATAAAGTTGTCAATAAAAACCCTTTGGGTTCAGGAGCGGGTTATGGCTCTTCTTTCCCTATTAACAGGACTTTAACTACAGAATTATTGGGCTTTGAAACCATGAATTATAATGTTGTCTATGCTCAAATGACGCGTGGGAAATCTGAAAAAACAATAGCAACAGGTATTGCTGCTATGGCGCATACGCTGAGCAAATTTGCCTATGACGTATGTCTTTATATGAACCAGAATTTCGGGTTCATTACTTTCCCAGATGCTTTAACGACGGGGAGCAGTATTATGCCCCACAAGAAAAACCCTGATATCTTTGAACTCATCAGAGGAAAATGCAATATTTTACAGGCATTACCCAATGATTTAACGATTCTCACCAATAATTTGCCTTCCGGGTACCACAGAGAAATGCAATTGACGAAAGAGGTGCTGTTTCCGGCTATTTCTACCCTTAAAGATTGTCTAACAATTGCAGAATACACCTTGAACTTCATCGAGATTAAAGATGATCTTTTAGAGGATCCTAAATATCAATACCTCTTCAGCGTAGAAAATGTAAACGAAAAAGTCTTACAAGGCAAATCTTTCCGTGATGCCTATGTAGAAGTGGGACAAAGCATAGAAAACAAAACTTTCGAACCCAATAAAAACCTAAAACATTCTCACGAAGGAAGCATAGGAAATCTTTGTAACGATGAAATAGAAAAAGAATTTCTGAAAGTATTCGCTCAGTTCAAATAGGATTTAATCTAATATTTTATATGCCGTTTCCCTTTTGATTTCGTTCAATACAATACTGCTATGGTATTGGTAGATATTGGGAGTATTGGCCAAAACATTGGTGATAAAATTATTATAACTGTCAATGTCTTTTGTTGCAATCTTCAACATAAAATCATACGTTCCGGAAAGGCTCAAAACCTCTTGTACTTCATCGTGCTTGATGATTTCTTCCTCGAAAGCGTCTAAAGATTTTTTAGATTGGTTGGTAATGGTAACATTACAATAAGCCACCAATTCTACACCTATTTTTTTGCGGTTTAAGATGGCCGCATATTTTTCGATGTAATTATTTTTCTCCAAATATTTAATCCTTTCGTAAGTAGGAGTAAAAGAAAGACCGATTTTTTCACCGATTTCTTTCACTGAATAATTAGAATTTCTTTGCAGTAAATCAAGTATTTGTAAATCTTTATGATCGAGATTTTGGCTCATTTTTATTTGTTCTATTGTTGAAAACAAATATAGTAATTTTTAATTTGGGGCAAATTTGGATTATTTGTCCTCTTTTTGAACGTTTTTCAAGATGTTTTCCAGCATTTGGATTTGGGTGTTTTGTATTTCAATCAAATCCTCTTGGTAATTGATGATAAGATGGTCTATTTTCTCATGCAGTTCGCGGATTTCCAATTCACTTTTCAGGTTTATTTTATAGTCTTTTTTGGCTCTTTCGCGGTCTTTTTCTTCTTGTCGGTTTTGGCTCATCATGATCACGGGAGCTTGAAGCGCGGCAATGCAAGAAAGAATAAGATTGAGTAAGATAAAAGGATACGGATCAAAACCTTTATTGGCCAACCAAAAAACATTAAATGCAATCCAAATCAACAGAAATACCATGAAAGAGATGATAAATGTCCAGCTGCCCCCAAATTCGGCCACTTTATCTGCGATTTTTTGACCATAGGTAAGATCTCTTTCATCATCTTCTGTCTCTCTGGTAAGCATGGTGTTTTTGGAAATAGAGCTTACCACTTCTTTTTCTAAATCGGTAAGGGTACCTAGTTTTTTGGTGAGGTATTGTGTAACGTATTTTTCTCTGAAATCATTCAGCTCATCAATGGACAAAAAATTATTGTGTGAAAATTTGGGATGAGTTTTATTAATAAAATGAATCAATGTTTGTCTAATATTCTTGCCTGAAACTTTTTCTTCTTCAGAAAATTCCTTACCCGAAATGTCACTTTTGAAGGTATTCATGGTGAAATAATTTTTCAGAATTAAAATTAATACATATTTTTGGAATAGATATTTTATTTTCTTGATTTTTAATCATTAACCTATTTCTAATGAAGCCTCAAAAACTATTTTTCGTCGTTTTTTTTCTTATCAGTTTCCAAATTTTTTCTCAGAATAAAAATGAAAACATTGTTTATATAATTGATAATGTTATCATTAAAAATGACCCTGAAAGAGGTGATGAGTTAAAGAATGAGGATGTTTCTGAAATGAATGTCATTAAAAACATAGATTCATTAAAAAAATATGGATTCGAAAAATATGACGGCGCCATTTATATTTTTACAAAAGAATATCAAAAAAGGAGTAATGATATAAGGCAAATTCCATCAACAAAACAAATGAATTTGAAAAATGGTAACGTTTGGTATTATAAAGACCAAATATATAACGGACCTTTCATAGACTATTATTTAAGTGGCAAAATAGAAGGAGAAGGCATTTTAAAAAATGGAAAATTAGAAGGATTTAGAAAAAAATATTTTCAAAATGGTAAACTTTCATTAGAAAGAGAATATTCAGAATCCATTCCTAATGGGTTAGAAAAAGAATACTATGAAGATGGTTCTTTAAAGCAAAAAGGGGTAATGAAAAATAACAAAGAAATTGGGATTTGGGAAATGTATTATCCAAATGGTCAAGTAAAACAAAGAACTACTTTTTCAGATGACCATAAAAATGACGAATCAATTGCTTATTATTCCAGTGGAAAAATTTTTGAGCATAATACAATGATTGATGGAAAAGTGATTAAAGATAAAAATTTAGAAGAAGTAAAAAGTCTAATCAATAAAAGCCAAGAAGAATATAAAAATGGTAATGATAAATCAGCTATGAAATATGTAGATAAAGCCATTGCTCTTAAACCAGATTATCAAAATGTTTATTTTATAAAAGGAACAATGCTACTGAATGAGATGAAATTTGATGAGTCTATTTCAAATTTTAATAAAGCAATAGATATTGAACCCTACTATGAATTTGCTCTAGCAAACAGAGCATTTGCAAGAATTAGAAAATATGAATTTAGTGGAAATAAGGCTTTTGAGAATAATGAAATTACAGTTACAACTTCAAAAAAGGATTTTCAAATTCCAGAAGATGACTTAAAAAAGGTTTGCAATGATTTACATCAGGCTATTTTTTTAGGTGATAAAAATGAAATGGTTTTGGATGCAAATGATAAATATTGTCTAAAAAAATAAAATTTAAAATCTTTATGAATCTTAACCACATTTTCACCAATCAACGTACGGGCAACCATACTCAGACGGTAGTTTCTAGAACAGATTTTCAAAGAGATTTTGACAGAATCATCTTTTCATCGGCTTTTAGAAGGCTTCAGAATAAGACACAGGTTTTCCCACTTCCCGGAAGTGTATTTGTCCATAATAGGCTTACCCATTCCTTGGAAGTATCTTCTGTAGGAAGAAGTTTGGGGAATTTGGCAGGGGAGTTTATCGTTCAGAAATTTGAAAAAGAATTGGATGAAAATGCCAAGAATTTTTATTTATACAATCTTCAAAACGTTATTGCAGCGGCTTGCCTTTGTCATGACGTTGGCAATCCTGCTTTCGGGCATTCTGGCGAAGATGCCATTGCCAGTTTTTTTGAAAAAAACGAAGCCGAACTGAAGTCGAGGTTTTCAGAAAAAGAATGGGCAGATTTGGTGAATTTTGAGGGAAATGCGAATGCTATAAGGGTATTAACCAATCAGCAAACTGGTAAAGATGAAGGAGGAACGCAATTGACTTTTACCACCTTGGCAAGCATCGCCAAATATCCTTGTGAAGCCATTGCCAAGAAGAAAGGCATTATTCACAGAAAGAAATTCGGATTTTTCCAAAGTGAAAAAAATACCTTTCTAGAAGTGGCCAAAGCCACGAAAATGATTCAAGAAAATGAAGAGCCTACCATCTTTAAACGCCATCCTTTTGTATGGTTGGTAGAAGCAGCAGACGATATCTGCTATAATATTATTGATATGGAAGATGCCCACCGATTGGGGATTATTTCTACGCAAGACTGCGAAAACCTTTTCCTGGATTTGATAAATTCCGTCAATAGCAATGATGCTGAGAGAAGTACCAATAAATTGTCTTTTATCAGCAATAAAAACGAAAGAATTTCCTATCTCAGAGCTAAGGTTATCAATGCACTGATCAATAAATCTACAGAATTGCTTCAGCAGAATTTTGATAAAATCTTGGAAGGAAATTTAGAAAAAGCCTTGTTGGATATTTTCAGATCCGAAAGCAAATCTTTTCAGGAAGTAGAATCTTTTTCCATTGAAAAAATCTACGGACACCGTTCGGTAGTAGAAATAGAAAACGCCGGCTACAATGTGATGTATGAATTGCTGAATCATTTTATTCCACCCATCATCAAAGAAAAATCCGAAAGAAAAAGTTACGAAAAAAAGGCTCTTCAGCTACTTCCTTCTCAATTTATCTACGAACAAGGAAGTACTTATGAAAAAGTATTGGGTGTTTTGGATTTTGTTTCCGGAATGACGGATAATTTTGCCACAGATTTGTACCGAAAAATCAAAGGGATAGACATCGGGATGACGGTTTGATAAGTCAAAAGTTAAAACCTTGTCATTATTTCCGTTTCCAATTTAATTTTCTGTAACTTTAAAAAATTAATCACTAAAAAATTATATTATGCCAGTTGTATTTTTTATTGCCTTTCTAGGTCTTGTTGTGCTTTTTGCTTCTTTTTTTACGGTAAGGCAAGCTACAGCCGCTATTGTAGAACGTTTGGGAAAATTCCATTCGGTGCGTCATGCAGGTTTACACCTTAAGATTCCTTTTCTTGATCAGATTTCTACCCGAATGAACCTTAGAATCCAGCAGTTGGATGTTATTATCGATACCCAGACCAATGATAATGTTTTTGTAAAAATGAAAGTTTCTGTTCAGTATCAGGTGATTAAGGATAAGGTAGCCGATGCCTATTATATGCTCGAAAATCCTCATCAGCAGATTACGGCTTTTGTTTTTGACGTGGTAAGAGCTGAAGTACCTAAACTGAAATTGGATGATGTTTTCGTGAAAAAAGACGATATCGCTATTGCCGTAAAGGGCGAGCTTCAGGAAGCCATGCACAGTTATGGTTATGAAATCATCAAAGCTTTGGTAACGGATATAGACCCTGATGAACAGGTAAAACATGCCATGAACCGTATCAATGCAGCAGAACGTGAAAAAACGGCTGCGCAATACGAATCTGAAGCTCAAAGAATAAGAATAGTGGCGGTGGCAAAAGCAGAAGCAGAATCCAAAAAACTTCAAGGGCAGGGGATTGCAGATCAGCGTAGAGAAATTGCTCGCGGATTGGAAGAATCTGTAAGAATGCTCAACAATGTAAATATTGGCTCCCAAGAAGCCTCTTCTTTGATAGTGGTTACCCAGCATTATGACACGCTGCATTCCATTGGTGCCAATAACAGAAGTAACTTGGTATTGTTGCCCAATTCGCCTACCGCAGCCAGTAACATGCTGAATGATATGATGATAGCAATGACAGCTGCCAATAAATTGGAAGAAGCAGATAAAGGTAAGTTACCTAAACCTCCTTCACAGCATTCTCATGAATAAAAAAAATCCCGAGTATTGCTCGGGATTTTTTTATGAATTAATCTTTTGTTTACCGGTAAGGATTTCAAAAAATAATTTAAAGTCGGATATTAAAGACCAAAGCGGATATTTGAAGGTGGCAGGTTTGTTTTTCTCAAAGAAAAAATGCCCCACCCAAGCAAATCCATAGCCTATGACCGGCAGCGTCCAAAATAATTTGTATTCTGCGGTATAGACAATGTATAATAACATTATAAAAAACAAGAAAGTGCCAATAAAATGCAGTAATCTGCTGGTTTTATTGCGGTGTTCTGTCAAATAAAATTGATAGAACTCTTCATAAGTTTTAATTCTATCAGACATCGTTTAAAATATTTTGAAGGTTCAGTTTACTATTTTTTCTTCCATATACGAAATAAATGACCAATCCGATGGATAACCAAATGGTAAACATCAACCAATTAGACCATCCCAATTCTGTCATCAAATATAAATTAAAAAGGATGCCAAGGATAGGAATCATTGAAAATTTATATTTAAAAGAAGCAATAGATAACCCCAGCCATATAAGACCGAACAATATTAATAGAGGCTTTTCTGAGATGATCTGTTGAATTTCAATTGATGAAAAATTTGTATAAATTAATGTTGATACAGCTACAAGAAGCAAGCCTACCAGATATCTTCCATTGATGTAAGGAATTTTGAATTTAGCTGTTTTGCTGTATCCCATATAATCAAGATACAAAATCCCGGAACAAACCATAATAAACGCAAAAAATGTCCCAACACTGGTAAGGTCTACCACAAACTGCATATCCAGAAACATGGCAGGTATACCCACCAAAAGTCCTGTAATAATGGTAGAGAAACCTGGTGTTTGAAATTTAGGATGGATTTCACCAAATTTTTTCCCCAAAAGTCCGTCTCTACTCATTGTCATCCAGATTCTTGGTTGCCCAATCTGGTATACCAATAAAGCACTGGTAATGGCGATTACGGCACTTACGGAGATAACGCCGGCAATAAAATTCATGCCTACTTTTCCGAAAACAAATGCCAAAGGATCATCTACTCTTAGTTCTTTGTAATTCACCATTCCTGTTAAAACAAAAGAAATTAAAATATACAGAATAGTACATATAATAAGAGAATAGATCATGGCTTTTGGTAGATCCCTTTGAGGGTTTTTGCATTCTTCGGCAGTAGTAGAAATAGAATCGAAACCAATAAAAGCAAAGAATACGGCGGCAACACCTTTCAGGATTCCTCCCACACCATTAGGCGCAAAAGGAGACCAGTTTTCCGGTTTTACAAAAACAGCTCCAGCGCCAATTACCAAGGCGATAATACCCAATTTTAATAAAACCAGAGCATTGCTTACGTTTCTAGATTCTCTGATGCCAATGTACACCAACGAGGTGATAAGAACGGTAATCAAACCGGCAGGTAAGTCAAATAATATATGATGACCGGCAATAATAGGAGAGGCTTCGTAGGTTTTGGCAGCAGCAATAATATTGCTTGGTAAATCTGCCTTTGCATCCGCATGAAGTACTTGTTCATAAGCTCTAGAAGCAGATCCTGCATCTATAGCTAGCCATTTCGGCCAATGGATGCCAAATCCTTCCAACATGGAGGTGAAATATTCTGACCATGAAATGGCCACTACCATATTAGAAACAGCATATTCCAAAATCAAAGCCCAACCAATAATCCAGGCGAAAATTTCGCCTAAAGAGGCATAAGCATAGGTGTAAGCACTGCCACTAACGGGTATCATTGAGGCAAACTGAGCATAGCACAATGCAGTGAAAACACAAGCAACGGCCACGAATAGAAATAACAAACTTACGGCTGGTCCACCATCAAAAGATGCCCTCCCTATAGTGCTGAAAATCCCTGCACCAATAATGGCGGCAATTCCAAAGAAAGTAAGATCTTTTACACTCAATATTCGTTTTAGGTGGCTACCTTCTTCATTTTCCCCTGAATCTCCGCTAAAACTGTTGATGTTTTTCTTTCTGAAAAGTTGCCTCATGAATGTCATTTTAAATTGAAAAAAACAAATGTAAATAAAAAACTTAAAAAAGTTGCGATTTTATTTAGGTTCAAACATAAAGTTTCGGCAATATCAGTTTTATCTTCTATGGAATTGTTTTTTAGCGAAAAGAGGGTTATTTTTGCAAAGGATTATGAATTCAAGATTTTCAATCTCAAATCTTCAATCTCAAATCAATTGGCTTCATAGTTCAACGGATAGAACATCGGATTTCGGCTCCGAGAATGAGGGTTCGAATCCTTCTGAAGTCACTTTTTCAAACTTTGAATTTTTGAAGTTTATTATCTTCTTTTAATGACAATTTTCATATTTGAAAATTGTCTTTTTTGTTTTAATTTTAATGTATTAAAAAAAGAATTCAAACCATTAAAATTTTAACGTCATGGAAAACCATACTTTAACTCACGAATTCCCTGAATATATGGATCAAATCGTAATTTTAAAAGCGGATGATGAGCAATTCAGAAAAATGTACGTAAATTATGAAGAGGTGAATGCACTCATCCAACATTATGAAGAAGGTGAGCAGAACCATACTACAGACGAACACCTTACGGATTTGAGGAAAAAAAGGGTTCATTTGAAGGACGAAATTTATCAATATTTACATAGTTTATAAAAATACAAAGCGACCGATAAGGTCGCTTTTATTATAAAATCATACTCAGATTGATTCTTTTTCTCTGTTCGTCTATTTCCATTACTTTTACCTGAACATGCTGGTGGAGTTTCACCACTTCATTCACATCCGAAACATAGCCATCTTTTAGTTGGGAAATATGAACCAATCCACTTTCCTTAATGCCTACATCCACAAAACAACCAAATGCGGTAATGTTATTCACGATGCCAGGAAGTATCATACCTGGCTTAAGGTCTTTAATGGTTTTTACAGAAGGATCGAATTCAAAAACTTTCGCTGATTTTCTTGGATCTAGGCCGGGTTTTAGCAATTCCTTTAAAATATCTTTGATGCCCAAAATTCCAATGTCTTCGGTTGCATATTTTTCTGGGGTGATTTGGTCTATTTTTTCTTTGTTGGCAATAAGGTCTTCGGTTTTTAAACCTAAATCTTTGGCCATTTTTTCTACCAAACCATAGGCTTCAGGATGCACCGCAGAATTGTCTAAAGGATTTTTAGCATTTTTCACCCTTACGAAGGCTGCTGCTTGTTGGTAGGCTTTTTCGCCCAATCGTGGAACTTTTTTGAGCTGTTTTCTTTCGGTAAAGGCGCCATTTTCTGCTCTGTAGTTGACAATGTTTTCGGCCATTTTCTCCCCAATTCCAGAAACATAGCTCAACAAAGATTTACTGGCGGTATTGAGGTTGATGCCCACAGAGTTTACGCATCTTATAACGGTATTATCCAATTCTTCCTTCAGTTTGGTTTGGTCTACATCATGCTGATATTGTCCCACGCCAATGGATTTGGGATCTATCTTTACCAGTTCTGCCAATGGATCCGAAAGCCTTCTCCCAATAGAAACCGCTCCGCGAACGGTAACATCATAATTCCCAAATTCTTCTCTTGCGATCTTGCTTGCAGAATAGACAGAGGCACCGGCCTCGGAAACAACAAAAACCTGCAAATCTCTGTCGAAGCCAATTTTTTTGATAAACTGTTCAGTTTCGCGGCTGGCTGTTCCGTTGCCTATGGAAATGGCCTCTATGTTATAAGCATTCACCATAGAGCGGATTTTTTTCATTGCCATCCCTGTTTCGTTTTGTGGCGCATGAGGATAGATGGTTTCGTTGTGCAACAAGTCACCTTTTTCGTCAAGACAAACAACTTTGCATCCGGTTCTGTAACCTGGGTCAATAGCCAAAATTCTTTTTTCTCCCAAAGGTGCCGCCAAAAGCAATTGTTGAAGGTTCTCGGCAAAAATATCTATAGCTTTGATATCTGCTTTTTCTTTGGCTTCCTGCAAGGCTTCATTGGAAATGGCAGGTTCCAATAATCTTTTATAACTGTCGGCAATAGCCAGCTCTACCTGTTTTGAAGCGGCGTTATTTCCTTTAATAGCAGCATTTTCCATAAGGTCTATGGCTTCTGTTTTTTCTACATATACCGAGATTTTTACAAAGCCTTCATGTTCTGCACGCAACATGGCCAAAAGTCTATGAGAAGGCATTTTGTTCAAGGGTTCTTCCCATTCAAAATATTGGGAAAATTTTTGGGCATCCTCTTCCTCTTTTTTGGCTTTTACCGCTTTGGAAGAAATAACAGCCTTTCTTTGGAAAAGCCTTCTGAGGTTTTTTCGAATATAGAGGTTTTCATTGAGCCATTCGGCAATGATGTCTCTTGCGCCTTGCAGGGCTTCGTCTTCATCTGCTACTTCGGCACTGATGTATTTGGACGCCAAATAGTCTACATCATCAGATTTTTGACTCATGATGATTTTGGCCAAAGGTTCCAGTCCTTTTTCCCTCGCGGTGTCAGCTTTTGTTTTTTTGCGTTTTTTGTAGGGAAGGTAAAGGTCTTCCAACTCTTGTAAATCAAAACTCTGTTCTATTTTTTGCTGAAGTTCTGGCGATAAAGCATTCTGTTCTTCAATAGATTTTAGAATGCTTTCTTTTCTTTTCAGGATTTCTTGAAACTGTTTGCTGAGTTTAGAAATCTGTTCGATGGCTACTTCATCCAAATTGCCGGTTTTGTCCTTACGGTAGCGGGCAATGAAGGGGATGGTGCAGTCTTCAGATAAGAGTTGAAGCGTGTTTTCTATACTTTTTAGAGGAAGTTGAAGCTTTTCCTGGATGTATTTTTCAAGGGTCATGTTCTAATTTTTAGAAGCGCTAAAATAATAGAATTGCAAAAGAGAAACAATTTTAAAGTTTTGATTTTAATATAAAATATTGATTAATAATAAATTAAACTTTCCCTTTAGCCCTTTCCAATCTCAATTTAAATCACTACTTTTGCACCCGTAAAATTTATCTATGCAAAATATCAGAAACATCGCAATTATTGCTCACGTAGACCACGGTAAAACTACTTTGGTTGATAAAATCATCCATGCTACCAATGTATTCCGCGAAAATCAGGAATCAGGAGAGTTAATTATGGATAACAACGATTTGGAAAGAGAAAGAGGGATTACCATTCTTTCTAAAAACATTTCGGTAACCTATAAAGATACCAAAATCAACGTTATTGATACCCCTGGTCACGCCGATTTCGGGGGAGAGGTAGAAAGGGTTTTGAAAATGGCAGACGGTGTAATTTTGTTGGTAGATGCTTTTGAAGGGCCAATGCCACAGACACGTTTCGTATTGCATAAGGCTCTAGAATTAGGCCTTAAGCCAATTGTGGTCATCAACAAGGTTGATAAAGAAAACTGTCGTCCTGATGAGGTTCATGATCAGGTTTTTGATTTGTTCTTCAACTTAGATGCTACAGAAGAGCAGTTGGATTTCCCTACGTTCTATGGTTCATCTAAACAAGGATGGTTCAACACATCGTTGGAGCAAACAGATAACATCTTACCGATATTAGACGGAATTTTACAACACGTTCCTGCACCGGTAGTAGAAGAAGGAAACTTGCAAATGCAGGTAACCTCTTTAGATTATTCTTCTTTCTTGGGAAGAATTGCCGTAGGAAAAGTAACCAGAGGTTCTGTGAAAGAATCTGAATGGATTGGTTTAGCACAGGAAAATGGAAATATTTTAAAAGGAAAAGTTAAAGAACTATATGTTTTCGAAGGATTAGGCAAGAAGAAAGTTTCAGAAGTTCAGGCGGGAGATATCTGTGCGGTGGTAGGTTTTGATGCCTTCCAGATTGGTGATACTTTCGTGGATTTAGAAAATCCAGAGCCATTGACCAGACTTTCTATAGACGAGCCTACCTTGAACATGACGTTCTCTATCAATAATTCACCTTTCTTCGGGAAAGACGGTAAATATGTTACCTCTAACCACCTTAAAGAAAGATTAGAAAAAGAATTAGAAAAGAATTTGGCTTTACGAGTAGAACAAACCGAAGATGCCAATACCTTCTTGGTTTTTGGTAGAGGGATTCTTCACTTATCAGTTTTAATTGAAACCATGAGAAGAGAAGGATACGAGATGACGATTGGGCAGCCACAGGTAATTTTGCATGATGTTGACGGAGAAAGCCATGAACCTTATGAATCTTTGGTAGTAGACGTACCAGAAGAATATGCTTCTAGAGTAATCGACTTGGCTACTCAGAGAAAAGGGGATCTTCATATTATGGAAACTAAAGGCGAAATGCAGCATATGGAATTCGAAATTCCTTCGAGAGGATTAATCGGGTTGCGTTCTCAGATGTTGACGGCTACTGCAGGTGAGGCGATTATGGCACACCGTTTTGTAGATTACAAGCCTTTCAAAGGAGCAATTCCAGGAAGAAATAATGGAGTGTTGATTTCTAAAACTCAAGGTCCATGTACAGAATACTCTATTGCAAAATTACAAGATAGAGGGAAGTTTTTTGTAGATCCGGGAGAAGAAATTTATGCAGGGATGATTATTGGTGAACAAAACAAACCTGGCGATTTGGTGGTAAATATTGTAGAAGCAAAACAATTGAATAACATGCGTGCTGCTGGGAAAGACAAGGATGGAAATATTGCCCCAAAAACTTTGTTTTCACTAGAAGAATGTATGGAATACATACAGGCAGACGAAAGCATAGAAGTAACGCCAAACTTCATCAGAATGCGTAAGAAAATCCTTTCTGAAGAAGACAGAAAACGTGCAGAAAGAAACGCAAAATAATTTTTTACTTCAAATTTCAAATACATAAAAAATGAAATGTGGAATTGTAGGTTTGCCGAATGTAGGTAAATCAACCTTATTTAACTGTTTAAGCAACGCCAAGGCGCAATCTGCCAACTATCCTTTTTGTACTATAGAACCTAACTTAGGAACGGTTTCTGTACCGGATAAAAGGCTTTTTGAACTCGAAAAATTGGTCAATCCAGAAAGAGTTTTACCTGCCGTGGTAGAAATTGTGGATATTGCCGGTTTGGTAAAAGGAGCATCTAAAGGAGAAGGATTGGGCAATCAATTCTTAGCCAACATCAGAGAATGTGAGGCTATTATCCATGTATTGAGATGTTTTGATAATGGAAATATTGTTCACGTAGAAGGTTCGGTAGACCCATTAAGAGATAAAGAAATCATTGATATAGAATTACAGCTGAAGGACTTAGAAACGCTAGGTAAAGCAGTAGATAAGGCAAAGAAGTTCATCAAATCCGGGAAGAAGGAAGATATCTTAACATATGAAACGCTTCAGAATTTGCAAAAATTTGTAGAAGACGGTAAGAATGCCAGAGAATTTCCGGTAGACGATTTCACTAAGCCTATTATTGATGAGGTTCATTTGTTGACCAAAAAGCCGGTATTATACGTATGTAATGTAGATGAAAACTCTATCAAAAACGGAAACGACTGGATTGCTAAAATTGAAGCAATGGCTAAAGGAGAAGGGGCAGAAGTGGTAGTTTTAGCGGCACAGATAGAGGCAGATATCAATGAACTGGAAACTTTTGAAGAAAGACAGATGTTCTTGGAAGAATTAGGTCTAGAAGAGCCTGGTGTAAACCGTTTGATCAGAAAGGCTTACGACTTGCTTCATCTTCAGACGTATTTCACGGCTGGGGTAAAAGAAGTAAGAGCTTGGACCATAGAAAAAGGTTGGACGGCGCCACAAGCTGCCGGAGTAATCCATACCGATTTCGAAAAAGGTTTCATCCGTGCTGAGGTAATCAAATATGATGATTTTGTTACTTATGGTTCTGAAGCCAAGGTAAAAGAAGCCGGAAAACTTTCTGTAGAAGGAAAAGAATATATCGTTAATGACGGAGATGTAATGCATTTCAGATTTAATGTATAAAATGAATATATGATAAGTGAAACGCTCTCAGATTTTGGGAGCGTTTTTTTATGCTAAATTTTTGTTAAACTCTTCAAAATCAGATTTTTCAAAATTCATTTTTCTTACATTAGATAAATTTTAAAAAGATGAATATGAAAAAAATAGCAGTTTTGGTAGGGAGCCTTCGCAAGGAATCCTTTAACAGAAAGATCGCAAATAAACTGATGCAATTGGCTCCAGAAGCCTTGCAGATGGAAATTATCGAAATTGGAAATCTACCACATTACAACGAAGATTTGGATGCCATTCCGCCTGCAGAATGGTTGGCTTTTAGGGATAAAATAAGGGATTCAGACGGAGTGCTTTTTGTCTCTCCGGAATATAACAGAAGCATACCCGGAGTACTGAAAAATGCTATTGATATAGGCTCCAGGCCTTATGGACAAAGTGTTTGGGATAAGAAACCTGGTGCTGTGATAACGGTTTCACCCGGTGCTGTTGGTGGTTTTGGTTCTAATCATCACATTCGCCAGACCATGGTTTTTCTCAATATTCCGGTGATGCAACAACCAGAGGCTTATATAGGAAATGTTAATAAACTCCTTAATGAAGACGGAACTTTGGTAGAGGGAACTGAAAAATTTTTAAAGAGTTTCATAACAGAATATGAAAAATGGATAAACCTTTTCTAAAAACATTTCAAAATTTTTTGAATTTAAAACGGGCATTTTGTCCGTTTTTTTAATGACAATTGTCTAAAAATAAGTGCAAATTCTTTCAATAAATATTTGAAATCATATTTTATGTGATCAGTTTAAAAACTTTTCCACAAAATTTTTTCTATATCATTTGTTTCTTTAAATTTGTGAGTTATTGATTTTCTAATCATTAAATCTAGAAAGCAGGAAAATTTATGAGTGAGAATGTACAGGTAAATTACTCAGAGGACAATATTCGGACGCTCGATTGGCAAGAGCACATCCGTCTCCGCCCGGGTATGTATATCGGGAAACTGGGAGATGGTTCTTCAGCAGACGACGGTATTTACATTTTGTTAAAGGAAATCCTCGATAACTCTATCGACGAATTCCGTATGAAGGCTGGTAAAAGAATCGAAATAAAAGTAGATGAAGGTAAGGTTACCATCCGTGATTTCGGAAGGGGTATCCCTTTGGGAAAGGTTGTTGATGCCGTTTCCAAAATGAACACCGGAGGTAAGTATGATTCTAAGGCCTTCAAAAAATCTGTGGGGCTCAATGGGGTAGGTACCAAGGCGGTAAATGCTCTTTCAGATTATTTTAAAGTAAGATCTTTCCGTGATGGGAAGATGAAGGTAGCAGAGTTTTCTCGTGGTAATATCACCGAAAACCATCCTGAAACAGATACTTCAGACCGCAACGGTACCGAAATTTCTTTTGTGCCAGATCACAGCATATTCCTGCATTATAAATTCAGAAAAGAATACATCGAGCGTATGCTCCGCAACTATGCGTATCTGAATCCTGGTTTGAAAATTATCTTTAACGGAGAAACCTATTATTCTGAAAACGGTTTAAAAGATTTATTGGAAGAAGAACTAGAAAGCGATATTCTGTATCCTATTGTTCACCTGAAGGAAGATGATATAGAGGTGGCTATTACGCATTCTGACAAATCTCAAACTGAGACCTATTTCTCTTTCGTAAACGGACAGAATACCACGCAAGGAGGGACACACCTTAATGCCTTCCGTGAAGCTTATGTAAAGACGATAAGAGAGTTTTTTAATAAAAATTTCGAAGCGGCAGATATTCGTAAGTCTATCATTGCTGCGGTTTCTATTAATGTAGAAGAGCCGGTTTTCGAATCTCAAACCAAAACCAAATTAGGTTCTAACGACATTGGTCCCAATGGCCCTACGGTAAGGACTTTCATTATTGATTTTCTGAAAAATAAACTGGATAATTTCCTACACAAAAATCCTGAAATTGCCGAAGCGATTTATAAGAAAATCATCGTTTCTGAAAGAGAACGTAAGGAGCTTTCGGGCATCCAAAAACTGGCAAGAGAAAGAGCCAAAAAGGTTTCTCTTCACAATAAAAAATTAAGAGACTGCAGACAGCATTATAACGACCAAAAGGCGGCAAGAAAATCTGAAACCATGATTTTCATTACCGAAGGGGATTCTGCTTCCGGATCTATCACCAAATCCAGAGATGTAGAGACCCAAGCAGTGTTCTCCCTGAAAGGAAAACCATTGAACTGCTATGGGCTCACCAAAAAAATTGTTTACGAAAACGAAGAATTCAACCTGCTTCAGGCTGCGCTTAATATTGAAGATAGCCTAGAAGATTTAAGATATAATCATGTGGTGATTGCTACTGATGCCGATGTGGATGGGATGCACATCCGTTTGTTGATGATTACTTTCTTCCTTCAGTTCTTCCCGGATTTGATTAAAAACGGTCACCTGTATATCCTACAAACACCTCTTTTCAGGGTGAGAAATAAGAAAGAAACCAGATATTGTTATTCTGAAGAAGAAAGAGTAAATGCATTGAACGAATTGGGCAAAAATCCTGAAATTACCCGATTCAAAGGTTTGGGAGAGATTTCTCCGGATGAATTCAAACACTTCATCGGCAAAGATATCAGGTTAGAACCTGTAGTTGTGGGTAAAGACAGTACTATTGATAATCTTTTAGAATTTTACATGGGTAAAAATACACCAGACAGACAGCAGTTTATCTTAGAAAATCTGGTTGTAGAAGATCCTGATATTGAGAAAAAAGAAGTTTTATCAGCTGCTGAAACAGAAGAAGACAATTAATCATCATGAGATTTAGCAACAAAAAAAGAGTTAATTTTTACAATTTTATTTTAACGCTTGTTAACCTGATGTTGATTGGCGGAATCGCCGCTTTTATCTTGGAAAAGACAAGATTAAATCTTTTTGGAAATGAAAGTATTCTTTTTATTGTTTTTCCTGTAGTTGTCTTTTTGGTTTATCTGCTGCGTGGAAAAGAAATTTTTGAATATGACAGTGAAGGAGAGGTTTTAAACTTCAGAAACAGCCATATTCTTCCTTTTTTAGGTAAAGAAATAAGAGATGAATTTCCGAAATACAAAATATTATCTTTTGATGTGGTGAATGCAATCATTTTCAAAAGATTATTTATAAAAATTAAAAGCAAAAAAGATCATGTTGCCTTGTTAAAATATGATATTTCATATCTTTCAGATAAAGATGTCAACGATTTGAAATTTTCTTTAAAAAAGATTATCGCCGCAAATAAAGAGGCTAACAGAGAAGGCAAAATGCAAAGTTAATAATGGAAGAAAACGGACACAAAGAAGAGTCCCTGAAGAAAGTTTCGGGCCTGTATAAAGATTGGTTTTTAGATTATGCTTCTTATGTAATTCTAGACAGGGCAATACCGTCTATCTTTGATGGTTTCAAGCCTGTACAACGTAGAATTATGCACTCTATGAGAGAGCTGGAAGACGGCAGATACAATAAGGTAGCCAATGTGGTGGGGAATACGATGAAATATCACCCCCATGGTGATGCTTCTATTACCGATGCCATGGTGCAGATTGGCCAAAAAGAATTGTTGATAGATACCCAAGGAAACTGGGGAAACATCTACACCGGAGACTCTGCAGCAGCAGCGCGTTATATTGAAGCAAGGCTTACGCCATTTGCTTTAGAGGTGGTCTTTAATCCTAAAACAACAGAATGGTCTAAGTCTTATGACGGTAGAAACAATGAACCGATAGATTTGCCGGTGAAGTTTCCTTTGTTGTTGGCACAAGGTGTAGAAGGAATTGGGGTAGGGCTTTCTACCAAAATTATGCCGCACAACTTCAATGAGTTGATAGATGCTTCCATAAAATACTTGAAAGGGAAAAAATTCGAACTCTATCCAGATTTTCAAACCGCTGGGATGCTAGATGTTACCAACTACAATGATGGACAACGTGGTGGGAAACTAAGAGCCAGAGCCAGAATCATCCAAAAGGATAAAAATACCCTTTGCATTACAGAACTTCCTTTTTCTAAAAATACTGGTGACTTAATAGATAGTGTCATTAAGGCCAATGAAAAAGGAAAAATCAAGATTAAAAAAATTGAAGACAATACTTCGGATCAGGTAGAAATCAACATTCACTTGAATAATGATGTGTCGCCAGATAAAACAATAGATGCTTTATACGCCTTCACAGATTGTGAGGTGTCTATTTCTCCTAATGCCTGTGTTATTGTTGGTGATAAGCCAGAATTCCTTTCCGTTTCTGATATCTTAAAGAAAAATACAGACCATACGGTTTCTTTGCTCAAAAAAGAGTTGGAAATCGAGCTTCATGAACTCGAAGAAAAATGGCATTTCGCTTCATTGGAAAGAATCTTCATTGAAAATGAAATCTACCAAGAAATTAAAGGAAAAGCTTCTAAAGATGAGGTGTATGCAGCTATTGATAAAGCATTGAAGCCTTTCACCAAAAAATTAATGCGTGAGGTTACCGTAGATGATATCATCAAATTAACGGAACTTCCTTTCATGCGTATTTCCCGTTATGACCGTGATAAAGCAGAAGAAAATATCTTGGCTTTAGAAGGAAAAATGGAGCAAGTAAAACATCATTTGGCAAACCTTATTACTTATGCTATTGATTATTTTACCAATATCCAAAAGAAATACGGAAAAGACAAAGAACGTAAGACAGAACTCAGAATTTTCGATACCATTGATGCTACGAAGGTAGTCTTGGCAAACGAAAAATTCTATGTCAACCGTGAGGAAGGGTTCATAGGTACTTCCCTTAAAAAGGATGAATATGTGTTCGACTGTTCAGACATAGACGACATCATTACCTTCAGAAAAGATGGTGCGATGTTGGTAAATAAAGTAGAAGGAAAAACTTTCGTAGGAAAAGATATTCTCCATGTAGGCGTTTTCAAAAAATCTGATAAACGTACTGTATACAACATGATTTACCGCGAAGGTAAAGACGGCCCATATTACATGAAGCGTTTCTTTGTGACTGGGGTGATCAGAAATAATGAATACAAACTGGCATCAGACAAAAAAGGGTCTGAGGTGCTCTATTTCTCTGCCAATCCTAATGGAGAGGCCGAAGTGGTATCCGTTCTATTAAAACCGAACTCTAGAGTAAGAAAAAACAAAATAGATATCGATTTCTCAGAACTGGCTATCAAAGGCCGTGATTCCAGAGGAAATCTGGTAACCAAATATGCAGTGAAAAAAGTAGACCTCAAAGAAGAGGGTGTTTCTACTTTGGCACCAAGAAAAATTTGGTTTGATGATACTGTGCGTCGTCTTAATGCAGACGGCAGAGGTACGCTTTTGGGCAGTTTCAAAGGAGATGATAAAATCTTAACCGTCAATCAACAAGGAGAGGCCAAATTGGTGACTTTTGACTTGATGAACCGTTTTGATGATGAATACCTGATTCTTGAAAAATGGAACCCGGAACAGGCGGTTACCTGTATTTATTTTGACGGGGAAAAAGGGATCTATTTCATTAAGCGTTTCTTGTTAGAGAATACCACCAATCCTCAAGGTTTTATGCCTTCAGAGCATCCTAAATCTTTCATAGAATTTGTAGGAACTTCGGATAATTGCACCGCAGAAATAGTTTTTGCCAAAGACAAAAATGGTAAAGAAAAAGAACCGGAAGTCATCAATATTGATGAATTTATTGCCGTGAAAGGAATTAAGGCCATGGGGAACCAGTTCGCCAAAGACAAGGTGAAAGCCATCAACGTTACCATTCCAGAGCCCTTGGAAGAAGAAATTCCTGAAGAGGAAGAAATTTCTGAAGAAGGTATCGGAGAAATGAATGAAGAAATTCCTGAAGAAGGCCAAATTGGTAGCCTTTTTGATGAATAAATGTAATTTAAAATTCAAAACATGCACCCAGTATTATTAATCATTATAGCGATTACTGTTATTATAAGTCTGATTGGTATTCAGAACATTCAGATTTTTGAAAAATACAAATTTAGTGTAAGTGCCATTCAGCAGCGTAAAGAATACATCAGGCTCCTTACTGCGGGTTTTCTTCATGCAGATTTTGGACATTTGTTTTTTAATATGCTGGCGCTTTATTTCTTTGGCCCAATTGTGTTGTATGTCTATGGTATTTCTGGGTTTTTGATCATTTATTTTGCTTCCATCATTATAGGAAACCTATTTTCCCTTTATCTCTACAAAAAACAAAGCTGGTATTCTGCCATCGGTGCCAGTGGAGGAGTATCAGGGATTTTATTTGCTGCTGTAGCATATGCGCCTAAGGAAATAGAAGTCAATTTTCTGCCAGGCTATCTTTTTGGAGCCTTATATTTCAGTTACTCCGTTTATATGATGCTTAATCCTAGGCCTCATGATAATATAGGTCATGCAGCCCATTTAGGAGGTGCTGCTTTTGGTTTGGTATATGCCGTTGCTACAGAACCCTGAGGCTGCAATAAGCAATGCTCTTTATTTGGGAATTATGGCTTTGCCATTAATCTATATGTCGTATCAGGTCTTTGTGAAGAAAAGGATAGGGTAGATTATTTCTTCCCAATTATAAATCGGTGATTGTCTGATAAATCTTTCATGAGTTTCTTTTCTGAAAAATCTTGAAACAAATCCAAGGTTTCCTGTCCTAATTTTTGGTTGATTTCCAGAAAGAATAATCCATTTGGGTTGAGGTTTTTTTGACAGTCAGTGGCTATTTTTCTATAAAAAATCAAAGCATCTTTGGTTGGAGAAAATAAGGCAATATTGGGCTCATACTCTTTTACGGAGTCTGCAATTTCTATTTCTTCGTCAATACCTATATAAGGTGGATTGGAAATGATGATGTCAAAATTTTCCGTCAATTCTGTATTGAGGTAATCTGCCGTAATAAAATGAATTTCTGTTTGGTGTAATTTCGCATTTTTTTTGGCCAATTCTAATACCTTTTCAGAAATATCTATGGCTGAAACCACAGCTTCGGGGAAATGCTTTTTAAGTGTAATAGGAATAATGCCACTTCCTGTACCGATATCTAGAATTTTAAGATTTGAGATTTCAGATTTGAGATTTGAGATTTCAGAAATGGCAATTTCAAGTAGTTCTTCAGTTTCTGGGCGTGGGATGAGCACGTTTTCATTGACCCAAAATTTTAATCCATAAAACTCTGTATGTCCTAGAATCTGCTGATAGGGTTTCCCTGACTTTAATTGATGAACGATGTCCAAAAGTTCTTCTTCATCACTCTGCAAAAGGTCTTGGTGAGAAAATCTTCTTTGCTGAAACTTGTCAAACCCTATTTTTTCATACAGGAAAATAGAACAAAGTTCAGCACTTTCGGATTCTGAATAGATTTCTGAAAGTTCTGTTTTGAAATGTCTTTTAAATTCTAAAAGATTCATTATCGTACAAAAACCAGTTTACGAGGAGTAGAAAGTTCTTCTTTAATGAGGTATCCTTCTAGGTTAAAGGCTTTTACATCATTTAAGGTTTTGGCTTGGTTAAGCGCACAAAAACGGGCCACCAATCCTCTGGCATGTTTGGTGTAGACCACTATGTTTTTCAGTTTTTCATCCGGCTGAACCTGATAAAATTCTACATCTACAATAGGGTTATTCAGTTTTTTTCGGTTGACTACTTTTCCGTATTCATGGCTGGCCAAATTAAGAAGAATTTCATTTTTCTTAAGCTCAGAATTCAATTGTTCCGTGATTTTGTCGCTCCAGAATTCATAGAGGTTTTTGTAGTTTTCGAACTCAAAGTTTCTTCCCATTTCCAGACGGTATAACATGACTTTGTCTGAAGGTTTTAGCAAACCATATAATCCGGAAAGGATTCTGTGATTTTTCTGAAGGTAATCTACGGCGTCTTTATCCAATGTTTTAGCATCAAGGCCTCTGTACACTTCTCCTGTAAAGGCAAATAATGCCGGACAAGAATTTTTTGCGGTGGGATTTTTTTTCCAAACCTGATTGCGCTGCCAGTTTTCGTCTGCTAGTTTTGCTGAAATTTCCATGAGTTCGGAAAGATACTTCGGGGATTTTTCTTTAAGATAAGAATGTATATGGGTGGCTTCTTCTATGAATTTTGGGGTGCTGGGTTTTAATAATTCAGTTGAATTATCGGTATTCATTAATTTAGCCGGAGAAGTAATGAGTTTCATGTTAAAAAGTCTGATTTTAAAGGCAAAATTAATGAAATTTTAATTGATGGCTTCAATGGTGAATATTGACGAAAATTGCGCCCCTGATTGCAGCGGCATCCTTTTTGGAGCGGGTATGCTTTGGAGAAAAAGATAAAGCGGAAAGCAGGAATTTGGTGCCCAAAAAAAGCTACAATTGCCCTTTTCCTTCTCTTATGATTTCTGGATCACCACTGGTGAGGTCTACAATGGTAGAGGCCATGTTGTCTCCATAACCGGAATCGATGACGATGTCTACCAAATCCTGATACTTTTCGGCGATAAGTTCTGGATCAGTTGAGTATTCTATCACCTCGTCGTCATCTTTAATAGAAGTAGATGCGATGGGATGGCCCAGTTTTTCGACAATCAACTGCGGAATGGGATGATCCGGCACCCTTATGCCGACTGTTTTTTTCCCTTTATAGGCCAAAGGAAGGCTTTTGTTGGCTTCCAAAATAAAGGTAAAAGGTCCAGGGATATGGCTTTTCAGCAACCTAAAAGTGGAAGTTTCTATGGGACGTGTAAATTCTGAAAGATGACTGAGATTGTTACAGATAATAGAAAAATGGGCTTTCTCTAGACTGGTGTTTTTCAATCTTGCAAGCTTTTCCATGGCTTTTAGATTGTTGATATCGCATCCTAATGCATAAACCGTATCGGAAGGATAGATAATTAAACCTCCGTTTTTCAAAGTTCTAATAACTTCATTTACAAAATTCGCCTGCTGCAAATCAGTTTCCGCTGCCTTAATTAGGCCACCTTCTATAAAATAATTACTTTCAAAACTTTTAATCGGAACTAACTTTTCAAACTTTTCTGCGGCTTTTCTAGCTGCTTTTTTCTCAAGTTTACCTTGAACTTGAAATATAAATTGTATGATTTCCTTTTTTTTCTTTAGAGGTCCCGTTTCTTGATTGCCAGCTGGTCTCATGCTTGTAAAAGCATGTCTATTAAAAACTCCGTTATCTGTATATACTCCCACAGACCCATCGCAATAAACTGCAGTTACATCATCTCTACTTAAAAAGTCTAATAGTTTACTTGCTCCCATTGATGTAATTAAACCCACTAGGGCACCGTAATCCAAAACCAAGTGTACTCTTTTATAAAACAGCATTGCTTCAGCAATTTCGCCAAGCGTTACAACTGTGTTCTGCGCGGATCTTCTTACTACAATTTTTTCAAACATTTGACCATTCAAAATATGAAATATTATTTGTTTTTCAAGTAGTACCTCAAAAATATCTTAAATATATTTCTAATCTAATCCCGACAGGATTGATGCTGCGCCTGCTGGCTTCGCACCGTTGGGCGGCACCTCGCTTTGCTGCGGTGTCCAAAATTTCTGCTGAAATTTTGTCGAACCAATAGGTTTGAATCTGGAGGGAGCGGCACTAAAAAAGGCGCCTAGAAAGGCGCCTTTTTTAGTGGTGATCCCGACAGGATTCGAACCTGTGACCTACTGATTAAAAGTCAGTCGCTCTACCGACTGAGCTACGGGATCATATTCGGTAATTATTAATAAAGAGGCGGCAAAATAGCCAGCACTTTAATAAACGTCAAGGGTTAATTATTCAGCCGCCGTCTCTTTTTCTATCCAGCGCAGGAATTTCTCGTCTCCGCCGCTGATTTCAAGGCTTACAATGCATGGCACCTCATAATCATGCAGCTCCAGAATGCGGGCTTTTACCTTTTCGAACAGCGCTTTTTGCGTCTTGGCGAACATCACAGCCTCCTGCCCTTCCTCCGTTTTACCCTTCCAGCTATATACTGAAATTGCGGACGGAATGATGTTAGCGCAGGCTATAAGTTTTTCCGTCACCAGCGCGCGGGCGGCAATTGCTGCTTTTTCCGCGCTGCCGAATGTGGAATAGACCGTTATGTATTTTGCAGTCACTTAGTCTTTAGATTTTGGCTTTTTTGCTTTCTGCGCTTTCAGAGCATCGCGGATCTCTTCAAGCAGAATTTCGGTTTTATTTACGGCCGGTGCTGCTGCCTGTTGTTTTTTCAGTTTGTTCAGGCTGCGAACAACCATGAAGATAACGAATGAAACAATTACGAAATTCACAACTGCGTTGATGAATATGCCGTAGCTGATAACTGCGGTGCCAGCGGCTTTTGCATCTTTTGCTGTCTTATAATCCCAGTTGCCATCAAGCGGAAGGAAGAGGTTGGAGAAATCTATGCCGCTCATGATGTAGCCGATAACGGGCATTACAACATCATTTACAAGTGAGTTCACGATGCCGGTAAAAGCCGCGCCGATGATGATACCTACGGCAAGATCAATTACTGAGCCGCGTGAGATAAATTCTTTGAATTCTTTTAACATGATTTCCCCGTTGTTTAAGTTGAGGCTTCAGTTAAGATATAAAACAGATAATAATCAACACGAAAAATCATGCCTGTACAATATTCCACAATCGGCCTTCTGGTGCTTTCTAACATATTCATGACTTTTGCATGGTATGGGCATTTAAAATATAAGGCGGCACCGCTGTTCATTGTGATACTGGTAAGCTGGGGGATCGCGTTTTTTGAATATTGCCTTCAGGTGCCGGCCAACCGCATGGGCAGCAGCCATTTTTCGGCCGTTGAGCTGAAGACCATTCAGGAGGTGATAACGCTTACGGTGTTTGTTGGCTTTTCATTTTTGTACCTGGGGGAGCCGGTGAAGGTGAACCACATACTTGGGTTTGCCATAATATGCATGGGTGTTTTTGTTATTTTCAAAGAGTGGTGACCATAACCTATTGGCCCTTAATTCTATTGACATAGTGGAGTTTAAACCCTATAAGGCCAATAGGGTAATATTTCAGGGGTTTTAACATGCTTTCTATGAAGGCCAAATACGCCATAAGGGCGCTTACGGTTCTGGCCAGGAATGAGAATAAAATGCTCCAGACCAAGGCGATTGCGGCGGCGGCTGAAGGGCCATGGACTCTTTTTATCGACGATTCTTTAACGACGGCCGAGGTGCCAGCGGGCACTACAACAGACTTCAAAGTTTACTGCACCATCGATATCGTGTTCGGGCAAACAGGCGGTCACTTACTCGTTAAAGACACGGCGCTCCTAAAGAACATTCGAGACGTAAAAACTGGTGAAATTCGTGTAGAGGCTGCAACGACACACGGTATTGAAATGGCCACGCTTGGTGCACGAATGAATTTGCGCGAAGGTGGAATAATTTCGAACGTTTTGGGTGTAAGTACAGTACCGGCGATACAGTCTACTACTGGATTTGGCAGATCGGAAGAGCGT
>CALJKL010000034.1 GCA_937973555.1 uncultured Flavobacteriales bacterium | reverse complement strand
TTCTTTAGGCCCAAGGTTTTTAAAAAATGGTTTTACAAAGATTAGGATTTTTTATTTATTTATTACTTTTTAGTTTTTACAGTATCCAGTTGTTGATTTACTTGTGTGATTATTTTCATGTAAATTCCTTGACTTTCTTTTAAAGGAAGCTCGGCAACCCCTTTTAGAACGGACGACCATTCACCTACTGTAAGTTTTACTATTGGCTCCTTTTCTTGTTGGGGTGGAATGGTTTGAGAAAGCAAAATACCAAAGGCAATTATACCTAATGAGTAGATTAATAGTTTTTTCATGTGTTATTTTTTTGTGGTTTAGAGGTAAGCCCCTTTCCTTTGTGATTTTAAGTTTGGTTTATTGTGGATGGTTAGTTTAGCTTTTCGTTTATCAATTCATTATTTGCTTCCTCTGGCAAACCCCATTTTGAAACAATTAAATAGCCGCCCTTAACTGGTTGCAATACTATTGGGTCTGGCAAGTTTTGTTCAAGGCGGTATCCTTTATCTATTCGCATATTGTTTGTATCAAAATCCTTTACGGTAGCACATATTTTAAATGATGGGCGTTCGTAGTGATGTTTTTTTGTAGTATCTGATTCAATATTTAACATACCCATAAATCGTGCCCCTTGTTGTATCCAACCATATTGTCCTTCACCAGGTAAGCATGACATAAAAAACGAATACCCAGCAATACTATTTTCACGTTTAAACCATCCCAATTCATGTACAATACAGTCTTTTTCTCTTAATTTAAAACAGGCCATCTCTTGAACATTTTTATCGGGAACATCCCCAATATAATATTGTGCTTCCCCGCAAAGCAATCCATACTTTTTACATATTTTTTCTACTTCTGCTTCTGTTATATATTTATTGTTTGGATACCATTGTTGAAAGTATTGAATATTTTCTGCCAGTTCTTGTTTTTCTTTTTTTATTTTAATATCCAATGCGGCTTCTACGGATGGCTTAGAATTAGTAAACCCAAGTTTTCGCAACGCTTCCCCTTTATCAGTATTTGTCGATTTGGCCAAAATACCTTTTGCTTCATTCAATAGCCTTTCGGTAGAACTATCAAACTCTTCATGTATTTCTGCTATTAATGTATTAGAGTCTTTTGCAGGTTCAAATGCCCGCTTAATTTCTTGGTTTAATTGCTGCGCTTTTTTTCTAAAGTTAAACATGGTAATTATAGTTTTAAAAGTTAATAATAATCAAAGTTGTTGTTCAGTACATTCAATCCAATCAAATTCTTGTTCGCTCTCAATCCCTTCTCCGGGGAATAAATAGTAAATGTTTTGTTTCATTGTGTGTTGGGGGTTTAATTGTTATCCAAATGATTTTCTTGCATCTTTTTCATTATCAAATAAATTACAAGCCCAAATATTCCAATTGCTTTTTCGTTGGGCGTAATAAGCATCATTAATGTACCTATTCCTACCATTTCGTTCAGCCCCTAATTTATGATGTTTATTTGCATACTCTACTGCATCATCAAATGTTTCTCCGGGGAATTTACCATGAAAATGCGCTCCGCTATGTTCCCCTGTTGCAGAATAACCTTCGCTCCATATTTCCCATTCTTTCATATCTCTTATGTTTTACTTTATGTGTGTTGAATAGTGTTCTATGACGTTTCGTAATTGTTGTTCTGTAATTTTATTTATTTTCCTATGGGCTAAACTCATTTCTGCTACTATTTCTTCCCCGTAGGTCATGTTCATAAATTCAAGGTATCTTCTGTAAGCAAAGCCATTTTTATTCAGGTGCATATCCAAGTTGCAATAGGAACATCCGGCATGGCAGTTATCTTCATCAAATCTTAGTGAATAAACGCCTCTATCAATGAAGTGAAGCGGCTGCACAATTTTCTTCCCTTCCTTATCCACTTGCTCTAAGTTATAAATCTTTCCACAACACACGCAAGCAATATTCCCATTTTTATCCGCATCCCTATTGCGTATAAATTGTGAAAATAGCCTATCCGCCTCCCTTAGTAATTCTGACTTAGTTTTGTGCTTTTCTGCCATTTCCCTATTCCCATCATCAGTAACCGCTAAAACCCTTAATGCCCTACCGTCTTTTATTACTGCGTTTTTTCTTTGTTTTTTTATGGCTCTTGCAACTATTCCATCCTTATCAATATCTGTTCTAAGGTATTGGTGTAATTTGCAATATCCTGTTCGTGTTTTTTTATCTGTGCCAAAAACAGGACGAGAACAATTTGATGCTTCGCAAAATCTCATTTAGTAAAATTTGTCCCTAATAATTCGTTTGCTTTAATCTAATAATTTAATCGGGATAAAATCAGTATCTACAAATTTGCATATTAACTCCTGTTCTTCTTCTGTTGGCAAACGGAGGCTATAACCAAAAATAAGGCGTATTCTACTTAATGGTATATTTGTTTCCTTAGCCATTGTCGTAAATGGATATTTAATGCCATTTAATAATGGTCTTATTTTTTCAGAAAATTGTTGCCCTTTTTTATAAAGAAGCGCCCTGTTGCATCTTGTATTATACCCATAAGGATATATAGTATGGTTACTATACATATAAAAGTCTTCAATCACCCTCCCCTCATCTTTATATTTAATCCCAGATTCTAATATGGATAATGAAAAATTAGACTTCCCGTATTTTTTAACCGCTCTTTTTAAAGACGCACTATTAGAATTACTAAGATGTAAAAAAAATCTACTATTAGGATTTTCGCTCAATCCAATATAAGATTTTCCATTAATAATATTGGTTATTTTATATACAGAATACATTTATTGATTAATTTTAAAATTTAATCTTTCTTCAATTTTAGCCAATTCTTCTGGGGTAAAATCAATATGCCCTTTCATTTTTTTAGACAGTTCTGGCTCTGCTATTTTAACCTCGAAAGAAAGCCAGCGTTGGGTTCTTCCGTCCAAAGCCCTTCTTATCTGTTCTGGTATTGTAAGCACTATTTCTTCCATAATTTTAGTCATTTAAGACAAAGGTAAAACAAAGTTTTTAAATAAACAAGGAAAATATTTTTAAGAAAGTTTGGAAGTATGGATTATTTTCCCTTACCTTTGTTTTGAGATTTTGAAAAGGAGGGGAGGATTAGTAGTACACTTAGTTCTTTTATGTCGGGTTGGTGTAATTGGCAACATTGGGTTCGACTCCCTAAACTATATCGTACAGTATAGTTCTTTTGGCAGGTTTCTGGTTCGAGTCCAGACCCCGACGCAATAATTAGTTCTTTGTTAAAATAATTGGCTGCTGAATGTAAACAGTAATAAGTACTTCGCTGTACCATAGAAATATGGAGGTATTGAACGGAAAATTACAGTTCTGCTAAGAGAACGGTTGTTTACGGTAAGATAGATAATCAAAATAAATTTCCCTTAGGGCGAGGAGAGTAAAGCCTCCATGATTATTTATGGCACTTAGAAATGCCCAGCCATATTTTTTATTATGTTACAAACATAGAGTTGGGGTGGATGTGGTGAAAGCCTGATGGACAATACAGATGAAGAAGGTGCGGGGATCAAAGCCCTGCTAAAAAATGTATTCGGACTTTAAGTTGCTAATCGAGTCTAAAGAAAATAAGTAACAAAACATCCTTCCATCCATCCCAACACTATGAATAACCCGCTTAAAAACAATCTTTTACTAAAAACAACTAAATCTATGGCAACAAAATGTATTGTACTCGGTCAGCCGGAATCTGAAAAGAAAGGAAAGCCAATTGAATTTGTGAAGTTTATATGTATGAGCACATTTGTATCCTCAAATACACCTCCAAGTAAATACGACAACATTGAGCTTATTTGCAAAGGATACAATAATCAAAATCAGGATTTGATTTATGCATACGATTCTGATAGGAATGATGGTATTCTTTACCTCGGCCACTGGAACGACGGCTTTGTAGAATAACCCATATTGATTAAATAGTTTAAACAACAACCATGACCCACCGGCTGATTTTTGTAGTAACCGTTATTCCGATGTTTTTCATCTCACTTGTGTGGTGGGTGATAACGGGGAAGAATGTTTTCACTGATTATGTAAACTATTTTGATAACAAATTTAAAGATCAACGATGAACAGGGTAATAAAATTCAGGTACAGATACACAAATGGGACTAACTGGATATTTCAGGTATTTACACTTGCTGAGATATGCAACGGGATGCCCTTTGAAGTTCTGTCCGATAATCCGCTTTTAAAGAATTACAGGTACGACGGGGAAGATCAGTTTTCCGGCCTTACCGACAAGCACGGCGTAGAGATATACGAGGGGGATGTGGTTAGTAAGTGCTATAGCGCATCTGTTAAAACCGGGGTTGTCGCATGGCATCAGGAAAGAGCAATGTTCATTTTCCAAGATGGATATAATGAGCCATTGTATCAGCTTCCCTTAAACATGGTTGAGGTAATCGGTAATGTATTCGCTAATCCAGAACTTATCAACTAATCATCTATGAACACAATAGAAGGAAACAAACTTATTGCGGAATTTATGGGCGAAAGGGTTATGGTTACTTACAAAGATGCTTCAGGTAAAGGGTGGAACATCTTGGTAAATGTAGAGGATATTGACAAGTACGAAAAAGCCTTTTTGCCTTATGATAGTGATTGGTCGTGGCTAATGAAGGTGGTTAAAAAAATAAACCGGTGGCACATTGACAACTATTGTGAGAAAATGGATTTTTATTTATTCCATCAGTCTATTACGTCAAGTATAGATATGGTTTGGGATGGCTGCGTTCAATTCATCCAATGGTACAACGAAAACAAAATAAAATGACCCCAACCGAAGTAAAGCAAGCCGCCGATGAGATGGTGGAGGTGTTTATACCGTATGCCTATGCGGGTATTTTTCAGCAAGACCCTTTTTTATTAAGTAGGGATCAAGAATGCAACGCCACCCGTATATCCATCGCCCACTGCAAACTGGTTATTGAGGTGCTGGAGAAATCAAAGCCTTTGTCAGTTTACGAACTTAACAATCACCGCCTCATCCTCTCCGAACTGGAGGGGAGGGTTAAATAAAAACAACTATGGAATTTAGTGAAATAATTACCGGGAATGATGAAATAGCAAAGTGTATTGGATTTGATAGCGACAAGCCGTATGTGTATAAAGTTCCAAACACTTTTCCGTTTGAAAACGAAAATAATACCGGGTGGACAGAGTTTAATACTAAAGAAATCGGATTTGATAAAGACTGGAATATGTTGGTAGGTGCATATAACAAAATTTTACTGATTCTTAAAAACCTAAATCCAATATATCGGGAACTTTTACAAAAAGACGAAAGTTTTTTTGCAAGGTGGGGAACTAAAACCGTTTTTATGGTTTCAGATATTAATCATCAGATTAACATTGATTCCTCTTGGAAAAAAATGGTTGATTTCTGCAAATGGTACAACCATATAAAAATAACATTTAAAAACCCCTAACCCCACAACGTATGGAAAAGACACCGTTACAGCAGTTGATTGTTAAAATTGATTGGATGATAGAAAATTCAGACCCGGTGCATTGTGCAGG
>CALJKL010000033.1 GCA_937973555.1 uncultured Flavobacteriales bacterium | reverse complement strand
GTGTAATTTTTCACAAAGAAGCAAGAGATTATCTTTATAAAGCTCTAAAACACCATTCTTCACCACATATTTATTTGCCTGCTGCAAAACATCAAAATAATTTTGTTCTACATTCAAATTATTACAGGCCATTTTAGTAGATCCTATATTCCCTACCACAAAATTACCATTTCCTGGATTTAGTACCACTTCAGAAAAATAGTTATTGCATCCTCCAGTACCACTAATTCTGCCGGCCTCTACAATTAATGTTGGCGTTTTTCCTGCGGTATTATCCACAAGTATCCATTTTGTATTAACCAAAGATGGCTGTTTTTTTGTAATGGTTGATATTGCTCCACACGAAACAACCGACAAAGCAATAATTACTGCTAAAAGTAACTTTTTCATTTTAAAGATTTATAAAAATCAAAATTAAACAAATTTGATTTAACGTTCTAATTATTTAAACTAAAAATAATATTTCCAATTTGGCTGATTATCTCAATTCTGCCGAGAATTCTTTTTGAAAAGTTTTAATCAAAGAATTCATAACTTCAGTAATTTCTTTTTCTTCAAGAGTCTTTTCTTCGTTTAAAAGTTCAAAACTTAACGCATAAGATTTCTTGCCCTCAGGAAGATTCTTCCCTTCATAAACATCAAAAAGGTTGATGTTTTTAAGATATTTAGAAGGATTTTTCTTTGCTGCTGTGTACAAGTCTGCATAAGATACATTTTTGTCTACCAACAACGCCAAATCTCTTCTTATTTTATTGAATTTAGGAATATCTACAAATTTAAAATTCTCTTTACTTCTAAGAGCCTGAGCTGTTTCCAATTCAATTTCGGCAAAGAAACATTCTTGATCTATATCAAAATCTTTCAACATCTGAGCAGAAACTTTACCCAATCTTGCAATAGTTTTTCCTCCTGAAAGGATTTCTAAAGCATCTGCAAATCTTTCATCCTCCAAAGATTTTTCTTCTGTTGTAAGGTTGAGTTTATCCAAAAGAATTTTCACATACGCCTTCAACATGTAAAAATCAGAAGCAGATTTTGGCATCAACCAGTTTTCTGCATACGTTCTGCCGCTGGTAAGGATAGCCAATTGCTTTCTCTCTTCATATTTTTCGGTTTTGTGGTAAATTTTACCCAGCTCGAAAAATTTAATATCCTGATTTTTTCTGTTGATATTGTAAATGGCATTCTCCAAAAGCCCTTCCATAAGAGATTTTCTCATGAAAGAAAGTTCTGTACTCAATGGATTCAATAATTTAACGGCATTGGTTTCGTCTTTTACCGAAGTCAAAGAATTATTCATGACTTCATTAAATCCATTACTTTGTAAGGTTCTTGCCCAAGAATTTTCTAAAGCATCTTGATCATCAAAACTTAATTTTACAGGTGTAAAAGATATCTTTTGAGGAGCTTCTATCCTATTATAACCATAGATTCTCAACACCTCTTCTATCACATCTATTTCTCTGGTAACGTCTGCTCTGTATGCCGGAACAGAAATTTCTAATCCATCTGGAATTTCATTGATAATACTAATTTCAAGAGATTTCAGAATTTCTTTTATTTTTTCTCTGTGAATTTTAGTTCCCAAAATCTGATCGAGTTTAGAATATCTAAAAATCACCTTAAAATTCTCTATTTTCTTTGGATAATGCTCTAGTAAACTACCTACCTTTTTACCTTCTGTAATTTCTTCAATCAACTTAATAGCTTGGGTAATAGCAGTTCTAGCGTTATTGGCATCTACTCCTCTTTCAAAACGGAAAGACGCATCTGTATTAAGCCCATGAGCCTTAGCCCCTTTTCTGATGGCCACCGGATTAAAGTAAGCACTTTCTAAAAATATGTTTTTGGTTTCCGCAGAAACACCACTTTCACTACCTCCGAAAACACCCGCAATACACATTGGGTTATTATTTCCGTCCTTAATCATGATTTCAGAACCGTTCAGAGTTCTTTCTACTCCATCAAGAGTAGTGAACTTGGTCCCTGAAGCATTAACACCTACTTTTACTTTTTTACCAGCAATTTTATCTGCATCAAAAGCATGTAAAGGTTGTCCACATCCATGTAAAATATAGTTGGTAATATCTACTACATTGTTAATAGGCGATAGGCCAATTGCCTTTAGGCGGTCTTGCAACCAAGCCGGTGATGGCGCTACTTTAACTCCAGTAATCACTGCACCAATATATCTAGGACAAAGATCAGAATCTTCTACTTCCAATTCAAAACCATGATCACCTTCAGATTTTACAATCGCAGAACTTGATTTTTCGAATTCTGATTTGAAACCGTTGGTAGAAAGAAAAGCATGCAAATCTCTTGCAACGCCATAATGAGACATGGCGTCTGTTCTGTTAGGTGTTAAACCAATTTCATACACCTCATCATTCGCAAGGTTAAAATATTTTGCAAAGGGTTCCCCCACTTCGTAGGTTTTTTCATCTAATACCATAATGCCTCCATGGTCATCAGAAAGGCCTAGTTCATCTTCTGCACAGATCATTCCTTCAGAAATTTCACCTCTAATTTTGGCTTTAGAAATCTGAAAAGAATTTCCATTTTTATCATACAACGTAGTCCCTACTACCGCTACAGGCACTGTTTGCCCGGCAGCTACATTAGGAGCACCACAAACGATTTCCAAGATTTTTTCTCCTCCTACATCTACCGTCGTTTTTTTCAGTTTATCCGCGTTAGGATGTTGCTCACAAGTCAACACTTTTCCTACTACTATGCCTTCTAAACTGCCTTTTACAGATTCATATTTTTCAATTCCTTCTACTTCCAGACCGATATCGGTAAGAAATGCACCAATTTTTTCTGATGTTAAATCTGTTTTGATATGGTCTTTTAACCAGTTGTTTGAAATCTTCATAATTATTGATTCAAGTCTTTTTACCTAGAGTTCAAAGTTTTCTTTAAACTCCTTAAAATAAGTGGCAAATATCGTGATTTTTTGAGAGATAACGAAATTTTTATGGTGAGAAAAGAGAGAAAGAGCAAAGAAAAAGTCGGACAAAAGTCCGACTCTATATTATTTTATGCATTCAAAAATTACATTCCGATTACCGGCATAGAAAGCATTAAGATATGTTCATTCTCGTCTAATCCATCTACTGGTTCTACAATACCAGGTCTATTTGGCTGAGACATTTTCATAGTGATATCTTCCGCGCCTAAAACAGAAAGCATTTCTGTTAAAAACTTAGAACTAAAACCAATGTTAATATCTTCTCCTTTGTAGTTACAAGGAATATTCATATCTGCTTTGTTAGCATATTCTGTATCTTCTGCATGAAGGTGCAATACATTGCCAGATAACTTAAAACGTACCTGATTGGTAGATTTGTTTGACAAGATGCTTGCTCTTCTGATAGAACTCAACAATAGGTTTCTGTTTACCGTAAGTACATTAGGGTTTTCTTTAGGAATAACCGCAGAATAATTAGGGTATTTACCATCAATTAATCTACAAATCCAGATGTTTTCACCAAAAGTAAACTTCGCCATATTTTCGTTAAACTCAATCACCACATCGTCATTGGAGTTAGACAAAATGTTTTTGAAGATTGCCAAAGGCTTTTTCGGCATGATGAATTCTACCGATTCTTTATTGGTGATATCTGTTCTTTTGTACACTACCAAACGGTGAGAGTCTGTAGATACAAAGTTGGTTTCTTTATCAGAAAACTGGAACAACACCCCTGTCATTACCGGTCTTAAACTGTCGTTGCTGGTGGCAAAAAGGGTATTAGTAAGAGCGTCTGCTAAAATTCCAGAAGCAATGGTTACTTTTTGAGCCGCATCAAATTCTGGTAATTCCGGATAATCTTCTGCATTGTCTAATGCTACTTCGTAATTATCTTTTTCATCCAAAATTTCTAGAAGGCCTCCTTCTCCACTTTCAGATGCTTTTACTGAGAAAGTAAGAGGTTGATCTCCAAAAGTTTTAATTAAATCCTGAAAAATTTTCGCAGGAACAGCCAATTTACCGTTATCGTCAGATTTAACGGCCAATGAAGTAATGAGTGTGGTTTCTCCGTCTGAAGCCGTCACTTTTAGAACTTCATTATCTAATTCAAAAAGAAAATTTTCTAATATAGGTCTTGATTGTGAGTTAGAAATTACACCACTTACTACTTGAAGTGCTTTCTGTAATTCGCCACTTGCAACTATAAATTTCATAAATTATAATTATATTATGTACAAAGATACAATTTTGGAAGGAATAGACAAACTGAGATTTACAATTTTTATGTATTATTTTTATGAAAATTAAAAAATCCGCGGCTTCCTTCTGTTTATTGTTTAACGCAAATGGTTTTAGAGTTTAAATTTATAGGTAAACCCTGCATGAAACCATCTTCCCGGCATAGGCACCAAAGATGTTTCTACATAATTAGAATTGGTAATATTATTCACCAAAACATAAAGCTGAAGATTCTTAAACTGATAACTCAACTTATCATCCAAAAGGTGATAACTTCCCAGATTCACTCTTTCATTATATCGGTAAACCAATTCATTACTAAAACCTTTAAAATTATTTCTCAATTTCGCTACCAACTGATGTTTCAAGTTGTCTAATGAATACCTAGAAGTAACCGTATTGTCTATTCTTTGATTATCCAAATAGGTGTATCCTACAGAATAACCTAACCATGAATTCACCTGATGACCCGCTTCGATTTCTAGTCCTTTAGCCTCCAAGTTCCCGATGTTCTGAGCCGTCCAAGGTGAGGTAGAAGTGGCCTTTTGCCAATCAATGGCATTTTGGGTATTTCTCCAAAACAAACTGGCTTTTATAAAATTTTGCCCTTGTTGATATTGATACCCTAATTCTCCCGTCAACGCATTTTCTGGCTTCAAATTAGAATTCCCCTGTTCTGTAGGACTCACATAGTACAAATCGGTATAGGTAGGAATTCTGTTCACTTTAGAAAAATTAGCAAAAATCTTGTGATTTTCTTTAACATAACTGAAATCTACTCCTGGATAAAAATAATTTTTAACTTCTATGTTAGACCAAGAAATTCCTGGGGTAATGATTACTGCATCATTAAAAAACGAAAAATAATGTTCTAAAAAGACTTGTGAAACCGTTCTTTCTCGGCTGCCCAATCTATTGCTTTCTAAAAATTCTCTTCTTATATCTGCACCAACTCCCGTAATCCCCAAATGACTTTTAACAGAGGTACTAACCTCTACCCCCACATTGTTGCCAATATGCATATTTCTATACAAAGAAGGGTTGGTTCTGTTTAATAAATAAATATCCTGCCCTCTTCTCCAGTAAGTTTTTGCCTGAAGGTCTACATTTTCTGAAACCTTCTTTTCCAAAGCCGCAGACACCAAAGACATCTGTATTTCTTCGTATTGGTCTTTGTAAGCAGGCGAAGCATAAAACCCATTAGCGCCAAATTTCTTTTCCTGAAAACCGGCTTGAAACTTTACCGTTCCGTTGTGGATATTGTATTGGTTTTGATAATAAGCGTTGCTGATTTTATAGTCGGTGTTATATCGATACCCCTCTGACTGAGTGTGATTCAGTTGAACAAAATTTCTGAAATTTTCATTGCCAAAATCTGAAGATACGCCCCCTAAAAAAGATTTAAAATCTCCTCCTTCAGCCCTTACAACCAAATCATTCTCCTGAGAAGGCTTGGTGAGAACATTAATAACTCCCGCATAAGCGCCTTGCCCAAATCTTCTTGCTGCAGGACCTTTCAGGATTTCTATTCTTTCCACAGAAGAAACATCAAAAGGAAGGTTCATGCTGTTATGACCTGTTTGTGCATCATTTACCCTTACGCCGTTTACCAGCAACAATACTTGCTCGAAACCGCTTCCGCGCATAGACAAGTCAGTCTGCACGCCATTGGCCCCTCTTTTTCTAATGTCCATCCCGGTATAGTAGGCCAATACCTCTTCTACACATTGAGCAGGCGCATTTTGAATTTGCGATTTTGAAATCACAATAACGTTTGCATTGCTTTTTTTGTAAGGCAAATTCATTACTTTTCCCGCAATCAAAACCTCATTAATTTCTTTCTCTTGCGCTTTATTAAGAGTAAAGACTCCAAATAAAAATAACGGTAAAACTCGTTTTTTCATTGTTATTTTTTTTATAAAAATACGGGCAAAATTATATGAATTTTTCAAAATCCAAAAAAGAAACTTCAAATTTAACATATTAATAAAAAGGATAGAAATTTTAAACATAACCCTTGAAGGTAATTCCAGAAAATTTTGCGTAATTTTGGAAGTCTTTTTTTACACTATGGCAACAACACAAGAAATCGATATCAAAAAGCATATTTTCGTTAAAAATGCACACCTCAACAATCTGAAAAACATTGATGTGCTGCTCCCGAAAAACAAGCTCATTGTAATTACCGGAGTCTCTGGTAGTGGCAAATCTTCTTTGGCTTTTGATACCATTTATGCCGAAGGGCAACGCAGGTATGTAGAAAGTTTGAGTTCTTATGCCCGTCAGTTTTTAGGAAAACTAGAAAAACCAAAAATTGATGATATTAAGGGTTTAGCCCCTTCTATCGCCATACAGCAAAAAGTGATTTCTAGTAATCCGCGTTCTACGGTGGGTACTTCTACTGAAATTTACGATTACTTGAAACTGCTTTTCGCCAGAGTGGGCAGAACGTATTCCCCTATCTCAGGAGACGAGGTAAAAAAAGACAGCGTAACGGATGTGATTGATTTCATTAAAAATACCAAAAAAGACACCCAATTTTTATTGAGAGCCCCGCTTCAGTTTGAAGTTTCTAAATTCAAGGAACAACTTAAAACATTAAAGGTTTCAGGCTTTACCCGTTTAGAAATCAACGAAAACTTAGCCTCTATAGAAGACTTAGAAAGTTTTGGTTTCACCCCAGAAGCCGATATGGATATTCATTTGGCCATAGACCGTTTTAGTTATAATGAAGATGAGCATTTTCTGCAGCGTTTGGCAGATTCTGTACAGATGGCATTCTACGAAGGTCATGGCACTTGCTCTTTGAAAGATGCAGAAACCGGCAAAGTAAAAGAATTCTCCAACAAATTTGAATTGGATGGCATTACCTTCAATGAGCCCAATGTTCATTTCTTCAGTTTCAACAATCCTTATGGGGCTTGCCCAGAATGCGAAGGTTATGGAAAAGTGATTGGCATAGACGAAGATTTGGTCATTCCTAATAAGAATCTTTCGGTTTTTGAAGAAGCAGTGGCCTGCTGGAAAGGAGAATCGATGAGTGAATGGAAAAAAGAATTCATCAAAAAAGCCAAAAACTTCCCTATCCACAAACCGTATCACCAACTCACCAAAGAACAGAAAAACGAATTGTGGAAAGGTGATGGCAGCATAAATTTCCCAAGTTTGGGCAATTTCTTTAAAATGTTGGAAGAAAATCTCTATAAAATCCAATACCGTGTAATGCTATCGCGTTACCGAGGAAAAACCACCTGTCCTACTTGCGAAGGAAAACGCCTTCGTCCTGAAACTGAATATGTAAAAATAGACGGACACCAAATCCAATCCTTGATTGAGCTTCCTTTGGATGAACTTTTACCCATGGTAAAAAACCTGAAACTCAACCATCACGATGCGGAAATTGCCAAAAGGCTTTTGCATGAAATCATTACCCGTTTAGAATTTCTCAACAAGGTTGGACTAGGATATTTAACCCTCAACAGAACTTCCAATACCCTTTCCGGAGGAGAATCCCAAAGGATTAATTTGGCTACCAGTTTAGGAAGTTCCTTGGTGGGAAGTATCTACATTTTGGATGAGCCTAGTATTGGTCTTCATTCCAGAGACACCGAAAACCTGATAGAAGTTCTGAAAAATTTACGAGATCTAGGCAATACTGTTATTGTAGTAGAACACGATGAGGATGTGATGCATGCCGCCGACTATATTATAGACATTGGTCCAGAAGCAGGATACCTAGGTGGAGAATTGGTTTTTGCAGGTGATTTTAAAGAACTGAAAGAGGCAGATACCCTTACCAGTAAATATTTAACGGGAAGATTAGAAATAAAAGTCCCTGAAACCCGTAGAAAGCCGAAAGAATACATCAAAATAAAAGGAGCAAGACAAAACAACCTGAAAAACATAGATGTTGATGTTCCTCTGGAATGTCTTACCGTAATTTCTGGCGTTTCTGGAAGTGGTAAATCTACGCTGATGAAAGAAATCCTCACCAAAGCTATCCAAATAGAACTGGGCATGGGCGGAAAAAAAGCAGATTACGACAGTGTAGAATTTCCGAAAAAGATGATTCAAAATATTGAACTTATCGACCAAAATCCTATTGGGAAATCTTCGCGTTCTAATCCCGTAACGTACCTTAAGGCATATGATGACATACGAGACCTTTTTGCGAAACAAAAATCTGCAAAAGTTCAGGGCCTAAAACCAAAGCATTTCTCTTTTAATGTAGACGGCGGAAGATGTGATGAATGTAAAGGAGATGGTGTCATTACCGTATCCATGCAGTTTATGGCAGACATAGAACTGGAGTGCGAACATTGCCACGGCACCCGTTTTAAAGATGAAATCCTAGAAGTAAAATATGATGAGAAAAACATTTCAGACATCCTTCACCTTACGGTAGACGAAGCCTTAGAATTTTTCTCAGAAAACCACGAAGAAAAAATTGTAACCAAACTTAAGCCTTTACAAGATGTAGGCTTGGGATATTTGCAATTGGGACAAAGCTCCTCCACCCTTTCCGGAGGGGAAGCCCAGCGTGTAAAACTCGCCTCTTTCCTTGTAAAAGGAGTCACTACAGAGAAAACGCTTTTTGTATTTGATGAACCTTCTACAGGGTTGCATTTCCATGACATCAATAAACTACTAAAATCCCTTCAGGCATTAATTGGCCTAGGGCATTCTGTAATCGTCATAGAACACCAGCCAGACATTATCGCCTCAGCAGATTATATTATAGACATAGGGCCTGATGCTGGAAAATACGGTGGAGAAATTGTTTTTGCTGGAACCCCAGAAGAAGTAGCAGAAGATACTCTTTCAAGAACAGCGAAATTTATTAAGGAAAAACTAAAATAGTTTTATTAATTTTAAAATATCCCTGGCCTCATAGTTCAACGGATAGAATAGAAGTTTCCTAAACTTTAGATCCAAGTTCGATTCTTGGTGAGGCTACAAAAAATCCAAGTAGAATCTACTTGGATTTTTTTATCACACCTATTAGCCATCAGTCTTGTTCTACCCATACCAGATCATTAGTATCATATCCTGCCTTTTGGGCAATTTTCAAATACTCTTCCTTGATATTTGAAGGAATACTTTTTTCTCTTGATAAAATCCATAAGTAGTCTAGACTATCTCCTGCGATTAGGGCATATTGATAATTTTCATCAAGAGCAATAACATTATATCCTCCATAAAAAGGACCAAAAAAGGAAACCTTCAGCATGGCAACATTATCATTTCCCACAAATTTAGCCTTGCCTATGGCCTCTGTCCATTCTTTTTTAACATAATTGAAACCTCTGTTTCTCACACGAATAGTACCATCTTCATTAAGCGAATATTCTGCTGTGGTATTTTTTAGGTCTTTTTCAAAACGAAAGTCTTTCCTTGCTATTTCATACCATTTGCCCAAATATTTTGTTTTATCAAAAGGCTTTACGGCCACCGCGCCTTCTGGGATGGTATTGCAGGAGGTGAGCCCCAATAAAAAAAGACCAAATAAAAAGGTATACCAATGTTTCCAAGAATTCATAATCAATGTTTTTGGTTATTTGCCTTACGAAAGTACTATTTTTAAAAGAAAAACCATAAAAAAACCAAGTGAAATTCACTTGGCTCTTTTATCTTTATTCTTTTGTCTTTTATCTCGTTTCGTTTTTATCCACCACTATTCGGTCTTTTCTATTGGCCAATTCCCAAGCGGTGGCAAAAACCAATTGGGCACGTTTTTGTAACAATTGATAATCTATTTTTTCCGGATCATCTGTTGGTTTGTGATAATCTGCATGAATACCGTCAAAGAAGAAAATTACCGGAATTCCTTTTTTGGCGAAGTTATAATGGTCACTTCTGTAGTACAATCTATTTGGGTCTTTCGGGTCGTCATATTTGTAATTCAGTTCTAGGTTGTGAGTGATCTTATTGGCTGCTTCGTTAATCTTCTTTAATTCTGAAGAAAGCATTTCAGAACCGATTACATAGACATAGTTTTTGCCTTCGTTTTCAGCATCACTTCTTCCTATCATGTCAATATTAACATCTACCACTGTATTTTTTAAATCAAAAACAGGATTGTCTGAGTAATATTTAGACCCTAAAAGTCCGTGCTCTTCACCTGTTACATGTAGAAAAAGAACCGAACGTTTAGGGGATTTGCCATGTTTTGCAGCCTGCTTGAAGGCTTCGGCAATTTCCATTACAGCTACTGTTCCGCTACCGTCATCATCTGCTCCGTTATATACTACACCATCTTTGGTGCCTACATGATCGTAATGTGCAGAAACCACCACAATTTCATTTGGTTTTTCAGTGCCTTCTATAAAGGCCAAAATATTTTCAGAATCTGGTAAATCTCCTCTTCTGCTTTTCAAAGCCTCTTTTGGAATGTGCTGATAATAGCTCCCTAGAGCCGCAGGATAAGAAATTCCCAAATTTTTGTAATAGTCTATCATATACCTTCCGGCTTTCTTTTGCCCTTCAGAGCCGGTATCCCTACCTTCCATTTCGTCTGAGGCTATTACCATAAGGTTTTTCTTAAGGTCTTCAGCTTTTATCGAATTATAAGCATTTTTAAAAGTCTTTCCTTCATAAGAAAGATTGCTAACAGCACAACTGTATAGCAAAACAGAACTTACAACAGGAATTAAAATTCTCGTGATTTTCATATATATTATTTTTTTGATGTGGTAAAAATAAGATTTTTGATGATAGAAAAACTTCTATCATCAAAAAACATAGGATATTTAAAAGTTTACGTCAACTTAGTCGTCAGTTTTTCGAACTGTGTTTCTGTATTTTTTCCTTCGTACAAAATGCTGTAGATGGTATTGATGATAGGCGTTTTCAGTTTTTTCTCAAAGGCAATTTCATAAATCCCTCTCGTGGCATAATATCCCTCTGCCACCATGCTCATAGACTGTATAGCAGACTTAACGGTATAGCCCTTCCCGATAAGGTTTCCTAAATATCGGTTTCTGGAAAACAAGGAATAGGCGGTTACCAAAAGGTCTCCCAAATAGGCACTGTCGTTCACCTCGCGGTGCTCCGGATAAACGGCGTCTAAAAAGAGTTCCATCTCACGGATGGCATTGGACACAAAAACCGCATTAAAGTTATCTCCATATCCCAATCCACTAGCGATACCAGCACCAATAGCATAAATATTCTTAAGAATGGCGGCATATTCATTGCCCATGATGTCTTTAGAACAATTCACCTTAATATAATCTGAGGCCATCAAAGCCTTTAGCGCATCGGCATTGGCCTTTTCTGGTGTGGCAATGGTAAGGTAAGAAAGTCTTTCCATGGCCACCTCTTCGGCATGACAAGGTCCAGCAATAACGCCTTGATTTTTATACTCTATTTTAAAAACATCTCTCAGGTAATGGGCTACCACATCATTATGCTTGGGAACAATCCCCTTAATGGCAGAAACAAAAAGTTTGTTGCTGTAATCTACCGTCATTTTTTCGATAGTATCCGACAAATAGATGGAAGGCACGGCCAAAATAATGATGTCACAAGCAGAAACCAACTCATTAACATCTGTAGTCAATGCTAATTTTTTAACGTCAAAACTAACGGAAGTAAGATAATTAGGATTATGCCCACGGAGTTCTAAAGCCCCTTTCACAAATTCATTTCTTACACACCAATGCACTTGATCTGAATTTTCTAAAAGCATTTTTACGATTGCCGTTGCAAAACTTCCACTTCCTAAAACCCCTACTGTTGGCAACGATTCGCCTTTCTTTATAGCCATTCTTTAAATTTTTGCTAGAAAAACAAAGATACAAATTATGCGTAAAATACAAACCTTAATTTAATCATATCCCAACGTTGGCTTTCCTTAACATTTTTATAAAATATTTAACAGCAGGGATGAATAATTTCTCACCCAACCCTCCGTTAAAAGGAATGAAAAACCATTTTAAAAATAATTCACTAATTTTGCAGCCCCTTAGAAAAGGAAATATGAAAGAACTCATCCATAAAATTTTAGCTCATAAAAAAAATGCAGCCCTATTGGCAGCAAGTCTTTTGTTGATTGTTTTGGTTCAAAGTTTTGTGATTGTAAAACTATATGCCGATAGAGATGACAAGACCTATGAGGTAAATTTGGTTAAAGTAAAGACCAAAAAAGACAGCCTGGATTTTTTTAAACTCAAAAATGACTTGGCGAATGTAGATCATACCGTAAGAAACATCAACAATTTCCTGAAAGCCAAAAACGCCTCAGACCTCAACATAGAAATGTTATCCAAAGACAGCCTTTCAAGTTCGGTATACCTGTCTCACCAGACTTCTAGATATTCTCAATACCTGGCAGATTTAGAAAAAAAACTACAGCAAGTTCCCTTGGGAATCCCTGTTGAGGGATATATCTCTTCTAATTTCGGGAAAAGAAAAAACCCTATTCCTTCCAAAAAACTATTGTTAGCAGGTATTGCCCCAATAGGCTTTTCAAAAGACAGTACCCAAATTGGGAATAAAAATGTAGGCAACCAAGCCCCTGCCGAGGCAGACCAAATGCAGTTTCACAAAGGCATAGACATTGCCGCCGCTTATGGAAGTGATGTTTTCTGCGCTGCACAAGGTAAGGTAATTTTTGCTGGAGAAAAAGGCGGATATGGCAACTGTGTCATTATCTCCCATGGCAACGGATTGGCAACCTTATACGGACACCTTTCGCAGATATTGGTAAAGACCAACCAGGAGGTAAAAGTAAATGAAATCATTGCCAAATCTGGAAATACCGGAAGATCTACCGGACCGCACCTTCATTATGAAGTGCACAAAAACAACAGCCCTATCAATCCGAAACTGTTTTTGAATCTTTAAATTTTAATCTTAGAATTAAGAATTCAAATCATTATTAAGCTGTTCTAAAAAATAAACTGGAGAAATTTTGTATTTCTCCTTAAAATTTTTGGAAAAACTCTGAGCACTATTATACCCGGATTTATCAGCAAGCTGCTGAATACTATAATACCTCATTTGAGGAGTAGCCTTTAGACGATTCATAATATAATTTAAACGAAGATCATTTAAATAAGTATTCAGATTTTTTTGTTTGTAATGATTTAATATTTTAGAAAAATAAGAGGTATTAACTCCACAATCTTTCGATATATTTTCTAATGTAATTTTTTTCTTTAAATATTGCTTTTCTTTTTCGAAATTATCTAGAAAATTCAAAACATTTTCCACAATGATTGGGCTAATATCAAGTTGATTATATAAATAGACTCCTTCTGATTTAGTGTCAGAGACTTCTTTT
>CALJKL010000032.1 GCA_937973555.1 uncultured Flavobacteriales bacterium | reverse complement strand
TTTAAAAAATAAAAGTCATTTTTTCCAGAAAATATACCTATTAAACTTCAATTATTTATTTAGTTTTATTTTCAGGTTTTTCAGCATTTCTTTGGTCATTTCTGTAATGTCGAAATCATAGGTCAGTCCCCAGTCATTTTTAGCCACCGAATCATCTATGGAAGCCGGCCACGAGTCAGCAATCGCCTGTCTGAAATCCGGTTCATAAGAAATTTCAAATTCTGGCATTTCTTTTTTTATTTCCGCCGCCAATTCTGCTGGAGTAAAACTCATTCCTCCCAAATTATAAGAACTTCTTACCGTAAGGCTCTCTTTAGGTGCGTTCATTAATTTTATTGTTGCCGAGATGGCATCATCCATATACAGCATAGGCATTGCCGTATTTTCGGCAATGAAACTTTTATATTTTCCGTTTTCTACTGCTTCGTAAAAAATCTCTACAGCATAATCTGTGGTTCCACCACCTGCAGGTGCTTTCCACGAAATCAATCCGGGATAGCGGATGCTTCTCACGTCTACTCCATATTTATCGAAATAGTATTCGCACCACTTCTCTCCTGCCATTTTAGAAATTCCATATACCGTGGTAGGATTAAGTACCACTTCTTGCCCTACGTTGCTTTTAGGAATTCCTTTTCCAAAAACAGCAATAGAACTAGGCCAAAAGATCTTCTTCAGGTGCCCTTCTTTTGCCAGTTCACAAAGATGCAATAGAGGCTCCAGATTCAGTTTCCAGGCATACATCGGCTGCTTCTCCGAAGTCCCGGAAAGCAATGAAGCCAAGTGATAAACCGTTGTTATTTTTTTCTCTTTAATGAAATCTTCGAGCAATTTGTTGTTGGTTACATCTATCCTTTCATACCAACCTGCCGCTGTATTTCCCTCCCTCCATTTTTCAATTCCTGAGGCAAAAACATTCTCTTTACCGTATATTTCTACTAGTTTAGAAGTAAGTTCAGTACCAATTTGCCCTAAAGCTCCGGTCACCAAAATTTTTTCTGAATTCATTTTTTACTTGTTGTACTTCCCGCAAATTTAAAGAATTTAAAATCATTAGAAATGAATTCTTAAATTATTTTTTGGGCGCCAAATTTACTCGTTCCGCTCCCAATCTTTTTTGTACCTCGGCAATTGCCGAACGTTCCTCCTGGCGCGTTCCTACAGCAAAAAAGGATTTCCGCTCAACTCGGGGCGCAATGCACTTCAAAAACAAAAAGATTTCCCAAAAACAAAGGTTTAAACCAAATAAAAATTTAATTTTGAAAAAAAATTCTCCATGAAAAAATTGCTTTTTCTATTCATCATATTTTCGCAGGCTCTTTCTGCACAGTTCACCCACATCAATATAGTAAAAGAAGTCCATACCAGAGACAGAGGCATGGTAGTTTGTGCGCATCCTTTGGCCAGCGAAACAGGTGCCAAAATCCTAAAAATGGGTGGCAATGCTTTTGATGCCGTTATCGCTACTCAATTTGCATTGGCAGTAGTATATCCACAAGCCGGTAACATTGGAGGCGGTGGCTTCTTAGTTGGCATTACCCAAAAAGGTGAAAAAATTGCCTTAGATTACAGAGAAACTGCACCCCAAAATGCATCCAGAGACATGTACCTCGATAAAAACGGAAAAGCCAATACAGACCTTTCCCAAAACGGCAGGCTTGCAGTAGGCGTACCGGGAAGCATTTCAGGAATGTACTACACGCATCAGAAATATGGTAAACTTCCTATGTCTGCATTGATTCAGCCAGCTATAGATATAGCGGAAAAAGGATTTGCCCTTACCGAAAGAGAAGCCAATTTACTAAACGCTACAAAAGCAGATTTCGAAAAGCATAATTCACACAAAACCGCCTTTACCAAAGACATACCTTGGAAACAAGGAGATTTGCTCATTCAGAAAGAATTGGCCAATACATTGAAAAACATTCAGAAAAACGGGGTGAAGGCTTTTTATGAAGGCAAAAATGCCCAACTTTTGGTAGAAGAAATGAAACGCGGAAACGGCATCATCACTTTAGAAGACCTTAAAAATTATAAAACCAAAGAACGCAAGGCATTGAGTTTTGATTATAAAAACCATGAAATTGTCTCTATGCCAATGCCTTCCAGCGGAGGAATACTCTTGGCTCAAATGCTTAAAATGAGCAACTATGAGCATTTGGAAAAATATGAAAACAATTCTCCCGAAACGGTACAGATCATGGTGGAAGCTGAACGAAGAGCATATGCAGACCGAGCAGAATACATGGGAGATCCAGATTTTGTGGAAGACAAAACCTCCATGCTCATTTCTGATGAATATCTTAAAAACCGTTGGAAAAACTTCAATTTTGGCAAAGCCACACCCAGTGCAGAAGTGGGAAAAATCCTTGATCAACCCAAAGAATCTGAACAAACTACGCATATTTCCATCATCGATAAATTCGGAAATGCCGTTTCTGTAACTACTACCCTGAACGGGCTTTACGGAAGCAAAGTAGTAGTAAAGGGTGGCGGCTATTTCCTGAACAATGAAATGGATGATTTTTCAGTAAAACCGGGCGTTCCTAATTTATACGGAGCCATTGGCGGCGAAGCCAATTCTATTCAACCTAATAAAAGAATGCTGAGTTCTATGACACCAACCATCGTCCTTAAAAATGGCAAACCGGTAATCGTAGTAGGCACTCCGGGCGGAACTACCATTCCTACATCAGTCTATCAAAGTATTGTAAATGCAATCGATTTTAAAATGACGCCAAATTTCGTCATCAATGCTCCGAAATTCCATCATCAGTGGCTTCCAGAAATAGTTTACATTGAAAAGAATTTTCCTGAAACTACTGTCAAAAATTTGGAACAGAAAAATTACAAATTCGAAAAAAGAGCCACTATCGGAAGAACCGAAATAATTATGATTGACGAAAACGGCAATGCCACAGCCGTAGCAGACGGCCGCGGAGATGATTCTGTAGCGGTAGAATAATTTAACTAAAAATCTCTTCTAGAATTTTGAAACGGCTTTCGAAAATAAATTTCACTTTATTTTTCACAAAACCGGAAGCAAAAAAATCTCCCAAAATTCCAAAAGGAAGTTTGAAGTTGACAATATCCTTCATAAGCACCTTCCCATCTTCAGTTTCTTCAAAATGATGCTGATGATGCCATAGTGCATAAGGTCCAAAACGCTGTTCATCCACAAAGAATTTTTGGTCTTCAAAATGGGTAATTTCGGTAATCCAATTATTTTTAACAAATGGAAGCACTCCGATTTTGTAGGTAATGATTTGCCCAAGATACGTCTTGTTCGGAGGATTGTTCGTAATCTGAAACTGCAGTTCTTTCGGTGTTATTTTATCCAGATTATTAGGATGAGTAAAAAAATCCCAGGCTTCAGCCAATGAAACTGGCAAAACCTGCTCTGAAGTTAAAGTATATATTCCAGATTGTTTATTAAGAGTAATTTTCATGTACAATAGATTTATTTTTATTCTTCAAATATTCAAACAAAACTACAATGCCATACAGCAATGTAAAACAGTAGAAGCTGTCTTCTAAAGGCATAGTTCCGAGTCGGATGCCAAGATTTTCCTGATTATTATAAAAAACCACAGGATGGTCTGAATAGCTTCCCGTCAATGCAGAGTTTACCAAAAAGAATGGAATGTATATAACGATAAAACTCAGATAAAACCTTTGAGCATATTGCCATTTAAAAATCAACTGCAGCAGCATTATGAAAGCAAAAAGGCCGAAACTGGAAACAGTGTAGATTTTATCGTAATTAATTAGCGCCACCGAAAAACTCAATCCAAAAAGGAAAGAAGTAATAAATTTTGTTGCTTTTTCTGAAAGGATAAGTTTTGGAAAAAAGTACTGCAATGAATAATGGATAAAGTTGCTTGCATAAGGAATCAGCAGGAAAAAGAGCCACTCTTCCAGAGGAAGTTTAAACCAGCGAATTCCGAGGAGATATTCATCATTAAATCCCCAAACATTTTCATAAGCAAAATAGATATCCCAAAGGATAAAGAAAAACCCAACGGCAAGAATAGCCGTAAAAAAAGGTTTCCAAAATCGGATAAAATGCATCCATTTCTTCTCAAAACTGAAAAGAAACGGAACGATAAAGCTTAAAACATCAAGAGCTAAATAATAATAGTGCTGCAAAACAAAAATTTTAAGACGATTGTTTGGCTTCTATAAAATATTTTTTTGGTACATAAAGCATTCCGAAGCATTCTCCATCTTCCTTTCCCAAATGCTTGTGGTGAATTTTATGCGCTTTTCTCAGACCACGAAAATACCAATTGTTCACTTTATCAAACCATTTGAACCTGCGGTGTATCAGCACATCATGAACCAAGAAATACGCCATGCCGTATAGAAGAATCCCTAATCCCACGAAAAACTTCCAGTTGATACCGTCTACCGCTCCGAAATAAAATAAAAGAATACTCGGTGTTGCAAAAATTACGAAAAAGAAATCGTTCTTTTCAAAAACATATGGATAACCCGGTTGATGATGATCTTCATGAAAATACCAACCCAAGCCGTGCATAATATATTTATGGGTAAGCCAGGTAATGCCTTCCATAATTACGAAAACCGCAAGCGTTATAAGTATGTATGTTAAAATGGTCATTTAATAAATATTTTTAGGAGTAGAAATTGATTTTAAAGTAAAAAATTAAAGCCTACCATATTAAGGTTTTTAGACAATAAAGTTTCAAACATCAAATATACCTTTCTTGCATTAGAAACCCTAATTCTTTTGGTCATAAGCACTTCAGCTCTGCAATTTCTGATTTTTTTGAACAGATTGATATAATATTTATAGGCCATAAAAACCGCCACTTTACTGTTCATCGGCAGCATTTTAATCCCCACCAAAGCCTCTCTGAAATCTTCGGCAATATCTTCTTCAATGGATTTTTTATCCTCTTCACTAAACTGCATAAAATCTACTTTTGGAAAATAAGTTCTATTGAGCACATAAAAATCAGCTCTAATATCTCTCAAAAAATTGATTTTTTGGAAAGCCGCACCCAATCTTTTGGCATATGGCTGCAGTTTTTGGTACTCCTCTTCATTTCCATCCACAAAAACCTTTAGACACATCAGTCCTACCACTTCTGCACTGCCGTAAATATAGGCATCATATTCTTCCTTGTTTTGGTAATTGATTTCCCCCAAATCTTTGTACATTGAAGAAATAAAGGCATCAATAAGATCCTGATTGATATTGTATTTCTGAACGGTCTGAACAAAAGAATGTAGGATAGGATTCAAAGAAATTCCCTTTTCCTTAGCATCAAAATACTGGGCCATGAAATCATCTAAAAGTTCTTTTTTAGGATATTCATGGAAGGTATCTACAATCTCATCTGCAAATCTCACAAAGCCATAAATATTGTAAATGGCTTCTCTGATTTCAGGAGAAAAAAGCAGAATGGCTCGCGAAAAAGAGGTACTGTAAGATTCTGTAACCAGTTTGCTGCATTTGCTGCTCACCTGATTGTGTAAATTCTGTATCATGATGGTTGATTTTCTCAATTATTTATTTTATTTCAAAATCTTTTCTTCGTGTTTCAGGATGTAATCTGTGACTACTTTTCCTGAAATCAATGCCGGTGGAACTCCAGGTCCGGGAACAGTCAATTGACCTGTATAAAAGAAGTTTTTAAGTTTTTTGTTTCTAATGCCTGGTCTTAAAATAGAAGTCTGCAATAAAGTATTGGCCAAACCGTAGGCATTACCTCTACAAGAATTGTAACGCTCTTTAAAATCTTTTACACCAAAAGATTTTTTAAACACAATGGCATCGCTCAAATCTTCACCCGTGCATTTTTTGATGCGGTCTAAGATTATTTGAAAATACTGCTCATGAATCTCTTCACTGTCTTCCAAATCTACCGCCACAGGAATCAGAAAGAAGCCCAAATCTTTTCCCTCTTCACACAAAGTATCATCTGTCTGACTCGCGAAATTGGCATAAAACAAAGGTTTTTTTGGCAATTCTTTTGTATCGTAAATTTCTTTGGCATGCTGCCCGAAATCAGTATCGAAAAATAAATTGTGATGCAGTAAATTTTTCACTTTTCTATTGAAAGCCACATAATATAAGAAAGACGAAGGCGCAAAGGTCTTCTTTTTCCAGGATTCTTCAGTATAGTTTCGGTTTCCGTTCAACAAAGATTCTGTGTGTGCATAATCTGCCCCGGAAATCACTACATCGGCAGCGTATATGTCCGTATTGGTTTTTACATATTTAGCTTTTCCGTTTTGATATTCAAAACCAGTTACTTCTTCGTTTACTTTAAACTCCACCCCCAATTCCTTGGCCAGTTTCACCATGCCTTTTGCCACGGCATTAAAACCGCCTTTCGGATACCAGGTTCCCATGCCAAAATCAGCATGGTTCATAAAGTTGTAAAAAGCAGGAGTATTGTTGGGTTTGGCACCTAAAAAAAGTACAGGAAACTCTAATATACTTCTCAGTTTTGGATTTTTAATTTTTTTCCCTACTTCCTGAGAAATGTTTTTAACAAAAAGTCCCAACCTTTTGGCACTTTCCCAACTCACCAATTCCATTAAAGAAATACCGGGATTGTATACCAAATCCTGCATTGCAATGGTGTAGTTGTCTTGGGCTTCCTTCATGAATTTCTCAAGATGTTTACCACTACCTTTCTCTATATTTTCAAAAGTTTCAATGATTTTTTCTGGAGAATCTGCAATGTCAATAAAATCATTTTTCCCAAATACCACTCGGTAGGCCGGAGAAAGTTTCTGCAATTCATAGTAATCGGAAACTTTTTTTCCAAAATCTGCAAAAAAGCGCTCGAAAATATCGGGCATCCAGTACCAACTAGGCCCCATATCAAACTTATAGCCGTCTATCTCCATCATAGAAGCCCTTCCGCCCAACTGCTCATTCTTTTCAAGTACCAACACCTTATACCCAGCTTTAGCCATATAACATGACGACGCCAAGGCAGAAAAACCTGAACCTACAACTACTGCTTTCTTCATAAAGTGATTTCGATTTTTTTAAATGATTTAATTTAGAACAAAAGTATACTTTTTATTGGATTTAGAAAATTATTTTACTAATATTGTACTATAAATTAATCAATCGTTATTATTGAAATTATTTATTGTTTTTAAAAATGAATTTAAAACTCATTACAGAACTCTTAACAGAAGTTGAAAACTTCTCAAATTCTGAAGGCTACAGCAGTAATGCCACGGTAGAAAATTTCAGACAGTTTCTAAATCAAAAGTCCTATGAAAGGGAGAAACCGGAAAACATCAGTTCAAAAAACAAATTAGAAGTTTTTGAATTGGAGAATGAAATTGCCAAACAGGTAATTCTTTTGGGGAGATATTCTAAAAACCTCATCAGAAAATCTATGGAAAACCATCATGATTTGGCCAATGAAGATTTCACGTATCTTTTCAGAATGATGGACTATGAATCACTTACCAAGATGCAACTCATCGAAAAAAACGCCCACGAAAAACAAACCGGCATAGAAATCATCAAAAGACTGGTTAAAAATGGCCTTTTCAAAGAATTTCCGGATGAAAATGACAAACGCAGTGTAAGAATTTCTATAACCGATAAGGGCAAAAAAGTTTTCAAAGAATCCATGAAAGATGTTACTGTGGTTTCCAAAATCATGTGCGGTACACTTTCAGGAAAAGAAAAAGGTAACCTTCTGGATTACCTTAAAAAACTGAATACTTTCCACCATACAGTGTATACCAATTTCAAAACCGAAACCACGGAGAAAATTTTAGAATTGGTGTAGATTTCATTATTTGAAAAATCAATTATGGTTGTAATTCTCGCAGATAAAGCAAATTTTGCAAATTAAAAACTAAAAAAATTTGTTTAATCCGCAAAATCGGCGTGAGATTTTTAATTTCAAATTCTTAAAATTCAAAAATAAACCCGAAGTATGGTAACGCCATACTTCTATCGTTTGTTCCTATATCCAGCAGATAATACTGTTGATTTTGAGGCGCAGAAGGATTGGCAACAACACCATTGTTATTAGCATCTCTCTGTAAATTCACCACTGGAAGGCTACTTGGATTTTTAGATCCGTAAATATTCACAACGTCCAAATACGCTGTAAACTGCCACTTCTTGAAAATCCATTTTTTCTCGGCTCTGATATCCAACTGATGCGCTGTATTTCCTCTAAGTGTGTTCAGTTGTGTAAAATCCTGAACCGGACTATTGGCTATATTCCAGATATTGACCAAAGCACTTCTGGTTAAATCATAAGGCGTCTCCGGTAAACCGGTTTGCAAACGAAAACGCGCACCGATATTCCAGTTATTTTTGAAATATTTCCCTGTCGTTATCGTTAAAATATGCCTTGCATCCCAACTTGACGGCAACAGATTTCCTGAAGCATCACTGAATTTGGAATATCCATAGGTATAGGCCAAAATCCCATAATAATTGTTAATGGTTCTTTTTTGTGCCAAAAACTCTATCCCGTATGTTCTTCCATAACCTCTCGAGTCCAACGGCTCATTGCCCACTACACTGAATTCTCCGCTTACATTGGCCAAAGAGATTTGATTTCTCAAAGAAAAAGGATAACCGGTGTATCTTTTGAAATAACCTTCCAAAGTAAACCTTGTATTGTTTTCCCCGTTGTATTCTAAACCTGCCACCAAATGCGTATTTCTGATGTATTTCAAAGTATTTTGATTGGCCAAAACAGCACTATTTTGGTATCCTAAAGCTGTATAAGAAGGCAATTGGTAATAAATACCGGTATTAATGTTTAATGCCCAATTTTTAACGAATTTATAACTCAAAGAAAATCTTGGCGAAAACTGCTCAAAAGGATTTTTGGTATTGGAAGAATAATTGCTTGCATCTATCCTTGCTCCAAAAGAAATCTGCAATAAATCATCAACAAATTTCCCTGAAGATTGAACATAAAAACCATATTGTGCCAAGTTCAAATCTGAAGAAACCGTGTCAAAATTAATGGCATTTTGGGTCACTTTTTTGATGACAGAATGGTTACTGTATTTGGCAAAATTCACATTGGTTCCTGCTCCAAACTGCAAATCACCTATTTTGAAATTGCGATCTATTCTCAGTTTATTTTCCGTCTCTTGTGACTTATAATCGTACAAAAGATTAGAAGGCAATTCTATGTTTTTGTAGTATTTATGGGCTTTATTGTCCAACATATTCCTACTGACCGTGAAAAGCCAGTTTCCGTTTTCCACCAAATGCCTGTAGCCTGCCCCAAAGGTATAGCTCCATTGCGGAGAAATAGGAAGCCTGTCAATTAAGGTTAAATTATATAGGGTCTGCTTAGCATTACTATTGAATTCGAATTTATCCACTGCTCCTAAACCAATAAAATAGAGTTCGTCTCCGCTTTTGTATTTTTTGGAAATCTTGAAAGTGGCATCATAATAACTTGGTAAAAACGGCAAACCAATTCCTTTGAAAAGCAATTGCAAATTAGATTTTCTCACGGAAAACAATCCGCTCCAAGACTGGTCTTTAGACAAAGGCCCATCCATCATCAACTGCATATCATCCAATCCTAAAATGGCTTTATAGCCAAGTTTATCTTTTCGGGCTTGTTTTAGATTAAATTCAAATAAAGAAGAAAGCACTCCATTTCTTTTGGCCGGAAAGGCTCCACTATAGAAATCTACATCTTTCAGGAAATCCACCGTAATAATTCCTCTAGGGCCACCACTAGCGCCTTGGGTTTGAAAATGGTTAATCACCGGAACTTCAATTCCATCAATGTAAAATTTATTTTCTGCAGAACTTCCACCACGGATGAGCAAATCGTTTCTAAAAGTAGCGGTACTCCACACTCCCGGAAAACTTAAAATCGCTCGGGAAACATCTCGGTTAGACCCTGCATTTTTTTGAACCTCCTCACTGGTGATATTTCTAAGGGAAACAGGACTTTCAGCAGTAGTTTTGTAGAGTTTTTTGGTCAAATTCACCTCCTGAATCTGTTTTTCAGATTGATTTAAACCAATCGAAAAAGTAAGGTTTTGATTCGGCACAATATTGATATCATTTAAAAAAGAATTATCATGTCCTTCAGCCGAAATTTCAAAAGTATAATTACCGGAAGGTATTTCAGAAATCTGAACGATTCCTGTCCCCATATAGGTTTGATTGTTTTTGATGATTTTCACCGTTGCCTTTAAAGGTTTTTTGCTGAATTCATCATAAACACTAATGTTTACAGACCCCACCTGAGACCATACTACGATTGAAAGCAAGAAAAATAAACCTGCTAGTATTTTTTTGACCATAAAAATGTTTTTTACAAAAATAATGGATTTGTTGACTCACTAAACAAATGTTTAATTGAAAATATCAATAAATAATTTATTTAGTATTTTGAAAAATTAAAAATTTATAATAAATTTTCATCCACAATATTCGGCAACGTTACTTTTAGCAAAGGCTCTGCTTCCATTGCTCTTTTGATAGCAAAAATAGCACCTTCGTTTCTGGCCCAACTTCTTCTAGAAATACCGTTGTTCACATCCCAAAAAAGCATAGATTTTAGTCTTCTATCAGCATCTTCTGTTCCGTCCAATAGCATCCCGAAACCACCATTTATTACCTCTCCCCAGCCTACACCGCCACCATTGTGAATGCTTACCCATGTTGCTCCACGGAAACTGTCGCCAATCACGTTATGAATCGCCATATCTGCCGTAAATCTACTTCCGTCATAAATGTTAGAAGTCTCTCTGTATGGCGAATCAGTCCCTGAAACATCGTGATGGTCTCTTCCCAAAACCACAGGACCTATTTCACCGTTCTTGATGGCTTTGTTAAAGGCTTCAGCTATTTTCATTCTCCCTTCTGCATCCGCATAGAGAATTCTTGCCTGCGAGCCTACCACCAATCTGTTTTCTTGCGCTCCTTTTATCCATTGGATGTTATCTGCCATTTGCTGTTGAATTTCTTCCGGAGAATGCTTCATTATTTCTTCTAAGACTGCACAAGCTATTTCATCTGTTTTCTGTAAATCTTCAGTCTTACCGCTCGCACATACCCAACGGAAAGGTCCAAAACCATAATCGAAACACATAGGCCCCATAATATCTTGTACATAAGAAGGAAATTTAAACTCTCTTCCCAACGTAGGATTTTCAGATAAGACATCTGCATGGGCTCTGCTAGCCTCCAAAAGAAATGCATTGCCATAGTCAAAGAAATATGTTCCTTTAGCCGTATGTTTATTAATAGCTGCCGCATGTCTTTTGAGACTTTCCTGAACTTTATGTTTAAATAATTCTGGATTTTCGGCCATCATTTGATTAGATTCTTCAAAACTTTGCCCTACCGGATAATACCCTCCTGCCCAAGGATTATGCAGAGACGTCTGGTCACTGCCTATGTCTATGGTTAAATTTTCAGCATCAAATTTCTCCCATACTTCTACTACATTGCCCAAATAAGCCAACGAAATGGCCTCTTTATTTTCTTTGGCCTTTCTCACCCTTGCTACCAATTCATCTAAATTCTCATGAATTTCATCTACCCATTTTTGGTCGTGGCGAATTTTGGTGATTTTTGGATTCACTTCCGCACAAACCGTAATGCACCCGGCAATATTACCGGCTTTGGGTTGTGCCCCGCTCATTCCTCCCAATCCAGAAGTCACAAACAAACCGCCTTTTGGAGATTTTTTAATTTTTCGGAAAGCATTCAAAACCGTAATGGTAGTTCCATGCACAATCCCTTGCGGGCCAATGTACATATAACTTCCTGCCGTCATCTGCCCGTATTGTGAAACGCCTAAGGCATTGAATTTTTCCCAGTCGTCTGGTTTAGAATAATTAGGAATTACCATACCGTTAGTCACTACCACTCTTGGCGCGTCTTTATGACTTGGGAACAAGCCCATCGGGTGCCCAGAATACATTACCAAGGTTTGCTCATCTGTCATTTCAGACAAATATTTCATGGTCAAAAGATACTGAGCCCAATTTTGGAAAACCGCCCCATTACCTCCATAGGTAATGAGTTCGTGAGGGTGCTGTGCAACAGCATCATCCAGATTATTCTGAATCATAAGCATGATGGCTTTTGCCTGCTGAGACTTACCTGGATACTCCTCTATAGGCCTTGCCTTCATCTCGTAATCCGGACGAAAACGGTACATATAGATTCTTCCGTATTTTTCTAATTCTTCTTTAAATTCCTGCAACAATTCTGCATGAAATTTAGGCTCAAAATATCGTAAAGCATTTTTGAGAGCCAATTTTTTTTCTTCTTCCGTTAAGATTTCCTTGCGCTTCGGCGCATGGTTAATGCTGGCTTCATAAGTCTTTGGCTGAGGAAGTTCTGATGGAATTCCTTGTTGTATTTGAATTTTAAATTCTGACATTCTTAAGTTCTTTTCAATTACTTATTCGTATTTCCCAGCATAGGAACAAATTTATAAACTCCAAATTCTTCTTTCTCGAACTCTCTTTCTGATATTTTGGTAAAACGCATTAACATTTGTTCATCTGTTTTCCCTAAAGGAATCACCATTTTACCACCTACTTTCAATTGTTTTAAGAGTTCAGTCGGCAACACTTCGGCACCACAAGTCACAATAATTTTATCAAAATGTGCAAAAGTAGGCAAGCCCGCAAAACCATCGCCAAAACTTTGAAATTTTGGCCTAAGATTGAGTTCTCTTAATTTTCTTTGGGAAAAATCAAAAAGGTCTTTTTGTCGCTCCACGGTATAGACTTGTGCATGCATGGCAACCAAAACAGCCGCTTGATATCCGCTTCCCGTGCCTATTTCCAAGATTTTTTCTTTCTCCTCTACTTCTAAAAGTTCGGTTTGCTCTGCTACCGTAGAAGGATGAGAAATGGTTTGATGGGCCGCAATGGGAAACGCACGGTCTTCATACGCCATATCTTCGAAAATACTTTCCAAAAACAAATGACGAGGCACCGCATTGATGGCTTCCAGAACTTTTTCATCTGTAATCCCTATTTTCTCACGGAGATATTCTACCAGTTTTTTTCTTTTTCCTTTATGAACAAATGAATCCTGCATTCAACAAAAATAATGAAATGATTTGAATTGTAAACTTTCACAAGAAATTCAAATCACAAATTTCTAATTTCAAATTAAAAATTTATCTTTACCAAAACAAAATTTCTATGTTAAAAGCAGGTTTGGTAGGTGCCGGTCACCTTGGGAAGATCCACTTAAGACTTCTTAATCAATCAGATAAATATGAGTTTGTCGGTTTTCATGACAAGGATGTAGAAAACGGAAAAAAACTGGAAGCAGAGTTAGGATACAAGTATTTTGAAGATTTTGAGGAATTGTTGGACCAAATTGATATGTTGGACATTGTTACTCCTACCCTATACCATTATGATTATGCCATGAAAGCCATTGACAAAGGCTTACATTTTTTCATTGAAAAACCAGTTACCCAAACGCTTCAGCAAGCGGAAGAAATTCTGTACAAATGCCGCGAAAACCACATCAAGGCGCAAGTAGGCCATGTGGAAAGATACAATCCGGCTTTTATTGCTACCAAAGACTTCATCAACAATCCTATGTTCATTGAAATTCACCGTTTGGCGGAATTCAACCCTAGAGGAACTGATGTTTCTGTAGTTTTGGACTTGATGATTCATGATTTGGATATTTTGTTGAGCATGGTAAAATCTCCAGTTAAAAACATCCACGCCAGTGGGGTTTGTGTGGTTTCTAAAACGCCAGACATTGCCAATGCAAGAATAGAATTTGAAAACGGATGTGTAGCCAATCTTACCACTTCCAGAATCTCGATGAAGGCGATGAGAAAATCTCGTTTTTTCCAAAAAGACGCTTATATTTCGGTGGATTTCTTAGAGAAAAAAGCAGAAGTAATTCGTATGAAAGATGCCCCGAAAACCCCTTCAGATTTTGATATGATTATTGAAAATGCAGATGGTGAAAAATCTCAAATTTTATTTGAATATCCTAACATACAGCCTAACAATGCCATTCTGGATGAATTGGAAAGTTTTGCGGATGCCATCACCAAAAACAGAGACGTAGAAGTTTCCCTAGAAGATGGTACCGAAGCATTGAAAGTGGCGTTGGAGATTATGAAATTGATTAGTTAGAAATACAAAATTGGAAGTAGAATTATTAAAAACTGGAGTTTGTCATTCTGAAAGAATCTAAATATTTATATTTTTTAAAACTCAATTATTTTCTTAATCTGGATTCCTACGGAATGACAAACTAATTGTGAAAGCCCAATGCAAAAATTTAAATTACTTTTCATATTTCTATCCCTTTTCACATTTGCTCAAAAAACAGATTTGAAAAAAGAAATTTCGAAAATTACAGAAGGTAAAAATGCAACCATTGCGGTTTCTGTTTTGGGCATTGATTTCCCTTTCGAATTTGACAATGAAAACTCAACGAAAAAACTTCCAATGCAAAGTGTTTTTAAATATCATATTGCTTTGGCTGTTCTGGATTTGGTAGATAAAGGAAAACTTTCTATAAATCAAAAAATATTCATCAAAAAATCTGAACTTTTACCAAATACATGGAGCCCGATTCGAGAGAAAAATCCAGAAGGAAACTTTGAAATGCCCATTTCTGAATTAATAGAATACTCAGTGGCGATGAGTGATAATGTGGGTTGCGATGTACTTTTACGATTAATCGGTGGACCAAAAGTAGTTCATGATTACCTTATTTCAAAAGGCGTAAAGAATACTCAAATTGTCTATAACGAAGAAATTATGCAAAGTGCATGGAAAAATCAATACGAGAATTACACCACCATGAAATCTGCCACTAAGTTGTTAAAGAAGTTTCATGAAGGAAAAATTTTGTCAAAAAAATCTACAGCGTTTTTATTAGGAGTAATGTACAGAACTTCTACTGGTTTAAACAAAATGGTAGAACAATTGCCAAAATCTACAAAAGTGGCACATAAAACAGGTTCATCAGGTAAAAATGAAGTTGGTTTAACAGGAGCAGAAAATGATATCGCCATCATTACTTTACCAAAGGGAAAAAGCTATTCAATCTCGATTTTTGTAAGTAATTCCAGTGAAAGTTATGAGGTTAACTGCAAAATAATTTCAGATATTTCCAAAGTGGTTTATCAGAATTTGAACATTCAAGAATCTAAACTTTAAATAAAGAATAAATATATGAAAAATATAGTTGTAATAGGCGCCGGAACCATGGGAAACGGCATAGCCCATACTTTTGCACAAACCGGTTTTAAAGTAAATTTAGTAGATGTTTCTCAGGAAGCTTTAGACCGAGGCATTAAAACCATCACCACCAACCTAGACAGAATTATTGCCAAAGGCAACCTTACCGAAGAACAAAAAGCAGAAACGCTAGGTAATATCACCACTTATACCGCTCTTAAAGAGGCATCTTCAAATGCAGACCTCATTGTAGAAGCGGCAACAGAAAATCAAGATTTAAAACTGAAAATCTTTAGCCAAATGGATGAGTTGGCTCCGGCAAACTGTATTTTGGCAACCAATACTTCTTCAATCTCTATTACTAAAATTGCATCGGCTACCAAAAGACCAGAAAAGGTAATAGGGATGCACTTTATGAACCCTGTACCGATTATGAAGCTGGTAGAAATCATCAAAGGATATTCTACTTCTAAAGAGACTTTTGATGCCGTTTTCGAAATGTCTAAAACGTTGGGAAAAGTTCCGGTAGAGGTGAATGATTATCCCGGTTTTGTTGCCAATAGAATCTTAATGCCTATGATTAATGAAGCCATAGAAACGTTGTACAATGGCGTGGCCGGTGTAGAAGAAATAGACACCGTAATGAAACTGGGCATGGCACATCCTATGGGACCATTGCAGTTGGCAGATTTTATTGGTTTGGATGTTTGTTTGGCCATTCTTAATGTAATGTATGATGGTTTCAAAAATCCTAAATACGCCCCAAACCCATTGTTAGTGAATATGGTGATGGCAGGAAAACTGGGGGTAAAATCCGGCGAAGGATTCTATGATTACGGCGAAAGCAAAAAGGCTGAAAAAGTAGCAAAAATGTTTGCAAAATAGTTTTTAATAAAACCTATGAATCTTTTATTTAGTTGGTTAAATTGACAAATAAAAAAAATTCATGTACATTTGCAGAAAGTTTATAATTAAATTCAATAAAATATGAAACTCCCAAAATTCTTAATGGCAGATAATTCTGATTTCCCTGAAGATCTATTCGTGGTACATACAGAATATCCAAGATTTATTCTTAACGTAGAGGAAGAAGAAGTAGAATGGTTAGATGATCTAGAAGGTGATGATGAAGAAGAAATAGCAACTGAGGCTACTAAAGTAGTAGAAGAAGCCTTCAAATGGTGTGACGAAGAACTCGCAAAATATGACGACGAAGACGAAGAATAAAAAATAAAAAAAACCTCTCAGTTTTGAGAGGTTTTTTTAT
>CALJKL010000031.1 GCA_937973555.1 uncultured Flavobacteriales bacterium | reverse complement strand
AAATATAAATAAATATTTTTAAGAATTTCATTATTATTTTATTCAATTTGGCAAATTTAGAAAAAAAATAATAATTTATATGAATTAAAGCAATATAAAAAAGCTATTTAATCCTTTATTTATCTATATCCAAAATTTTTAAGATCTCTATCATTTTTACGCCAGTCTTTTTTCACTTTCACGAAAAGATTGAGATGTATTTTTTTGGCAAAGAATTTTTCCAAATCCAACCTTGCTTCAGTTCCTACTTTTTTGATGGCTTCACCTTTATGACCGATAAGAATTCCCTTTTGAGTATCGCGTTCCACATAGATGATAGAATCAATGAAAATAATACCTTCTTTTTCTTTGAACATTTCCGTTACTACCTCCACAGAATAAGGAATTTCTTTCTCGTAATTCAATAAAATTTTCTCTCTAATGGTTTCATTTACAAAAAACCTTTCAGACTTGTCAGTAAACTGGTCTTTGTCGTAATATGGTGGATTTTCCGGTAATAAAGATTTTAATTTTGGAAGGATAATTTCAGTATTGAAACCCTGCAATGCAGAAATCGGCAAGATCTCTGCCTTAGGAATTTTATTATGCCAATACTCCACTTTTTCAATCAATGCTTCCTGATTAGAAGTATCCATTTTATTGAGCAAAAGCAACACCGGAACTGGAATTTTATTCAGTTTTTCTACCAAAAACTCATTCGGCTCTTCTTTGTCCGTAAGGTCTACAATAAACAGAAAAACATCTGCATCTTGCAAAGAATCCTTTACAAAATCCATCATTTTTTCCTGCAAACCATATTTGGGTTCCAAAACACCAGGCGTATCAGAAAAGACAATCTGCAAATCTTCCTCATTATAAATCCCGAAAATACGATGTCTTGTGGTCTGTGCTTTTTGGGTAACAATAGCCAACTTCTCTCCCATCAATTGATTTAGAAGAGTAGATTTCCCAGCATTAGGCTTTCCTACGATATTTACAAATCCTGCTTTGTGCATTTGTCTTTAATGTTTAAAGTTCAAGGTTTAGAGATTTGCAAAGGTAAGCAAAATAGCTTTGAATTATATTTTATCATTCAAGTTTACTTTTTAAAACAAAAAGATTACATATTAACCATCTATTGTCATCATTTAACTTTTATTATAATATTTTGTCTTTTAAAATACTTAAATTAGTAGTACAAAATACTCATTATGAGAGCAATATGGAATGGAGCAATTGGCTTCGGATTGGTAAACATCCCCATCAAACTTTATTCTGCTGTGGAAGATAGCAGCTTAGATTTGGATATGCTTGATAAGACAGACCATTCTCATATCAAATACAAAAGGGTGAATGAGAATACAGGAAAGGAAGTGAAATGGGAAAACATTGTGAAGGGCTATGAAATGGAAGGTCGCTATATTGTTTTGGAAGAAGAAGATTTTATAGCGGCAAGCCCAGAAAAAACAAGAATTTTTTCAATTCTTCAGATTGTAAAGGAAGAAGAAATAGATGCCGTTTATTTTGAAACGCCTTATTTTATGGAGCCCCAGAAAAATAGTGAAAGTCCTTACAATTTACTTCTGAAGGCTTTGATGGAAACCAAAATGGTAGGCGTAGGCACTTTCGTGTTGCGCGAAAAAGAATCATTGGCCGTGATAAGGCCTTATCTGGAAAAATATATTATCCTTCAAAAAATAAGGTTTTACGAAGAAATAAGGTCTCCAGAAGAACTGAAAACCAAACAAACAAAGCCAAAACCTGAAGAAGTAAAAATGGCGGTGGCTCTTATTGAACAGTTATCAGACACTTTTAATCCGAAAAAATACAAAGACACGTATACCGAAGAATTGCTTGAAATAATTCATAAGAAAGCCAACGGAACGAAAATAAGGAAAATAAAACCCATTGAAGAAAAAACCCCAGCAGTAGACATCATGTCTCAATTGAAAGCTAGCCTGGAAGCATCTCATAAAAACAAAAAAATATCCTAAAATGTCACTCGAAGAATACAATAAAAAAAGAGATTTCAAGAAAACTTCTGAACCGAAGGGTAAAAAGAAAGATCTATCTGAAGGCAAATTAAAATTTGTAGTTCAGCGGCACGCAGCAAGTCATCTTCATTATGATTTTCGACTGGAGATGGATGGTGTCCTAAAATCCTGGGCAATTCCCAAAGGACCTTCTTTAAATCCTGAAGACCGCCGGCTGGCAATAGAGGTAGAAGATCATCCTCTTTCTTACAAAAGTTTTGAAGGAACCATTCCTGAAGGGAATTATGGTGCCGGAGAAGTAGAAATATGGGACAATGGTTATTATGAAGCCGCAGAAAAAACGGCAGGAAAAACGGAAGATTTGGTGTTAAGACATGAGTTTCACAGAGGAAGCATAAAATTTATTCTTCATGGTAAAAAACTGAAAGGTGAATTTGCAATGATTAAGATGAGAAGTAAAGATGAAAATGCTTGGCTACTCATTAAGCATAAAGATCAATTTGCCACTGATTCATATAATGCTGAAGATAACATTAACAAAGATTCTAAAGTTTCTAAACTGGTTAAAACAAAACATAAAAAAGAAAAACCTTCAAAATCATCTTCTGAAGAAGACCAATCTCCCTCGAAAAAATAAAGAGAAGACCTTTGAAAAAAGGAAAAAAAATGATTTGATATTGCCCATGCTTGCAATGGTGGCACCTAAACCTTTTGATGACAAGGATTTTATTTTCGAAATAAAATGGGATGGGTACCGAGCCATTGCAAATTTGCGAGATAAAGATGAGCCACTCTTCTACTCTAGAAATGGCATCAATTTTCTAAAAAAATTCAAGACCATTGCAGATGATTTGCAAAAACAAGAATTTCCCATGGTGATAGATGGAGAAGTGGTAGCCTTCAATGAAAAGGGAAAACCCGATTTTCAGAAACTGCAGCAGATAGAAGACAATCCCGATACAAAAGTGGTTTTTGAAGTTTTTGATTTGTTGTGGCTCAATGGTTATTCTACTGAAAATTTAACCTTGATAGAAAGGAAAGAACTTTTGAAAGATGCTCTAACAGAAACCCAAACCATACAATATTGCGAACATGTAGAAGAAAAGGGAAAAGCGTTTTTTGAAGAAATAAAGAATATGGATTTGGAAGGTTTGATGGCCAAAAGAAAAGACTCTGTCTACCGAGAAAATCATCGCACCAGAGATTGGTTGAAGGTAAGATATCATCAGGAAACGGAAGCCCTAATCTGTGGATTTACAGAGCCAAAAGGTTCAAGGGACAAATTCGGGGCTATTATTTTAGGTCAGGAAATAGAAGGAAAACTCACTTATATTGGGCATACCGGAACCGGATTCAATAACAAGACCTTGCATGAAATACACCAGAAAATGGATTCATTTGTCATTAAAAAATCACCATTTGAAAAGACTCCCAAAACCAATGCACCTGCAACTTGGGTAAAGCCTGTTTTAACGGCGAAAATTCATTATACCGAAAGAACCAAAGACGGCATTTTGCGGCATCCGGTTTATAAAGGTTTGGTAGAAAAAGAAACAAAACATACAAAAAACACAAATATGAAAAATGATGACTACTCTTCTTTGAAATTAAGCAATCTGGAAAAGCTTTTCTGGAAAGAGGAAGGCATTACTAAAGGTGATCTTATAGAGTATTATCTTTCTATAGCACCATATATACTGCCTTATTTGAAAGACAGACCTCAGACCTTGGTGAGATTTCCCAATGGTATTTCTGGGTTGAATTTTTATCAGAAAGATGCTCCAGAAGGTCTTCCTGAATGGATAAAGACTGTACCGATTTTCTCGGAAAGCAACCAAAAAGAAATCAATTATATTGTCTGCAATGATGAAGCTGCGATGGCCTATTTGATCAATTTGGGTTGTATAGATTTCAATCCTTGGAATAGCAGAACCCAACATTTGGATAAACCCGACTGGCTTTTGATAGATCTCGATCCTTCAGAAAAAAACACTTTTGATGACGTGATAGAAACGGCCTTGGCCACAAAAGAAATCTGTGACAAGATAAAGGCAAATGCCTTTTTGAAAACATCCGGAAGTTCAGGATTGCACATTTACCTTCCTTTGGAAGCAAAATACAGTTATGAACAAGCAAAAGATTTTGCACATCTCCTTATGCAGAAAATCAATGAAAAACTTCCAAAAATTACCACTCTCGAAAGAAGCCTTTCTAAAAGGCAAAGGGATAAAATTTATTTGGATTACCTTCAAAACCGTCGTGGACAGACGTTGGCAAGTGTCTATTCTGTAAGGCCAAAACCAGGAGCACCGGTATCTACTCCATTGAAATGGAAAGAACTAAAATTCGGTTTATATCCCAAAGACTTTAATATTTACAACACTTTGAAGCGCATTAAGAGCAAGGGAGATTTCTTTGAACCAGTATTGGGAAAAGGAATCGACATGCTGAAATGTCTGAATTTTTTAAAGGACTGATTTTCTTTTCAAAATATGCTATTTACCTTTTCTATCAAAAAAATATTTTTGATAACGAAAAAAAATATATTTTTAGCGAAATAATTTTTTGTAATGAATATTATTGTAACAGGCGCAAGTAAAGGCATCGGGCGCGAGGTAGTAAAACACCTTAGTAGAAATCCTGAGCATAAAATATTTGCCATTGCACGAAACAGGCAACTTTTGGAAACCTTGAAAGAAGATTGCGAATTTCCGGATCAGGTTTTTGTTTTTGATTTTGACCTATCTCAAAAAACATATTCAAAAGAATTTTATGAGGCTATTCGAAAGACTGAAAGCATTGATGTACTCATCAATAATGCCGGAACACTTATCAACAAACCCTTTATGGAGCTTACAGAAGATGACTGGAAATCTGTTTTTGAAGTCAACCTTTTTTCTACTGTAAAACTCACTCAGTTTTTGATTCCACAGCTTAAAAAAAGTAAACAGGCACATATTGTCAATATCGGAAGTATGGGGGGTGTAGAAAATTCGGCAAAATTCGCGGGACTTTCTGCTTATTCTGCAACCAAAGCTGCATTAGCCAACCTTACACAATGTCTTGCCGAAGAACTGAAAGAAGACTACATCCACTGCAATTGTCTGGCTTTAGGCGCCGTCAATACAGCAATGCTTCAGCAGGCTTTCCCCGGATATCAGGCTAACACAAGCCCTCAAGAAATGGCTGCCTATATTGCAGATTTTGCCACCACACAGGGTAAATTCATGAACGGGAAAATTATTCATGTATCCAATTCTACACCTTAAATAAAATTTTAATTTATATATAAAATTTAGATGAAAGTAAAAGTTACAAGAAGAGAAACCTTCAATGCTGCACACAGACTCTACAACAAAAATTGGACAGACGAAAAAAACGAATCTATTTTTGGAAAATGCAGCAATCCTAATTTTCATGGTCACAATTATGAACTCTTTGTATCTGTAACCGGAGAAATCTCTGAAGAAACAGGCTATGTTATAGATCTTAATATTTTGAAAAACATTATTCGGACGGAAATCATAGAATTAATGGATCACAAAAACTTGAATATGGATGTAGAAGCTTTCAGCAAAACCAATCCAACAACAGAAAACATTGCCCTTTTTATTTTAAACACCTTAAAAAAACATTTAGATACTCAATATCAACTTTCTGTAACATTAAAAGAAACAGAAAACAATATCGTTGAAATCAGTGAATAACCATAAGATTTTTAAAAAAAATGGAAAATCTATTTGAAAGCAATCCACATATAGCAAAGTTACCAGATCATTTGAAGCAATTTATCATTCCGCAAAATTATGAACAGTATACGCCCATCAATCAGGCAGTATGGCGTTATGTAATGCGTAAAAATGTAGATTATCTTTCTAAAGTCACTCACGATTCTTATCTGGAAGGACTTAGAAAAACCGGCATCAGCATAGAAGCCATTCCCAACATGTATGGCATGAACAGAATCCTAAAAGAAATTGGCTGGGCTGCTGTGGCTGTAGATGGTTTTATTCCGCCAAGTGCGTTTATGGAATTTCAGGCATATAATGTTTTGGTTATTGCCTGCGACATCAGACAGATTGAACATATAGAATACACGCCTGCTCCAGATATTATTCATGAAGGTGCTGGTCATGCCCCTATCATTGCCAATCCGGAATACGCCGAATACCTGAGAAGATTTGGAGAAATAGGAGCTAAAGCTATTTCCTCTTCCAAAGATTATGAATTGTATGAAGCCATAAGGCTGCTTTCAATATTAAAAGAAGCCGAAGATACGCCTCAAAATGAAATAGATGCCGCCGAAGAACAGGTAGAATATTTGCAAAATAATATGGGTGAGCCTTCCGAAATGGCAAAAATTAGAAATCTACATTGGTGGACGGTAGAATATGGTTTAATAGGAAGTGTTGAAAATCCTAAAATCTATGGTGCCGGATTGCTCTCTTCTATTGGAGAAAGCGAATGGTGTATGTCTGATGAGGTGAAGAAAATCCCTTATGACATCAGTGCAGCTGACCAAAATTTTGACATTACCAAACCACAGCCTCAACTGTATGTAACACCAGATTTTGCCCATCTGAGTATGGTGCTGGAAGAATTTGCCAATACCATGGCATTGCGCACTGGAGGACTTTCGGGGGTTAAAAAACTCGTAGAATCAAAAGCTTTGGGAACGGTAGAACTTACTACAGGATTGCAGATATCTGGCGTTTTCAACAATGTAATTGAACACAATGGCAAGCCTATTTACATTCAAACCACAGGAAAAACTGCCTTTGCTTACCGAGATAAAGAACTGATGGGGCATAGCACCCAATACCATTCAGATGGTTTTGGTTCTCCTGTCGGCAGGTTGAAAGGCATCAATATTGCGATTGAAGATATGAGCCCGAAAGATCTGAAGGCTTATGATATCTATGAAGGCAAAACCGTAACATTAGAATTTGAAGGTGATATAAAGGTAAGCGGAGAAATCATTACTGGTACCCGAAATATTATGGGAAAAATCCTTTTAATTAAATTTCAGAATTGTACCGTAACCAGAGGAGAAGAAGTCCTCTTTAGACCAGAATGGGGTATCTATGATATGGCTGTAGGCAAAGACATTGTTTCGGCGTATTCCGGGCCTGCGGATGTTAATAGTTTTGACAGGATCAATCATGTTCCTTCTTCGAAAACCATCAAACAGAAAAAATCTGAAGAAAGAGAACAATTAGAAAAACTGTATCAGGAAGTAAGAGATGTTCGAGAAAATAATAAAAACAAAGAAAATTTGACTTCTATTTTTGAAAATATTGAAAACAATCATTCCTATGACTGGCTGCTTACATTAGAAATTGCCGAGTTGGCACATCTGCACAAAGATAAAGTTTTAGAGGAAAAAACGCTTTATCATTTAGAGAATTTGAAAAAGAATCGACCTGAAGTGGCACATTTAATAACCAATGGTTTGGGTCTGATTTTCAAGAATTAATGTTTGAAAACCAAAGGTAGTATTTCATTGGTATTTAAGCCATAACGTTTTTGTTCTTCGGTGGAAAATTGTTGAGAATAAAAGTTGACTTTAGCCTCAAAGCCTACAGATTTTAGCCGTTCGAAATAATCCATTCCGTACCAACGGACATGGTCGTATTGTCCAAAATGTTTTTGTCGTTCTTTGGCTTCTGTAATGGTGAAGTCTTCATAAGTATTTTCTAAAGAGTTCTTCATGGGAACCTGCAGAATGCCCCACCCTCCTTTTCTCATCACGCGGTAGAGTTCACTCATCGCTTTTCTATCATCTACAATATGTTCTAGAACGTGATTGCAAAAGATGACATCAAAACTTTCGTCCTCAAATGGCAAGTCTAAAATATCTGCTTTCACATCTACAATAGGTGAAAAAAGGTCTGCTGAGGTATACTCCAAATTTTTCATCTTTTTGAATTTCCTCAAAAATTCCTGTTCAGGAGCAATATGCAGCACTTTATAATTTTGAGTAAAAAAATCGGTTTCATTTTGGAGGTACAACCACATCTGACGGTGACGCTCCAAACTCAAGGTGCCGGGCGAAAGAGCATTTTCGCGTTGCTTGCCATAACCGTATGGTAAAAATTTACGGTATGATTTTCCATCTATAGGATCGGTAAATTTATTTCCCTTAAAAAAAAGATAAATCACTGGCCTCAAAAAAATGCTGATGTTAATGAGCATTGGCCTTGGGATTTTATTCAGGAAAAATTTAGCGATTTTCTTCATGTGAATGATTTAAAACTCCATCGTAAATGGTTCCTCTTCATCGCTTTGTATTCCTAGGGCTTCATAAATGTATTTGAAGGTAGAAAGCAAAACAGGTTTCCCATTGATGATGGCCACATCATGCTCAAAATGCGCTGAGGGCTTTTTATCTAAAGTAGTAACCGTCCAGCCGTCATTATGGAATTTCACCTTTTCAGTTCCCAAATTGATCATAGGCTCTATGGCCAAAACGATACCGTCTTTCAACACCTTTCCGCTGCCTTGTCTTCCATAATTAGGCACTTGAGGATCTTCGTGCATTACTTTTCCTAAACCATGCCCTACCAATTCACGCACCACACCATAGCCTTCCTTTTCGCAATAAGACTGTATAGCATAGGAAATATCTCCTACTCTTTTTCCACGAACACATTGTGCTATGCCTTTGTACAAAGACTCTTTGGTGATTTTTAATAGCTTTTTGGTTTCTGGCGCCACTTCACCTACTTCAAAAGAATAGGCATGGTCTCCATAAAAATCATTCATGTACACCCCACAATCTACCGAAAGCACATCACCCTCTTTAATAGGCACATCCTTCGGAATACCGTGTACCACTTCTTCGTTTGGAGAAATACAAAGTGAATTAGGAAATCCATACATGCCTAAAAATGCAGGATAACCGCCATGATCTTTAATAAAATCATGAGCCAATTTGTCTAAATATAAAGTAGTCACTCCCGGTTTAATTTCTTTGGCCAGCATCCCCAATGTTTTGGAAACCAATTGGGCGCTTTCGCGCATTAAACGGAGTTCTTCTATTGTTTTTAAATGTATCATTTTACCAAAATAATCCTTTTTTCTTATCTTTTTTCATTTTAGAATAGGCCAAAACCTCTCCTCCTTCAACTTTGAATTCTATTCTTTGATGAATAATATTATAAATTTCGCCCCAACCAGGAAAGCCTCCAAGGTTTCTATCATCTATAAAAAGGTCTGCATCTATCTTTCTTGACTGGTTTTCAGAATCAAAAACTTCTCCTTCAAAACTAGAATTCACAGAATAAAATTCTATTCCATTTTTTTTGCAAAATTCTATGGCATCATCCAAATATTTACCATGTCTGAAGGTCCATAAAATTAATCTATAACCTTCTGACTGTAATTTCATTAATGTTTCAAATACAAATATTTTTGGTTTTCCTATTGATGGATAAGCATCATCTACAATAGTGCCATCAAAATCTATTGCCAATTTTTTATTCTGCATCATTTTATGTTTTGCTCTGCAAATATAACAATAAAAAAGTGGCAGAAGGATATTCGCCACTTTATGATATATTTAAAAAATTAGTTTAAGAAACTAAAACTTCTCCGGTCATAATTTCAGGGATTTCTACACCCATCACTTTAAGGATTGATGGAGCTACATCTCCCAGCTTACCAGGCTTCAAGTTCCAAGTATGGTCTTTATCCATTACAATCAATGGAACCAGGTTGGTAGAATGCTGAGTATTTGGCGTTCCATCAGGATTTACCATCACATCAGAATTTCCATGATCTGCTAAAATAAATACGGCATACCCATGCTCATAAGCTGTAGTTGCTACCGCTTCAATACATTTATCAACTGCTTCACAAGCCTTTACCGCCGCTTCAAAAACACCGGTATGGCCCACCATATCTGCATTAGCAAAATTCAAGCATATAAAATCTGCAGATTCTTTTTCCAATTCAGGAACAATGGCATCTCTGATGTCATATGCTGACATTTCGGGTTTCAAGTCGTATGTGGGAACATCTTTCGGACTTGGACAAAGCAATCTTCTTTCCCCTTCAAATTCTTTTTCTCTCCCTCCTGAAAAGAAAAAAGTAACGTGAGGATATTTTTCTGTTTCTGCAATTCTGATTTGGGTTCTTCCGGCTTTTTCTAAAACCTCGCCCATGGTTTGGCTTAGTACTTCTTCATCAAAAATAACATGTACATTTTGAAAAGACTCATCATAATTGGTTAACGTAACATAATACAAATTCAATTTATGCATTCCGAAATCCGGGAAATCTTTTTGTGAAAGCACTTCAGTAATTTCTCTTCCTCTGTCTGTACGGAAATTGAAACAGAACACCACATCACCTTCTTCTATTTTTGCTGTTGGATTGTTATTATCTTCAATAATAATCGGTTTCAAAAACTCGTCTGTTATACCCTCTTTATAAGAAATTTCTATGGCTTCCAAAGCGTTGTTGGTATAAGTGCCTACGCCGTTTACCATAGCATCATAAGCCAATTTAACTCTCTCCCATCTTTTGTCTCTGTCCATGGCAAAATATCTACCTACTACAGAGGCTAGTTTACCCGTGGTGACCTTCATATGATTTTGCAACTCTTCTATAAATCCTTTTCCGGAAAGAGGATCGCAATCTCTACCGTCTGTAAAGGCATGTACAAAAACATTATCTGATAAACCGTTTTCTTTAGCTGCAGAAAGCAAGCCCTTCAAATGATTGATATGAGAATGCACTCCACCATTGGAAACCAATCCGATGAAGTGAACTTTTTTATGGTTATTTTTTGCATATTCAAATGCTGCAACGATTCCTTTTTCTTTACCCAAAGTACCATTTTCTACGGCAAGATTCAGTTTTACCAAATTTTGGTAAACAACCCTACCTGCACCCAAATTCATGTGTCCTACTTCAGAATTGCCCATCTGACCGGCAGGCAAACCTACTGCCATACCCGATGCTTCTAAGGTAGTATGCGGATATTTTTCATAACACGAATCTATAAAAGGTGTATTGGCCTGATAGATTGCCGATACATTATTGTTGGTTCCTAAACCCCATCCATCCAGAATGGCAAGAATTGCTTTTTTAGCCATTTTAATCGTATTTTTTAATGTTACAAAATTACGAAATTTCTAGCGGATGAAGCTTTATTTCAATTCATAATTTTAGCTTACAAAATATTTTATAGTATTCATGTTCTGTTTATAAGTTAATTTGTAACTTTACCGTCCTTTTTTAAAAAATAAATATGGATTTGAGAGACCAATTAAAGAATCTTTTTCCTGAACACGAAGAACAGGATTTCGAAATGCCTGAAGAAAAATTTGAGCAGAAAAATCCTTTGGTGTGTAAATTCGAAAAAAAAGGAAGAAACGGAAAACCTGTTACCTTGATTGAAGGCTTTGAAGGGACGGAAGAAGAACTGAAACAGATTTCAAAAAAAATTAAAACCACACTAGGCATTGGAGGTTCAGAAAAAGACGGCGTTATTGTGATACAAGGCGACAACCGAGAAAAGATTATGAAAATCTTAAATGA
>CALJKL010000030.1 GCA_937973555.1 uncultured Flavobacteriales bacterium | reverse complement strand
AGAAAAAGTAGATGATTTTTCTTCAGTAAGCCAGGACTATTTGGATGCCTTCCTCGAATTTTATGGCGAAGGTGAAGATTTATCTGATAAAAACTGAACCGTAAAAACAAAAGAGAAAAAAACAAAAAAAAAGAAGAAAGAAGAAAAATATCAAAGAGTTATAAAAGAAAGTGGTATAAGAAGTAAGTAATATTTTTATTGATTTTTTTTGAATTAATTTAAATTTCAGAACTTTGCAAAGTTTTTGAAATTAATATTATGGGGGATCAAGAAGATTTTTTGGATGATGAAGAATTGTTATTAGAAGATGAAAATTCTAATGATGAAGAAAATTCTGGTCTGTTTGAACATCTCAACATAACAGTAGACAAAAAACAGGAGCCCCTAAGAATAGACAAGTTCTTGTTTATTTTCCGTCAAAATTCTTCCCGAAATAAAATTTCTCAAACCTGTAGAGCAGGAAACGTTATGGTAAACGGAAAGCCTGTAAAGCAGAATTACCGGGTAAGGCCAGGCGACGAAATATCTGTGCTTCTTACGCATCCACCTCGCGAAAATGTTATTATCCCAGAAGATATCCCTATCAACATTGTATATGAAGATGAAGATGTTTTGGTAATAGATAAAGAGGCAGGCATGGTGGTGCATCCCGGTCATGGTAACTATAGTGGCACGTTGGTAAATGCGGTAGCTTTTCATTTTCAAAAAAATGGCTTGCAATCTGATTTGGATAGGGTAGGATTGGTACATAGAATAGACAAGGATACCTCTGGTTTGTTGGTGATTGCAAAAAATGAATACGCTCTAAGTTATTTGGCCAAACAGTTTTTTGACCGAAAAACAAAACGTCTTTATTGGGCTTTTGTTTGGGGAAATTTAAGTGATGATGAAGGAACCATCAAAGGGCATATTGGCAGACATCCCAAAAATAGAATGCAGATGTCTGTATATGAAGATGGTAGCCACGGGAAACATGCCGTAACGCATTATAAAGTGCTGGAAAGATTTAAGTATATGACATGGGTGGAATGTAAGTTAGAAACAGGTAGAACGCACCAGATTAGAGCGCATTTCAAACATATTGGGCACACTCTTTTTAATGATGAAAGATATGAAGGGCATCAGATCCTAAGAGGGGTAAATTTGCCCAAATACAAACAATTTGTAAAAAATGTTTTTGAAATTTTGCCAAGACATGCGCTTCATGCCCATACTTTAGGATTTATACACCCCACCACTAAAAAGGAAATGTATTTTGAATCACCTATGCCAAAGGACATGCAGGAAGCGGTTGAAAAATGGAGAAACTATTTGCAAAATTCTTAGACATCAATGTTAAATATTACCCGGTGTAAAGAAATTTAAAAGTTCCATACTTTTTTTACTTAAATTTGAAAAATAGAAATTCATTTCACATGAAAAGAAAAATTTTATCACTCATTATTGCACTGCTATCGGGGTTTTCTTTTGCACAGGAGACAATACCCTTGTATCAGCAATATCTTTTTAACAGTGAGTTTCTATTTAACCCTGCCTATTTTGGAAATACTGATGATGTGGTTTTTATGGCCAATTATCAAAAGCAGTTTTCAAAATTTGAAGAATCTCCTAATGTACAGTCTATAGGTTTACATGCCAATATTTTTGATAGAGTGGGCGCAGGAGCTTATTTTTTTAGAGATCAAAATGGGCCTATTTCTGCTAACGGAATTGCTTTTGGAGCCTCTTATTTTGTGCCTTTAAGTGATGAAGATGATCGTAAAGACCAGTTTTCTTTTGGTACTTCTGTTAATTTTTACAATCAAAGTTTTGATATTTCTAAAGTAAATGCAGAAGATCCTAATGACCCTTTGCTCTACGAAAATAACAACAGCATATTTATTGCCTATGCCAATTTAGGGATGCAGGCTACTTTTAAAGGGGCTTTTGCAGGGGTTTCTGTAGCAGATATTCCTCTAACCAATAGTATTCCTGTGGTGAATGGAATAGAGCCTTCTCCTACCAGATTTTATTTAAATGCTGGCTATGAATGGCCAGTAACAGAAGGGCTTTCTGTTACACCATCATTAATGCTGAACCTCAATACCAATTCTTCCAGAATGTTAGATTTGAATATACAGGCAAAACTCTATGATGATGATAATTTTTTTGCTGCTGGGATTAGTTACAGAACATCTAATAGCGCCATAGGAAGTCAACAGCTTAGTTTGTCGCCCTTTGTTAATGTAAAAGCCAGCCGCTTCCGTTTTGGAGCCACTTATAATCTAGGATTGTCTGATATCCAACAATATGGTGGAAATTCTTTTATGATTGGTTTGGGATATGATCTTCCTAACTTCATTAATTCTAGGGGGTTTAGATATAGATAATTCTTATTTACGAATTTAGATTTTGGAGTTGTGAATTTGAAAGCAAAGCAGAATTATCGTAAATCAAACATCATCCATCGTAAATTAAATGCTTTACCTTCATATTCCTTTTTGTAAGCAAAAATGCAGTTACTGCAATTTTCATTTTTCTACCTCTCTGAAGCAGAAAGAAGACATGCTATTGGCCATTAAAAAGGAAATGTTTCTGCGTAAAGATGAACTCCAAAACAAAACTCTTTCATCCTTATATTTCGGAGGGGGTACGCCTTCCATTTTATCAGTGGACGAAATCAATTCATTGATAGATGAGGTGTTGAAATATTTTAGTTTCGAAAAAAACATTGAAATTACGCTAGAGGCCAATCCCGATGATTTGGATAAAAACTTTCTGAAAGAATTGTCTAAAACACTTGTTAATAGACTTTCTATCGGTACCCAATCTTTTTTTGAGGAAGATCTAAAACTCATGAACCGTGCTCATAATGCTTTTCAAGCAGAAGATTCTATTAAAAGGGCGCAAGATTATGGCTTCGAGAATATAAGCATTGATCTTATTTATGGTTCGCCCACATCCAATCTAGATATTTGGAAAGAAAATCTACATAAAACAATATCACTCCAGGTGCCGCATATTTCTTCTTATGCCCTTACAGTAGAGCCTAAAACGGCTTTAAGCAATTGGGTTAAAAATAACAAAGTCCCTTCTCCTAAGGAATCTGAGCAGAATCAAGAGTTTTATTACATGAGCGATTTTCTTAAGGAAAATGGTTTCCAACATTATGAAATCTCCAATTTTGCCAAAAAAGGTTTTGAGTCCAAACACAATTCTTCCTACTGGAAATACCACGAATATCTAGGCATAGGTCCATCTGCACATTCTTACAATGGCAGAAATGAACGTTCTTGGAATGTGGCCAACAATAGCCTTTACATCAAAGAATTGACGGAAAATAAATTGCCCAAAGAAACCGAAATCCTTTCAGAAAAAGATCAATACAATGAAATGCTTATGATAGGGTTAAGAACCATATGGGGGGTAGATATTCTTTCATTAAAAGAAAAATTCTCTGAAGAAACCTTTGTAGTTTTCGAAAAATCAATACAAGAAAAATTGGATGAAGGAATGCTTATCATTGAGGAAGGACACCTCAAAATTCCTGAAAAACATTGGTTTTTGGCAGATGGGATTGCTTCTGATCTTTTTATTGTATAAATAATCCCAAATCTTTAGTACTTTTGTAAAAATTTCAAAATTTTGAAGCCAAATTTCACCCATCTTTCAGCCTCTCAGCCTATCGGGATTTTTGATTCCGGAGTTGGCGGACTTACTGTTGCCAAAGAAATAAAAAGGCTGATGCCGCATGAAAATTTCATTTATTTTGGAGATACCAAGCACCTTCCTTATGGAGAAAAATCTAGGGAAGCCATCATTGGGTATTCTTTAAAGATTGCCAAATTCATGCTCGAAAACAATTGCAAAGCCATTGTGATTGCCTGCAATACGGCAACGGCAAATGCTTTGCAAGAGGTAAAAGAATTGGTGGGAGATCAGGCAATCGTTTTTGACGTCATCAATCCCGTTGCAGAAAAAGTAGCCTTTGAAATTCATCAAAATGTAGGGGTAATTGCCACCAAAGCCACCGTAAACTCAGGCTTATATAGGAAATCTATCCGCAAGCACAATCGTTTTATCAATGTTCAGGAATTGGCAACGCCACTTTTGGTGCCGGTTATAGAAGAAGGTTTTATCAATCATCCTATTGCCCATTCTGTGATTTACAACTATCTGAGTGACAAGAAACTAAAGGATATAGAAACTCTTATTTTAGGATGTACGCATTATCCTTTGGTGATAGATGAAATCAAAAAATATTACGGAACGCGAGTGAGGGTAATAGATTCTCCTAAAATTGTGGCCAGTTATGTGAGGGATGTGTTGGGTAAAAATAACCTTTTAAATCCTCAAACGGTAGAAGGGACTGCACATTTTTATCTTTCGGATTTAACTAAAAATTTCGAAAAAACGTCTAAAAAATTCTTTGGCAATAAGATCAATGTAGAATTGAAGGCAGTTACACAGACTCCTCAACACTAGCATTAGGACTGAAAAAACTGAAACTCACATTTCCGTATTTTCTGGTGTCGGTATAGTTAGGATGGTCTATTTTCATTTTAGACTGGTGTTCCAAAACAAAAGTGCCATTTTCTTTTAGAAAACCATTGTTCAAAACCATAGAGATCAGTTCTCCATATTTTTTTTCATCCAGTTCAAAAGGCGGATCGGCAAAAACAATATCATAAGTTTTTTTGTTTCTGTTTTTCTTTAGCCAATCAAAAACATCACCACGCTGTACATTAATCTGTAAAGCCATCTGAAGTTCTGCAGCAGTAGTGCTAATGAAAGAAGCATGTTTAGGATTCATCTCCACAGCCGTAATGTCTTGGCAATCTCTTGATGCCAATTCTAAACTGATAGAGCCAATACCGGCAAAAAGATCTAAAACTGAACAAAATTCTATTTCATAGCGGTTGGCCAAGATGCTGAAAAGGGCCTCTTTAGCAAAATCTGTAGTAGGTCTTACATCAAAATTTTTAGGCGCCATAATTCTTTTGGCCTTCCATTTTCCGCTAATGATTCTGTACATGATGTCTAATGATATTTGAATTTTAATTCAAGATGAAATTCTTTTTGTCAGAATTTTCAAAGTGAATTTTAATGTTTTTGGCAAACTTCTTCAATTCAGAAATAAAGGTTTCGTTTTCCTTGGTTTCACCATAAATATGGAAATAGGTTTCGGACGTCCCAAAGCCTATTTTGCTTAAACTGAACATGATGAAATAAAGAAAATCTACCTCAGAATCCGCATCCAGGTTGTTGTATAAAATCACTTTTTTATTCTCGAAAGCGAAAAATTCTACCTGTTGGTGAAAAAGATTGATATGGATTTCTTTTTGGTTTTTTACCGAAATGGAATTCAAAAACTTTTCCCCAGAAAAATTGAATTTTGTCTGAATATTTTTTGACTTAATTTTTTGATAAAAATCTTTTGGGAAAGTATAATAAAACTGAACTCCATATTTCTTGTTCACCGAAAGCATTAGCTCTTCTTTACCCTCATCTACAGGGGCGTTGTAAGAGATCAATTGGTATCCCAAATCATGTTCTAAAAAAGTATCGGGCGTTAAAGAAAAATGGTTTAAAGCCGAAAAAACTGCAATTTCGCTAAAGCTGTTTTGGGCTAAAACTTCATTCAACTGTTCTTCTACCAAATGAGCCGGAGTCTCTTCAGAAACAAAATGAGAAGCCTCTTGCAGTACATTTTTCCCTTTAGAAATATGCCACTGCAATCCGTCTTTGGTGAAGAGAAGAGAAAGTTTCTGCATTGATTTAATTATTGGCTGCAAATTTAACGAAATAATTCTACAAAAAGACAACTTCTACATTTCCCGTGCTATGATAGAAAAAATCGTGATCATCATATTCTATTCCGGCGAAACCCTGCAGTACTTCATGCACCATTTTCTGTAAAACACCATCTCCTATTCCATGGATAATATTGAGTTTTTTGAGGTTATTTGCCTTACAGAATTCCAACTTTTCAATCAGTTTTTCGCGCTGAATCATCAATCTTTCCCAGGCATCATAATCTTGTGGATTTTTCACCAACCTTTCAAAATGCAAATCAATAGATTGGGGAGTGTTTTGATTTTTTTTGGAAAGTTTTGAGGTCTGCTCTTTTTTAGGAGAGGCAGAAAAAGCATCGTAAATCTCTCTGTTTTGAGGAACAATTTTACCTTCGTCTAGAGTGTGGTGAAAGCCGTGTTCGTCTTCTATGGTCACATCGTTCCCTTTAAAAGAAATAATTTTTCCTTTCAAATCTTCATCCAATACCGAAACCAAATCGCCTATTTTCACCGTCTCTAATTGTTTATTACTTGATTCCCAATTCTATAACCTCCAGATTCTCAATTTTATCTCTATTGATTTCGAACCGAAGCATAGTTCTCATCTTGTGCCAACCCTGTTTTCCGGCTGCGCTAGGATTGAGGTGCAATAAGTTCAGCTCTTTATCAAACATCACTTTCAAAATGTGAGAATGCCCGGAAATAAAAATTTGTGGCTTTTCGTCTTTCAATAGTTGCTTTACCTTTGGTGCATATCTATTGGGATAGCCACCGATGTGAATCATGAAAACTTTTACATTTTCGCATTCAAAAATATTGATTTCGGGAAATTCTGCCCGTATTTTGGCTTCGTCTATATTGCCATAAACACCTCTTAATTTACCTGTTTTTTCTAAACTTTCTATCACTTCTATATTTCCAAAGTCTCCGGCATGCCAAACTTCATCAGCATTTTGGGCATATTCCAAAATTCTATCATCCATGTAAGAATGTGTGTCCGAAAGTAGAAGGATTCTTTTCAAAAAATGTATTTTTGTAGTTGAATTCCACAAAAATATAAAAATTGCGCTACTTCATAGAGTTTTCTTACAATGGTTCTTCGTTTTTCGGCTATCAGATTCAGCCGAACGAAATTTCTGTTCAGGAAGAATTAGAAAAAGCCCTTTCTACAATTTTGAGGACCGAAATCAAAACCACCGGTGCGGGGAGGACAGATACAGGCGTACATGCTAAAAAGATGTTCGCGCATTTTGATGTTGAATCAGAAGTTTCGGAAAATTTGGTATACCAACTCAATTCTTTTTTGTCTCCAAGCATTGGTGTGAAAAGAATTTTTGAGGTGAAGGATAATTTTCATGCCCGTTTTTCTGCCACGCATAGAACCTATGAATACTATATTTCTTTGGAGAAAAATCCATTTTCAGAAAATTTTGCTTGGCAACATTGGAGAAGATCTTTGGATGTAGAAAAAATGAATGAGGCTTGTAAAATTCTTTTTGAATATGAGGATTTCGGAAGTTTTTCCAAAGTGGGAGGTGACAATAAAACCAATATTTGTAAAATCTATCATGCCCATTGGGAAAAGATTGGAAATGAACTTAAATTTACCATCTCTGCAGACCGTTTCCTGAGGAATATGGTGCGAGCCATTGTAGGAACTATGGTAGAAATAGGCAGCGGAAAACTTCAACCTTCTGATCTGCGAAAGATAATAGAGGCAAAGGATAGAGGAGTGGCAGGAAGTTCTGCTCCGGCACATGCCTTGTTTTTGGTAGATGTAGGATATGAGTTTTAATAAATAAAGAATAGACAGATTAAATATGGACAAGAACAAAACAACAGGAAATATTATTAAAAGACTGTTCTTCATCGGTATGAAATTTAGGACATGGTTTATCCTCGCTCTTATTATTTCTATTGTTTTGGCATTGGTTTCTGTTTATAGACCCATCCTTACACAACAAATTGTAGATATAGATATTGTAAAACTCAAAGACAGAAGTCTTTTGATAAAACATACTTATATCCTTTTTGCTTTAGTGGTGGCAGAAACTGTGCTCAATTTCTTTTTGGTTTTCCTTTCCAATTATATTGCCCAAAATGTAATCAGAGATATTAGAGAAAGGCTCTATCATAAGCTGATTTATTTTAAAACTTCCTTTTTTGATAAGACTGCAATTGGTAACTTGGTAACAAGAGCTGTAGGAGATGTAGAAACCATTGCTACCGTATACACAGATGGTTTTCTGATGGTTTTTGGAGATATTTTGAAGGTGGTTTTTGTTTTGGTGGCTATGTTCAAGGTGAATATAGAATTAAGTTATATATCCTTATCTATTTTGCCAATAATGCTTGTCATTACAAGGTTTTTTCAGAAAAAACTAAAAAAGGCTTTTGGTGATGAAAGGGCATGGACATCCACTCAGAATAGTTTCGTTCAGGAAAGACTTTCTGGAATGTCGTTGATTCAGGTTTTTAACAGACAGAATGCAGAATACAAAAAATTTGATGAAATCAACATCAGTTTGCGTGGTGCCCTTTTGAAAACCGTTTTCTATTTCTCATTGTTTTTCCCTGTGGTAGAATTGATTTCTTCGGTATTTATAGGATTGATCCTTTTTGTAGCGGGGTATAGTGCTTTGACGGCAAGAGATATTTCTCCGGGACAGGTTATTGCATTTATCTCTTACATCAACATGCTCATTCGTCCGCTTCGTCAGATTGCAGACCGTTTCAACAATATCCAAAGAGGTTTGGTGGGAGCGGAAAGAGTTTTAGGCGTAATGGACGAAGACAATGCCATGCCGAATGCCGGCACTATCAAAAAAGACCATATTGAAGGAAAGATAGAATTTAAAGACGTAAGGTTTTCCTATGACGAAAAGCAAGAAGTGCTAAAAGGTGTAGATTTCAAAGTGAGGCCAGGTGAAACCGTTGCCATTGTGGGCGCTACAGGTGCTGGGAAGTCTACCATCATTCAATTAATCACAAGATTTTATGATATTAATTCAGGAAAAATTCTTTTGGATGATGTTGATTTAAGAGATTATGATCTCTTCGATTTGCGAAGTAAAGTGGGTGTTGTATTGCAGGATGTTTTTCTTTTCCATGGAAGTATATATGAGAATCTTACAATGGGTGAAAATATTCCTTTGGAACGCATTAAGAAAGTAGCGCAAGAAATAGAGGTAGATGAATTTATAGAAAAACTTCCTGGTGGATATGATTTTGTGGTCAGTGAAAGAGGAAGCAGTATTTCTTTGGGGCAAAGACAATTGTTGTCTTTTTTAAGGGCTTATCTTTCTGATCCTAAAATCCTTATTTTGGATGAGGCCACTTCTTCTATAGACCCTGAAAGTGAAAAATTAATACAAAAAGCAACCGAAAAAATTACACAAAACAGGACGTCCATCATTATTGCTCACAGGCTTTCTACTATAGAAAATGCAGATAAAATTTTGGTAATGGACGCCGGAATAATAGTAGAAGAGGGCAGGCATGCAGAGTTGCTGGCAAAAGACGGGTTCTATGCTAATCTATATAAAGCGCAATTGACAAAAGAAATTATTTAATTTTTAAAAATTTTTGTGATTTCAAAAATAATGCCTACTTTTGCAGTCCAAAATGAGATGTAATATATGTTAATAATTCCAGTAAAAGACGGAGAGTCTATCGACAGAGCACTTAAAAAGTACAAAAGAAAATTTGATAAAACTGGCGTTGTAAGAGCGTTAAGATCTAGACAACAGTTTATTAAACCTTCTGTAACCCTTAGACAAGCTAAGTTAAAAGCAGCTCACAAACAAAGAGAATTTAGCAAAGAAGAGCAGGCTTAAGCCATTTTTCTTTATAAAATATTTTAAATCACTTCTCAAATGATTATATTTGAGAAGTGATTTTTGTTTTTTACAGAATACATCTTGTTATGATAAATAAGTTTCTCGATTATATTTCCATAGAAAAACGTTATTCTGAAAACACCATTATCAGTTACAGAAAAGATTTAGAAGACTTTCTGCTTTTTGTTTCAGATACAGAAGGGACTTCAGATCTTAGAAAAGCTGATAAAAAGGTGATTCGTAATTTCATGGCACAACTTTCTGAAAAACAGATTCATAAGCGCAGCATTAATAGAAAACTGTCTTCTCTAAGGAGTTTTTACTTGTTTTTACTGAAAATTCAGGAAATTACCATTTCTCCAATGGAGACCATTCCATCATTAAAATTTTTCGCCGAAAAGCAAATTCCTATGTCAGAAGAAGAAATGATGGATTTAGCAGAAGTTTTAGAAAACGACAAAGATCTTGTGCTTGAAAGACTCATTATAGAAACTCTCTATCAGACGGGTATGAGGAGAGCGGAATTATGCAATTTGCTTGCGGAAAACGTGGATTTTTCTACATCCGAAATCCGCATCAAAGGTAAAGGCAATAAAGAACGTGTAGTACCTATCTCGTCTATTTTAGCACAAGATCTTCAAAAATATAAGGAAGAAAGACCTGTAAATGAAGTTTCCGGAACTTATTTTTTCGTTCGAGAGAATGGAAAAAAAATATCTGAAAAGTTTGTCTATTCAATTGTGAATCGTTACCTTAGTATAGTAACTTCTAAAGAGAAAAAGAGTCCTCATATTTTAAGACATAGTTTTGCCACTCATGTCTTAAACCACGGGGCGGAAATTTCTAAAGTAAAGAAGATATTGGGCCATTCTAGTTTAGCCTCTACGCAGGTTTATACCAGTGGCAATATAGAACAGTTAAAAAAAGTTTTTAATCGGGCTCATCCCAGAGCCATTAAAAAAGATGATGAAGAATAGTTTTTCCTTACTAACAATTTTTAAAAATTTATCGTTATGAAAATCACAGTTCAAGCCATGGGATTAACTCCTCATGCACCGCTAGAAGATTATTTACAAAAAAAATTAACAAAACTCAATACCTTTTACGATAAAATCCATGATTGTCAAGTATTTCTAAAGGTTGAAAATACATCTAATAAAGAAAACAAAACAGCAGAAGTAAAACTAAGCATTCCAGGGGATGATATAGTAGTAAAGAAAACCTGTGCCAGTTTTGAAGAAAGTATAGACCAATGTTATGATACAGCTAAGAAACTGTTAATCAAGAAAAAAGAATTGGCATAAAAAAATAATCAGATTTTTTTTGTAAATAATTTGTGAATTTCAAAAAAACTACCTTATATTTGCACTCGCAAAAAGGAATAGGAGTTCTTTTGAAATTTTGCCTCCATAGCTCAGTTGGCCAGAGCACGTGATTTGTAATCTCGGGGTCGTGGGTTCGAATCCCTCTGGAGGCTCTTAATTATTTATACTGTAGGGGAGATTCCAGAGTGGCCAAATGGATCAGACTGTAACTCTGCTGTCTTACGACTTCGCAGGTTCGAATCCTGCTCTCCCCACATGTATAAATAAATTTGCAAAAAAATAATTTTTTAATTAAATTTGCAAACCGTTTACCAACACAATTGCGGAAGTAGCTCAGTTGGTAGAGCGTCAGCCTTCCAAGCTGAATGTCGCGGGTTCGACCCCCGTCTTCCGCTCTATAAAAAATCACATCCAAAACGGTATGTGATTTTTTTTATCAGCCGACTTAGCTCAGGGGTAGAGCGCTTCCTTGGTAAGGAAGAGGTCGTGAGTTCAAATCTCATAGTTGGCTCTCCATTAAAGCCCAAAAAGGATTTCCTTTTTGGGCTTTTTTTTCCGTTTAATTTGTTCATAAATTAATAGTTACAACATAATAGATTTTACTTTCTACAAAAGATATTTCCTTACCTTTATCAAAACATAAAATTTAAGAACAATGAATGCCTATACACAACCAATGCTGAAAGATGACGCATTAAAAGATAAAGTAGCCATAGTTACTGGAGGTGGAAGTGGTTTGGGAAAAGCCATGACCAAATATTTCCTACAATTGGGAGCCAAAGTTGTAATTACCTCTAGAAATTTAGAAAAATTACAGGCCACAGCAGCCGAATTGGAAGCCGAAACCGGTGGAAAAGTTTTGTGTGTGAGTTGTGATGTCAGAAACTGGGATGAGGTAGAAGCCATGAAAGAGGCAGCCATTAAAGAATTTGGCAGAATCGATATTTTGTTGAACAATGCCGCTGGAAATTTTATCTCCCCAACAGAAAGATTAACGCATTCTGCATTTGATTCTATTTTGGATATTGTGCTGAAGGGAACCAAGAATTGTACGCTTTCTATTGGCAAATATTGGATTGACAATAAAATTCCAGGAACGGTACTCAATATCGTGACTACTTATTCTTGGACGGGTTCTGCCTACGTGGTGCCTTCTGCCTGTGCCAAAGCAGGAGTGTTAGCCATGACGAGAAGTTTGGCGGTAGAATGGGCAAAATACAATATCAGGTTTAATGCCATTGCGCCGGGACCATTCCCTACCAAAGGAGCTTGGGAAAGATTATTGCCGGGAGATTTGGCCGAAAAATTTGACATGAGAAAAAAAGTACCACTTAGAAGAGTAGGAGAACATCAGGAATTAGCCAATTTAGCGGCTTATTTGGTTTCTGACTTCTCTGCCTACATTAATGGCGAGGTAGTGACCATAGATGGCGGAGAATGGCTTCAGGGAGCAGGTGAGTTTAACATGCTTGAGCAGATTCCTCAAGAAATGTGGGATATGCTAGAAATGATGATTAAAGCCAAAAAGAATTCTTAAGAATTTAAAATAAAAAAAGCGGAGAATAGTTCTCCGCTTTTTTATCGTTTTATTTCGTAAATTTTTACTTCGGTAACAGTTGAATCTTTATTAAAAATAACTTCTAGACCTTTAAGGTATTTAGGGTCAATATCCATTCCATAATCTTCATAAGTTTCATACCTATATGTATGTCTTAAAGTATCTTTAATATATTCATTACCAAGTAAGCTTTTAATTTCTTTAGAGTTTTTTCCAATTAATAATTTACTTTCTACTAAATCATTAATCATTAAATTTCTATTGTTATTTTTATCAATAACATTGTCTAAAGTAGCTAAATTGGTATTCTTCCATTCATCAGAATTAAACTTCTTGTCACAACTTATAGCCATGAAAATAATAATAGCGTAAATCCCTAAAGTTTTAAATCGCTTATCATTCATTACTTTTCAATTATATTAAATAAGTTTCACCATTTCGGTGATTTCTACTCCATAGCCTCCTACCAATGGTTTTTGGTCTGGGTTTTGGCTGATAACTCTAAAATGGGTAATGCCTAATTTCTTTAGGATTTGTATGCCGATGCCATATTCCATATAGTTGGCAGAAAGACTAGGCTTTTTTACCTGCCCATCCTGATAGTTAAGGAACTGTTGTAGCTTTCTCATCGTCAGTTCTGCATTGGATACATTATTGATGAAAACAAGAGCACCTTTTCCTTCAGCACTAATCATAGAAGTAATGCGCTCTAATTGAGGATTTTCTCCGTTTACCAATCTGCTCAATACATCAAAATAGGCACTTGAAGACTGTACCCTTACCAAAACCGGTTCATCTATTTCCCAAGATCCTTTGGTTAAGGCAAAGTGGATTTGATCAGTATGTTTTTCCTGGAAGGCATGAAAATCAAATTCTCCAAATTTGGTTTGTACCGTTCTGCTTTCTATTTCGTGCACTAAATCTCCTTTTTTCAGTTGATATTGAATCAAGTCTTCAATGGAAACTATTTTAAGGTCTAATTTTTTTGCCAATACTACCAATTCCGGCAATCTCGCCATGGTACCGTCTTCATTCATGATTTCGCAAATTACGCCCCCTTCTTTTAGTCCGGCCAATTTGGTGAGATCTATGGCTGCTTCGGTGTGTCCGGCTCTTTTCAATACACCACCGGTCTTAGCACGAAGCGGAAAAATATGTCCCGGACGCATAAAGTCTGTTGGTTTTGTCTTTTCGTCCATCAAAGCCAGAATGGTTTTGGCACGGTCACTTGCCGAAATTCCGGTAGAAACGCCTTCTCCCAATAAATCAATAGAAACCGTGAAAGCAGTTTCTTTAGGGTCTGTACTTCTAGAAACCATGGCTTCTAATCCCAATTCGTCACAACGCTTTTCAGGAAGTGGCGTACAGATAAGGCCACGTCCATGGATGGTCATAAAGTTGATGATTTCTGGAGTGGTAAGTTCCGCTGCAGAAAGAAAATCTCCTTCGTTTTCGCGGTTTTCATCATCTACTACAATAATTACTTTACCCGCTTTTAGGTCTTCTATGGCTTCAGCAATGCTGTTGAGTTTAATTTCAGACATTTTTACTTCTTAATTTAGCGCAAAGATAAAGGTTTATTTTCAAATAATCAGTTTGCGAAAGATGGAATATGGTAGCTGTTTTGGGCGCCTTTTCCGCCTTCCGCTCCCGCTTCCCGAAGCATCGGGAGAGCTCCGCTCAAGTCGGGGCGCGGTTTACGTCAATGAGGGTTATAAGAGAAAGCCATTTTAGAAAAGCTCTGGTTCACACTTTATACTTCGTACTTTGTACCTTGTACTTCGTACTTTTAACTTTTCAAATCATATTCACCTCTCTCTCCAGTTCTATGCCGTATTTTTCTTTTACAGCTTCTATAATCATAGAAGAAAAATCGAAAACTTCTTTTCCGGTAGCATGACCTGTGGCATTGATGATGACCAAGGCTTGCATTTTGTGGGTGGCAACATTGCCAATTTGTTTGCCCTTCCATCCGGCATTTTCTATGAGCCATCCTGCAGGTACTTTTATCATGTCACCACTAGGATAGCCTTGTATTTCCGGGAAATTTTGTTTCAAGTTTTCGAATTGAGAAAGCGGAATACTTGGGTTTTTGAAAAAACTTCCAGCATTTCCCGTCACCGCAGGGTCTGGCAGTTTGCTTTGTCGGATACTGATGACCGCCTTTGCCACATCCTGAATGGTAGGAGCCTTGATGCCCATTTTTTCTAATTCAGAAGCAATGGCGCCGTATTCAGTTTTTATTTGATGGTCTTTGGTGGTCAACTCAAAAGTAACTTCTAGAATAATATATTTTCCTTTGGCAGACGTTTTAAAAATAGAATCTCTATACCCAAATTGACAGTCTTCTAAACTCAATTCTTCTATGGCTGAAGTTTCTCTGTTTAAGGCTTTGCAGGAAACAAAATGGTCTTTTATTTCGGTGCCGTAAGCACCAATATTTTGGATGGGGCAAGTGCCTACATTTCCCGGAATGAGGGAAAGGTTTTCCAGCCCGCCGTAATTTTTAGATAAAGTATACTGAACAAATTCATGCCAGTTTTCTCCGGCTTGTGCGGTAACGATTGCTTTTCCGTTTTCCACTTTTTCGGTGATGCCTTTCATACGAAGTGCAATGACCAAACCGTTAAAATCTTGTGTGAAAAGGATGTTGCTGCCACCACCTAAAAAAAGAACAGGAGCATCAGTGAATTGTAATGCTTCTTTGAGTTCTTCAATAGAATCAACTTCTGCAAAATATCTGGCTTTGGCTTCTACCCCAAAAGTATTGTAGTTTTTTAAAGAGAAATTTTCTTGAATTTTCATTTAGGATTAAATTTTTGAAAGCATATTATGAATTCTTTTTTCTGCTTCCTTTTTAGTAATTCCATTGTAATAATCTTTTACAAATGGATGCTCAAAATCAGAATGTGGAAATATTTCAGGGCGTTCATTTCCTAATTTTGTTTCAACTGTAGTGGGAATACTTTCTTTAAATTCATAACCGGGAATTATATTGTTTAGCCAACCAAAGTATTGATTTAAATGATTTTCATTTTTATAATTTAATAGATAATCATTGTAACTGGTCTCACTTAAAGATACCCATAGTCCATATTCTAATTTCAATTCAGAGTCAATGATTTTTTGTTTTAAAACAACTCTTATAAATCTATATGTTTGTCCAGGATATTCAATGATACAAAAATCAGATTCCAAATGCGCATTATATTTTTTCTTATCTTCTTCAGATAACCAATGATATGCGTCTGGAGCTGGAAAAGTTAATGCAGGATAATCATTGTGAATTTCACCACATATTTCACATTTATATTCAGAATTCATTATTAAATTTATTCAGCGAATTTAGTTAAAATTTACCAACCCTTTTTATTTTTCAAAACCGTAATGTGAGCCAAATGATGCTCGCAATGCCACGCATAGATGGCAATATTCAATTCTAAAGAAAATTCACGGTTATGCTCCGGATGGATAAATGTTTTTTGTAAATCTTCTTCGGATAATGATTTCAGCAAAGCGACCCATCTTTTGTGGGTGCCTTCCAGCATTTGTAGGGAAGCCTCAATGGGGAAGTTTTTAGAATCTGTCAATTCAGCAAAACGGTCTTCAAAATAAGGACGAATCGTCGGCTTGTCTTCCGTTAAAGCCAATTTGAAACGGATGATGCTATTGATATGGCTGTCGGCACAGTGATGCACCACTTGTTTTATTGTCCAGCCGTTTTCTCTGTAGGGAGTGTCTAGTTGTTCCTCCGAAAGGTTTTGAGTTTCTTTTTTGAGTTTTTCCGGGAAGCTTTCAATAGTAGCAATGGCTTTTTCTAAAAATTCGGGGGTAAATGCTTCGGGCTTTGTAAATCTCCCGATAGGGTATTTAAGTTGTTCCAGTTCTTGTTCGTTCATCTGAAGTTTTTTTCAAATGTAAAAATAAAAAAACGGACCATAAGTCCGTTTCGTGTTTTATTTGTTTTGGTATTGTCCTAAGGCTGTTTTCAGCAGTTCAACACTTCGTCTTAAATCTTGCTCTTTCAACACATAAGCAATTCTTACTTGTTTTTTGCCTAAAGCAGGTTCAGAATAAAATCCTGATGCCGGTGCTACCATTACGGTTTCATTGTTGTCCGAAAAAGATTCCAGCAACCATTGTGCAAAATCATCCGCATCTTGTACCGGCAATTCTGCAACGCAGTAGAAAGCTCCTTTAGGAGTAGGGCAAACAACACCCGGAATTTCGTTCAGCAATTCTACCAAAAGATTTCTTCTCTTGGTGTATTCTTCTCTTACGGATTGGATGTAAGCCGCATCATTGTTGTGTGCAGCTGTTGCGAGAATTTGTCCAATCAATACCGGAGAAAGTCTCGCCTGTGCAAATTTCATTGCCGCATCATGCAAGGATTTTGAACGGGTCACCAAGCAACCGATTCTTACCCCACACATGGAATATCTTTTGGATTCTGAATCAATAACGATGCAGTTATCCTTCAGTTCAGGAAATTCGAACATAGAAACCTGTTTTTCACCATCATATACATATTCGCGGTATACTTCATCAGAAATGATTACAATATCATGCTTCAAAGCAATATCAGCCAATTTCTGCAATTCTTCGCGAGTGTAGAGATATCCAGTAGGGTTTCCAGGGTTGCAGATTAAGATGGCTTTGGTTTTATCTGTAATTTTTTTCTCGAATTCATCCATGGAAGGCAAGGCAAATCCAGTGTCTATGGTAGAAGGAATGGCCACTACCTTTACGCCGATAGCATTGGTAAATCCGTTATAATTGGCGTAATAGGGTTCTGGTATAATGATTTCGTCTCCGCTGTCACACAGAAGAGAAAGAGCAAAGTTCAAGGCTTCAGAACCACCGTTGGTCACGATAAAGTTGTCAGTGGTTAAATCATTAAAACCAATAGAATGATAATATTTTTCGAGTTGTTTTCTGTATTCCAGATTCCCTTCAGAAAGAGAATATTCCAATACCTTTAAGTCGATATTTTTAAGGGCGTTAAGAGCCGTCTCCGGTGTTTCTATATCTGGCTGACCAATGTTAAGGTGATATACTTTTGTGCCTCTGGCTTTTGCAGCGATGGCATAAGGAACCAGTTTTCTGATAGGTGAAGCAGGCATATGGCCAGCTCTTGCGGATATTTTTGGCATGATTACTTAATAAATTTATGTGGCACAAAAATAAACAAATTTTTATCAGTCCGTACTTCAATAAAAGATTTTAAGGAAAAATAAGATCAAAAAAAACGCAACCGTGAAAGTTGCGTTTTTATTTTTATAATTGAATTCTTTCAATGTCTGCACCTAGAGCTTTCAGTCTGCCGTCTATGTTTTCGTATCCGCGGTCTATCTGTTCAATATTATGGATAATAGATTTTCCTTCTGCAGAAAGTGCGGCAATCAACAATGCGTTTCCTGCACGGATATCTGGAGAGGTCATATTGGTGCCCCTTAAAGGATATTCGTGATTTAAACCAACTACAGTAGCTCTATGCGGATCGCACAAGATAATCTGCGCACCCATGTCTATCAGTTTATCAACGAAGAACAAACGAGATTCGAACATTTTTTGGTGAATCAATACCGTGCCTTTTGCCTGAGTGGCTACGACTAAAATAATTGACAGTAAATCTGGGGTAAAGCCCGGCCATGGCGCATCAGAAACTGTAAGGATAGATCCGTCAATAAATTTTTGAATTTTATAATGATCCTGAGCCGGAATGAAAATATCGTCTCCCCTTAATTCTAACTCAATTCCCAGCTTTCTGAAAACGCTTGGGATAACACCCAATTGATTCCAGGCAACGTTTTTGATGGTGATTTCAGAACGGGTCATGGCGGCAAGTCCAATCCAAGAACCGATTTCTACCATGTCCGGAAGCATGGTATGTTCTGTTCCTCTTAGATGAGAAACACCTTCTATGGTCAATAAATTGGAGCCGATACCCGTAATGTTAGCTCCCATTCTGTTCAGCATTTTACACAATTGCTGAAGGTAAGGCTCGCAGGCAGCATTGTAGATTCGGGTTTTTCCTTTGGCTAATACTGCAGCCATTACTACGTTGGCAGTTCCGGTAACGGAGGCTTCTTCCAAAAGGATGAATTTGCCATGCAGTTCTTTAGCTTTCAAAGAATAGAAATACTCTTCTTCGTCATAATGAAATTCTGCTCCCAGTTCTACAAATCCCTGAAAGTGGGTATCTAATCTTCTTCTGCCGATTTTGTCACCTCCAGGAGTTGGCATGTATGCCTCTCCAAAACGTGCCAACATAGGTCCTAAAAGCATGATGGAGCCACGCAATCTGGCACCGTCTTTTTTGAATTCTTTAGATTTTATGTAATCAAAGTTTACATCATCAGCCTTGAAAGTATAATCTCCATGAGCGTTTTTGGTAATTTTCACTCCAAAATCTCCCAATATTTCAATAAGTCTATTGACATCGTGTATATCAGGAATGTTTTTTATCCTTACTTCTTCATCTGTAAGCAATACTGCACAAAGAATTTGCAGGGCTTCATTTTTAGCACCTTGTGGTGTAATTTCGCCATGTAATCTTTTTCCTCCTCTTATCTGAAATGCTTCGCTCATTATCTTTTTCTGTTTTTGTTTTGGTTGTGAAAACGTTTTTTGTTAGGATTGTTTTTTTGGTTTTTGTTTTTGTTGGCAGAATGATAGATTCTGCTTTTTTCCAAAGATTCTATTCCGGTGAGATCTAGTCTGTTGTCTGACAGTTCTTTCAAATGTCGGAAGATTACTTCATCCTGAACGTGTTCCTTATTATATACATTATAAGACTTCTTCATGTTATTGGCAATCACCTCAATAAGAGCCTCCTTTTCGTCGCCTTCTTGCAATTCTATAGCCTTGTCTATCAATTGAAGAATACTTTTTCCGTAGAATTTGTAATCATTATCCAGAGAAGGATATTCCATTTTATTGGGTTTTTGCGCCATTTCTTCTCTTGTAGGAAATGGGTAGGGCGCATCTACGTCTAGATCGTAGTCTGCTAAAATATATAAATGGTCCCAAAGTTTGTGCTTGTAATTTTCTTCGTCACGAAGATGAGGGTTTCTTTGCCCCATAAACTCTACAATAGCCATAGCCATTTCATTTCTTTCTCCTTTAGAAGTAAGGCTTTTGCAGTGCTCTACCAGCTGCTGAATGTTTCTGCCATATTCTGGCATCAGCAATTGGTTTCTTTGTGTATTGTATTCCATAGGTTGCAAAGATAGTAATTAGAATATTAGTTGTGAATTTTCAAAAATTTAGTCAAGAATTTTTTTTCTTTGTTCTTCATTCAGCAATATGCATGAAGAATTCATCAGTTTTCGCCTATTTTTTGAAATCAAATCATAGCAACTGTTTCTTATGAATTTTGGAATGAATTTAAAGACTTTGACAAAATAATATACGCCACCAATGGTTTCGGCGATTTTCAGAGCAGCATCAGATTTTTGAAGATAATAATGATTAGGCTTCCAAAGGTAAATGGTGCTAAAATTTTTATTTTCAAGATTTCTTTCCTTTAAAAAGCTTTGCCCAAAATTACCTTGCAGTGAGGCAAAAAGGAACTGGTCTTTGTTGTCGCGTTTCAAAATCCACTGCACCCAGAAATTGCAAAAACCACAATCTCCGTCATAGAAAACATATAACTTGTCTTTTGAAATCAAAGATTAATGTTTTTGGGGTTTCATCTGTTCTTCGGAAATATTGTTTTCCCACATAATGGTTTCTTTAATACTGATGAAATAGGCCTGTAATTTTTGCTTTTGTTCTGGGGTAAGTTTGGCGTTTTGATGGATGAGGGTATAAGATTCCATTGGCATTTCGCCTTCTTCTATTTCATGGGCAGATTTTCTCATTTTTTTTGCCTGCCTCACGGGCTCATAATTGGCGAATTCGGAAAAATTAAGTTCTTCCCTACCTTCATCAATATGGTCTTTTAGGTACCAGGCAATGGGTTGTATATTGGTATACCAAGGATATTTGGTTTCGTTAGAATGGCAGTCGTAGCAAGAATTTCTTATCAGCTGTGCTATATCTTGTGGTGTTTTTTTTAAGGTTAAGAAATCTTTGCTTTTGTCAACCGGCGGGTTGGTTTTGTCTATTGAAAAGAATTGAATGATAATGAAAACCGCTAATAAAGCGAATAATGTTTTTTTCATGAGATTAGATTTTTGTAGGGTGAATTTACAAAATTTTTATAAACTACAATAGAAAGATATAATTCGGAAAAAAATCTTAAATTTGCAATCTAAATTAGATTCGAAAATAAAGCAATTGTCTGTTTGTAAGAACTTACATTTGATTGGAATTGGATATTAAAATTAATTTTTTAGTAAAATGAGTTTTGATATTCAAAAAATCACTATATTTGCGCACTGAAAATTCAATAGTTAATAAATTAAATATTTAAATCATGGCAAAGGAAACGTTTAATCGTAACAAACCACACTTAAACATTGGTACTATTGGTCACGTTGACCATGGTAAAACTACCTTGACTGCTGCTATCACAAAAGTATTAGCAGAGAAAGGGTTAGCAGAAATGAAAGACTTCTCTTCTATTGACTCTGCTCCAGAAGAAAAAGAAAGAGGTATTACTATCAATACTGCACACGTAGAATATGAAACTGAAAACAGACACTACGCTCACGTAGACTGTCCTGGTCACGCCGACTATGTAAAAAACATGGTAACTGGTGCTGCTCAAATGGATGGAGCTATCTTAGTAGTAGCTGCAACTGATGGCCCTATGCCTCAAACAAGAGAACACATCCTACTTTGTCGTCAGGTAAACGTTCCTAGAATCGTTGTATTCATGAACAAAGTAGACATGGTAGATGATCCAGAGTTGTTAGAATTAGTAGAATTAGAAGTAAGAGATTTATTATCTTCTTATGAATATGATGGTGATAACTCTCCAGTTATCCAAGGTTCAGCTCTTGGTGCACTTAACGGTGAACCAAAATGGGTTGCTACTGTAGAAGAATTAATGGCTGCTGTAGACAACTGGATTGAACAACCAGTAAGAGACCAAGATAAGCCATTCTTGATGCCAATTGAAGACGTATTTTCTATTACAGGTAGAGGTACTGTAGCAACTGGTAGAATTGAGTCTGGTGTTATCAACACTGGTGATGCTGTAGATATCGTAGGTATGGGTGAAGAAAAATTAACTTCAACTGTAACTGGGGTAGAGATGTTCAGAAAAATCCTTGACAGAGGTGAAGCTGGTGATAACGTAGGATTACTATTGAGAGGTATCGAGAAAACTGATATCAGAAGAGGTATGGTTATCGCTAAAGCTGGTTCTGTAACTCCACACAAAAAATTCAAAGCAGAGGTTTATGTACTTTCTAAAGAAGAAGGTGGTAGACACACTCCATTCCACAACAAATACCGTCCTCAGTTCTATGTAAGAACTACTGACGTTACTGGTGAAATCTTCTTACCAGACGGTGTAGAAATGGTAATGCCTGGTGATAACTTAACGATCACAGTAGAATTGTTACAACCAATCGCTCTTAACGTAGGTCTTAGATTTGCGATCAGAGAAGGTGGTAGAACAGTTGGTGCTGGTCAGGTAACTGAAATCTTAGATTAATCATCTATTTAATAATAAAAGTTCCGTAAGGAAACTTACGGAACTTTTTTAACTACGGGCATCGTCCAATGGTAGGATACCGGTCTCCAAAACCGTTGATCAGGGTTCGAATCCTTGTGCCCGTGCAAATATAAATTATGAACTCATTCGTTAATTTTTTGAAAGATTCTTATTCAGAATTTAGACATAAAGTAGAATGGCCAAAATGGGCAGATCTGCAATCTTCTACGATAGTAGTAGCAGTAGCTACCGTTATATTGGCGCTTTTTACTTTTGGAGTTGATTCGTTGTTTAGTACAGCGATTAAGAATATATTGTCACTTTTTATTGGTTTATTTAATTAAAATTATTTTCCATGAGCGATTTAAAATGGTATGTGCTAAAATCTATTAGTGGTCAGGAAAATAAAGTAAAGGCCTATATTGAGAGTGAAGTAAAAAGATTGAATCTTGAAGCCTTCGTTACTCAGGTTGTTATCCCTATGGAAAAGGTAATCCAAATGAGAAACGGAAAAAAAATTCCTAAAGAGAAGCCTTTCTATCCAGGATATTTAATGGTAGAAGCTAATCTTATCGGAGAAATTCCTCATATTATCAAAAACCTTCCAGGTGTAATTTCTTTCTTAAGTTTAACCAAAGGGGGTGATCCTGTACCCATGAGAAAATCTGAAGTAAACAGAATGCTTGGTAAAATGGACGAACTTTCTGAATTTGCTGTAGAAACTAATATTCCATATGTGGTAGGAGAAAGTGTGAAAGTGGTAGACGGGCCTTTCAGCGGATTTAATGGTACGATTGAGAAGATTAATGAAGACAAGAAGAAAATAGAAGTTTCTGTAATGATTTTCGGAAGAAAAACCCCAATGGAACTCTCCTACATGCAAGTAGAAAAATTATAAAAATATAAAGCCTCTCATTCCGAGAGGTTTTTTTATGAAATCTTTCTAAAAATCATCAAGTTAGGTTTTGTGTAATAAAAAAAAATTCTTATTTTTGCACCCACAAAAGTGGGCTTGCGGAAGTGAGTAACGTAACCCGCTGAATAATAAATGCTTCCACATTCATTATTTACTAATTTTTAAAAAATTAAAAATGGCTAAAAAAGTCTTTAAAATGGTGAAACTCCAAGTGAAAGGTGGCGCTGCCAACCCTTCACCACCGGTAGGTCCTGCATTAGGTTCTGCTGGGGTAAACATTATGGAGTTTTGTAAACAATTTAATGGAAGAACACAAGACAAGCCAGGGCAAGTTTTACCAGTTTTAATTACGGTTTATGAAGACAAGTCTTTCGATTTCGTAATCAAAACTCCACCAGCAGCAATCCAGTTGATGGAAGCGGCTAAGGTAAAAGGAGGTTCTGGAGAACCAAACAGAAACAAAGTAGGTTCTGTATCTTGGGATCAAGTAAAAAAGATTGCTGAAGATAAAATGGCAGATCTTAACTGCTTTACTATGGATTCTGCAATGAGCATGGTTGCTGGTACTGCAAGATCTATGGGCTTAAGAGTAACAGGAACTAAACCGTCTAACGCTTAATACTTATTGAAATGGCAAAATTAACAAAAAAGCAAAAAGAAGTTGCGAGCAAAGTAGAGAAAAACAAGGTGTATAACCTTGATGAAGCTTCTGCATTAGTGAAAGAATTGAACTATGCTAAATTTGATGCTTCTGTAGATATCGCAGTTAGATTGGGGGTAGATCCAAGAAAAGCAAACCAAATGGTAAGAGGTGTAGTATCTCTACCTCATGGTACTGGTAAAGATGTAAGAGTTTTGGCTCTTGTAACTCCAGATAAAGAAGCAGAAGCAAAAGAAGCAGGTGCTGATTATGTAGGTCTGGATGAATATTTAGATAAAATCAAAAACGGTTGGACAGATGTAGACGTTATCGTTACTATGCCAGCAGTAATGGGTAAATTAGGTCCATTAGGTAGAGTTCTAGGGCCTAGAGGTTTAATGCCAAATCCTAAATCTGGTACCGTAACAATGGAAGTTGGTAAAGCGGTGTCTGAAGTGAAATCTGGTAAGATTGATTTTAAAGTAGATAAATACGGTATTGTACACGCAGGTATTGGTAAAGTTTCTTTCTCTGCTAGCCAGTTGAAAGATAATGCTGCTGAATTAATTCATACATTAATTAAGTTAAAGCCTACAGCTGCTAAAGGTACTTATGTAAAATCTATCTACCTTTCTTCTACCATGAGTCCGGGGATTGCAATTGATACTAAATCTGTTAACTAAAATCTGAAAGACAATGACTAAAGAAGAAAAAGTATTAGTAATACAAGAGATTAAAGAAATGTTGCAAGACGCTAAAGTAGTCTATGTAACAAATCTTGAAGGATTGAATGCTGCACAGACTTCAGATTTTAGAAGACAAGCATTTAAAAGTAATATTACGCTAAAAGTAGTAAAGAATACTTTGCTACAAAAAGCAATGGAGCAAATAGAAGGTGTAGATTATTCTGAAATGTTTCCTACTTTCAAAGGAAATACTGCAGTAATGATTGCTGACACAGCTAATGCTCCTGCTAAATTAATTCAAAGCTTCAGAAAGAAAGATGCTATTCCAGCTCTTAAATCTGCTTATTTGCAAGAAACTTTCTATGTAGGCGACGAGAATTTAGATGCTTTAGCTAACATTAAGTCTAGAGAAGAGATGATCGGAGAAATCATTGGATTACTTCAATCTCCTATCAGAAGAGTACTTTCTGCTCTAGAAAACAAGCCTGATACTGTAACTAAAGTAGAAGCTCCTGCTGCAGAAGCTGCCCCTGTGGTAGAAGAAGCAAAAGAAGAAGAAGCACCAGTTGCTGAGGCGCCTGCTGTAGAAGAAACTCCAGAAGCTCCAGAAGCTGAAGGTGAAGCTCCTGCTGCAGAATAATTATTGTCTCATTAGACACTCAAAAAAAATAATATAAATCGTTCAACAATTTAAAACATTAATACAATGTCAGATTTAAAAAAATTAGCGGAAACGCTTGTAAACTTAACTGTTAAAGAAGTAAACGAACTTGCAACTGTTCTTAAAGACGAGTACGGAATTGAGCCTGCTGCTGCTGCTGTAGTAGTTGCTGCTGGAGGAGGTGCTGGTGAAGCTGCTGAAGAAAAATCAGAATTCGATGTAATCCTTAAATCAGCTGGTGCTTCTAAATTAGCTATCGTTAAATTGGTTAAAGATTTAACTGGTGCAGGTCTTAAAGAAGCTAAAGATATGGTAGATGGTGCTCCATGTGCTATTAAAGAAGGCGCGTCTAAAGACGAAGCTGAAGCTCTTAAGAAGCAATTAGAAGAAGCTGGTGCAGAAGTAGAATTAAAATAATCTATTTACACCACATAAGACTTAGACCTTCCCGGATACGGGTAGGTCTATGTCTATTTTAAGAGTTAAGTTTTTACAATAACATAACTTCTTGATTTTCAATAATTTGAAAATCTTTATTCAAAAAGAAAAAAATATTTTGCACTACGCTGTGAAAAGATATACCAGCGTTGCAGTTAGAAAGCCAGTCATTAATTAATTACAATTAGTCAATAGCTCTCTGATATTTTTTAAAATAAGTAAAATATTTTTTAACCCAATCTTTCTTACAGTTTTATGAGTAAATCAAAAGCTATTAAAAGCACTCAGGAAAATCAAAGAATTAATTTTTCGTCTGCAAAGGGTAATGTGTTGGCTCCAGATTTCTTGGATATCCAACTTCAGTCTTTCAAGGAGTTTTTCCAGTTAGATACCCTTCCTGAAGACAGAGTGAGTGAAGGTCTATACAAGACTTTCGAAGAAAACTTTCCTATCACAGATTCTAGAAACCAATTCGTATTAGAATTTCTAGATTACTTGGTAGATTCTCCACGTTATTCTATTGACGAATGTGTGGAAAGAGGACTTACATACAGTGTACCTCTAAAAGCAAGACTTAAATTATATTGTACCGATCCGGAACATGAAGATTTCCAGACGGTTATTCAGGATGTATATTTAGGTCCGGTTCCTTACATGACGCCTTCTGGTTCTTTCATCATCAATGGTGCTGAAAGAGTAGTGGTAACGCAGTTACACAGATCTCCAGGGGTATTCTTTGGCCAAACTTATCACGCCAACGGAACTAAATTGTACTATTCCAGAATTATCCCTTTCAAAGGATCTTGGATGGAATTTACTACGGATATCAATAACGTAATGTATGCGTATATTGACCGTAAGAAAAAATTACCTTTAACTACTTTGTTAAGAGCTATTGGTTACGAATCTGATAAAGAAATTCTTCAGATTTTCGACTTGGCAGAAGAAGTAAAAGTATCAAAAGCGAATTTGAAAAAAGTTCAGGGAAGAACTCTTGCTGCAAGAGTTTTGAACACTTGGTTCGAAGATTTCGTAGATGAAGATACAGGTGAGGTAGTTTCTATTGAAAGAAATGAAATTATTTTAGATAGAGAAACTGTTCTTGAAAAAGAACACTTAGATCTTATTTTGGATGCTGGTGTTAAGTCTATCTTAATCCACAACGAAAACAGTGGCGAGTTCTCTATCATCCAGAATACTTTACAAAAAGACCCTACCAACTCAGAAAAAGAAGCGGTAGAATACATTTATCGTCAGTTGCGTAACGCAGATCCACCAGATGAGGAGACTGCAAGAGGAATCATTGAAAAATTATTCTTCTCTGAGCAGAGATACTCATTAGGAGAAGTAGGTCGTTACAGATTGAACAAAAAATTGGGTCTTAACATCCCTGAAAAAACTGAAGTTTTAACCAAAGAAGATATCATCGCTATCGTTAAGCACTTAATTGAGTTAGCGAATTCTAAAGCAGAGGTAGATGATATTGACCACTTGTCTAACAGAAGAATCAAAACTGTTGGGGAGCAATTGGCAGGTCAGTTTGGCGTAGGTCTTTCTAGAATTGCTAGAACAATTAAAGAAAGAATGAACGTAAGAGACAACGAAATCTTTACGCCACTAGACTTGGTGAATGCTAAAACGTTAACTTCAGTAATCAACTCATTCTTTGGTACCAACCAGCTTTCTCAGTTCATGGACCAAACCAACCCATTGTCTGAAATCACTCACAAGAGAAGATTGTCTGCACTAGGGCCTGGTGGTTTATCAAGAGAAAGAGCAGGTTTCGAGGTAAGGGACGTTCACCATACACACTATGGAAGAATTTGTCCTATTGAAACTCCGGAAGGACCAAACATCGGTTTGATCTCTTCATTAGGATGTTATGCAAAAATTAATACATTAGGTTTCATTGAAACTCCATATAGAAAAGTAGAAAACGGAAAAGTAGATTTCTCTGCTGCTCCTATTTACTTAAATGCTGAAGACGAAGAATCTAAAATCATTGCTCAGGCAAACGTAGATTTGAAGGAAGATGGTACTTTCAATACTGATAGAGTAATTGCCCGTCTAGACGGAGATTATCCTGTGGTAGAACCTAACCAGGTAGACTTATTGGATATTGCACCAAACCAGATTGCAGGGATTTCTGCATCATTGATTCCTTTCTTGGAGCATGATGATGCGAACCGTGCCTTGATGGGATCTAACATGATGCGTCAGGCAGTTCCATTGTTAAAACCACAAGCTCCTATCGTAGGTACTGGTTTAGAAAAGCAAGTGGCTGCTGATTCTAGAATTCTAATCAATGCTGAAGGAAATGGTGTTGTAGAATATGTAGATGCAGACAAAATTGTAATCAAATACGAAAGAAGCGAAAACGAAGATTTAGTAAGCTTCGAATCTGCTACTAAAACGTATAAATTAACCAAGTTCAGAAAAACCAACCAATCTACTACCATTACTTTGAGACCAAACGTAAGAGTAGGCGACAAAGTGGAGAAAGGTCAAGTGCTGTGTGATGGTTATGCTACTGAAAAAGGAGAATTGGCATTAGGTAGAAACCTTACCGTTGCCTTCATGCCTTGGAAAGGGTATAACTTCGAGGATGCGATCGTTATTAACGAAAAAGTAGTAAGAGAAGACTGGTTTACTTCTATCCACGTGGATGAGTATTCTCTAGAAGTAAGAGATACCAAGCTAGGTATGGAAGAACTTACCGCTGATATTCCTAACGTTTCTGAAGAGGCTACTAAAGACTTGGATGAAAATGGTATGATCAGAATCGGTGCAGAAGTGAAGCCTGGTGATATCTTGATCGGTAAAATTACACCTAAAGGGGAATCAGATCCAACTCCGGAAGAAAAACTATTAAGAGCAATCTTCGGGGACAAAGCTGGTGATGTTAAAGATGCTTCTTTAAAAGCAGATTCTTCATTGAGAGGGGTAGTTATCGATAAAAAATTATTCTCAAGAAACATCAAGGATAAGAAGAAGAGAACAGAAGAAAAGTTAAAACTTGAAGAAATCGAAAACAGATATAAAGCTCAATTCGACGAATTAAGAAATACCCTTCTTGAAAAACTGAACACTCTTGTAAACGGTAAAACTTCTCAAGGAGTTGGCAACGACTTAGAAGAAGAAGTAATCGGAAAAGGGGTGAAGTTTACTCTTAAACTTCTTCAGTCTGTAGAAGATTATGTAAACATCAGTGGTTCTGATTGGACTGTGGATGCTGAGAAGAATGAATTGATTAAACAATTAATTCACAATTATAAAATCAAGTACAATGATATCCAAGGAGTTAAAAACCGTGAGAAATATGCTATTTCTATCGGGGATGAGCTTCCAGCAGGTATCATTAAACTAGCTAAAGTATACATCGCTAAAAAACGTAAACTGAACGTTGGAGATAAAATGGCAGGTCGTCACGGTAACAAAGGTATCGTGTCTAGAATCGTAAGAGAAGAAGACATGCCGTTCTTAGAAGACGGAACACCGGTAGATATTGTATTGAATCCACTAGGGGTACCATCTCGTATGAACATCGGTCAGATTTACGAAACTGTTTTAGGATGGGCTGGTAAAAAATTAGGATTGAAATTCGCTACACCAATCTTTGATGGAGCAGAATTAGACCAAATTACTGAGTACACAGAGAAAGCAGGTCTACCTATCTATGGTAATACTTACCTATATGATGGTGGTACTGGTGAACGTTTTACCCAGCCTGCAACGGTAGGGGTTATTTATATGTTGAAACTAGGTCACATGGTAGATGATAAGATGCACGCACGTTCTATCGGTCCTTATTCATTGATTACTCAGCAACCGTTAGGTGGTAAAGCACAGTTCGGTGGACAGAGATTTGGAGAGATGGAGGTTTGGGCTCTAGAAGCATTCGGAGCATCAAATATCTTGAGAGAAATCTTAACCGTGAAGTCAGACGACGTAATCGGAAGAGCGAAAACGTATGAAGCGATTGCTAAAGGGGAAGCAATGCCAGAACCTGGTATCCCAGAATCTTTCAACGTATTGTTACACGAATTACAAGGTCTTGGTCTTGATATAAGATTAGAAGAGTAATCCTCAATTTTTTTTAATTTTTATTTGAACAGTTATGTCAAAAAATAAATCAAGTAGATTTAGTAAAATCACCATCGGTTTAGCCTCTCCGGAAATTATTCTTCAGGAATCTAAAGGAGAAGTTCTAAAACCGGAAACGATTAACTATAGAACTCACAAACCAGAAAGAGATGGTTTGTTCTGCGAGAAAATCTTTGGTCCTGTTAAGGATTATGAGTGTGCTTGTGGAAAATACAAGAGAATTCGTTACAAGGGTATTGTTTGCGACCGTTGTGGTGTAGAAGTTACGGAGAAAAAAGTAAGACGTGAGAGAATTGGACACATCAATTTGGTGGTTCCTGTGGCTCATATCTGGTATTTCCGTTCACTTCCTAACAAAATTGGTTACCTTTTAGGATTGCCTTCTAAGAAATTAGATATGATTATCTACTACGAAAGATATGTAGTAATCCAGCAAGGTATTGCCAAAAAAGCAGATGGTACTGATTTCGAAGAAATGGAATTCCTTACAGAAGAAGAATATCTAGATATCCTAGAGACGCTTCCTGTAGAAAACCAATATTTGGAAGATTCAGATCCTAATAAATTCATCGCGAAGATGGGTGCTGAAGCGGTAGAAGAATTATTGAAGAGAATTGATCTAGATGCTCTTTCTTACGATCTTCGTCACAAAGCACACAACGAATCTTCTAAACAAAGAAGAACAGAAGCATTAAAAAGATTATCTGTAGTAGAAGCCCTAAGAGGTGCTAATACCAGAATGATCAACCGTCCAGAATGGATGGTGATGCGTGTACTTCCTGTAATACCACCAGAACTAAGACCATTGGTTCCATTGGATGGAGGTAGATTCGCTACTTCGGATTTGAATGACCTTTACAGAAGAGTTATCATTAGAAACAACCGTCTAAAGAGACTTTTAGAGATTAAAGCTCCAGAAGTAATCTTAAGAAATGAGAAGCGTATGCTTCAGGAAGCGGTAGATTCATTGTTTGATAACACTAGAAAATCTTCAGCCGTAAAATCTGAATCAAACAGACCTTTGAAATCCCTTTCAGATTCATTGAAAGGTAAGCAAGGGCGTTTCCGTCAGAACTTATTGGGTAAAAGGGTAGACTACTCTGCACGTTCGGTAATTGTTGTAGGTCCTAACCTTCAACTACACGAATGTGGTATCCCTAAAGATATGGCAGCAGAATTGTACAAACCATTCATCATCAGAAAACTGATTGAAAGAGGTATTGTAAAAACAGTAAAATCTGCCAAGAGAATTATCGACAGAAAAGAACCTGTAGTATATGATATCCTAGAAAACGTGATGAAGGGCCACCCGGTTCTATTGAACAGGGCACCTACGCTTCACAGACTAGGTATACAGGCTTTCCAGCCTAAAATGATTGAAGGTAAGGCTATTCAATTGCACCCATTGGTAACTACGGCATTCAACGCCGACTTTGATGGTGACCAGATGGCGGTACACTTACCTTTAGGACCTGAGGCTATTTTGGAAGCACAATTATTAATGCTTGGTTCTCAGAATATCTTGAACCCTGCCAACGGTTCTCCTATTACGGTACCTTCTCAGGACATGGTTTTGGGTCTATATTTCATGACCAAAGAAGCCAGTTCTACTGAAGACCACAAAGTAAAAGGGGAAGGTTTGGTATTCTATTCTCCGGAAGAAGTAGAGATTGCTTATGCTGAAGGACAAGTTTCTCTGAACGCTAAAGTAAGATGTAGACTTCCTTTCAAAACTGAAGAAGGAGAAATAGTAACAAAACTTCAGGATACTACTGTGGGTAGAATTTTGTTCAACCAAATTGTACCAAAACAAGTAGGATACATCAATGAATTGTTAACTAAAAAATCATTAAGAAACGTAATTGGTAGTATCTTAGCAGATACAGATTTCCCAACTACCGTTAAATTCTTGGATGATATGAAAAACCTTGGATACATGAATGCATTCAAAGGAGGTCTTTCATTTAGTTTAAATGATATTGTGGTTCCTGTAGAGAAAAAGAAAATGATTGCTCAGGCTGTAGAAACCGTAGATGAAATCAAAGGAAACTACAACATGGGTCTTATTACCGATACAGAACGTTATAACCAGGTAATTGACGTTTGGACGAATACCAACGCCGGATTAACAGAAATGATAATGAGCAGAATGAAAACCGATAAAGGTGGCTTCAACTCTGTATACATGATGCTAGATTCTGGTGCGAGGGGTTCTAAAGAACAGATTCGCCAGTTATCAGGGATGAGAGGTTTGATGGCAAAACCACAAAAAGCTGGTGCTGTAGGTGCAGAAATTATTGAAAACCCAATTGTGGCAAACTTTAAAGAAGGTTTATCCATTTTGGAATACTTTATTTCTACCCACGGTGCTCGTAAAGGTCTTGCGGATACCGCTCTTAAAACGGCCGATGCTGGTTACTTGACCAGAAGATTGGTAGACGTGGCACAAGACGTTATCATTACTGAAGACGATTGTGGTACATTAAGAGGTACTGAAGTTTCTGCTCTTAAGAAAAATGATGAAATCGTTGAAAAACTTTCTGAAAGAATCTTAGGTAGAGTTTCTCTACACGATGTTTATAATCCTGAAAACGACGAAATCTTAGTGAATGCAGATGAACTCATCAGCGAAGAATTGGCTAAGAAAATTCAAGATGCAGGTATAGAAACATTAGAAGTTCGTTCTCCACTAACATGTGAAGCTAAAAAAGGTATCTGTGCGAAATGTTACGGACGTAACCTAGCTACAGGAAAACCAATCCATATGGGTGAAGCCGTAGGGGTAATTGCAGCACAGTCTATTGGGGAGCCGGGTACTCAGTTAACCTTGAGAACCTTCCACCAAGGGGGTACAGCAGGTAACGTTTCAGAAAATCCTACCATCGTTGCTAAAAGAGACGGTATTGTAGAATTTGATGAATTGAGAACCATTATCTCTGAAGACGAAAACGGAAACGAAGCAGATATCGTAATTTCTCGTTCTACTGAATTCCGTTTGGTAGCAGACAATGCAGCAAGAACACCTTTGATGGTGGCTAACGTACCTTATGGTTCTGCCCTTTCTGTGAAGTCTGGTGATAAAGTGAAAAAAGGAGACCTTATCGCGAAATGGGATCCATATAACGCGGTTATCATTGCAGAAACTGCAGGTAAGGTAGAATACGAAGATATTATCCAAGGGGTTTCTTTCCAATTGGAAATTGATGAACAAACCGGTTTCGAAGAGAAAGTAATCTCCGAATCAAGAAATAAAAAAGCAATTCCTACCCTTAGAGTAGTAGATTCTAAAGGTGTTGAGCAAAAAGCATACAACTTACCTGTAGGAGCCCACTTGATGGTAAATGATGGTGAAAAAATTAAGGCAGGTAAGGTCTTAATTAAAATCCCAAGAAAATCTGCGAAAGCAGGGGATATCACCGGTGGTTTACCGAGAGTTACCGAATTGTTCGAAGCGAGAAATCCTTCTAACCCAGCAGTGGTTACTGAAATTGACGGGGTAGTTTCTTACGGTAAAATCAAGAGAGGTAATCGTGAATTGATAGTAGAATCTAAAACAGGTGAAATCAAGAAATACTTGGTGAAACTTTCTAACCAGATTCTCGTTCAGGAAAATGACTTCGTGAGAGCGGGGGCACCACTTTCTGATGGTTCTGTTACTCCGGATGATATCTTGAAAATCAAAGGTCCAACTGCTGTACAAGAGTATTTGGTTAATGAAATTCAGGAAGTATACCGTTTACAAGGGGTAAAAATCGACGATAAGCATTTCGAAATCATCGTAAGACAGATGATGACCAAAGTAGAAATTGTGGACGGAGGTGATACCCAATTCTTAGAAGGAAGCTTAGAACATAAGTATGATTTCTTAGAAGAAAACAACAGAGTATTCGGTCTTAAAGTAGTTACTGAGCCAGGAGATTCTAAAATCTTCAAAGCAGGTCAAATGATTACGGCAAGAGAATTGAGAGACGAAAATTCTAAATTAAAGAGAGAAGATCTTCAGTTGGTAGAAGTTCGTGAAGCACTTACTGCAACTGCAATGCCTGTATTACAAGGTATTACAAGAGCAGCGCTTCAAACTAAGTCTTTCATGTCTGCAGCATCATTCCAGGAAACTACTAAAGTACTAAACGAGGCAGCAGTGTCTGGTAAAGTAGACGAATTGAACGGCCTTAAAGAAAATGTAATTGTAGGACATAGAATTCCTGCAGGTACAGGTCTTAAAGTGTATCAAAACGTTATCGTAGGTTCTAACAAAGAATTCGAAGATATCAATTAATATCATAAGGTTTAATGTCAGGAAACTGCTCATTAAACCTTATTTTTTTGAAAATAAAAATCAATTTTAACATTAAAATTTTAAAAAATGGAAAATCAAAACAACGATCCAAATAATATCAATATTGAATTAAACGAAGTAGTAGCAGCCGGAGTATATGCTAACTTAGCATTGGTAAACCACTCTCCATCTGAATTCGTTTTAGACTTCATCCAATTAATGCCAGGTGTACAGCAAGCTAAAGTAAGAAGCAGAGTAATTATTGCTCCACTTCATGCAAAAAGAGTATTGGCAGCATTACAGCAAAATGTTCAAAACTATGAAGCTCAGTTCGGAGAAATCAAAGACGTTGAGCCTTTCGTAGTAGGTGGAGATGCACAAGCATAAGAAGAATATCTTATATATTTCAAATCCCGGCTTTAGGTCGGGATTTTTTGTTTTCATAAAACAAGGATTATTTTTTAACTTTGTTAAAATATCTCATTATGGCAAAACGGTATTCAATAATCTTCCTTTTTTTATTCTTAAATATTTTTTCCCAAAACATATCTATTGATACCGCCCAAGTAGTGGTTCCTAATCGAGTAAACTCTGTCGCAGCCAAAGAAAAACCTTATCTTATCCTTATCTCTGCAGATGGTTTCAGGTATGATTATGCTCAAAAATATCATGCAGAAAATCTATTGAAATTTTCAAACGCAGGGGTTAAGGCAAAAGCCATGTTACCCAGTTATCCCAGTATTACATTTCCTAACCATTGGACACTTATTACTGGCCTGTACCCATCACATCATGGCTTGATAGATAATTTTTTCTATGATTATCAATGGAAAGAGTCTTATGCCATGAACAAAAAAGAAAATGCAGAAGCAGGCAAATGGTATGGAGGAAATCCTCTTTGGAGTTTGGCAGAGCAACAAGGAGTTGTTTCTGCATCGCTTCATTGGGTAGGGGCTGCTAGTGATGCGGGATCAATGAGGCCTACGTATTATTATCATTATCACGAAAAATTTTCACCCAAAGAAAGAATTACAAAAGTGGTCAATTGGCTAAGGTTGCCGGAAGATGTTCGTCCGCATTTTATCTCATTATATTTTCCAGATGTAGATGCTGCAGGTCACCATTTTGGCCCCGAAGAAAAAGAAACGGAAATAGCAGTGAAATCAGTAGATGCAGCGGTGGGCGATTTGGTGAAGAAAGTAAATGATTTGGGACTTAAAAATGTAAATTTCATATTCGTATCAGATCATGGAATGGTAAACGTAAATAAAGAATATCCTTTACCAATTCCTGAGATACTTTTGGATAAAGACCGATTTGATTTTTATAATTCGCAAACCCTATTAAGAGTAGTGGTTAAAAATCCTGCAGAAATAAAAGAAGTGTATCGTTTTTTAAGGAAAAACAAAACAGAGCAATATGATGTAATGCTTACTAAAAAATTTCCTAAAAAGCTTCATTTTAGCACTAAAGACGATAAATATCAAAGGATAGGACAAATTCTTTTGGTGCCCAAAGCGCCTAATGTTTTTTTGGAAAAAGGAAAAAAAACTTCAGCAGGAAAACATGGCTATAATCCTTGGGTGACCAATGAAATGAAAGCTGTTTTTTTTGCTTGGGGAGATCAATTTAAAAATGATATTGAAATCAAAGAATTCCCTAATGTGGATGTTTATCCTCTTATTGCAGATGTTTTAGGATTGAAAATAACAACCTCTATTGATGGCCATTCATCTGATTTACAAAAAATCATAAAAAAATAAACAATTTTTTAAAAAATGAAAGCCTCTCAATGTATGAGAGGCTTTCTAGGATCTTATTTTAGTTGTTCTTTATAAAGTCTTGAATGATTTGATTGAACTCTTTCGGATGGTCTATTTCAATGTTAATAGGCCAATAGAAAAGTTTTTCTCTGAGATAATCGAAAGTTTTCAATCGAACATAATCTTTTTCGGTAGTCAGGATGATTTTATATTCTCCTAATTTTTCATATTCTTCTCTAATATGCTCCATATCTTCAATACTGAAAGCATGATGGTCTCTGTACCTAAGATGTTTTATGCGTTGAGAATACCTGCTCAATTCTTTTTCAACAAGAGTAGGATTTGCAATTCCCGTTACCAGAAGAATATCATAATAATCTAAATTCTGTACTGGGATCAACTGTCTTTTGTTGATAATGTTTTCGTCATAATTGATGGATGAGAAAAAAACTTTCTGATAATATTTTGGCTTTATTCTAGAGATATAAAATTGTTTTTTTTCTTCTGTCAATATCTCTGGACATTTGGTTACCACAATAATATCTGCTCTTTTGGCGCCCCTTCTGCTTTCTCTTAAGTTTCCAGCAGGTAAAAGAAAATCTTTAAAATAAGGATCATTATAATCAGTAAGCAGAATATTGAAGCCGGGATTTATTTTTCTGTGCTGAAAACTGTCGTCTAACAAAAGGACATCTAGATCCATATCATCGATAATCTTTTTAGCACCATATACTCTGTCTTCACAAACACCTATTACAAATTTGTTTCTGAAACGTTCAAAAAGTTGCATAGCTTCATCTCCTACCATTTTGTAGGTACTGTCATAGTTTACGATGCCATATCCCTTGGTTTTTCTTCCATATCCTCTGGAAAGGACGCCGGTTCTAAAATTTTTAGACAACATTTCCGCCAAATACATTACCATTGGCGATTTTCCGCTTCCGCCCATAGAAAGATTACCGACACCAATTATTGGAGTCTTAAATTTTGTTGAAGAAAAAACTCCCCAGCCATACAATCTGTTGCGCAATGCAGTTACCAAATGATATACCAAGGAAAAAGGGTAGAGGTACCATCTTTTCATGGCGGCAAATTTACAAAAGTTTTGAGGATTTCTAAAGATAAATTTATCAACACAAACCTCACGGATATTTACTTTAAGTAAATAGATCTTTTCATATCTTTGTAACTAGATATACAAACATATGATTCTATCAATGACGGGCTTCGGTAGGGCCGAAGGAATTTTCGAAACTAAAAAAATAAGCATTGAGCTTAAATCTCTTAACAGTAAAACTTTTGATTTGAATTTAAGGATTCCTCTTCGCTATAAAGAAAAGGAATTCGATGTGAGAAAAATCCTGAATGACTCTATTTTTAGAGGTAAAGTAGATTGCTATATTAATTTCGAAACCATCGAAGACGGTAATGATGTAAAAATCAATCAGGATATTGTAAAAGCTTATATGAGCCAGTTGAGAGAAATATCTCCCAATGCAGAGGAGTTTGAATATCTTAAGATGGCCATGAGGATGCCGGAAGCCATCAATGGAAAACCAGCCGAATTGGATGAAGAAGAGTGGAAGTTTTTATTAAGTATGCTTACGGAAGCAATAGGAAAATTTATTGCTTTTCGTAAAACAGAAGGTTCTATTTTAGAAGAAGAGCTTTTTAAAAATCTCAAGAATATAGAAATAAACTTAGAAAAAGTAAGTCCTTTTGAAGAAGAAAGATTGATTTCGGTAAAAGAGAGATACCAAAATACTTTATCAGAATTCAAAAATATAGACGAAACCAGATTTTACCAAGAATTGGCCTATTATACAGAAAAATTAGACATTTCCGAAGAAAAGGTTCGTCTTGCTCAGCATATTAAGTATTATGAAGAGGTGATGAAGAATGAAGAATTCAATGGTAAGAAGCTGGGTTTTATTGCACAGGAAATCGGTAGAGAAATCAATACCTTGGGTTCTAAAGCCAACCATCATGAAATCCAAAAATTGGTGGTAATGATGAAGGATGATTTGGAAAAAATTAAGGAACAGACATTGAACGTGCTATAAAGATATATGAATAAAGTAATTATATTTTCAGCACCTTCCGGAAGCGGCAAAACCACTTTGGTAAAGCATTGTTTGAAGGTTTTTCCACAATTGCAGTTTTCTATTTCTGCCACTACCAGAGCTCTAAGAGGGGATGAGGTACATGGCAAAGATTATTATTTTCTATCTGTTGCTGAATTCAAAAAACTGATTTCAGAAGATGCTTTTGTAGAACATGAAGAAGTGTATCAAGACAAATTTTATGGCACCTTAAAATCTGAAGTGGAAAGAATCTGGAAGCAAGGAAAAGTGGTGATTTTTGATGTAGATGTAAAAGGCGGCATTAGCCTTAAGAATATTTTTCAGGAAAAAGCATTGTCTATTTTCATTTCTCCCCCTTCTATTGAAGAATTGGAACGAAGATTGATAGACAGAGCTACGGATGACCTGGATACCATCAAAACAAGAGTGACAAAGGCCAAAGAAGAAATGACGTATGCTGAGGAATTTGACGAAATCATCATTAATGATGATCTAGAAGTGGCCAAAAAAGAGATAGAGAGGTTAATCAGTCATTTTATTGAAAATGATTTATAGCCCCAAAAATATGGAACATACATTGGATACTGCAAAAGCAAATCTACCTGTAAAAGGATTTTTAGATATAAAGGCATTTCAAATCCCTAAGGGAGAAGAATTGGTAAAGGCTATTCTTGACCTTAAAAAAGAGAAAAATGCAGTTATATTGGCTCATTATTACCAGCCAGGAGAAATTCAGGATATCGCAGATGAGTTAGGAGATTCTCTTCAGTTGGCAAGATTTGCAAAAAATACAGATGCTGACATGATTGCCTTTTGTGGGGTTCATTTTATGGCTGAAGCTGCGAAAATATTGAACCCAACTAAAAAAGTGGTTTTGCCGGATACTTTGGCGGGTTGTTCTTTGGCAGATAATTGTAGCGGAGAAGGCCTTCGCAAAATGCGTGAAAAATATCCCGATGCCCTTATTGCTACTTACATCAACTGTAATGCCGAGACCAAGGCAGAATCTGATATCATTGTCACCAGTTCTAATGCAGAAACCATCATAAAGGCTCTCCCAAAAGATAGACCAATCATCTTTGCACCGGATAAAAATTTGGGAAGATACCTGATGAAAAAAACGGGCAGAGAAATGATTCTTTGGGACGGAAGCTGTATCGTACATGAGGCTTTTTCTATGGAAAGAATTGCCAAGCAATTGGCCGAAAATCCAGATGCTAAATTGATAGCCCATCCAGAATCTGAAACGGCGGTTTTGGATTTGGCGCATTTTGTCGGTTCTACTTCGGCGCTGTTGGATTATGTAGAAAAAGATGATTGTCAAAAATTTATTGTGGCTACTGAAGAAGGGATTTTGCACGAAATGAAAAAGCGTGCACCACACAAGGAATTGATTCCTGCTTTGGTATACGATGAGACCTGCAATTGCAGCGAGTGTTTCTTTATGAAGAGAAATACCCTAGAGAAACTCTACTTGTGCATGAAATACGAATTGCCTGAAATCACCATGGATGAAGAACTTCGCTTGAGGGCATTAAAGCCTATTGAGGCCATGCTCGAACTTTCTAAAGCAATTAAGTAATAAATAATTCAATAAACTAGAAACGGACTTCGGTCCGTTTTTTTATGTTAAATCGTTTTTGTTAAATTTTATTTGTTTACAAATAATTAACATACAATTATTCAAAAAAAAATCTGTTTTTAAAATAAATCCATACCTTTGTAAGGTAAATTATGAATTTATCGCAAAACATATCGTGTTTTTCAACTGCCGGAATTAACATTTCGGTTACTGCAATTTGCATTCTTACAATTACTATTATTACCCCTTAAGGGGTTCATTTTTACATATCAACCTACGCTGTATTGCTCTTTTTGGAAAAGAGCGAAATCAATCTTTTATTTAAATCTTTATAAAAATACACATATGAAAGTCCTGAAATTTGGAGGAACTTCTGTGGCGAATGCCCAAAATATACTTTTAGTAGAACAAATCGTAAAAAGAGAATCTCAAAACCAGAAAGTTGTAGTTGTAGTTTCTGCCTTGTCTGAAGTTACGGATAGCCTCATTTCTGCAGCCAGATCAGCATCTCTCAAAAATGAAAAATATACCGAAATTATTAAGTCGCTTGAAGAAAAGCATTTGGATTTCGTTAAAAAACTATTGCCGATTTCCGAACAGAGTTCTTGGCTCAGTTTTGTGAAGAAGAACTTCAATGATATAGAAGATATTTGCCATGGCATATTTGTTTTGGGCGAATTTACTTCAAGAATTAAAGATAAAATAACTTCTTATGGCGAATTTTTATCGTCTAATATCATTGCTGCCAAACTAAAAAATGACGGTTTGGATTGCGCTTGGGTAGACAGTAGAGTGTTTATAAAAACCAACAGCAATTTTACGGATGCAAAGGTCAATTTTGAAAAAACCAATGCAGAACTGAAAGCATATTTTTCTAAAAATCCTCACAAAGTGATTGTGGTTCCGGGTTTCATTGCTTCTAATGAAGAGGGCGAGGTTACCACTTTGGGAAGAGGGGGTTCAGATTATACGGCTTCTATTATTGCGGCGGCGGTAAACGCCAAGGAATTGCATATTTGGACAGATGTAAGCGGCATGATGACGGCAGACCCCCGTTTGGTATCCAACGCTAAGGGGATTCAGGAAATTTCTTATCAAGAAGCGATGGAGCTTTCTCATTTTGGAGCAAAAGTAATCTATCCGCCTACTATTCAGCCGGTGATGGATAAGAATATCGATTTATGGATTAAAAATACTTTTGCAGCAGATGATTTCGGGACGTTGATTTCTCAAAACAAAACGGAAAGCAGCAGTGTAGCGGTAGGTATTTCTAACCTGAGTAAAGTAGCATTGCTGACATTAGAAGGCAGCGGAATGATTGGTATTCCTGGGGTTTCTGCCAAACTATTTCAATGTCTTAGCCAGGAAAAGGTAAATGTAATCCTCATTACCCAAAGTTCTTCGGAGCATTCCATCACGGTGGCCATCAGTGAAAGTGATGTGGAAAGAGCAGAAAAAGGCATCAGAGTGGCATTTGAAGATGATTTGAAACTTCATAAAATAGATCCGGTAAAAATAGAAAAATCTTTGGCCATCATTGCTTTGGTAGGTGAAAATATGAAGAGCAGAAGTGGGGTAAGTGCCAAACTTTTTGGAAGTTTAGGGAATAATGGCATCAATGTAAGAGCCATTGCACAGGGCTCTTCGGAGAAAAATATCAGTGTGGTAATTTCCGAAAATGATGTAAAAAAAGCGGTGAATGTTTTGCATGAAGAATTCTTTGAATCAGAGATAAGACAGGTACATCTTTACATCTGTGGTGTGGGAAATGTAGGATCTAAACTGATGCAGCAGATCTACAGTCAGAATCAGTATTTGAAGGAAAATTTATTGATGAATCTTCGGATTGCAGGGTTAGCGAATAGCACCAAAATGGTTTTCAACGATGAAGGAATCGAAGAAGATTATCTGAAATTATTGCAGAATGGCGAAAGTTCCTCACCTCATAAATTTGCGGAAGAAATTATCAAAAGAAATTTGAGAAACTCTGTTTTTGTAGACGTTACCGCGAATGCAAAAGTGGTGGACATCTATGAAGATTTGTTGAAAAAGAGCATCAGTGTAGTGGCGTGTAACAAGATAGCAGCTGCCTCTGACTTCAAAAATTATCAAAAACTAAAAAATTTGGCAAAAGACCATAGCAGCAAGTTTTTCTTTGAAACCAATGTGGGGGCAGGTTTGCCGATTATTGGTACCATCAATGATTTGATAAGAAGCGGTGATAAAATCACTTCCATCCAAGCGGTTTTGAGTGGTACTTTGAATTATGTCTTCAATAACTATGATGGCAAAAAAACGTTTTCAGAGGTCGTGAGACAGGCACAGAAAGAAGGGTTTACAGAGCCTGATCCAAGATTAGATTTGGCAGGAACGGACGTGGCAAGAAAAATCTTGATCTTGGCGCGTGAAGCAGGCTATCACTTGCAGTTTGATGAAATAGAAAACGAGGCATTTCTTCCTGCGAAATGCATGGAAGGCAGCGTAGAAGATTTTTATCAAACGATGTCGCAATACGAAATCCACTTTAAAAAATTGTTTGATGAAGCCAAAAGGGAAGGTAAAATTTTAAAATATGTAGCATATTTTAGTGAAGGAAAAGCTAAAGTAAGCTTACAAAAAATAGCTCCTGAAAGTGATTTGTATCACCTTTATGGCAAAGACAATATTGTAATTTTCAAAACGCTGAGATATTTTGAGCAGCCATTGGTAGTAAAAGGTGCCGGTGCCGGTGCTGAGGTTACTGCAAGTGGGGTTTTTGCAGATATTGTTCGTTCGGTTTAAAAGAGATTTATGAAAAAAATTAAATTACAAGTGCCAGCTACAGTGGCCAATTTGGTGTGTGGTTTTGATATCCTTGGCATGGCGATTAATGAGCCATTTGATGAAATGGAATTGACATTATTGGAAGAGAGAAAACTCATCATTCATCATGAAGATGATTTCAATCTCCCTAATGAGCCAGAAAAAAATGTGGCAGGAGTAGTGCTTTTGAAGTTAATGGAAAAATTTAAAAATCAAGCCATTGGTTTTGAGGTAATTATTAACAAAAAAATAAAACCTGGAAGCGGCTTGGGATCTAGTGCAGCAAGTGCTGCAGGAGCGGCTTTTGGAGCCAATAAACTGTTGGGGAATGTATTTACCAAAGAAGAATTGGTGCATTATGCAATGTATGGTGAAGAATTGGCCTCAGGTTCGCGTCATGCCGACAATATTGCGCCTTGTCTTTTTGGAGGGATTACTTTGGTGAAATCCTCTGAGCCGATAGATATTATTCCGCTTTCCTCGCCGGATTTGTATGTGGCAGCGGTGCATCCTCAAGTGGAAGTGAAAACTTCTGATGCCAGACAAATACTTAAGAAGAATATCCACATGAAAGATGCAGTACAGCAATGGGGAAATGTAGCCGGTTTAGTAGCTGGAATTCTGAAAAATGATAATGCTTTGATTTCAAGAAGTTTGGAGGATGTTTTGGTGGAACCAGTAAGAAGTATTCTGATTCCTAAATTCTATGAGGTAAAACAAAAAAGTTTAGAATTGGGTTCGTTAGGAGGCGGAATTTCGGGGTCTGGACCTTCTGTTTTTATGCTTTGTGAAACCAAGCAAATTGCAGAAAGTGTCTCAGAAATGATGCAGAATACATACGCATCCATACACATAGAAAGTTATGCCTATGTTTCAAAAATCAATGATAAAGGGATTAAAATAATAGATTAACACTCTCGTTCTGAGTGGAACGACATCATTCAAATTAATATGAATTTTTACAATTTAAAACATAAAGAAGAGAAAATAAGCTTCAAGGAGGCTACAATTAAAGGGCAGGGAAAGAATAAAGGTCTTTTCTTCCCAGAAAAAGTACCGGCTTTTAGTCCGGAATTTTTAGAAAATCTAACGAATCTTTCAGATGATGAAATTGCATATCAATGCATGAAAGATTTCATCGGGGATGAAATGCCGGAAGAGATTTTAAGGAAAATCTGCACAGAAACCATCAGTTTTGAAATTCCTATAAAAAAGGTGAATGATAATATTTCTGTTTTAGAATTGTTCCATGGGCCTACGTTGGCGTTCAAAGATGTGGGTGCCAGGTTCATGAGCCGTAGTTTAAGCTACTTCCTGAAAGATGAAACCCGTAACGTGACGGTTTTGGTGGCGACTTCCGGAGATACTGGAGGTGCGGTGGCGAATGGTTTTTATGGCTTAGAAGGAGTGGAAGTGGTGATTTTGTATCCTAAAAACAGAGTGAGTCCGGTGCAGGAAAAACAGTTGACTGCGCTCGGAAAAAATATTCATGCTTTGGAAGTGGATGGCAGTTTTGATGATTGTCAGCGATTGGTGAAGGAGGCTTTTTCGGATAAGGAAGTCAATAAAAAACTGTTGTTAACGTCGGCTAATTCTATCAATATTGCCCGTTGGCTGCCTCAGCAGATCTATTATGTTTTGGCATTGAAGCAATGGTTGAAAACTGAAAAACAAAAACCTGTTATCTGTGTGCCGAGCGGTAATTTTGGAAATATCTGTGCCGGAATTTTAGCATTTCAAAGAGGATTGCTAGTAGAGCATTTCATTGCAGCATGTAATGTAAATGATGTAGTACCAAAATATCTCAAAACGCAAAAACTACATCCCAAAGAAACGATTTCTACGCTTTCTAATGCCATGGATGTGGGAGATCCAAGTAATTTTGTGAGGGTTTTGGAATTGTTTCAACAAGAATATAATCAAGTGAAAGAGATGCTTTCAGGATATACCGTAACCGATGGAGAGACACTGGAAACCATCAAAAGAGTGGAAGTAGAAGATGGATATACTTTAGACCCTCATGGTGCCGTGGCATATTGGGGATTAGAAAAATATTTGGCAGAGAATGGCGGCAAAGGCTTCTTTTTGGAAACGGCGCATCCCGTAAAATTTCCTGAAGCGATAGAGAAAGCAACCGGAAAATGTCCCGAAATACCTGAAAGTTTGGCTGAATTGATGAAGCAAGAAAAAGTAACAACAGAAATCACTTCTCATTTTGATGCACTCAAAACTTTCTTACTGAGTCATTAAGACTTTTGTTTTTCCTGAAAAATGGTTTTCTTTGTTGCATAATTTTTTGCCATGTCTAAAATTTTATTAGAAAATATCAAAATCTATGCTTTTCATGGGGTTTTGCCTGAGGAAAAAATATTGGGAACGTATTATATTGTCAATGCAGAAATAGAAACGGATTTATGGAAAGCTGCGGCATCAGACAATTTGAAGGATACCATCAATTATGCAGAAATCAATGAAATTATTCATGATGAAATGAAAATCCCATCAGAGTTGTTGGAGCATATTGCAGGAAGAATCATCCAAAAAGTGTCAGAAAAATTTCCTCAAGTTACTGAAGTGAAAGTAAAAATTACCAAAACCAATCCACCTATGAAAGGAGAGATGGATGGTGTAAGTATAGAATTATATAAAAATTTTAAAAATTGATTTCAAAATTTTTAAAAACCTAAAAAATCTCCTATATTTGCAATCCGAAAGAATGGTACTTTGGCCGAGCGGCTAGGCAGTGGTCTGCAACACCATCTACAGCGGTTCGAATCCGCTAGGTACCTCAATTTAGAACCCTAAGCTATTAATTATCAATAGATTAGGGTTTTTTGTTTTATTAGTGTGTCAATATTTGTGTCAACATTATCTAAAACTACAAGTTATTTCTATTTGTTATTAAGCGTTATGAATTATAGATATTTTGAGTAATTTTTTGTATATTAGTAAAAACTAAAAAAGTGAATAACCTTGAAAAATTAATTCAAAGAAAACAAAAATTGCTTAATGAACTTGATAAAGTATATGAACAGATAGCACTTGAAAAAACACTTCTTCAAAAATCATATAGAGAGGGCATAGAGAATAAGTCGTCTTCTGATTTTGAGAAAAGAGTTAGAGCAAAATTCAGAATTGGTTTAAAATGAAAAGGCCGCATAATATCAGAAAAAAGGTAAAGATAGCAGATCAATCTTTGCCTGTTGAGTTAAATGAACAGCCGAAGCCGTTGTTTTTGGTTATGCAAAAAGTATGGTTTGATGAAATTGAAAGCGGTAATAAAACTGTAGAATATCGTGATGATACAGCATTCTATATTTCTAGATTATGTGCAAAAGACAAAGAAGGTAAAATTACCGGTTTAAAAAATTATAAAACTGTAGTACTTCAAGAGGGTTATAACCCAGGTGCTAGACGAATGACAGTTGAAGTAGTAGATATTAAATACTTTAATAGAGAGGGTTTTGAGATATACTTAGGCGATATCATAAGTCGAGAGAATTTTGATAGAACGAATGCCCCTAAAAGAACTGTTTCTGAAAATTTACAACCAAGAGCCCCAAGAAAGAAGAAAGTGATTAAAACCCAGCTTGAAAAGGCAAAAATTAGAAAGGGTGCGGTTTTGAAAAAAATAAAAAAAGAAATGACTAATATTGAAAAAGAAAAACCAGAAATTATTATCATTGATGGTATAGAAGTTGAAATAAAAGAACATAACGACCCTAAAGAAAGCTTTGAAAGTCCATATACTCGATTTAGCTATTTAATTGCGGGTAGCCGAAAGCCACAAGACGATGAAGAAAGGGCCTTTTTAAAAGAAGTAGAAGAAATGAAGAAAAAAGGTATTGTTATAGAACTGCCTTTTGATTAATTTTATAAGTAGTATTTTGATATTAACTAATCATTTAAAATACACTATATTTATCTTATGCGTTTTCAATGAATTTGTTGAAAACTATCATTTCTCACGCAATAATTTTATTTAACGACTGAAAGTCAATACTTTGAATGTTTCCATAATTTTATGGAAACGTATCTGAATAATGAAAAACCTCCTCCAAAAAAAAGTTATCTCAATTGAGATAACTTTTTTTATTTGAAGTATTTTAATCTTAATTGCTTAGGCAGCCAGACCAGGCACTATTTTCATAGGCCTTCACGCAGTTGCTGGAGTTGTCATACAATATCATTCCATTTAGAGGGTTTGCAATAGAACTGGTATTGGCCACCCTGGTAATGAGCAATGCTTTGTTGGTTGATTTTAACTCTAAAAGTGCATCTGTTTCTGGAACTGGAGCATTGATTCCTACATTGCCATTGTTGGTAACGGTTACCATCTCTACAGCACTAGAATTATTGATTTCTAAGGCTTTTGTAGCAGCGGTATTGTCTTTAGAAACTACATCCAATGTTGCTGCTGGGGTAGCAGTACCAATGCCTACCTGTGCTTTGCAAAAGGAAGCCATTACTATCATAATGGTAAACAAAAATATTTTTTTCATCATTTCTCGTTTTAATTATGAATTTAGTTTTGACAATTAATTAATTTAAATGGCCCTAAAGCATTTAAAGCAGTATTATTGGGATCGTAATTTGTATCTGCTGTACCTGTCATAGAAAATCCAATAGATTTCATAGGCCATGATGTACCTGTAAGTTGAGACCATCTGTAGATATAGGTATTCCCAGAAGTTCCGTCTTTAATAAGGAGATTTTCACTTGTATCGGTCCATAATTTTACAGGATTTAAACGACCAGTTCCTAGCAAAGTTGTTGTAGTTGATAAAGTAAAACCACTAGCATTGTAGCTGTAATTTAATTTTACCATATCACCCCCATTTTTAGGAACCCCAAGAATATTGACGTTGTTATAGCCAATCATGAAATCTTTAAAATTATAAGTGTTGGTAGTTAAAGCAACTGCTGTAAAACCTGTTGCAGGAATAGATCCTCCTCCATTTCCTACTCTATATATAATACCATTGTCTCCCAAGATTAAAAAATTAGACAATTGAAAAATTGCCAAAACTTTTATTGGCGTTACGCCTGTTGGCATGGTGATCTGTTGAGGCGTATTTACCAAAGCCCCCGCATTAACGCCTACATTTTCCCCATAGGTATATAATTTATTATCGGTTCCTATATAGACAAAACTTACAGCACTATTTCCTTGCATTGCTGCAAAAGTCTCTTCTATGTTTGAGTCATATTTGGGAGCAGGGATTAAGGCTGCGGCTGCCCTAGGTGTTAAATAATAAGAAAGGGTAGCTACTGGAGAATATGCAAAACTTATAGCATTATATACTGCTGTAGTTCTCCCTCCCCAAGACCACCATTTACCGGTATGGTCTACTGCGAACATGTATTCACTTGTTGTATAAAATTCTTTCCACTGATTGCCATCTGGGTTAACTATCTCTCTAGGTGTTTCTGCTTGAGTTCTATTGTTAAAAACGGCTATAGTTCCAGACAATGGTGCATTGGCAGTTCCATAACTAGCAGTTCCCCAAACATACATTTTTCCATCCTCAGTGATGCCATACATATAATTTCCTAAACCAGAAGTTCCCATAATGCGTTTCCATTTGGCATTGGGTAGATTTTTAAGAATATTGGCTGCAGGGTAAGCAGAAAACATATCAGTAGCGGAGTAATTATAGGTGGTAGAAACATCACCGGTATATGTAGTTCCTAAGCCCGTCATTCCATAAAGATCTTGCATCCATCCACCATATATATAGCCATCGCCAGAAATAAACATAGGATAAGCATAAGATTTAATGGCGTTATTAGAAAAACTAAAATCTCTAACATCTGCCAGCCCACTGCACGGGGTACGTTCGCTACCATATGTAGGAGGGTTAGTCACGGTGCTTCCGCCTGCACTTAAACAGCCAGACCAAGCTGCATTTTCATATGCTCTAACACATTTTTGGGTAATATCATATACCATCATCCCATTAACAGGGGTAGCTACATCTGTGGCATTGGTGACACGGGTAAGCAATAGGGATTTGTTGGTAGATTTTAATTCCAAAAGGGCATCGGTTTCTGGAGTAGCTTGGTTAATACCCACTTGGCCGTTGTCTCTTACGGTTACCATTTCGGTGTTACTAGAGTTGCTGATTTTTAGAGCTTTAGTAGCACTAGTGTTTGCTTTTGATACAATATCTAGTGTTGCACTCGGGTTATCTGTATTGATACCTACTTTGTTTTGCTGTGCTGAAAAGCAGGCATAATACATGCTTGCAAATAGAATTAATTTCTTTTTCATCGTATTTTAATGTGTTTTTGTCTTACAAAGATATAAAATTTATATAAATAAATAATTTGCATTTTAATTGATAGATTACCAATTAAAAAAAGATTTTAAACTATACTAAAAAATGTGCCAAAATTCTTAAAATTGAGGAGATTGATATAAATATTTTTTCAGAAATTAAATATTATTAACGAAAATAAATTTTAAAAATCAGAATATTCTTTCGGTGAATATCCTATTCTATTATGGTTTCAAAAGAAAAATCCGTTGGTTTGTCAACGGATTTTTTATTGGTATGTAAAACTTATGAGGTCTTTATTTTCAATCAGATATTTTTCTAAATATTTATTTTGTTGAGGATTTACCTTAATTTCAAATGAAATAAAGACTTCGGAATTTGTTTTTTTGAATCGTGTTTCTGAGATTGAAGAAGTATGAAGGGCAATATCATTGATGATTTCATCCTTAGTATTTGCTTTTTCAATCTTCAGTTTTATGGTCAGTATTTTATTGTTTTTATGCTTGGGTTCCATCACAGAATTGATGAGCTTCGAGCTGTATATAATCAAAAGGCTGCCAATAAGGAATGTAATGGCCAAATAAAACTGCCCGAATCCTATAGACATTCCTATTGCAGAGGAAATCCAAATAATACCTGCTGTGGTTAATCCATAGACATTAAATCCTTCTTTGAAGATAACGCCAGCTCCCAAAAAACCGATGCCAGTAATAATGTTGGCGGCAATTCTTCCCGGATCAAAATTTCCTGTGCCTACTTTCATAGAAATAATGGTAAACAATGCAGAGCCCATACAGATGATGGTTATGGTTTTTATCCCTGCAGATTTGTCTTTCAGTTCTCTTTCTAGTCCCAGCACAAATCCTGCAATTAGAGCTGCTAATGCTTTATATAGGTCTATGGCTTCCCAATGTTCTATCATCATATTGTAATTTTTATTCTAAAATAAAGAATATAAATGAAATGCCAGATAAAAAGTAGATTTAGGAATTGAATTCTCTTTCCCATTCTTCTGCCGCTTCGCTAAGAACTTTGTAAAATTCTTCTCCGTATTTTCTGATAATAGGCGTTTTCAGGAATTTATAAACCGGTACTTTCAGCTCTTTGCCCAAGGTACAAGCGTCGCTGCATACACTCCATTCATGATAGTTTACGGCAGAAAAATTTCTGTAATCGGTAATCCTGATGGGATAGAGGTGACAAGAAATAGGTTTTTGCCAATCTATTACACCGTCTTCATAGGCTTTTTCTATACCACATTTGGTAATGCCCTTTTCGTCAAAAATAACATAAGCACATTCACCTCCGTTTACCAAAGTGGTTACCAAGTCTCCATCTATATCTGTAACATGAGTGCCTTGTTCTTCAATGGCTGCAATGCCTTCAGGTCTCAGATAACTTTTGATTTTAGGAAAGATGCGTTCCAGAATTTCTGTTTCGTTCTTGTCCAAAGGTGCCCCTGCATCTCCTTCTACACAGCAAATCCCCTTACATTTGCTTAGGTTGCATACAAATTCTTCAGAAAAAATATCTTCAGAAATTAATTTATCTTCTATTTGAATCATTTTAAAATACGGTAAAATTAATAAAACTGCTTATTCTGAACAGGATAAGACTTATTACGATAATCCACAAACTGATTTCCTTCATCCAGTATTTTTTCAGGAATCTTAATGCTCTTGCCAATATAATAACTATCGGTAAAACCAATAACAAGAGATATTCGTAATTCTTTCCCATGTAAAGAAATACTGCAATCAACTGCGAGAAGAAGAAAAATAACAGAAATGAGTATTTAAACTTACTGGCAGGGCTCTTCTTATTGAAATTGGCATAATGGTCTGAAATGGCATATAATACATATAGCGCTACAGGAGCAAGATAGTAGAGCGGATAAAAATTTTTCATTAAAGAAGGCTGTATATTTGGTATGTATCTTTCGTCGAAAGCCGTGAAGCCCAATAAATACATTATCCCCATATAGGTTCCTAAGACCATGGCCATGCCAAAAAAATATCTAAAAAGGTTTAATACAATATTGTCTGTAGTAACTATAAGATGTATTAAAACAAAAATAAACATAGGCCATGTAGTAGGCAAAAACATATAATTGATGGCAAGAATAGCTCCGATTATTAAAAATGAGTTTTTCCTTACATGGTCATTATTACTTGTTAATAAAACCATTACAAAAGAATTCGTGAACAAAGACATGGCAATGCCTATATCTAGGTTATTGGGGTATAGTGCAAAAACAAAAAATGTATACAAAAATAGTGGCAAATGGGTATTGTAATTGAGCCCAATAGCGTTAAAAAGAAAGTATCCCAATGCAATTCCGCAAAAAGTAATAATCCCGGAAAAAGCCCTTAACGTTTTGAAATCTAATACGTTAAAGAAAATTACCATCAAGAAAAGAAAAAAAATATAAACAGGAATAGAAAAAATATTGCTTTCTTTAGAGAGTAATTTAAACATTTTTTTTAATTTTGTACAAAGTTAAATTAAAATAAGAAACAATGACGTCTTTTTGGTTATTCTTAAGTAAAGTTTTCAAGTTCTCATTCGGGTTTTACAATTTGTTTGGAAACGTATTGAACTGGGTATTATTTTTTGTAGCATCTACACTTTTCGTTTATTGGTGCTATGTACTAATCGTAACATTGGGTAACAATAAAGACAAAGAATATCATTCTCCAACAGAAGGTAAGTTTCCTTACTACAATCCTGATATTCATACCAACGAAAACTAAGAATACATTTCTATAAAAATAAATCCCGATATCTGTTTCAGATATCGGGATTTTTAATTTCTTAATCTTTAGATTATTTATGGCAAGGCAATACCAAAACAGGGATGTCAGATTTTTTAGTAATATCTTTGGTAAGACTGCCAATAAAAACATCATACATGCCGCTTCTTCCATGGCTTCCCATTACGATGTAACTTGCATTTTTCTCTTTGGCATAATCTAGAATAATATCAGATGCTATACCTTGTTTTAACAAATGTTCGCAAGCAACACCCTTAAATTCTATTTTTTTCTGGATTCCATTAAGTTCTAAAAGCTCCTGAGAAATTTCAGACTTTTCTATTTCAGGAAAATATTGAAATCCCATATCGCCAAGTGCAAAACCCAAGTCTGCGGGGGCAACGTGTATTAAGCAGATTTTACCGGCAATTTCTTTGGCAAAATTTACTGCGCCGTCTACTAATAATTCTGATGTTTCAGAAAAATCTATGGGTACAACTATGTTTTTCATAACAATCGTTTTTTTAATCTGTACTAATTTACAATAAAAAAACAGGAATGAAAACTATTTTGACATGATTTATTGTATGCGGAGACTAAAAACTTTCTCTTTTTCCAGGTAGGCTTCCAAAACATCGTTTTCTTCTACTTTTCCAACTCCTTTTGGGGTTCCTGTAAAAATGAGATCTCCCACACGTAAAGTAAAATACTGAGAAACAAAAGCAATAATTTGATCTGGAGTATACAGCATCAGACTGGTGTTGCCATTCTGAACTTCTTCATTATTTTTCAGCAATGAAAAATGGAGGTTAGAAAGATCATAATTTTCTTTTTTATAAAAATCCGAAAGCACAGCACTTCCATCAAAGCCCTTTGCCAGTTCCCATGGTAGGCCTTTGCCCTTCAGGTGGCTTTGTAAATCCCTTGCAGTGAAATCTATTCCTAAGCCTATTTCCTCATAATGCTTGTGGGCATTTTCTTCCTGAATGTATTTTCCACCTTTAGAAATTTTTAGGACCACTTCCAGTTCGTAATGTACATCATCAGAAAATTCGGGAATATAGAAGTCGCTTCCTTTTTTGAGAACCGCTGTGTCGGGCTTCATAAAGATAACAGGGTTTTCCGGGATTTCATTGCCTAATTCTTTGGCGTGTTCTGCGTAATTTCTTCCTATGCAAATGATTTTCATAATCTAAATAAATTGTGAATTTTATTTAATTGATTTATTGTTTTTATCTAAAACTTACTTCTCAACTGGATTTGTGTTAAAACTTTCTTGGTGTATAATGGAAAATCGGCATTTTGAATCCATCCGAAATATCCTACGTCTCTTGTGAAAACTTCTTTTACCTTTTGTCCTTTGTATTTTCCGAAAGTGAAAATTTCTTCGCGTTCTTCATTAAAAATGATAAAACCAGCCAAATCTGCGGCTTTATTGTGGAATGAAAATTCACTTAATCCTGAAATATCGTCAGGCAATTCTTCATATTTGCCTACTTGCGCATCCAGAATTTCAAAGGTTGCTAAGGTATCTGCTTCTGCAGAATGGGCGTTTTCCAGAGTTTTACCACAGTAGAATTTATAGGCCGCACTTAGATTTCTTGGTTCCATTTTGTGGAAAATGGTCTGTGCATCTATTGGGCGATGCTTGCTTAAATCAAAATCATATCCCGCTCTCAGTAATTCTTCTGCCAAAAGAGGTATGTCAAATCGGTTAGAATTAAAACCTCCCAAATCCGAATCTTTAATCATTTCGATGATTTTTGGTGCCAGTTCCCTAAAGTTAGGCGAGTCTTTCACATCCTCATCAAAAATACCATGAACAGCTGAAGCTTCTGCAGGAATAGGCATTTCTGGGTTTACATACCACGTTTTACTTTCTCTGGAAGCATCCGGGAAAACTTTTAGGATGCAAATTTCAACAATCCTGTCTTTGGAAACATTGATGCCGGTAGTTTCCAAATCGAAAATACATAGTGGTTTATGGAGTTTTAGATTCATATAATTTATTTGATATTTGACTTTGATTTAATTCCAAATTTCAAATCTAGCATGATTAAAGTTGTTTCTGAAAAATGAATGAAGTGATGATATAAAATAAAATCACCAAAGGAATTCCTATAATACCGAATAAGGACAAAATAAGTAAAGTACCAATCAATAAAACTATTTTGGGGTAATTATCCTTCAAAAGCATAGACCTAAATTTAAAAGCAATCATTTTTATAGGACTTATCAAAAGCCATGAACTGATAATCGCTACAAATAAATAAAACCCCAATTGAATATTTTTACTGAACATTTCATTGAAATTTCCACCATATTGCATGTCTTCTTTTATCAAATAATAAATTCCAAAAATTAGAATAGTATTGCTTGGCGTATTCAAACCTTTAAAATAATAGGTCTGTTCTTCGTCTAAATTAAAAATGGCCAGTCTAAGGCATGAAAAAAGGGTAATCATTAGCCCGAAATATTTTAGCTCAAAAGGAAGGTTTATCCCGAACAAATTAGTCCCGAAAGGTTCTAGTATTTTATACATGGCAATGCCAGGCAATACGCCAAAACTTACCATATCTGCCAAAGAATCTAATTGTGCACCTAGGTTAGAATTAGACTTTAAGGCACGAGCAATAAATCCATCAAAAAAATCTAAAACCAAAGAAATAATGATGCAGATGGCAGTCACCTGATAATGACCCAATATTAAATTGATGACCCCAATAGTTCCGGAAAATAGATTTCCTAAAGTAAAAGCATTGGCGAGGTTATTTTTTACAAAATTCATATTACAAAAGTAATGATTTTTAAAGAGCCATGTAAAAAGAACCAATCAAAAGTAAAAAAATGTAATTTTGTATCCGTATGAAATTTTTTACCGAATATAGAAAACAAGAAGTTTTGGTACTTCTTTACCGTATTTTTTTGGTGTTCTTCTTTTATCAGATTGCCAGATTTTTGTTTTGGTTTTTCAATCGTGAGGCTATAAAAATAGAAAATGTTTCAGATTATCTTTCTATTTCTTATCACGGTATAGCCTTCGATACTACAGCGGCTTTGTATGTCAATTCGTTGTTTATTCTGATGAGTTTGTTTCCAGTGGTAATCAATTCCAAAGCTGGATATCAAAAATTTCTGTTTTATCTTTATTTCATTACCAATGGCATTACCTATGCCATGAATTTTGGAGATTTTATTTATTACCGATTTAGCAATGCCAGGCTTACTTCCGCGGCAATGCATGTAGCTGAACATGAGAATAATTTGAGCAAAGTTTTTCTTCAATCGGTGATAGAGCACCCATTCGTGATCATTTGGTATTTGGTATTAATGTTTTTTTGGATTTTCCTTTATAAAAAAATCTGGGTTAAAGAAAACACGCCAAAAAAACTACTTCCTTATTTCATTACCTCTGTTATTACTTTATTGGCTACTGTGGTCATTGTGATTGGTGGAATAAGAGGCGATTTCAAACACAGTACCCGTCCTATAAATATGGTAGATGCCAACAGGTATGTTACCAATCCTACCCATGCCAATGTGGTGCTGAATAGTATCTTTTCGTTTTTCAGGACCATTAATACCAATAATTTCAGGGAAGTTCATTTTGTAAACCAAAAGTTTATTGAGTACAATATTAAGCCTGTAAAATTTTATCCTCGCGAGGTAAAACAAAAACCTAACGTAGTGATTTTTATTTTAGAAAGTTTTGGAAGAGAATATTCTGGCGCATTCAATAAAAAGAAAAACATCAAAAACTTTGAAAGCTATACGCCTTTCTTTGATAGTTTGGCTTCCAAAAGCCTTATTTTCCCAAATGCTTTTGCCAATGGAAGACAGTCTATACATGGCATGAGTTCTGTTTTGGCGGGCATCCCTAGTTTGGCAGATGCCTTTACCAGTTCACCTTATTCCAATCAAAAAATTCAATCTATTGTTTCAGTATGCAACGATATGGGGTATGATACTTCGTTTTTTCATGGTGCTCCTAATGGCAGCATGGGCTTTTTGGGTTTTGGAAATATTTTGGGTTTCAAACATTATTATGGCAAAACGGAATATAATAGAGATGAGGATTTTGACGATATATGGGGAATTTGGGACGAGCCTTTCTTTCAGTATTTTGCCAAAACCATCAAACAGAAGAAAAATCCATTCATGGCAACGCTTTTCAGTGTGTCTTCTCACCATCCTTTTAAAATTCCTTTGAAATATATGGGTAAATTCAAAAAAGGACACGTGGAAATTCACCAACCGATAGAATACACGGATCATGCATTGAAGAAATTTTTTGAAACAGCGCAAAAAATGCCTTGGTATAAAAACACCATTTTTGTATTGGTGGCAGACCATACCAATCAGAATTATTATGAAGAATATGCCAAGCCAATGAACAAATTTGCGGTGCCTATTTTGTTTTATTCTCCAAATCCTGAATATAAATTGCATGGAGAAGACTATGAGCCCGTTCAGCAAATGGATATTTATCCTACTTTAACAGATTTATTGGGATATAATAAACCTGTAAGAAGTTGGGGGAGAAGCCTTCTATCTGGTAAAAATGAAACCAGTATAATTGTCAATTCTTCCGGAACAGTCAATAATTTTACCATTGGAAATTACATCTATACCTTTGATGCGGATATGAAACTTTTGGGGATTTATATCAAAAATGATTTGGGCTTGGAAAACAATTTAGCCACTAAAATTCATAATTCAGAAACCCAAAAAGGAATTCTATTGGCCAAAGCATGGTATCAGGATTATATGGACAAGGTAATCAATAGAAAACTGAAATAAAAGGCAAAATACTTGCACATTAACAAAAAATAATTACTTTTATAAAAAAATATTAGCGAAATGAAAAAATTATTATTTGCAACTTTAACACTCTTCTTCAGCGTAATGTCTTATGCACAAATTGAAGGAAAGTGGAAAACAATTGATGATGAAACCGGAAAACCTAAATCAATTGTGGAAATTTTCAAAAAGTCTGACGGAAAATATTACGGAAAGGTTCTTCAATTATTGATAAAGCCGGAACATGAAACTTGTGTAAAATGTACTGACGATAGAAAAAACAAGCCAGTACTGGGCTTAGAGATCATTAGAGGGCTTAAAAAAGAGGGAGATGAGTTTTCAGGAGGTACTATTACCGATCCTAAAAACGGAAAAACTTACAAATGTACGATCACAAAAGATGGTGTTGATGCATTAAATGTAAGAGGTTTTATTGGTTTTTCTTTTATCGGAAGAAGCCAAACTTGGTACAGAGTAAAATAATTTCAAAGAAGAATTATATAAAAAACGCCTCATATTTTGAGGCGTTTTTTATTTCTTTTTCAATTTTGCTAAATATTCATTTCGGGCTGTTTCATGCTCTACCATGGGTTTTGGGTAAGAAGAGGTGTTAAATTCTGGCATCCATTTTTTGATGTATTTAAAATGCTTGTCGAATTTTTCCTGCTGCAAATACGGATTAAAAACCCTAAAACTTGGCGATGCATCTACTCCCGTTCCGGCTACCCATTGCCAATTTCCGTTATTGAGCGCCAAATCAAAATCCATCAGTTTTTCGGCAAAATAGGCTTCTCCCCATTTCCAGTCTATCTGTAAGTGTTTGATGAGGAAACTTGCTGTAATCATTCTTACTCTATTGTGCATGTATCCCGTGGTGTTCAGTTCCCGCATGCCTGCATCTACAATAGGATATCCTGTTTTTCCCTCACACCATTTTTTGAAATCTTCTTCCTTGTTTTTCCAATTAAAGTTGCCATAAATTTCTTTAAAGGCGCTATTTTGAACTCTTGGGAAATGATACAAGATGCTCATAAAAAACTCTCTCCAAATGACCTCACTCCAAAATTTACCGAAAACCTCTGTTTCTCGCAATACTTTTCTTACACTGATGGTGCCAAATCTGAGGTGAACGCTGAGTTTGGTGGTGGCATCATCATACGGGAAATCCCTTAAATTGGCATATCCATCGGGTACTTTTGTAGAAGGTTTGGAAAAAGTTTTGCCAGATTTTTCAAAACCTAAATCTTCTAGTTTATAGGCTTTCTCTTGGGGAACATCGGCAATATTTTCTAAATGTTTTTCTGAAGGAAAAGCGTTCAAAAATTCGGGTTTAAACCTTTCTTTCCATGCTCTGGAAAAAGGGGTGTAAACGGTATAAGGTTTTCCGTCTGCTTTCAGAACTTCATCTTTATGAAAAATCACTTGGTCTTTGAAGGTTTCAAAACCAATATTTTTTGCTTCCAAAAATTTCTGGATTTCTAAATCCCTGCCAATGGCATAAGGCTCATAATCTTCATTACAAAAGACTTTTGAGATGTTATATTTCTGGATGAGGTGCTGATAAATCTCCAAAGGCTTTCCAAAGAAAAAATGGATTTTTTTGTTTTCGGGAAGCGACGCGTTCATCTGCATCAACGTTTGATGAATGAAATCTACTCTCGCATCCTTTTTATTGGGCAACTGAGAAAGAATATCACTGTCAAAAATAAAGATGGGCAATACCTTTTCCTCAGATGTAAGCGCCTTGTAAAAACCATGGTTGTCTTCTAACCTTAAATCTCTTCTAAACCAAAAAATATTCATTTTTTCCATTTCCGAATTTGAAAAGCGAATTTAGTGAAAATAGTTTTTTCTCATAATTGATAAATTCAATATTCATCTTTTTTATCTTTGCAGTATGAAACAAGATTTTTTCAAGTATCAGGCACAGACCACACCATATGCAGCTGGTTTTGAAGTAGAAAAAGCCGAAGGAAATTACATTTACGGGAAAGATGGCAAAGCCTATCTGGATTTTGTGGCGGGCGTTTCAGCCAATACGTTGGGGCATTCTCATTCCAAAGTGGTGAGCGCTATTAAAGAGCAGGCAGAAAAATACCTTCACGTGATGGTGTATGGTGAATATGCCCAGGAAAAACCAGTAGAGCTCTGCGCGCTTTTGGCAGAAGCCACACCAGAGCCTTTGGAAGTTACTTATTTGGTGAATTCCGGAGCGGAAGCTATTGACGGCGCCTTGAAATTGGCCAAAAGATATACCGGTAGAGAAGAAATTATCTCTATGAAAAATTCTTATCACGGGAATACCCATGGGGCTTTGTCTGTTTCAGGAAATGAATTTCATAAAAGAGAATTCAGACCATTGCTTCCGGATATCAGATTTATAGAATTTGATGATGAGACGGAATTTTCAAAAATCACTGAAAAAACAGCATGCGTTATTGCGGAGACTATACAGGGAGCAGCAGGTTTTATTGCACCTTCTTCCACCTATTTCAAAAACTTAAAAAAACGCTGCGAAGAAGTAGGCGCTTTGTTAATTTTAGACGAAATACAGCCAGGTTTTGGCAGAACAGGAAAACTCTTTGCGTTTGAGCATTATGATATGGTACCTGATATTCTGGTGATGGGCAAAGGCATGGGTGGAGGTGTTCCGGTAGGTGCTTTTATGAGTTCGGCAGAGATCATGAAAACCCTGCAGCATTCTCCAAAATTAGGTCATATTACCACCTTTGGAGGCAACCCACTCATTGCAGCAGCCAGCCATGCTACTCTGAAAGAAGTTTTGGAAAGTGGTTTGATGCTAGAAGTTCAAGAAAAAGAAAAACTGTTCAGAGAATTGCTGGTTCACCCAAAAATTAAGAAGGTAAACGGAAGAGGCTTAATGTTGGCGGTAGAATTAGAATCTCCGGAATATACTTTGCATGTTGCCAAAAGGTGTATGGAGAAAGGACTCATTGTTTTTTGGCAATTGTACAGAAATGAATTTTTAAGAATTTCACCCCCGTTAACCCTCACAAAAGAAGAAATTAAAAAAGGTTGTGAAATTATTATTTCTGTGCTTAATGAAGAAGGATAATTTAATTATGATTAAATATTTATTAAAAATAAAAAAAACATTTTCAAAATTTTGAAAATGTTTTTTTATGAGAAAAAGCATGAAAAAATAAATATTTTTATGGTCGAAAACTTTTTGAAATAAAAAATTAATTTATATATTGCGACACCAAAAATATGGTGAAAATATGACGAAAACTAAGGTACAGTTTGAATATCCAATGCATTGCCAATCAGAGATTTTGTATGAATATTTGGCAAGTGCAGAAGGTCTTGCAGAATGGTTTGCGGATGAGGTGATAGAAAGAGGAGATGATTTTTATTTTAGTTGGAATAGCGGGCCTGCGGAAAAAGCTACCTTGATTAGATATAAGCCTGAGAGTTTTGTGAGATTTCGTTGGGAGGAAGATGAAGGGACCAAATATTTCTTTGAAATGACCATTATAATAGACGAAATCACCAATGACCTTTCTCTGAATATTGCAGATTTTTGTGAAAAAGGAGATGAGGAAGAAACAAGGCTTTATTGGGACAATCTTATAGAAAATCTGCAGATAAAATTAGGAGCTGCTTAATTTTTTTAAATAAAAATGTTGATAATTGAAATTTCAGTTATCAATTTTTTTTCTTTTCAAATGTAACTCAGAACATTCAAGAATGTATTATTTAGACGGAATAAGAACTGAAGAGAAAGCATTTCAGAACAATGCTTTTTTGTATGGAGATGCTGTAAAGGCTCATTTTTTTGTTAGAAATTCTCAGCTCATTATGGCTGAAGAATGCTACTTTTTTCTAATGGCCTCCATGCGTAAAATGAGAATGAATATTCCGCTTTCTTTTACATTAGAATTTTTCACAAATCTTTTCAATCAGGCTGTTCAGGAAAATCATTTCCAAAACGGAATTATAGATTTTTTGGCATTTAGAAACAGAGAAGATGGTTTCAGTGTCAAAACCGAAGTTCATTTCTATTTTGAACTCAAAAGCAATGGGGAAATACTTTCTATAAAAAAGGAAATTGAAGTAGATCTCATTAAAGAAGTTACTGTAAATACCAATATTCTGAGTAATATAAGAACGCATTCTCCAGAAAATATTTATGCCTCTATTTATGCCGAAGAAAATGATTTGGACGAGGTGATTCTGTTGAATCCGGAAAAAAGGATTGCCAGAACAATTTCGGGAAACCTTTTATTACTCGAAGAAAATAATATTAAAATCCCTAAGCAAACCGAGGGTGCCTATATTTCTCCTCTTATGGAAAACTTTGTCACGTTCGTCTTCAAGAACAATATGGCTAGCATAGAAGAATCTGAGCTGAGTGCTTTTGAAAGCCAAAAAGCTGAGGAGATTCTTTTGATTTCAGATGAAAAAGGTATTTTTTCTGTGAAGCAAATCAGAAACAAAGAATTCAGTAATGAAAGATTTTCTACCATGGTAGAAGCATGGAAAAAAAGCTTTGCCTAAAATTGACAAACTCGGCAAACAACCTTTTTAATAGTCATTTACCGAGTTTTTTCTTTGTAACTTTTTTCTATAACGAAAGTTTATTTTAAAAATTTTCCTAAAGATTTATAAAGTTTTGTTAAATTTTAATTTAGAGAAATATCTTCTGGAGAATTGGCCCAAAGCAGGAATTCTCCCCCAAGATTTTGCATGATTTTTTTCCAAAGACTTTCATCGTTTGGCGTTGTATAGTCTAAATTATAAATTTCAACGGGCGTCCATAATTTTTTTTCCAGTTCTTCATCTAATTGGTTGGGGCTCCAGCCAGAATATCCAGCAAATACCTTAAACTGATCCATGTTTAATCTCTTTTCAATAACTGCCATTATGACGGCTTCTATATCTTCTGTAAGATAAAAACCTTCATGGATAGGGATAATGTCTTCAGTGAAGTGTTCTCCTTTTATAATAAAGAAAATTCTGTCGGTTTCCACAGGTCCCCCTTCATATAGTTCTATATTATATCCTAGCATGTCATTCAGCTGCAGGCTCATGTTGTGATTCTTCTTATTGAGAATCATGCCAAAAGCACCTTTTTCATCATGGTCTATAATCAAAACAACAGATCGGGAAAATATGTCCCCTGAAATATCTGGGGTAGAAATTAAAATTTTACCTTTGTAAGACTTATTCATATCTCAAAATTAAAAATTTTTTTGATGGAAAATCTTCATGATAAAAGAAAAATTTACGAAAAATCTCAGTTGCTTGAAAATCAGTTGAAAGAAAATCCTATAGAAATGTTCAGGGATTGGTTTTTGGAAGCGGAAGAAAATCCCGCGGTATCTGAAGCCAATGCCATGGCTGTTTCTACAGTTGAACATGATGGCTGTCCAAGAACGAGAATGGTGTTGCTGAAAGCTTATACCTGGGAAGGATTTATTTTTTACACCAATTACAACAGCAAGAAGGGTAAAGCTTTGGCAAAGAATAATAAAGCATGTCTTCATTTTTTCTGGCCTAGTCTAGAACGACAGATCATCATAAAGGCAGAATTAGAAAAGGTAGCCTACAATCTTAGTGATGGCTATTTTCAATCTAGGCCAAGAGGCAGTCAATTAGGGGCCGTTGTTTCGCCACAAAGTTCTGTGATTCCGGATAGAGAATTTTTAGAAAAAAAGTTGATTGATCTTGAAAAAGAATATGAAGGTAAAGAAATACAAAGACCTGAAAACTGGGGTGGATATATTGCCAAGCCTTATGAGATTGAATTCTGGCAAGGAAGACCAAACAGATTGCATGACAGGATTATTTATGAACTGCAAGACGATTTTAATTGGAAGATTTCCAGATTAGCACCATAATTAATAAAGGACAATATAAAAATTGCCGCGGCTCTTAGCCGCGGCAATTTTCTTAAGGTAAAAAATATTGATAAAAAAAGCGCTGAAACTAAGTTTCAGCGCTTTTAAATTTTTAAAATAACTTGAATTATTTTTTTGCACCAGAAACTGCAGCAGCTAAGTCAGCACCAGCTTTGAATTTAGCAACTTTTTTAGCAGCAATTTTGATTGGTTTTTTAGTTGCAGGGTTGATACCTTGTCTAGCAGCTCTTTCAGCTACTGAAAAAGTTCCAAAACCAACTAAAGCAACTTTACCATCTTTTTTCTTAAGAGTAGCAGTTACATTGTTTACAAATGATTCAAGAGCAGCTTTAGCAGCAACTTTAGTGATACCTGCATCTTTTGCGATAGCGTCGATTAATTCAGACTTGTTCATAGTTATAAATATTAATTGTTAATTTGTTACGTACGACAAATATATAACAATTTTCATATTGTGCAAATTTTTTTCACAATTTTAGATATAAATATACTTTTTTCTATAAATTAACTATAAAATGATAATCGATATCTATAACATAAATTAGGCATTTAAAGCATATAAATTTTTCATTAATGACTATCATTAGTGTCTTTTTTTAACTTTATCTATAATAGATATTAAATTGTGAATTTGTTAATTATATTGATTTTTCTGTTTTTTTTAGAATTTATTGCAATGTTTAATCATTTTATATATCAAGTATCCCTTATAGCAAGGAATTTTCTTTTAATAATATATTTGTTTAATTTTTCCGTTTTTAGCATTCTGTCTATTTAAATTCTTTAAATTTGCCCCCATGTTAATAGAAGTTTTTAAATCTAAAATCCACCGCGTTACGGTGACGGCTTCAGACCTTAATTATATAGGCAGTATCACTATCGATGAAGATCTTATCGATGCCGCCGGATTAATTGTAGGAGAAAGGGTATATATTGTAAATGTAAACAATGGTGAGCGATTTGATACTTATGTTATTAAAGGGAAAAGAAAATCTGGGGAAATTTGCCTTAATGGTCCTGCTGCAAGAAGGGTGCAGAAGGGAGATGTAATTATTATTCTTTCTTATGCGCAAATGACTGTAGAAGAGGCCATGAATTTTCAACCGAGAATTGTTTTCCCGAACGAAAAAACAAATCTTTTAACTTAATATTCGTCTATTGGAAACCAACAAAAAATCTTCTCCGCTTAAAAAAGCACTTACAATAATTATCTCATTATCCTTTGCGGCATTATTTATGTGGCTTGCATTTCGTGGTTTGGATTTCGAAAATATTAAAATATCCCTTTCAAAAGCCAATTATTTTTGGGTATTGGCAGCTATGGTTTTTGGTCTGTTGGCTTATTGGTTTAGGGCTATCCGTTGGAATTTGCTCTTGGAGCCTATGGGATATAAGATTTCTGATGCCAATGCTCTTTGGACGATTTCTTTCGGTTACCTAATGAACCTTACTATCCCTAGAAGTGGTGAATTGGCGCGCTCTACAGCATTATATGGTGTGGAAAAAGTGCCGGTAGACAAATCCTTTGGGACTATTATCTTGGAGAGGATAGTAGATTTGGTGTGTATGTTGGGATTTCTGGCATTGACATTGGTTTTTAAATACAATGCTATTTTGGCCTTTTATAAGAAGTCTGGCATTACAATAAATCCATCTTATATATTGGGGATTATTGCTTTTTTGGTAGTAGGTACCATTATCTTTTTTAGCTTCAAATCAAGGTTTGTGCATTTGCCTTTTATTGGGAAAATTATTGAATTTGTAGAAGGTATTTTTCATGGATTAACCACTATTTTCAAACTCAAACAAAAGTTAAGATTCATTTTGCTTTCGGTGGCCATTTGGGTCTCTTATTATATGGCGGCTTATTTGGTGTGTTTTTCTTTGCCAGAAACCGCGGGATTTACTATTGCTGATGGTTTTTTTATCATTGTAGTAGGTACCTTGGGCATGATGGTTCCGGCCTCCGGAGGTATCGGTGCATTTCATTTTGCTTTGAAATTGGGCATTGGTGCATTGTTCTTTTCTTATGGTAAAACCTTCGAAGAAGGGGCCGCCGTGGGCTTGTCATATGCTTTTATTTCGCACACCATGCAATTGGTAATTATGGCGGTAATGGGTTTTATCTCAATCCCGATGCTTACAAAAGCCAGGAACGAAGTTGTAAAAGATATTTCTCATCAATAAAAAAATCCCGAGTTTTTCGGGATTTTTATTTTCAACTTATTTCGAGTTATCCAAATGCCCTTTTCAAAAGACTTTCTACTTTCGGTTCACTACCGCGAAAATTTTTATACAGTTCCATAGGATCTTTGGTGCCGCCACTAGAGAGTAGAATTTTATATTTAGCAGCAATTTCTGGATTGAAAATCCCATTTTCCTTGAAATATTGAAAAGCATCCGCATCCAAAACTTCTGCCCATTTGTAAGAATAATATCCCGCAGAATATCCTCCCTGGAAGATGTGAGAAAAACTGGTGCTTACCGCTGTTTCTGGATGGGAAGGGTAGAGTTGGGTTTTCTTGGTGGTTTCGTCTTCGAAATTTTTAATGTCGAAGGCTTGTGTGTCCAAAGATTTTGCCATTTCGCTGTGATAAGTCATGTCTAGAATTCCAAAGCCCAACTGTCTAAGAGTTTGATAGCCCTCCATAAAGTTTTTGCTTTCCGAAATTTTCAGGATTTTCTCATCCGGCAATACTTCTCCGGTTTGGTAATGTTTGGCAAAAGTTTTTAAAAATTCAGGCTCGTAGCAGTAGTTCTCCAAAAATTGCGAAGGCAATTCCACAAAATCCCATTTTACAGACGTGCCAGAAAGTCCAGGATATTGCGTATTGGCCAATACACCATGCAGTGCATGCCCGAATTCATGAAAAAGCGTAGTCACTTCTTGGAACGTCAATAAACTTGGCGTCTCTGCAGTGGGTTTTGTAAAATTGCAAACCACTGAGATGTGTGGCCTGTGGTTTTCTCCATTTTTGATGTATTGGTTTTTATAACTCGTCATCCATGCGCCCGCTCTTTTGCCTTTTCTTGGGTGATAATCGGCATAAAGAAGAGCTTTATAGATGCCGTTCTCGGTAATTTCATATGTTTTTACATCGGGATGATATTTTTGGACATCTTCGATTTCTTTGAATTCTAATCCAAATAGTGTTTTTGCCAAACCAAACACGGCATCCTGTACTTTATCCAATTGAAAGTAAGGTTTCAGTTCTTCGTCATTCAAATCGTATTTTGCTTTGCGAAGTTTTTCTGCATAGAAAGCATGATCATAGCTTTGCATTTCATCTATACCATCGGCTTTTGCAAGAGATTTCAGTTCATCAATTTCTTTCTCGGCATAAGGGGTTGCTTTTTCTAACAATTCATTCAGAAATTCAAAAACCTTAGTGGGAGATTTGGCCATTCTTTCTTCCAAAACATATGCTGCAAAAGAAGAAAATCCTAAAATTTCTGCTTTTTCTTGGCGCAGTTTTATGATTTCTTGGATGAGTTTTCGATTGTCAAATTCATTTCCGTCAAAAGATTTTTTACCATTGGCTAAAGCCAGTTCTTTTCTCAGTTCCCGATTTTCGGCATACGTCATGAACGGGATGTAACTTGGGTATTGTAGAGTGATTACGTAACCTTCTAAGCCTCTTTCTTGCGCTTCTTCTGAGTATTGCTCCAGTACAGCCTCCGGAATTCCGGCCAGGTCATCCTTGTTGCTGATATGTTTAAAATAGGCGTTTGTAGCAGCCAAAACATTTTGACCAAACTGAAGAGATTTTATAGATAAATCCATATTCAGTTTTTCCAATTTTTTCTTGTCTTCCTCGTTCAAAAGCGCGCCGTTTCTTACAAAACCTTTGTAGGTTTCGTTCAGCAGCATTTGCTGTTCTTCATTGAGGGAGTATTTTTTCTTTTCGTCAAATACTTTTTTTATCCTTTCAAAAAGAGCTTCGTTCTGAGAAACTTGAGAAGAATATTCGGATAAAAGTGGTGAAACTTCCTGTGCTATTTTTTGAATTTCATTATTGGTTTCAGCAGAATTCAGATTAAAAAAAATGCTGGAAACCACCTCCAGTTTTTCTCCAGAATAAGCAAAAGCCTCAATGGTGTTTTCGAAAGTGGGCGTTTCTGGGTTATGGGCAATATCATCAATTTCTTTTTTAGAAACGGCAATAAGTTCCTGAAATGCAGGAAGAAAGTGTTCTTCTTTTATTTCCAGGAATGGTGCAGACTGGTATTTAGTGTTAAAATTTTCTATTAAGGGATTGTTCATTTGTATATTCTTTATTGAGCTTGTAAAATTAATTAAAACAAATTGTTATATTTGGTGAAAACTTAAAAAATTCAAGGCATGAAAAAATTTTTCAAATTTATGCTTGGTTTTTTTGTGGTAGTTTTTGTGGTAATCATTATTACCATGATAGCCTTGGGCAAAGAATACCATTACGAAAAATCAATTACAATTAATGCTCCTATAGAAAAAGTATGGCAGAATGTGAATTCTATGAAAGCCATCAATAGCTGGAGCCCTTTTATGAAACTAGATCCTAATATGAAAGAAACGTATTCAGGAGCATCTGGTACAGTAGGTGAACTGTATACCTGGAGTGGTAATGATAAGGCAGGGCAAGGTGAAGAAAGAATTATTCAATTGGTGCCTAATGAAAAAGCGGTGGTAGATATTCATTTTATTAAGCCTTTTGAAAGCAATGCATCAGGAATTATATTGTTAAAGCCTCAAGGGACCTCTACAGAAGTGACTTGGGCTTTTGATACCACTATGGAATATCCTTCTAACCTTATGAAGCTCTTTCTGCAAAAAGGGATGGATGATGCTTTTGGGGATGGTTTGAATTCATTAAAGGCAATGTCTGAGAGACCTTAGCAATCATAAGAAAACAAAATTTTAGAGCCGGAATTTTTTCTCCGGCTTTTTTTGTATCAAAAAAAATAGTTTTTTTAAATGAAAACAATAATCCTTAGGTTTTTTGAGTTTTAAAAAATTTTTGTATTTTTGCAGACTTAAAATCATTAACGGGACGAGTTCCCATAAAATTAAAATTTATGTCAGTAAAAATTAGATTACAAAGACACGGTAAAAAAGGAAAACCTTTTTTTCACATCGTAGTAGCAGATGCTAGAGCAAGAAGAGATGGTAGATTCATCGAAAAATTAGGTGTTTATAACCCTATTACTAACCCTGCAACAATAGAATTGAATGTTGATGCAGCTGTAAAATGGTTAAACAACGGTGCTCAGCCTACTGATACTGCAAGAGCAATTCTTTCTTACAAAGGTGCTCTTTACAAAAAACACTTACAAGGAGGTGTTGCTAAAGGTGCTTTTGATGAAGCTGAAGCTGAAAAGAGATTCAACGCTTGGTTAGAAGCTAAAGAAAATGCAGTAAACGCTAAGAAAGATGGTTTAGCAAAATCTAAAGCAGATGCTAAAAAAGCCGCTCTAGAAGCTGAAGCTAAAGTAAATGAAGCTAGAATTGCTGCTGCTGCACAAGCAGAAGCGGATGCTAAAGCTGCTGAAGAAGCTGCTAACGCACCAGTAGAAGAAGCTCCAGTTGCTGAGGTGACAGAAGAGGCTCCGGCTGCAGAAGTAGTAGAAGAGGTTGCTGAAGAAGCTCCATCTGCTGAAGAAGTAGCAGAAGAACCTGCTGCTGAAGCTGAAGGAACTGAAGAAGCAGAAGCTTAATCCATCCGGAAATAAAATTTTGATAGAGACGCAATACATTGCGTCTCTATTATTTTAAAACCTACTATATTTGCAGCATGAGAAAAGAAGATTGCTATCTTTTAGGAAAAATTACCCGTAGACATGGTTTACAGGGAAATGTAATTTTAAAATTAGATACAGACCAACCCCAGTTTTATAACAAATTAGAATCTATTTTTGTGGAGATTAATGGGTTGTTGGTGCCTTTTTTTATTGCAAAATCACAATGGAGCAAGCTCGATTCGCTCATTGTTTCTTTTAAAAATGCTACCGAACAATTGGTAGATCAAACGCTAGGAAGGAATGTGTTTTTGCCGCTTTCTACGTTGCCAAAACTTTCCGGAAAACAATTTTATTATCACGAAATCATTGGATTTGAAATAAGAGAAGAAGACGGTAAATCTTGTGGTAACATTGTCTCTATTAATGACCAGACCGCCCAGCACTACTTTATTTTGAAACTGGCGGATAAAGAAATCATTGTTCCCATCATCAAAGACTGGATTTTAGAAGTAAACCGAGAAGAAAAATTCATCAAAATGCAATTGCCAGAAGGTTTGATGGATGTTTTTTTTGACGCATTCTAAAAATGATGAATAATCTCAGGTAAATTTCAAAAAACAGTTTTTTACATCAAAAATTACGCCAAAATTTATTATTTTTGTTGCTTATAGAATGTAATTATGAGCAAGCAAACCATTAAAGAAATTTTAGGAGATTATAAAAAACTTTTACACCACGATATTACCATTAGAGGATGGGTAAGAGCATTTCGCTCAAACCGTTTTATTGCTCTTAATGACGGTTCCACCATCAATAATTTGCAGGTAGTGGTAGACTTCGAAAATTTTGATGAAAATATCATTAAAAATATCAAGACGGCTTCGTCATTAAAGATTACTGGTGAGGTAATAGAAAGTGAAGGAAAAGGTCAGGATATAGAAATTATTGCCAAAAAAATTGTGATTTTAGGGGATAATTTTTCTGAAGAAATGGAAAAAACGGTTCTTCAGCCCAAAAAACATTCTTTAGAAGTGTTGCGTGATCAGGCTCATCTCAGATTCAGAACTAATTTGTTTGGGGCAGTTTTCAGAGTGAGAAGTGCGGTAAGTTTCGCCATTCATCAGTTCTTTAATCAGAACCATTTCTTTTATATGAACACGCCAATCATTACTGGAGCTGATGCAGAAGGTGCTGGTGAGATGTTTGGGGTGACTAATTTTGATTTGAATCAAATTCCTAGAGATGAAAACGGAGACATCGATTTTGCACAAGATTTCTTTGGAAAAAAGACTAACCTTACGGTTTCTGGTCAATTAGAAGCAGAAACGGCTGCCATGGGCTTAGGAAGAGTGTATACTTTTGGGCCTACCTTCCGTGCAGAAAATTCTAATACTACCCGTCACTTGGCAGAGTTCTGGATGGTAGAGCCAGAGGTGGCTTTCAATAATCTGGAAGATAATATAGATTTAGCAGAAAATTTCTTGAAATATGTCATTGGCTATGTTTTAGAAAACTGTAAAGATGATTTAGCATTTCTAGATCAGCGTTTTGCAGAAGAACAGAAACAAAAACCAGAAAAAGATAGAGCCAAAGAAGGACTCATAGAAAAACTAGAAAATGTTATCAAAAAACGTTTTATGAGGGTTTCTTATTCTGAAGCGATTGAAATATTGCTCAACTCTAAAGAAAATAAAAAAGGAAAATTCCAGTTTCCAATCGAAGAATGGGGTGCAGATTTGCAGTCTGAGCACGAACGTTATTTGGTGGAAAAACATTTTGAATCTCCGGTAGTGTTGTTTGATTATCCAAAAGAAATAAAAGCCTTCTATATGAGGTTAAATGAAGATGGAAAAACCGTTGCAGCAATGGATGTTCTTTTCCCAGGTATTGGAGAAATTATTGGCGGATCTCAAAGAGAAGAAAGATTGGAGGTGCTGAAGCAAAAAATGCACGAGATGCATGTAGATGAACACGAGCTTTGGTGGTATCTGGATACCCGTAAATTTGGTTCTGTGCCGCATGCAGGATTTGGACTTGGGTTAGAAAGATTGGTGCTTTTTGTAACAGGGATGACCAACATCAGAGATGTAATCCCTTTTCCAAGAACTCCTAAAAATGCAGAATTTTAAATTTTGAATTTATTATAAAACTATCGAAAATAATCATTTTATTTTTGAATCCATAAAACACAAACGATGCTCAAACAAAATCTTCAATTAAAATTAGGACAAAAGCTGGCTCCTCAGCAAATCCAGTTGATGAAGCTGATACAGCTTCACACCCTGGAGTTTCAGGAAGAACTGGAACGTGAGTTGGAAGAGAATCCTGCCTTGGAAAAAGTTTCGGAAGAAGAATCTTCAGAGGATGATTTTTCCAGTTTAGACAATGATTATGATGATGAGGGCAATGAAAGTATAGATACAGATTTTGATGTAAATGAGTATCTGTATGATGATGAACCTGCCTATAAAACAGCATCAAGCAATTATTCTCCAGATGATGAGGAATTCGATAACGAAAGTCTTCTTACAGAAGGACAATCCCTTTATGACTATTTGATTGAACAGATCCATCTTTCTAATATTGAGGGAGAAGAGCTTAAAATTGCAGAATATATTATTGGCAACATCGATAATGATGGCTACCTAAGAAGAGAAATAAAGTCTCTTGCAGATGATTTGGCTTTTTCTCAAGGCATATATACTACCCAAGAGAAGGTAAAAGATGTTTTAGAAAATTATGTTCAGAAATTAGATCCGCCAGGTGTTGGTGCTAGAAATCTGCAGGAATGTCTTTTGCTTCAAATAGAAAAGAAGGTAAGTGCTGACAAGGCCGTAATTCTTGCTGGAAATATTTTGAGACATCAGTTTGATGCCCTCACCAATAGGCATTATGCTAAAATTCTAAACAAATACGACATAGAGGAAGAAGACCTGAAGGATGCACTAGAAGTCATCTCTAAGCTTTCCCCAAAAGTAGGAGGTAATTTCGATACGCAAACCATTACCATCAATCAGGAAATTATCCCAGATTTTATCATCAGTATAAAAGACGGCAAAGTATTGCCTCAGCTCAACAGCAGAAATGCTCCTGTATTGAGGGTTTCTGATGAATACAAGGAGATTTTGTCTACTTATTCTCACAATAAAACTTCGGCAGATCACAAGCAGGCAGCCCTCTTCATTAAGCAAAAACTAGATGCGGCAAAATGGTATATTGATGCTATTAACCAAAGACAAAATACATTGTTGCAGACCATTTCGGCGATTGTAAAGCTGCAGAAAGAATATTTCTTAACCGGAGACGAAAAGAATATCAAGCCAATGATTCTGAAAGATGTGGCAGATATTACCGGTTTCGATATTTCTACCATTTCTAGGGTAGTAAAAAGCAAATATGCAGATACGCCTAATGGAATTGTTCTGCTGAAAAATCTGTTTTCAGATTCATTGACTAATGATGAAGGAGAAGAGATTTCTACCCGTGAAATCAAAAACCATCTGCAGGAAGTTATCGGCAACGAAGACAAAAGAAAACCTCTTACAGATGATGCTTTGGTAGATGTGCTGAAAGAAAAAGGCTATAATATTGCAAGAAGAACCATAGCCAAATACAGAGAACAGCTCAATATTCCGGTAGCGAGATTAAGAAAGGAATTATAAAAACAAAATCCTTCAGAATTTCTGAAGGATTTTTTATTACTCGTTTTCTTGTTCTATCTGTTGAAGCTGTTTTAGTTTTTTATCCAGTCTTCTCATAATAATTCCATAAACTATTCTATAGTAAAGAAGTATAAGCAAGATGCCTATAGAAAGACTTACCAGAATCCCAATCGTGAAACCTGCCAAGGTAGAATTGTTCAAGTAGACGTTCTGAAACCTCAAAACATTCATGGTGAAATTGGTCAGCACTGCGGTAAAAACAACCAGTACAGCAATATTGGTAATGATGAAAAGATTTACCGTTTTCTTAAATCGAATAATTTGAAGAATAAATTTCTTTAGATTATTTTCAATGTCTATTTGTTTATAATTTTTATAAAACAAGATTACAAAGAATGCTGTAATGGCCAAACTGAATATTTTAAGCAAAAGATAAAGATGCTGAAAATCTTCTTCAATATTGTTGGTGACATTCACTCCCAGTTTTTGGAGCAGATCCATAAAGCTGCTGTCATTTTTGGTACCAAAAACAGTAAATATATTTACCGCAGCAAAAAATAAAAATTCGGCAACACTGATCCAAAGGATATATTTCACATAATTCCTGGATTTTTTATTCAGCATGGCTTCAATCTCCGAAGATTGATAAACCTCCGGCTTCTGTTCTTGCCACGATTTTTTGAAATCGTCTATATTAAAATCTTCTTTAGGCATGTTGAATCATGAGTTCTTTTAAAGTTTTTTTCAATCTGTTCATTTTTACTCTTGCATTTACTTCCGTAATCCCCAGGTTTTCCGCAATATCTCGATAAGGCAGGTCATCCAGATACATCATTACAATGGCCCTTTCCACTTTGGGCAACATTTTAATGACTTTATAAAGGAGGGAAATTTGCAGTTGCTTTTCATCGTCATCTTCCAGAAAATCTTTGTGATGAAAATCCATCAGTTCATCGGTTTGTGGAGATTTTGTTTTCTTACGGAAAAGCGTAATGGCAGTGTTCAGCGCTACTCGGTACATCCAAGTAGAGATTTTAGACTGCCCTTTAAAGGAGTCGTAACTGCGCCAGAGTTGTAGTACAATTTCCTGAAAAAGATCCTGTTCATCCTCCAAAGAATTGGTATATAATCTGGAGACCTTAATAATAAGCCCCTGATTTTCTTTTACCAACCGAGAAAACTCTTTTTGTTTAGAATCCAATTTCAGAAAATTTGAAAGACGAAGATAAGAATATTGTGCTAATTATTAATGTGGAGAGGAGATAATTATTTTTGCCTTAAAATTCGATTTCAATTAAAAGCGTATCTTTGCCCAGCGAGAAAAACGGCTTGTTGATTCCAAGAAATTGGGGTAGGAAAGTCCGGACACCATAGGGCAGCATAGCGGATAACGTCCGCCGTTCGCGAGAACAGGACCAGTGCAACAGAAAGCAAGTACAGTTCGGCTGTAGTGAAACCAGGTAAACTCTATGCGGTGCAATGTTAAGTATATCGATTTTTCTGGAAACAGAATAGCAGCGGCCCGTTGCGAAAGTCGAGGGGTAAACAGCTAAAGATTTGTAGCAATACAAATCGTAGATAAATAACAGGCGTCACGCTTCGGTGTGAAACAGAATCCGGCTTATAGTTTTTCTCGTTTTTTTATAAATCAAAAGTCAAAAATCCGAAATTTATTCACTTTCCAAATGTCTTTTGGCTTCAGCCAAGGCGGCTTTATCTTCAGGAAACAATTCAGGATATTGAAGATTCATTTTCTCTAAAGCTTCTATAATAATTTGAATGACCGCCACTCTGGCAAACCATTTTTCGTCTGCCGGAATTACATACCAAGGCGCATGTTCTTTGCTGGTTTCGGAGATGGCCTCTTCATAAGCCTTCATATATTCGTCAAAAAGGGCTCTTTCTTTTAGATCACCTAAAGCAAATTTCCAGTTTTTTTCCTGTTCGGCTATCCTATCCAGAAAACGTTTTTTCTGTTCTTCTTTAGAAACATGCAAAAATATTTTCACGATTTTGGTTCCGTTTCGGGAAAGGTGTTTTTCAAAATCCCGGATGCTTTCATATCTGTTTTTCCAAAATTTAGCATCAATTTCTGCGGTAGATTTCCATACCTTTTCACTTAGATTATATTCGGGGTGAACCTTGCATACCAATACACTTTCATAATGGCTTCTGTTGAAAATTCCAATTTTACCTTTTTCGGGAAGCGCTAAATACTGCCTCCATAGAAAATCGTGTCCGTATTCTTTCGTACTTGGTGTTTTGAAACTCGTTACTTCGCATCCTTGTGGATTTACCCCACTGAAAACATGTTCTATCAAACTGTCTTTTCCGGCGGCATCCATCGCTTGTAATACAACCAATAGAGATTGGCTGCCATCTGCATAGAGTTTTTCCTGAAGTTCGTAGAGTCTTTTCTTTTCAGTCTCCAGCATTTGTTCTCCTTCTTCTTTGCTGAGTTTCCCTTTGTAGTCCGTATCGAAATTTTTGAGTTTTAATTGAGAATTTTCTTTTACTAAAAAATCATCTGTGAAATTAGTATCCATTTTTTTTTTCATTTGTAAGATAAATATAAAAAAAACCGACATTTTATGATGTCGGTTTTTAAAATATTTTAAAATTGATTCTTATTATTTGGCTTTTTTAGCCGTTTTTGTCTCTGGTTTAGCAGGCTCTGCTACAGGAGCCGGTTTTGCTTCTGTGGCGTTGGCATCTACTGTTCCTTGGATATATAGTACCACTCTTCCGTTTGCAGGGTCATTAGAAAATACATCAATTGTTTTTTTGAAAGGCATTGCATTAGCTGTATTGTAATGTACTTTTATTTGTCCTGTCTTACCAGGTAAGATAGGGTCTTTTGTCCATTCAGAAGCAGTACATCCACATCCTGGTTGAACATTAGAAAGGATAAGAGGTTTGTCTCCTGTGTTTTTAAAAGTAAAAACTCTATTTCCGTCTGCATTTACCGGAATGGTTCCATAATCAATGGTAGTTTTCTCGAACGAAATGGTTTGTGCATAAGAAAAAGCGCAAGCTCCTAAAAGCATCAAACCGCCAATCATTTTTTTCATATTGTAAATCTAGTTTTGTTTATAAATTAGATTTCAAAATTATAAATAAATTCTCAAAAAGAAATTAAAAATATAGTTTTCTTTAGGGATTTAACTCGTTTTAAGGTTCAATTCTCCAAAATGTCTGGAAATCACCACCCGAAATTTCACTATTTCTACGTATTTTTGCAATAATTAAATCAAAATAGATTTTTATGCAGATTTCGGAAAAGTATAATCCACAGGCAACAGAACAAAAATGGTACAAATACTGGTTAGAAAATAATTATTTTCATTCTACACCAGACCATAGACCACCTTACACTATTGTAATTCCACCTCCAAACGTTACGGGTATTCTTCACATGGGACACATGCTGAACAATACCATACAAGATGTTTTGGTGAGAAGAGCAAGGATGCAAGGGTTTAATGCGTTGTGGGTTCCCGGTACAGACCACGCTTCTATTGCTACAGAGGCAAAGGTAGTGGCTAAACTGAAATCTGAAGGCATCAACAAATCTGATATTTCAAGAGATGAATTCCTGAAACATGCTTGGGACTGGACTCATCAATATGGTGGGACAATCCTAGAGCAATTGAAAAAATTGGGTTGTTCTTGTGATTGGGAAAGAACCCGTTTCACGATGGAACCGAAATTGTCTCAGCAGGTTATCAAATCTTTTGTGGATTTATATAATAAAGGTTTGATTTACAGAGGATACCGTATGGTAAACTGGGACCCGGAGGCCAAAACCAACATTTCTGATGAAGAGGTAATCTACAAAGAACTGAACGGAAAATTATATTTCCTAAAATATAAAATAGAAGGAACCGAAGATTTTATCACAGTGGCTACCACACGCCCGGAAACCATTTTTGGGGATGTGGCGGTTTGTGTGAATCCTAACGATGAAAAGTATGCCCACCTGAAAGGCAAAAACGTAATAGTGCCCATCGTAAACCGTGCGGTACCGATTATTGAAGATGAGTATGTAGACATAGAATTCGGGACGGGTGCACTTAAAATAACGCCTGCTCATGATATCAATGACTATGAAATAGGGCAAAAACACCATCTTCCGATGATTGATTCTTTGGATGATGATGGCAAACTGAACGAGCATGGACTTCATTACAAAGGCAAAGACCGTTTCGAAGTGAGAAAGTTGATTGCCAAAGAACTCCAAGAAAAAGATCTTTTGTTGAAAGCAGAAGATTATGTCAATAAGGTAGGAACTTCCGAAAGAACAGGTGCTGTAATAGAGCCGAAAGTTTCTCAGCAGTGGTTCTTGAAAATGACAGATATTGCCAAACCGGCTTTGGATGTGGTGATGAATGATGAGGTGAAATTCCACCCCGAAAAATTCAAAAACACCTACAAACATTGGATGGAAAACATCCGCGACTGGAACATTTCCCGTCAATTGTGGTGGGGACAGCAAATTCCGGCCTACTACTACGGAAGCGGCGAAAATGATTTTGTAGTGGCCGAAAATATTGAACAAGCATTAGAACTTGCGAAGCAAAAAACCAACAACCAACAACTAACAACCGACAACCTTAAACAAGATGAAGATGCCCTAGATACATGGTTTTCTTCATGGTTGTGGCCAATGTCTGTTTTTGATGGCATGCTAGATGAAAAGAATGATGACATCAACTATTATTATCCCACTTCAGATTTGGTTACCGGTCCGGATATCATCTTCTTCTGGGTGGCTCGTATGATTATGGCTGGATTGGAATTCCGTGGAGAAGTACCTTTCAAAAATGTTTATTTTACTGGTATTGTAAGAGATAAGCAGCGCAGAAAAATGTCTAAATCTTTGGGCAATTCTCCAGACCCAATTGAGTTGATTGATAAATATGGAGCAGATGGTGTAAGGGTAGGGATCTTGTTGAGTTCTGCTGCTGGAAACGACTTGTTGTTTGATGAAGAACTGATGCTTCAGGGAAGAAATTTCGCGACTAAAATTTGGAATGCTTTCAGGTTGATACAAGGTTGGAATAAAGAAGACAAACCAGCCAATGCCGCAGATTTGCAAACAATAGAATGGTTCGGAAATCAATTGGATAAAACGATTGTAGAAATCAACGACCAGTTTTCTAAATTCAGAATATCAGACGCCCTCCATTTAATTTATAAATTGATTTGGGATGATTTTTGTTCATGGTATTTAGAGGCCATTAAGCCTAATTATGGTGAAGGAATTTCCCAAGAAGTATATGTTAAAACCATTGCTTATTTTGAGGAACTGATGAAGTTGCTTCATCCGTTTATGCCTTTCTTAACCGAAGAATTATGGCAGGTTATTTCTGAAAGAAATATTGAGGAAGCCTTGGTAATTGCTCAACAAAGAAAAGAACAGAAATATAATGCTCAAATTCTTGAAGCCTTTGAAACAGCTAAAGAGTTAATTTCTGGGGTTAGAAATTATCGCCAAAGCAAAGGCATTTCACCTAGAGAAGAAGTAGAATTGTTTACCAATGCCGATTCTTTTGAAAATCTAGAAGTCATTAAAAAATTGGCCAATGTTTCTGAAATTCATTTTGCAGAAAAGACAGACAAGCCTAGTTTTACCTTCTTGGTGGGCGCTATAGAAGTTTCTATTCCGTTAAGTGAAAACTTAGATTTAGGAGAAGAAAAGAAAAAAACGGAAGAAGAATTGACTTATTTAAAAGGCTTTTTGATTTCGGTAGAAAAGAAATTGTCTAACGAAAAATTTGTAAGCGGTGCCCCGGCTCAGGTGGTAGATGTGGAGCGTAAAAAACAAAAAGATGCGCAAGATAAAATAGCCATTTTAGAAGAAAAACTGAAAACATTATAATGAGCCATATCGAAAACATACAAAAACTTTTTTCTAAAAATTTTGTAGAAAATCCTCTTCTAGAAACATTTGAAGCAGGAAAACTTCATTTAGAAAGTGGTTTTTTAGTGGCCAGTGATCCTTTGATTACACCAGATAAACAAGAGTTTTCGCAGGAATTTCCTATGGGCAAATTTTCTGTTTTTATTCATAAAGAAAGAGAAAGCAATTGTATTGCGTATGCTGAAATTGTTTTTGGAAATGCCGAAATTTCAAATTGGGAAATGGCGCTTTGCGAAGGACAAAAACTTCAGGATTTGAAAGATGAAGAAGTCTATGGATATCCCGTAGAATCTGGCATGGCATGTTTTATGGATAAAGACACGCAGGTGCTTCTTAATCAATTAGAACAAGATTTGTATCACAGCAAAGGAGTAGATTTTATGGGGATTTATGAAGAATTTTTCCATGAACATTTCTTTGATGAAAATGGTGCTATAGATCAGTATGCCTTTTTGAAACCTTACGAAAATAAAGACCTTAATATTTTTGCTTTTGAAGCAGGGCTTGGGGAAGGTTTTTATGCAAGTTATATCGGTTTTGACCAACAAGGAAATCCTCAAAAATTAGTGACAGAATTTATTGAAATAAAATCAGAATAAATCAAAAATCATTTTTTTTTTGATATGCAAAGAATTTCAAATTTTTGGAATTCTTTTCTTTTTTTGAATATTTTTAAAACGTGAAAACCATTTCTATCCTTACCTCGGATCATTATGAAATAACGGCTACAGTTTTTGAGCCGGAAACCCCTAATCGGAAATTACTTTTGGTCAATTCTGCTACAGGGGTGAAACAGCAGACGTATTATGATTTTGCGGCTTTTTTTGCCAAAAAAGGATATACGGTAATTACCTATGACTACCGAGGAATTTCGCTTTCGAAACCCGAAAAAATGAAAGGCTTTGAGGCCAACATGAGAATGTGGGGAAATACTGATTACAAAGCGGTTACCGATTATATTCAAAAGGAATATCCTCAGTATCAGAAATTTTTAATCGGGCATAGTGTTGGGGCTTTAATTTTGGGGATGAATACGGATTCTGTACTATTCGAAAAATTCTGTTTTGTGGCTACCCAGCATACCTATTTTGGACATCTTAAACCAAGCGTTCAGTTGATGAGTCTTTTGGGATTTGGCTTGTATCAGCCCATTATTACGAGATTGAAGGGGTATTTTGAAACCCAATTAATAAATCTAGGGGAATCTCTTCCGAAAGGTGTTTCAGACGATTGGCGAACACTGATTCTACATCCTAAGTCCGTCAATAAACTTTTGGAAAAAACACCTAATTATTCTAAAAACTTAACCCAAGAAGTTTTATACCTCCACATGGAAGATGATAATTGGATTACAGATACGGGGATGAAGTTACTGATGGAAGAAACTTTTCACAAGATGAAACCCACTTACAGAACGGTGAAAGTTTCTGAAAGTACCGGAGAAGCCATCGGGCATATTAACTTTTTCAGGAGTAAACATCAGCAACTTTGGAATATTGTTCTCGATTGGTTTTCTTAAATTTGATGCATGAATTTGAACATCCAAAAAACGATAGATTTTGTTAAAGAAAAACTAGAAGGAGCAGAAGCCGGACATGATTGGTTTCATATAGAACGCGTTTGGAAACTTTCCCGAAAAATTGCAGCAAGTGAAAACTGCAACTTGGAAGTGATAGAATTGGCTGCGTTGTTACATGACATTGCAGATCCTAAATTTCACAACGGAGACGAGACATTGGCTCTTACCATTTCTTCTGATTTTATGAAAAGCATCGGCGTAGAGCCATCCATTATAGAGCAAGTTTTATATATTATTCAGAATATTTCTTTTAAAAATAGAGGGGAAGCCCCTCAGGTGCCATCTGTAGAACTACAGATTGTTCAGGATGCAGACCGTTTGGATGCCATTGGCGCTATTGGTATTGCCAGAACTTTCAATTTTGGAGGGTATAAAAATAATTTGATGTACCATCCTGATATTCAGCCTAATTTGAATTTAACTAAAGAAGAATACAAAAAATCCAATGGTACCACTATTAATCATTTTTATGAAAAATTATTGCTCCTAAAAGATATGATGAATACTGAATCGGCAAAAAAAATCGCGTCTGATAGACACGATTTTATGCTGAAATTTTTGGATGAATTCTATAAAGAATGGGAAGTAAGCATTTAAAATTCTAAAGCTTTATCTTTTAATGTATTTCTTCATTAGCCATTTTCTTACCGGGATATCATACAGTTTCAAACTGAGATGTGCTACCAAGATAGAACCAAACAATACAGCTAAAGCAGCCGGAAGAGCTTCTAACATGCTTGGTTTTTTATCGACAACATACGCTGAAAAAATGTAAATAAACGGATAATGTATGATGTAAATAGGATAGGAAATTTCTCCTAGAAAATTACCAATCTTGCGTGAGATTTTTCCTTTTATTTCTCCGCTGGCACCCATATAGACAATTAAAGGAAAAGCAAAAATAATTACCAAAGATTCATAAAGGCCATTGATCCAATGATAATTTCCTCCTATTCTTGGGAAAGCTAAAATGAAAACAACCAGCAAACTGCACCATAAAAAAGCATTTTTAATAGAAGTAGGTTTGAAAATTCTTGAAACCAAAAGCCCCGCTAAAAATGGGTAAGATAGCCTTGTAAGCCCTATCTGTATTTGTTTTGCGTCCAGAGACCAACCGCCTATTACATCGCCGTTTTCACCAAATATTGTAAGGTATATCAATGCCACAGCGGCTATTGCGGCTAATATGAAAATGATTTTATTGGAAAGTTTTTTCAGAAACAAACCATAAAAAATATTGGCTACGTATTCATAAAATAAAGACCAAGCAGGGCCATTGGTGGGGTACATTTCTGCCCAACCTCTGATGTCAAAACTATTGGGTAAAGGAAATAGAAAAAATCCCACAAGGGTTACCAATAGGAGTTTCCAATAAGGGATATTATTAATCCCAGGAAACAGATTGGGAGAATAGCTGAAATAAAAAGCAATGCCTCCTATAAGCATTCCCATTACAATCATAGGATGAAGACGGATAAGCCTTCTTTTGAAAAAATCTTTCAGCGTCATCTTGCTCCATCGGTCGTCATAAGCATATCCAATGACAAAACCTGAAAGTACAAAGAAGAAATCTACAGCAAGATAGCCATGGTTAATGATTTGTTTTTGATGATCTCCTCCTGAAAATATCTCAAATAAATGAAAAATAACTACCATTAAAGCGGCAATTCCTCTAAGAGCATCTAATATTTCGTAATGTCTTTTGGTGTCTTTGAACACGGTTTTCTCCATAATTATTTTAAAATAAAAAATTAAATATAGACAATAAAAAATAATAAAGTCCGACTTCAAATACCGGACTTTATTAATATATGTTAATTATTTATTCTTCTTCTCTTTCAATTCTTCTTTGTCTTTGTCTGAAGGATTCCAAACTTTTACTTCTGCATCTTTATTGATTCCGGAAATGATTTGAACGTTGATGCCATCACTGGCGCCTAGTTTCACATTTACCTTCTTGAATTTGCCATTTGGCTGTTTTACTTCTACAAAAGGCACATCTTGTCCGTTTTTCTTTTCATATTGGATAAGGCTTTCATCCAGAAGTAAAGCATCTTTTTGTGAGCTGAGAACAATCTCGCCATTGGCAGAAAAACCAGCTCTGATGTATTCGTTTGAAGGATTGAAAACATCTCCCTCAATCGGGAATTTAATGGTTCCGTTTTCGTCTTTTCCTTTAGGAGCAATCATGGTAACGCGGCCCGAAAAAGTCTTATTCTGTAACGCACCGATAATGATGTTCATGTTCATGCCTTCTTTTAGTTTGCCTGCTTGTGCCTCATCTATTTTACCCTCAAAGATCAGTGAGTTGAGATCTGCAACACTACAAATGGTAGTTCCTGCATTGAAAGCATTGGCTTCTATTACCTGGCTTCCTACCTTTACAGGAATTTCCAAAACGGTACCCGAAGCTTTAGAACGGATTTGTGTAGTGGCCATATTTTGCAAGCCTGTTGCTACTCCAGTTCTGGCAATTTCAAGATTTCTCTGTGCAGTTTGTAACTGCTGTTGAGCATTTTTTAGTTGGTTTTGCAAAGTCTGCAACTGTTGCTGAGACGTAAGAAATTCCTGTTTTGAAATAACCCCTTGACTGAATAATTTCTGCTGCATTAAAAACTGTTGCTGCTGATTGGCCAAATTGGCTTTGGCATTGTTGATTTGAAGATTGGCATTCTGAACCTCTTGTTGGGTACTGTTTACCTGAGAAATATTCGGAACAATCTTTAAGGTAGCTACCAATTGACCGGCAGAAACATGGTCTCCTTCATTTACGAGGATTTTTTCTATAATACCAGAAAGGTTTGGTTTTATTTCAATTTCTTCACGAGGCACTATTTTTCCTGTGGCCATTACCTTGTCATCCAGGTTTTGAATGAATGGTTTTTTGGTAAGGAATGCTTCGCTTTCTTTAGAATTAGATTTTATAAGATAGCCAATTCCCATAATGAGACCTACTACAAATAGGAATCCTAGAAAAATATACACTGCCTTTTTGAAAGTAAAGTTTTTCATTTTATGTTGAATATTTTAGTTTATTATTTTAAATGTTATTCGCTTCTTAAAGCTTCAATAGGTCTTATTTTTACGGCTCTTTGTGCAGGAATCATTCCGATAATTAAGCCCAGTAGAATCATAACAGACATGGCTGCAAAAACATGAGAGTAATTAACAGTGGGGTTATAAAACGGAAAACTGTCTTGGTTTTTGGTTGCTATATCAATCATCATCAAGAGCAGAATGCCAAAAATAAATCCTAACAATCCCGAGGTAAGCGTTATGACTACACTTTCTAGTAGAATTTGGTTTCTTACTTCATATGGTTTTGCGCCCAAAGCCCTTCGGATGCCTATTTCTTTGGTTCTTTCTTTTACGGTAATTAATAGGATATTAGAGATGGCAATTACCCCGGCAAGAATGGTTAACGTTCCTACAATAATGGTCAAAAGCTGCATCCCCGAAAGGAACCCGTTCATTTTTTCGAAAGCCTTTCCAAGGTTAAAACTCCCAAAAGCATTGGTGTCTTCAGGAGATACGTTGTTTTTCTTTTTCAGCTCTGTTTTGGCTTGGTTTTCTACATTGCTAAGATCTGCATCGGGTTTACTGACTATGGCAAAGAAGCCAACTTTGTCTCCGTCATTATACATTTTGGTATAGGTGGAAAGCGGTATGTATGCCGTGGTGTCATTGTTCATAGGGCCGCCAGCTCTGCTCATTTTATATACCCCAATGATATTGAAGAATATTCCTTTTATATTGATGGATTTCCCGATAGGGTTTTCGTTCTTTTTGGCATCAAAAAAGTTTTTGTAAATAGCTTCGCCAATGACGGCAACGTTTTTATTAAGAGAAACATCTGCATCATTAAGATATCTTCCAAACATGAGCTTCTTTTCAGAAATTTTATTCCCCAACGGATAATCACCGGTGAGAGTATAAGTAGAGGTTTTCCCGTTTCTGTTCATTTGTTCGCCCGGTGTTCCAAAGCCTCCTCTAGAATTTTGAGGAGAGATGTAATCGATCTGCGGAATTTTCTTCTCCAGCATTTCCATATCCGGAAGATGAAGGCTCATCTGTCTTCCTTTTGGAAAACCGCTGTAAGGGATAGAAGTATTTTGTGCCCACATGAAAATAGAGTTGGTTGCAAATCCGGAAAATAGTTTGTCGAAACCGTTTTCCATTCCTTTGGCAGCCCCCAGAAGGCTTACGAATAAAAACATTCCCCAGCCCACCCCAATCATGGTGAGGAAGGTGCGGAGTTTATTATTCTTAAGAGAATAATAAATTTCCTGCCAGGTATCTTTTTTAAATATGATATTCATGTTTTTAATTCAAAATTCAATATTTATTCTGCTCTTAATGCTTCTATCGGTTTTATTTTACTGGCTCGGTATGCCGGTACAAATCCTGCGATTAAACCCGAAACCACCAAACTTATAAATGCCATAAAGATAAGTCCCCCACCTACGCTGGGTTGCTTGATGAAATATTCTTCTAGGCTATCTCCAATTAAATGAAGCGTCAATACTCCAAACCCCACTCCTATAAAACCTGAAATGACCGTAATGACAATACTTTCTTGCATGATGAGGGAAACAATGCTGTTGGGTTTTGCACCAATGGCTTTTCTCACACCAATTTCCTGTGTTCTTTCTTTTACGATATACACCATAATATTACTGATGCCTATAATACCAGCGAGTAATGTACCCATGCCAATGAAGCCTACTATAATAGTAATGACTAATAAAAAGGTAAAAGAATCTTTCAGGTCTTCTGCATTGTTTCTAATTCTTACTGCATTTTGATCATCGGGAGAAACTTTTTTTCTGGCTTTGATTTCCTTTTCCAATTTTTTGCCATAATCTATAGCCTGGGCGGGTTGCATTTTTTCATCATACGCAATGAAAACGGTGCTGATGGTATCAGAGCCTTTTTTCATCTGCTGAAGAGTAGAGATAGGGATGCTGATCATCCTTTCATCCCAGTCACCGCCATCATCTGCAAAAACACCAATTACTTTGAAGATACTTCCATTGATTTCCAATTCTTTGCCCACTGGGTTTCCATTTTTGATAAGGTCTCGCTGAACCATTCTTCCTATTACAGCTACATAATGGTTGTTGGCAATATCTCTTGGAGTAATAAATCTACCATTGAGAAGCTTTCGGTTCTCGATAAATACTTCATCCTGGTTGGCACCTGATATTTGATAGGTGCCGCTTTCTTTCCCATATTTTACGGTAAGATTGGTAGAATATCTTGGAGTGGCGTATTGTACTTTTTTAGGATCTGAATTGATAATGGCAGTATAATCACTATTATTAAGTGATACATTTCTGTCTGCTTGTAATCCGCCATAGGCTATTGTGGTTCTTCCGGTGAAAATGGTAATCAGGTTTTGGGCATCTCTTGTAAATCCTTCTTGAAAAGCATTTTGAAGCCCATTGCCAATTCCAAAAAGAACAATAAAAATAAATAATCCCAATGCAACAGTAAAGCCAGAAAGTACCGTTCGCAGTACATTACTGCGAATAGAACTGAAAATTTCTTGCCATCTGTCTATATCGAACATATTTTTTTTATTTGAATCTTTTACTCTTACAGAACTACTTGATTTATAACCACGTCAGTTTCTATCAATCCATCTTTAAGGTGGACATTTCTTTTGGTTTGTGCAGCCACATCGGGTTCGTGGGTAACTACTATAATCGTTTTTCCTTCATTATTAATCTGCTGAAGGAGTTTCATAATGTCGTGTGTTGTTTGGGAGTCTAATGCACCGGTAGGTTCATCCGCCAAAATTACTTTTGGGTTGGTAATCAATGCTCTGGCAATGGCTACACGCTGTTTTTGTCCTCCAGAAAGTTCATTAGGCAAATGGTTAGCCCATTGTGCAAGCCCTACCTTTTCCAGATATTCCATGGCTTTTTCATTGCGTTCTTTTCTAGAAACGTTTTGGTAATAAAGAGGCAAAGCCACGTTTTCCAAGGCAGTTTTATAGCCAATTAAATTAAAAGACTGAAATACAAATCCCAAAAAGCGGCTTCTGTATTCGGCAGCTTTGGTTTCGGAAAGATGTTCTATAGAAATTCCGTCAAGCTGATAAATACCGCTATCTTTTTCATCCAGAATACCGATAATATTAAGCAGAGTAGATTTTCCGGAACCGGAGCTTCCCATGATGGAAACAAATTCTCCTTCGTTGATTTCCAGGTTGATACCCTTTAGAACATGCAGTTTGTTTTGGCCAATCTCGTAAGACTTGTGTAAATCTTTAATTACTAACATTGAGACTTTTTGTAATTAGTAGATTTTATCATAAAGTTGTTACAGTTTATAAACCTCAATTTTCTTATTTTTTTGTTTAATAATTTTGTCCTTTATTAAAGGTATTTTCTAAAAAATGTTTAATACAAAATAACGCTCAAACCCCTTTTTTGAATTCCAATTTCATGAAATCCTTTATTAATGGAAATTCTATGTCATTGTGGAAAACTTTTTGGCCTTAAAATCAAAAAATTAACATTTTGAATGCATTTGCCCTTTCTTTTTTGCGGTTCAATTTCTATTTTTGTAAACGTGTCTTAAAGAGAAAGAAAAAATATTTTAATATTAATTTTGTTATTGTATAAGTTTGGTTTTCAGGTTTATACGGGTTCTTTTGAGACGCAGTTATTTAGAAATTAATAATTGTTTACTATAAATATATAACGCAACCATGGGAATCTTTGACAAACGTATTAACTACAAACCATTTGAATATCCGGATGTTCTACAATTCGTAGATGCTATTAACAAATCCTTTTGGGTTCATTCCGAAATTGATTTTACAGCAGATGTACAAGATTTTCACTCCAATTTAGAGCCTTACGAGCAAAATGCCGTAAAGCATGCGCTATTGGCTATTGCACAAATAGAAGTAGCTGTAAAGACTTTTTGGGGGAATCTCTATAACCACATGCCGAAACCGGAATTGAATGGTCTGGGAGCTACTTTTGCAGAATGCGAATTCCGTCACAGTGAGGCGTATTCTAGATTGCTAGAAGTATTGGGTTATAATGATGAGTTCAATAATGTGGTAGAAATTCCTGCCATTAGAGAAAGAATAGATTATTTGAACGAAGTTTTGGCCAATGCCAAATCTACAGATCACAAAGAATATGTTTCTTCTTTGTTATTGTTCTCTATATTAATAGAAAATGTTTCCCTTTTTAGCCAGTTTGCCACTATTTTATCTTTTACAAGATTCAAAGGCTACATGAAAAATGTATCCAATATTATTGCCTGGACTTCTGTGGATGAGCAAATCCACGCCAATGCGGGTATTTTCTTAATCAACAAAATTAGAGAAGAGCAACCAGAATTGTTAACCGATGCTGATATTGAAAATATTTATCATTTAGTAGACAGATCTATTGAATTAGAAGCTAAAATTTTGGATTGGATTTTCGAAGCAGGAGAACTGGATATGTTCTCTAAAGAAGATTTGCTGAACTTTATGAAATATAGAGTAGATGACAGTTTAAAGAAAATCAACATGAAAACCCGTTACAATGTAACACCTGAACAATACAGACCTATGATGTGGTTTGAAGAAGAAGTTTTCGCGAATTCATTGGATGATTTCTTTGCAAAAAGACCGGTAGATTATACCAAACATGATAAGAGTATTACTGCGAACGACCTTTTTTAAAAAATTATGGAAGAGAAATTAGACATTTGGTGGCTAAATGAAGAGTCTGAGCAAATGCTCAATAGAGGCTATCTTCTAAAAGGAGAGACTGTAGAAGGAGCCATAGACAGAATTACTACTGCGGCCGCAAAAAGATTATATAAACCTGAATTGATTCCTGCTTTCAAGGAAATGATTACCAAGGGGTGGATCAGCTTTTCTTCGCCAGTTTGGGCCAATATGGGTACGCAACGTGGTTTGCCTATTTCATGTTTCAACGTACATGTGCCAGATCATATTGAAGGCATTACTCACAAATTGGGTGAAGTTATTATGCAGACAAAAATTGGAGGAGGTACATCAGGTTACTTCGGAGAATTGCGTAACCGTGGAACTGCTGTAACAGATAATGGTAAATCTTCCGGAGCCGTTTCTTTCATGAAGTTGTTTGATACCGCTATGGATGTGGTTTCACAAGGAGGGGTGAGAAGAGGAGCATTTGCTGCTTATCTGGATATCGACCATGGAGATATAGAAGAATTCTTAAATATTAAAGAAATAGGAAGCCCTATTCAGAACCTGTTTATGGGAGTTTGCGTACCGGATTACTGGATGCAAGACATGATAGACGGAGATATGGATAAGCGTAAAGTATGGGCAAAAGTATTGGAGTCTCGTCAGAAAAAAGGACTTCCATACATTCTATTTACAGATAATGTTAACCGCAATAAACCACAAGTATACAAAGACAGCGGAGCGGTAATCAACGCCAGTAACCTTTGTTCAGAAATCATGTTGCCTTCTACGGCAGACGAATCTTTCATCTGTTGTCTTTCTTCCATGAATTTGGAATTGTATGACGAATGGAAAGATACCGATGCAGTAAAATTAGCCATCTATTTCCTAGATGCGGTTCTTTCTGAATTTGTAGAAAAGACCGAAGGAAACTATTACCTACAATCTGCAAGAAGATTTGCGATGAGACACAGAGCTCTTGGTTTGGGGGTATTGGGATATCATTCATATCTACAGAAAAACATGATTCCTTTTGAAAGTATGGAAGCTAAAATGTTCAATGCAAAAGCTTTCAAACAAATTCAGGAACAGTCTATACAGGCTTCCAAAGAATTGGCAGGTATCTATGGTGAACCAGAGGTATTGAAGGGATATGGGTTGAGAAATACTACCACTATGGCCATTGCGCCTACTACTTCTTCTTCTGCTATTTTGGGACAAACTTCTCCAGGAATTGAACCATTCGCATCTAACTATTACAAAGCTGGTTTAGCGAAAGGAAATTTCATGAGAAAGAACAAATATTTGGCAAGATTGCTTGAAGAAAAAGGATTAGACAATGAAGATATATGGAGAGAAATCATGTTAAACCATGGTTCTGTACAACACATGTCTCAACTGAGCCAAACGGAGAAGGATGTCTTCAAGACATTCAAGGAAATTTCTCCAATGGAGATTATTACACAGGCGGCTCAAAGACAGCAATATATTGACCAGACACAATCACTAAACTTGAATATCCCATCTTCTATGGCAATTAAAGATGTGAACAATCTGATGATAGAGGCTTGGAAAATGGGAGTTAAGACCTTGTATTATCAACGTTCTCAGTCTGTTTCTAAAGAATTGATGGTGAATTTTGTGACTTGCTCAAGTTGTGAAGCATAAAAAATAAGTGAAAATGATTATTAAAACCACAGTATAGTTCTGTGGTTTTAATTTTTTAAAAAATTATCTTTGTAAAGAACCCTAATCTTATTCATTATGAAATTCGGACAAGTAGAAGATCCTTCAAAAATAGATTTTACATTACCTAAAGATCATCCTAAAACAAAGGAGGTTTTAGCAAAATCTAAAGGTTCAGATTTTAATGTTTATATAGGTTGTGCCAAGTGGAATAAAACTGACCTCAAAGGTTTCTATCCTAAGGGTACCAAAGATGAATTGAGTTATTATGCCACCCAATTTAATTCTATAGAATTGAATGCTACCTTTTATGGCATGCCAAGCCCGGAACAGGTCTTAACTTGGAGAGAAAAAACACCAGAAGATTTTAAATTTTTCCCAAAAATTACCAATACCGTTTCTCATTTCCGAAGATTGCTCAATGTGACGGATGTGGTAACAGATTATGCCACTTCGGTTTTGAATTTTGGAGACAAATTAGGAATGGTTTTTCTTCAATTGCATGATAATTTCAAACCAAAAGATTTCGATAGGGTGGAGAAATTTGTGAAAGATTGGCCAAAAGAAGTTCCTTTAGCTATAGAAGTAAGAAGTGCCGAGTGGTTTGAAGATGAAAATTTAGACAAACTTTGTCAATTGCTGGAAGAAAATAAAATGGCCAATATAATTGTAGATACTGCCGGTAGAAGAGATATGTTGCACATGAGGTTGACCACTGATACGGCTTTCATTCGATATGTAGGGGCCAATGCTGAGAGCGATTATGCAAGATTAGATGATTGGATAGAGCGCATTAAACTTTGGAAAAAGGAAGGTTTGAAAAACCTCTACTTCTTTGTGCATCAAAATGTAGAAAGGGCTTCGCCTTTGCTTTCTGCGTATTTCATTGAGAAATTGAATGCAGAATTTGGAACAGAAATTCAAATCCCAACAATGGCAGAAACAAAAACACTTTTTTAAGACAAATTATAAAGGCTTTTTCTAAGTGGAGTGGCCTTATTTTTAAGATAAAATTCATTAAATTCGCAAAAAATAAATCTACATATGCAAGACCCAATTTTTGAACTGATTGAAAAAGAAAAACAAAGACAAACACATGGTATTGAATTGATTGCATCAGAAAATTTTGTTTCTGACAATGTGATGAAAGCCATGGGAAGTGTTTTAACCAACAAATATGCTGAAGGATATCCTGGAAAGAGATATTATGGAGGATGTGAAGTAGTGGATGAGGTGGAAACATTAGCGATTGAAAGAGCCAAAGAACTTTTTGGAGTAGAATATGCCAACGTGCAGCCCCATTCTGGTTCGCAGGCTAATGCAGCTATTTATCTTTCGGTTCTAAAGCCTGGCGATACCGTAATGGGAATGGATCTTTCTATGGGAGGTCACCTTACCCATGGATCACATGTAAATTTTTCAGGGATTAATTTCCGTCCGGTTTTTTATGGCGTAGAAAGAGAATCGGGCAGAATCGATTATAACCAAATGCGCGAAGTGGCACTTAAAGAAAGACCAAAATTATTGATTGCCGGTTTTTCTGCCTATTCTAGAGATTTAGATTACAAAAAATACAGAGAAATTGCTGATGAGGTAGGGGCTACTCTTTGGGCAGATATAGCACACCCTGCAGGATTGGTAGCAAAAGGTTTATTGAATTCTCCATTTGAACATTGCCATGTAGTGACTACTACTACCCATAAAACTCTTCGTGGGCCAAGAGGCGGTATGATTATGATGGGCAAAGACTTTGAAAACACTTATGGCCATAAAACACCAAAAGGGGAAACTAAAATGATGAGTGCCGTTTTGGATGGTGCCGTTTTTCCTGGAACTCAGGGCGGACCACTAGAGCATGTGATTGCGGCAAAAGCGGTAGCATATGCAGAAGCTATTGACTCTAAATTTGAAGTCTATACCAAGCAAGTGATTGCCAATGCTCAGGCTTTGGCTAAGGCCATGATAAATAGAGGTTTTGATATTGTAAGCGGTGGGACAGACAACCACTTGATGCTCGTTGATCTTCGAAATAAAAACGTAAACGGTAAAGAAACTGAAAAAGCATTGGTGAAAGCAGATATTACTTGCAACAAAAATATGGTGCCTTATGATGATAAATCTCCTTTTATTACTTCAGGAATCAGATTGGGTACGGCAGCTATTACCACTCGTGGTTTGGTAGAAAAGGATATGGAGGTCATAGCAGACTTAATCAATGAAGTAGTTTTGGATATCAATAATGAAAATACTTTAGAAGCTGTGAAACAAAAAGTTCATGAGTTGATGAACGGGAAAGCATTGTTTAATTATTAAAATAGAATCTTTTGTAATATTTTAAAACACAGTCTTTTTTGAGGCTGTGTTTTTTTATTTCTTTTTTTAGATGAATTATTTCTGAGCACTGTACTTTATCTTGGTATTCTGAGCAGGGGAGTGAGCGTTCACTAAAATCATCAATGAGTACTCTTTGGTTTGATTGTATTGTTTGAGCCAGTTCGGCAGCATACTTTGGGTCTGTTTGTGTCGTTCCAAAAACAGTTATTATTTTTTTCTTTTTTGATACTTTTGCCACCATTTTTTCAAGTATTTTCAACCTGTTTGCTACATTGACACCGATGAAAGTAGCAATCGGTTCAAAAAACCCAACAAAAATTGAGGCAGTTAAACAAGCCTTCGGCTTGCTGCTCGGTCAAGAGGACGTCGAGTATATTGCGGTAGCAACAGAGTCTGGGGTCAGCGAACAACCTATGGATGACGAAACCAGTTTAGAGGGTGCACGAAACAGGGCGCAAAAGGCTCTTGACCTTACCAAGTCAGACTATGCGGTTGGACTAGAAGGTGGCCAAAGCCGAGTTGGTGATAATTGGTATACCGGAACAGCCGCTTGTGTTATTAATGCAAAAGGAGAGGAAGGCAGCGGCTTTAGCCCCCGCGTGATGACGCCGACCACTGCACAGCAGCATATAGCCGAGGGCAAGAATCTAAGCGATGCCATATCGGCAAGTCACGGGATTCGAGACATAGGCAAGAAAGAGGGATTGTCGGGGCTTGTCACAAAAGGGGTCATAACCCGCGTTAGCTCTTCTCGAGAAGCAACCGTAGCCGCTCTAGCAGTACTTCTGTAAGC
>CALJKL010000029.1 GCA_937973555.1 uncultured Flavobacteriales bacterium | reverse complement strand
TCACCAGCAAAAATATCCTTACCAAATATGATTTTAAAGGAAATGAATGGTTTCTAGTCCCGCTGAATTCAAAAGAAAGACCCCATGAAGGACATGATTATGAAAGCATTGTTATAGGAGATGATTTATATGTTTTTGGTGGTGGCCATCAAAACGAAATAGGAATTGGATCTTCTTATAATGACCCTAATTATTTGTGGAAATTCAACTTCAAAAACAGAATCTGGGAGAATATAGGTACTGTCAATTTAAAATACATCCCTACGGCACACAAATATGGCATCAATACATTTACTGCTAACGATAAAATCTATGTTATAGATGTAGTGTACTCTGCTGTTATCGACATCAAAAAAAACAAGGTTTATTATTATAAGTCGCCCTATGCCATTGTTGACAATAAAATTATTTACAACCCCAAAAACAAAACCATTAACTACCTTAACAATCTTACCTCAACCAGAAAAACCATCTTTGTTTCCACCAAAGTTGAAGATTTTTTCAAAGCCCCCATTGAAGAAGACAATTTTTACCATAAACCATTCCTGATAAGCGATAAGCTTTCATATTTGGTTCTAGGCATTAGTTTAATTACACTTTTCCTCTTATTTTTTTATAGAGAAAGAAAGAAAAACGGAAGTTTCATTATAGGCTCAGGAAATGAACAAGAGATCGTATATCAAGAATCTAAAGATCAATTCATCCATAACAATAATTCAGTAAATGACTTTTCTCCTTTAGAAAAATCAATACTTACTTTTCTTATCAAAAATATTGATACCTACATCCCTATCCATAGTATTAATTTCATCATTGAACAAGAAGCAAAAACCAGCAGCATCAATACCTTATTGAGAAAAAGAGAATCTTTATTGCATTTATTGAAATCTAAACTAAGCATTATGCTCAATATCTCATACGATGAAATAATTTTAGAACAAAAAAACCAGGAAGACCGAAGAATAAAAGAAGTAAAACTAAATGACAAGTATTTCAAAATAATTAAGTAAAAGAATTAATAACCATTCTACTATATTACAAAAAGCCACTAAAATAAAATTCTTAGTGGCTTTTATTTTTTTAAAAGTGGCGGCAAAAAAAAAGCCCTAATTTACAAATCGTCACATCAACACTTTTTTCTTATTTTTGCTAAAACGTTTCTTACAAAGATGCCCGAAAACATTCAACAGAAAATAGAAGAACTGCGTGAAGAGCTTCATCAACATAATTATAATTATTATGTTCTGGACGAACCTACCATTTCAGATTTTGAATTTGACGCCAAACTGGAAGAGCTTCACGAACTGGAAAAAACTCATCCTGAATTTTACGACCCCAACTCTCCTACTTTGCGTGTGGGTGGAGAGGTAACGAAGCATTTTCCTACAGTAGAACATCAATACAGAATGTATTCTTTGGATAATTCTTATGATTTTAACGATTTGGAAGACTGGCACAAAAGGGTTACCAAAACTTTGGAAACTGATGCTGTAGAATATGTTTGTGAATTAAAATACGACGGCGCATCTATCTCTATCCTCTACGAAAACGGTAAACTCATACAAGCAGTAACCCGCGGAGATGGATTTCAGGGGGATGAGATTACCGCAAACATAAAAACCATCAAAGATATCCCTCTACAGTTGCGTGGAGATTTCCCCAACACATTTTTTATGCGTGGTGAAATCTACCTCACTCATGAGAATTTCAACAAAATAAATGAAGAAAGGGCAGCCGAAGGCTATGATGCCTTTATGAACCCAAGAAATACCGCTTCAGGAAGTCTAAAACTACAAGACTCTGCAGAAGTAAGCAAACGAAATCTATCTGCAGTATTATATCAATTTGTAGCAGGAAATCTTCCTTCAGAAACCCATTTTAATCTCTTGCAAAAAGCAAAGACATGGGGATTTAAAAGTTCTGAAAATGCTAAAATTTGCTACAGCATGGAAGAAGTTAAAAAATTCATCAACCTTTGGGACGAAAAAAGAAGGCATCTTCAATTTGATATAGACGGCATCGTCATTAAGGTCAATTCTCTGAAACAGCAGCAATTATTAGGATACACTGCCAAATCTCCACGCTTTGCCATGGCATATAAATTTAAGGCAGAAAAGGTAGAAACCGAACTTTTGAGCATAGATTATCAAGTGGGAAGAACCGGCGCTGTGACACCTGTGGCTAATCTTCAGCCAGTGCTTTTGGCAGGCACTATAGTAAAAAGAGCTTCCCTGCACAATGAAGACATCATCAAAAAATTGGATTTGCATGTTGGGGATTTCGTTTATGTAGAAAAAGGTGGAGAAATTATCCCAAAAATCGTAGGGGTAAATTTAGAAAAAAGAAACTTATTGGCTACAGAAGTTCAGTTTATCTCCCATTGCCCGGAATGTGGTACAGAACTCATTAAACTAGAAGACCAAGCGATACAATTTTGCCCTAACGAAACCCATTGTCCACCACAGGTAGTAGGAAAAATGATTCATTATGTTTCTAGAAAGGCTCTTAATATTGATAATTTAGGTTCAGAAACCATAGAACAACTCTACAGAGAAGGCCTCATAGAAAATGTGGCAGACTTCTACACGTTACAAAAAGAACAACTTTTGCCTTTGGAAAGAATGGCCGAAAAATCTGCCCAAAACATTATAGATGGTGTAGAAAAATCCAAAACCATTCCTTATGAAAAGGTATTGTACGGAATAGGCATTAAGCATGTAGGGGAAACTGTGGCCAAGAAGCTGGCGAAAAACTTCCCTACAATTGATGATTTAAGAGAAGCCAGCACAGAAGAGCTTTGTCAGGTAGAAGACATCGGGATTAAGATTGCCGAAAGCATTGCCGAATTCTTCCAAAATCCGGAAAATATTATCATGATAGAACGTCTGAAATCCTATGGTGTACAATTGGAAAAAGGAGAAAACACCCAAGAATTACTCAGCAATACTTTGGAAGGAAAAACCTTCCTATTTACCGGAAAATTATCCCTCTTTACACGTGATGAAGCTGAAGAAATGGTAGAAAAACATGGAGGCAAGAATATATCTGCAGTTTCTAAAAATCTAAATTACCTTGTAGTAGGCGAAAAAGCAGGAAGCAAGCTTAAAAAGGCGCAAGAAATAGGCACCATTGAAATTTTGGACGAACAACAGTTTTTGGATTTAATAGAAAATTAAAATAAAAATGCCTTCAAAAAAAATGAAAGCATTAAAAAAAATAATTGTTGGAAATAAATATATATGAAATTCTACTATTTTGTTCTGGATAATTTTACAGCCACTTCATATAAATGCCCCCCCATCAAATACTTAATTCTTTCTTTTGTGGTAATAGTAACTATTTCTCCATTATCCACAATTAGAATCCTATCTCCTTGAGCTATATTTTGATCCGCCCAAATATCTTCTAAAAACATATCATCTTCTAATCTTTTTTTTTGAAACTGTAAAGATTTGGCAATTTCCTGAAAAAAATCATCATAAGAGTAATAAACATTATAAGTACTATAAGGCAATTCAACCTTAAATGGCTTTCTTTCTTCAATAAGATTTGCATTAGTAGTAAGTTCCGGATTATCTGCCCCATCAATGAAACCTATTTCTACCAACTCACCGTTATTTTTAAAGGCATATTCTTCTGCATCATTAAACGTTTTGAAATTGGTAACGAAAATAAAGTCATCAAACTTATAGGTTTGTAAGATTTCTTTAGTTTCCATAATATTTTGTGATTTGGTTCAACAAAGTTAATCAAGCCAAATATTTAGTTTTTATATAATTATAATCTATTGTTTCAAAATTATGAGATAATCGAATTTTCTTGTAATTTTAGCAAATTAAATTATAAACAATTTATTATGTTAAAAAGAACATTTATAATAGCCTCCTTGTTTCAGGCAGCTACATTCTTTGCTCAACAATATGGCGGGATGTGGATTCCTACAGAAATCAATGAAAAGGAAATGAAATCTCTGGGAATGAAGATTGGCGCCAAAGATATTTGGGACACCCAAAAACCAAGCATTAAAGATGCTGTAGTGCAGTTTAATGGTGGATGTACCGCCGAAATTATTTCTCCAAAAGGACTTCTATTAACCAATCATCACTGTGGTTTTGATAATATCCAAAATCATTCTACCGTGGAAAATGATTTGTTAACCAATGGTTTTTGGGCAAAAAACATGAAAGAAGAATTGCCAAATCCAGGAACAAAAGTAGATTTTGTGGTAGACATCAAAGAAATCACCAATGCGATATTGGCCAATACTGCCACCCTTTCAGGAACCGAATTAGACAAAAAAATCGCTGAAAATACAGAAGCATACAAGAAATCTCAGAAAACAGAAAGCTATCAAAGCATTATTGTAAAGCCAATGTTTGCAGGGAATAAATATTATGCATTTTTGGTAGAGACCTATAAAGACATTCGTTTGGTAGGTGCACCGCCGCAAAGCATCGGTAAATTCGGGTCTGATACCGACAACTGGGTTTGGCCAAGACATACCGGTGATTTCTCCATGTTCAGAATTTATGCTGATAAAAATAACAAACCGGCAGAATATTCGACTGACAACGTTCCATTTACTCCGAAGCATTTCTTGCCGATTTCAGTAAAAGACATCAAGGAAAATGATTTCACCTTTGTTTTCGGATTTCCGGGAAGAACCAATGAATACCTGCCAAGCATTGCTGTGGAAAAAATCATCAACGAAACCAATCCGGCAAGAATAGAAGTAAGGGATATTGCTCTGAAAACATTAGATGAAAAAATGCGTGCAGACGATGCTACCCGAATCAAATACGCAGCTAAATACGCTTCGGTAGCCAATTATTGGAAAAAATGGATCGGTGAAACCAAAGGTCTTAAAAAATCTAACGCCGTTGCCAAAAAGCAGGATTATGAAAAATCGCTAGGCAATCAGAATTCTGAAATCAAGAATATGATTACTGAGTTCAATAACCTTTACAACGAGCAGGCTCCTTATGCACTAAACAATGCATACTTTACGGAAATTATGAGAAATGCAGAAACATTGAGCTTAGCCAATCAGTTTTATGGTTTTATCCAAAACTATGAAGCCGGAAAGGCAGACCAAAAAGCCATCAATGCTTTTACCAATAGATTAGATGCTTTCTACAAAGACTATGACGGCGAGTTGGATGCTAAGGTTACTGCTAAACTTTTAGCCCTTTATGCTAATAAAACCCAAGCGGAATTCTTACCGGAAGGTTTTAGTCAATATAAAGATGTCAATCAAAATCTTCAGATTTTGGAAAACTGGAGCAAAAACTCTGTCATTTCAGGAAGAGCAGCTGTAAACGGAGCCACTACCCACACTGACATCAAAAAAGTATTTTCTGACATTCCAGAATTGGTAAAATCTGTTAAAGCTGACCCTATCTACCAAACATTAGTGAAAATGAGAGAAACGTATTTGGCTAAAGCAGACGGTAAATTCATGAGCCTGCAAAGTAAAATAGATGCGTTGCAGAAAAAATATTTGGCTCAGACCATGGCTACTGATAAGGCAAGAAAATTCTTCCCAGATGCCAACTCTACCCTAAGGGTAACCTATGGAAAGGTAAAAGGTTCTGAACCACAAGATGCCATTACCTATCATTATGAAACCACTCTAGACGGGGTGATGGAAAAATATATTCCGGGAGATTATGAATTCAACGTTCCACAAAAATTGATTGAACTTTATAACAATAAAGATTACGGCACCTACAAAAATGCTTCAGGAAAAGTGCCTTTAGCTTTTACAGCTACCAACCATACTACGGGAGGAAACTCAGGTAGTCCCGCGCTAGATGCCAATGGAAATTTGGTAGGATTAAACTTCGACAGACAATGGGAAGGTACCATGAGTGACATCAACTATGACGCAAAATTGTGCCGTAACATTATGGTAAACACCAAATATATCCTTTTCATCATCGATAAGTTTGCTGGCGCCAAATGGTTGCTGAATGAAATGAAAATTGTGAAATAAAGTACAAAATACAAACAAAAAACTCGGAAAATTTCCGAGTTTTTTTATTTATTGTTATTAAATCTATTAATAACCAAAAATTTCTTCCAAAGTCAATTCTGTAAATTCTCCCATTTTGTTGATGGCTTTCATATCCAGATTTTCTTTTTTCCCAATAATGGCTACGTTAAATTTTACAGGCTTCACTTCCTGTTGGTAAAATTGAGCCAAATCTGAAAGGCTGAGATTCTGAATTTCTTCATAGATCTCCTTTCGGATGTCGTATTGAATATTCAATTTATTCAATGTGAAATAATTAAAGAAAATATTGGTTCTGTTGATTCGCGTGGAGGCAATTTGTTTCAGTGCAGAATTTTTGGCATTTTCAAACTGAATGCTCACTTGTGGCATTTCCTTCATTAATTCATCTAAAGCCTCTATAGCAATACCCAATTTATTAGCTTGTGTACCGATATAGGTAGAGACATAATTATGCTTATGAAGACTGTCTGTAGTGGCATAATTGACATAGGCAGAATACGCTAAACTCTTACTCTCCCTGAGTTCCTGAAAAACGATAGAAGACAATCCTCTTCCAAAATATTCATTGAAAACATTTATTTTTCCAAAATGTTGAATATTTATTTTATTAGCTCTTCCGGTCTTGCTCATTTCCACTTGCACCATATCATAATCGGTGAAATAAACTTTGGCATCGGTTTCCGGTTCAGGAAAAGCTCTTGCTTCCGGAACAGGTAATGTGGCACTTTCAATATAACCCGCAATATCAGTTTTGAAATATTCCAAATCTTTTCCGTAAAAGAAGATTTCATAAGGCATTTGAATAAGCTGCTTTACTTTTTCGGTAAGATCTTCCACTTTTATTTCATGAAGCCTTTGTTCCAAAACCACATCTCTGAAACGAGAATTTTTGCCAAATTTAGCATAATTACTCAGTGCGGTCATGATTCTGTTTTTATCCTTTTTGCCCACTTCTCGGCTTTCCAGAATCAATTGAACTGTATTTTTATAGATTTCCTGATTGGGTTTCACTTCACTCAACCAATGTTTCAAAAGAGGCAAACCATTTTTTAAATTTTCTTCTAAGCCGGATAAAGAAATCCTCAAAACTTCAGCATTAATGGAATAATCGAAAGAAATCCCTGATTTATAAAACTCTTCTTTTAGTTCATTCGGAGTGTATTTTTGAGTGCCTAAATATTGTAAAACATCTATCGCCAAGCCTAATTCCTTATCATGATCTGTCCCAAATTTATAAATGAAATGCACCTGAGCGATGTTGTTATATTTATTTTCTACAAAGCTTATTTTTTTGTCTTTTACAAAATCAATCTTTATCGCTTTCTGATAATCTATAAAATGCGGAGCTATGGCTGAAGATTTTTGGGCAAGAATTTCCGTTAAAAATTCAGACTGAGCTCTTCTGTTGATTTTCACAGGCGTTATGCCCGGATTTTCTACACGGATAAGATTTTCGTTCACCCCCAATTCTTTTTTGAGAAGAACATAATTATCCTTGAAGAAATTTTGGGCAAAAATCATTACTTCTTCTTTGGTGATTTTTTCGAATTCTGAAATTTCTTTCAGCTCCTGCTCCCAAGTTCTTCCCATAATGAAAGCACTATATAAAGCCGTTGCCAAACCATCTGCCGTTTCCAGATTTTTGAGTTTCTGTAGCTTAATATCATTAACTATAGCTGAAATCAACCAATCCGGAAAATCTCCTTTTTTTACTTTTTCTATCTGTTCTAGCAGAAGTTGCTTGGCTTCATCAAAACTTTGATTTTCCTTCGGAATCACCTGCATCGTAAAAACGCCATATTGTTTGAATCCCATTTGGTAAGCATAACTCCTTAATGCTTTTTGATTTTGATTCACGTACAGATCCAGCAAACCTGCCTCCCCGGAATTGGAAAGAATTTGAGCCACAATTTCAGTCAATCTTTCTTCCTGAGTTCCATAAGAATCGCTACGCCAAGATATTTGAAGTCTTGGTGTAGAAGGGCTTTTTACTACTCGTTCTACAATTCCTATCATGGGTTCCTCCTCTATTATTGGCTTTATAGGAAGTTCCTTGTAAGGTAAAGAACCGAAGTAACTATCTACCAATTTAATGGTTTCTTCAAAATCTAAATCTCCTACCAAAACCATCGCCATATTATTCGGCACATAAAACTGATCAAAATATTGATGAATAGCTACCATGGAAGGGTTTTTAAGATGTTCTGATTTCCCTAAAGTAGTCTGCTGACCGTTTGGATGTTTTGGGAAAAGCGCCTCCATCATGGTGTAATGTGTTAATCTGGCATCATTGTCTTGCGCTCTGTTGAACTCTTCGTACACAGACTCTAATTCGGTATGAAAAAGCCTCAACACCAAATCAGAAAAACGGTTTCTTTCTATTTTAAGCCATTTTTCGAATTCATTGTTGGGGATATTGTTTTTGTAAACCGTTTCGTCCAGCCAAGTATGGGCATTGGTTCCTGTGGCACCCAGAGAAGAAATCGCTTTGTCGTATTCATTAGCAATGGCATATTGGCTTGCTTCCTGAGAAATTTCGTCGATAATACGATAAATTTCTTTCTTTTTTTGAGGATCTGTTTCTGCCTTGTGCTGTTCATACAAATCTGAAATCTTCTGAAGCAATTCTTTTTCCTTTTCCCAATTAAGAGTTCCGAGTTTAGAGGTCCCTTTGAACATCATATGCTCCAGATAATGCGCCAAACCAGTATTGTCTGCCGGATCATTATTACTGCCAGTCCTTACCGGAATATAGGTCTGAATCCTAGGTGCATCATCATTCTTCGCCAAATAAACCGTCAAACCGTTTTGAAGGATATAAACCCTCACCCCGTTTTCATCATTCAGCACCTGTTGATAGGCATATCCGTTTCTATCAGTAAGATATTGTGTTTCGTATTGTTTTTCCAGTATCGTCTGCATTGAATCTTTTATTTATTAGGATATTTTTGATTTAAAGCCTGCAAAATCGCCCAAGTTTCCATATCCATTATGCCATCGAAATTCTGCGGTCTGAAATGCCCCTGAAAGGCTTCAATGGTCTTTTTGGTGGCATCATCCCAAATGCCGCTTTCCGTCAAACTGTACCCAAACAGCTTCAGCGCAATCTGAGCTTTTATTATAAAAGCAGGAGAATTAACATCTATAGCAAATGTTTCCGGAATAATTTGGCTTAAAAACATTTGCTTGGTTGCTTCATCATACCACATGCCTATTCCATATTCATCATATAGCCTTTTCCATGGAAATTGTGGACCGGGATCCTGTTTGCGTGCAGAAGCTATATCAGAATGCGCCAGAATATTGGTTGGCGGAATTTGGTATCGATTAGCAATGTCTTTTACCAGAGCCGCCACTTTTTTAATTTGAAAATCTGGAAATGGGGCATAAATTCTTTTTCCACCCATTTCTTTGAAACCATTATTTACGATTTCAATTCCTATTGAAGTATCATTAAGATTCGTATCTTTTCTCCAATTACTTACCCCTGCATGGTAAGCCCTTTTATTTTCATCTACCAGCTGATAGATTTCCACATCGGTAGAATCATTTACCAGATAATGAGCACTTACAGCTTGTTTAGATAAGACATTAACAGATTTGCGCCCATCTAAAGCGGTATAATGAAGGATAATATATTTCTGTCTAAAATTCTGTCCCAAAGCTGGGAAATAATCTCTGGTAATTTTATACCCTTGAGGTTCTGCCCCTACAATAGAACCATAACTGATGGTATTGTCATTTTTGGAAGGATCTGCTATATTAATGGTAAAATAGTCTCCAAGAATATCGTGTTTTATCTGAGGTTTTGGGGGCAAAGGAGTGTTATAAGCGGAAGGTTGAGGTAAATCTTTCAATTTTGTAGCCACTTTTTGAGTACCACAAGAAAAAAGCAAAAAAGATAAACCTATGAGATATAACGAATTACGCATTACAATGGATTTATTAAGATAATTAATTCCAAAAATACGAAATTTTTTAGTGATTTTTTTTTGGTTATTTATAAAAACTATCCTATATTTGCACTCGCAATTACGGAATAGAAGTTCTTAAACGAATTTGCAAGGAGGGTTGCCGGAGTGGTTAACGGAGCAGTTTGCTAAACTGTCGACTTTCGGGTCGCATGAGTTCGAATCTCATACCCTCCGCACCAAAAACTCGGGGTGTAGCGTAGTCCGGTCATCGCGCCTGGTTTGGGACCAGGAGGTCGCAGGTTCGAATCCTGCCACCCCGACACAACAAAAATTCCTTCGGGAATTTTTTAGTTTAAAATATTTAGGGTGCGTAGCTCAGCTGGATAGAGCATCTGCCTTCTAAGCAGACGGTCACAGGTTCGAATCCTGTCGCGCTCACAGACCTCACTAGAAATAGTGAGGTTTTTATTTTCAACAAAATCGTATTTTTGCCCTATGAAGCAACTGGTTATCATTGGCAAAACTTTTCCGGAACCCCACTCTACCGCTGCAGGCAAAAGGATGCTTCAACTCATCGATTTATTTCAAGCGCAGAAATATCAAATTACATTTCTCTCCTCTGCCACTGCCAGCGAAAACAGTTTTGATTTAACGCAGAAAAATATCACGGTTCAACATATCCTTTTAAATGACGCTAGTTTTGATGAAGTCATCAAAAAACTCAATCCAGAAATTGTCATTTTTGATCGATTTACCACCGAAGAACAATTTGGATGGAGGGTTTCAGAACAAGTGCCAAATGCTATAAAAATTCTAGACACCGAAGATTTACATTTTTTAAGAAGCGCCAGAGAGACCGCCTTTAAACAAAATAGAACAGCAGAAAATTCAGATTTCATTAATGATGTTTTCAAAAGAGAAATCGCTGCTATTTTACGATGTGATTTGTCTTTGATTATTTCTGAATTTGAAATGGAGTTACTCACCCATCATTTTAAAATTGATAAAAACATCCTGCGCTACCTTCCTCTTTTTGCATATAACAAAAGAAGCAAAGCTTCCTTTTTGGAAAGGAAAAATTTTGTCAGTATTGGCAATTTTTTGCATGAACCCAACTGGCAAACCGTTTTGCAACTGAAAAAACTGTGGCCTTTCATCAAAAAACAACTTCCTGAAGCCCAAATTCACATTTATGGTGCCTATGCTTCGGAAAAAGTATATCAATTACACAATGAAAAGGAAGGTTTTCTCATAAAAGGCAGAGCCGAAAAGGTAGAAACCGTTTTTAATGATGCAAGAGTTTTATTGGCTCCCATTCCATTTGGTGCCGGTATTAAGGGAAAACTACTAGAAAGCATGGAACTGGGATTACCCAATGTCACCTCTAGCATAGGAGCAGAAGCCATGCATGGAAACATCCCTTGGAATGGTTTTATAACCGACAATGAAACCGAATTTATAGAAAAAGCGGTACTGCTCTACCAAGATGAAACAACTTGGAAACTGGCCCAAGAAAACGGTTACCGAATTGCAGAAGAAAAATTCAAGAAAGAACTATTTGAAAATGATTTTTGGGAAAGAATCCTTAATATTTCAAAGAATCTAGAAGAACACAGAAATGCCAATTTTCTTGGGCAAATCCTTCAACACCATACCTTGCAAAGCACGCGCTATCTCAGCAAATGGATTGAAGAAAAGAACAAAAAGGAAAATCCTGAACTTTAAGTTCAACTTTCATGGCTTCTTTTCGGCCATTTTTCACTAATTTTGCAAAGGCTTTTTAGGAAAGGGCTTTTACAAAAATGGATACAGAAAATTTACAAATTCAGATCAAGACTTTTTTCGGATTAGAAGAAATTTTGGCTGAAGAAATCAAAAAATTAGGCGGCAGAAATGTGGAAATTAAAAACCGCGCCGTTAACTGCGAAGGCGATTTGGGTTTCCTTTACAAAATCAACTACTCTGCCAGAACTGCCGTAAAAATCATCATTCCATTTTTGACTTTTAAAGCTTGGAACGAAAACCGTTTTTATGATAAAGTTTTCGACTTCCCTTGGGAAACCTTGATGAGTGTAGACCAAACTTTCGCCATTGACGCCACGGTATATTCTGAAACGTTTAAGCATTCACAATTTATGGCTTTGAAAATGAAAGATGCCATTTGTGATTATTTCAAAATGAAAGAAAGACGCAGACCAGATGTGGATCCTAAAAACCCGGATATTAAATTCCATCTTCACATAGACCGAGAATTGGTGACTATTTCATTAGATTCTTCCGGTGACCCACTCTTCAAAAGAGGTTATAGAAAAGAACAGGGTGAAGCCCCTATCAATGAGGTTTTAGCTTCAGGAATGTTGCAATTGGCAAATTGGGACGGGAAAGGCAATTTTCTAGACCCTATGTGCGGAAGTGGTACCCTATTGATCGAAGCCGCCATGATTGCCATGGACCTACCAGCACAGATTTTCCGAAAAAAATTCGCTTTCCAGAACTGGAAAAACTATGATGCCGAATTATTTACCAAAATCAAAGAAGTGAGAATTGGCAGAATAAAAGAATTTACGGGCAAGATAGTAGGATATGACATTGATGCAAGAATGCTGAATGCCGCCAAAATCAACATTGAAGCCGCTGAACTAGAAGATGTGATTGAAGTAAGAAAACAAAACTTCTTTGAATCCGAAAAAGAACTTTTCCCATTGCTGATGGTTTTCAACCCTCCATACGACGAGAGAATCACCATCAATGACCCCGATTTTTACAAGAAAATTGGAGATACCTTCAAGCAAAAATATCCTAACACTTTGGCTTGGATGATTTCTTCTGATTTAGAAGGTGTAAAATCTGTAGGGCTAAGACCTTCCAGAAAAATAAAACTTTTCAATGGTAAACTAGAATGTCGTTTCCAACAATATGAAATGTACGAAGGCACCAAAAAAATCCATAAACTAGAAAAATAAAGTTTTTCAAAATCCTTATATTTGAACATAAATTTTAAAATTTAATGCAAAATACAGCCCAACAGTTTGACGAAGTAATTAGAAGATGCAGAGACTTATTCAGTAAAAAATTACAGGATTATGGTGCAGCATGGCGCGTGTTAAGACCTAGTTCTATCACCGACCAAATCTATATAAAAGTCAACAGAATCCGTACTTTGCAGATGACGGAAGTAAAAATGGTAGATGAGCATGAAGAAGATGAATTTATAGCCATCATCAACTACTCTATTATTGGGCTGATACAGTTAGAAAAAGGGTTTTCTGAAAACCTAGATGAAGACCGCACCGAAATCCTAAAACTCTATGACGAATATGCTCAAGAGGCAAAGGATTTAATGATGCGCAAAAACCACGATTATGGCGAAGCTTGGAGAGAAATGAGAATCTCTTCCATTACTGATTTGATTTATCAAAAAGTACTGAGAACCAAACAGATAGAAGACAACCAAGGCAAAACATTGGTTTCTGAAGGTTTGGATGCCAATTATTATGACATGCTGAATTATGCAGCCTTCTGCCTGATTAAGTTTTCGGAAGAAGTCTAAAAGAGCCAAGTTAAAAGTAAAAAGAGCCAAGTAGGTACGTGCCTTGAGGCGCGTACTAAAAAACGGATATATAGATTTTTATCTCCCATCAAAAACACCACACAAAATGAAAAAAATTCTTCGTTATCTTATTGCTCTTATATTTATTGCATCGGGGTTTGTAAAGGCAATTGATGTAAAAGGGTTTTCTTTTAAACTAGAAGAATACTTCTCTCCGGATGTTTTCAACATTCCTACTCTGGCAAATTATGCTTTGGAACTTTCTGTTTTTGTAGTGGCCCTAGAACTCATTTTAGGGTTGATGTTATTGTTTAATATAAAACTGAAAACCACTTTAAAACTGCTCATTGCCTTATGCCTGTTCTTTGCGTTTCTCACTTTTTATTCTGCTTATTTTAACAAAGTGACCGATTGTGGCTGCTTTGGTGACGCCATCAAATTCACCCCTTGGCAAAGTTTCTGGAAAGATCTAGCGTTGCTTGTAGGGCTTATTATTTTATGGTTTTGGAATAAGAAAAATACATTTCATAAACAGAAAAGAAACACTTTAAAAACCCCAATTTTCTCAGGAGGAATTTTAATCTTTATATACATTATCTACAATGGTATTGCTCATGAACCATTGATTGATTTCAGGGATTATAAAATAGGCACAGATCTTAATCTGGAAAGACAGAAAATAGCTTCCAATCCTTCAGAATATAAGACTTCTTATACCATAAAGAACTCCAAAACAAGTGAAGAAAAGATTGTGGATCAGGAGGAATATGTCAATCAAAAAGAATATTGGCAAGAAGGCACTCCTTGGCAGATACAAACAGGAAAAGAAGTTTCGGTATTGACGAAGCAAGGCTATCAATCTTCTGTTGATAAATTTAAACTGGAAGACGAAAACAAAAATGATATCACCGAACAGATTTTACATCTACCAAAAGTATTTTTAATTTTTTCATACAAACCAAAAGAAATTTCGGCGGAAGAAGTTCAAAAATTTGAAAAGATTTTCGCACCCGGAAAACACGCCTATGGAATAGCTACCCAAAAAGGTGTATTTCACTCCATACCCAATTTTACTATGGATGGCACTGCTATTAAAACCATCGCCAGAAGCAACCCTTTTGTTTTGGTTTTGGAAAACGGAAAAATTACAGATAAAAAAAGTTTACGAGATTTTTTGGAAGAATAAAAACGAACAAAATTTTCCCAAAACGTTAAAATTTCGGACATTTGCATTAACCTTTTAGAAATATACTTCTATAGGACCAATCTTAAATATTAAATAAACATGAGAAAAAACATTGTAGCAGGAAACTGGAAAATGAACAAAAACGTAATTGACGCTCAACAATTAATGGCTCAATTATTAGACTATAAAAAATCAAACGCTACCAACTGTGAGGTTTGGATTGCTCCCCCATCGTTGTATTTAATGATGGCAAGAGACGTTTTCGAGAATAATGAAGTAGGCGTTTTCTCACAAGACATGAGCGAATTTGCCAGCGGAGCCTATACTGGCGAAATTTCTGCAGACATGCTACAATCTATAGAAGCAGACGGTTCTATCATTGGTCACAGCGAAAGAAGACAATACCACGGCGAAACCGATGTTCATTGCAACACAAAAGTAAAAGCGGCTTTAGAAAAAGGACTGATCCCAATCTATTGCAACGGCGAAACTTTGGAACAACGCAAGGCTGGTCAGCATTTTGACGTGGTAAAAAACCAAACCGAAACGGCTCTTTTCACTCTTTCAGCAGAAGAAATCAAAAAAGTGGTGATTGCCTACGAACCCGTTTGGGCTATCGGTACCGGCGAAACCGCTACACCAGAGCAGGCACAAGAAATCCACGCCCATATTAGAAGCCTTATTGCTGCTAAATATGGTCAGGAAGTGGCAGATGAGATTTCTATTTTGTACGGAGGTTCTGTAAAGCCAGACAATGCTAAAGAAATTTTCTCACAACCAGATATTGACGGTGGTTTAATTGGTGGTGCAGCCTTGAAACTAGAAGATTTCTCAAAAATCATTGAAGGATTTAACTAAAAAATAAAAATCAACAATAAAGAAAAAGCCGGGATTTATTTCCGGCTTTTTTCGTAAAATACAAGTAAGAATTGCTTATGTGAGTTGCCAAAGCAAAACACTATCTTTGCAAAAAAAATAAAAATGCACAACTATACCGAATTCAACTTCAAAATTCAACCGCTAGAACCTTGGAATGAAATCCTAATGGCAGAACTAATAGAAATAGGTTTCGACAGTTTTACCGAAGAACACGAAGGAATTTTGGCCTACATCCCTACCGATTTGGTGAATGAAGAAAACTTCAAATCCCTTGAAATTTTCAATAACGAAAATGTAAAGATTTCTTACACTTTCCAAGAAATGCCCAACATCAATTGGAATGAAGAATGGGAAAAGAACTTCTCCCCCATTAATGTGGAAGACAAGGTATTGATTCGTGCAGAATTCCATGAGCCTAATTCGGCTATGGAAGAAATTATTATTCAGCCTAAAATGTCTTTTGGGACAGGTCACCATCCTACTACCCACTTGATGATTCAGCAAATGTTGGAAATGGATTTCCAAGACAAAAAAGTATTGGATATGGGTTGCGGAACTTCCGTTTTGGCTATTTATGCTAAAATGAAAGGCGCTAATGATGTCCTTGCTATTGATATAGACGAGTGGTCGGTAGAAAATTCTATAGAAAATGCAGCAAGAAACAATGTAGAACTCCGCATAGAACAAGGAACCGCCGACAACCTTGGCAAAGAAAAATTTGACATCATTCTGGCTAATATCAACAGAAATATCTTGATTTCGGACATTCCCATTTATGTAAAAGACATGAATGAAGGCAGCGAACTCTTGCTTTCCGGCCTTTGTTTCTTTGATGTAGACGACATATTAGAAGTCTGCACAGAACAAGAATTGAAACTCAAAAACAAACAGCAACGCGAAGAATGGTGCAGCTTGTTATTGCAAAAGTAGTTTCAATTCAAACATAAGCCTTCTCATTTTTCATCAAAATTCATTAAATTTGCCAATCTACAAGCCTATTGCCTATTGCAATGAGCCAAAAGAAATTAAATATGACTTCACAGGAAATACGCCAACAGTTTTTAGATTTTTTTAAAAGCAAACAACATTTAATCGTTCCATCTGCACCTATCGTACTTAAAGATGATCCTACGCTGATGTTCTCCAATTCGGGAATGACGCAGTTCAAGGATTTCTTTTTAGGCTACAAAGAACCTACCTCGGTAAGGATAGCAGACACCCAAAAATGTTTAAGGGTTTCAGGAAAACACAACGATTTAGATGATGTGGGCCGTGATACCTATCACCATACCATGTTCGAGATGTTGGGGAACTGGTCTTTCGGCGATTATTTCAAAAAAAAAGCCATAGACTGGGCTTGGGAATTGCTGACTGAAGTCTATAAAATCCCAAAAGAAAACTTGTATGTCACCATTTTTGAAGGAGACGCCAAAGAAAATCTAGACAGAGACCAAGATGCCTACAATTTCTGGAAAGCCCATATTGCAGAAGACCGTATTCTTAACGGAAACAAGAAAGACAATTTCTGGGAAATGGGTGAATCTGGACCGTGTGGACCTTGTTCAGAAATTCATGTAGATTTAAGAACGGCCGAAGAAAAAGCAAAAGTTTCCGGAAGAGAATTGGTTAATAATGACCACCCTCAAGTGGTAGAAGTTTGGAATTTGGTTTTCATGGAATTTTTGAGAAAGGCAGATGGGTCTCTAGAGAAACTCCCAAAACAAAACGTAGATACCGGAATGGGCTTCGAGCGTCTTTGTATGGCACTTCAAGGTAAATCTTCCAATTATGATACCGATGTTTTTACCCCATTGATTGCGAAGGTAGAAGAAGTATCCGGCAAGAAATACGAAGGAATTTTAGAAAACGAAAAAGATATTGCCATCCGTGTGGTGGTAGACCATATCCGTGCTGTGGCTTTTGCTATCGCAGATGGTCAGTTGCCTTCTAATGGAGGTGCTGGCTATGTGATTAGAAGAATTTTAAGAAGAGGAATTTCTTATTCTTACCGTTTCTTGGGTATGAAAGAGCCTTTCCTCTATCAATTGGTAGTCGTATTGGCAGACCAAATGGGGGCTTTCTTCCCGGAAATCATCAAGCAACAAAAATTGGTTACCGAAGTCATCAAGGAAGAAGAAAATTCTTTTTTGAAAACCATTGAAACCGGTTTATTGAGATTAGACAATATCATTAAAGAAACTCAAGCCAAAGGAGAAAAAACACTTCCTGGTGCTGAAGTTTTTGAATTATATGACACTTTCGGTTTCCCAGCAGATTTATCGAGAATTATTGCTGAAGAAAAAGGGTTAACGGTAGACGAAAAAGGTTTTGATGAAGAAATGGAAAAGCAAAAACAGCGTTCCAAAAAATCATCAGCCCAAAAAGTGTACGACTGGGAAATCCTGGAAGAGACTGCCGAAAACTTTGTAGGATATGATAAAACCGAAAATCAGGTAAAAATTACCCGCTTCCGTAAGGTAGAAAACAAAGACGGCGTTTTTTATCAAATCGTATTGAATGAAACTCCATTCTACCCAGAAGGAGGTGGACAAGTTGGAGATAAGGGGATTTTGGAATCGGGTGTTGAAATCATTGAAGTATTAGAAACCAAAAAGGAAAACAACCTGATTATTTCTTTGGTGGAGAAATTACCGGAAAATATTTCAGGAATCTATACAGCGAAAGTGATTACTGCCGAAAGAAAAAATTCACAGGCCAACCACTCTGCTACTCACCTATTGCATGAGGCCTTAAGAGAAACTTTGGGAACTCACGTAGAGCAAAAAGGTTCTTATGTGGGTCCAGATTACTTGCGTTTTGACTTCTCTCATTTTTCTAAAATGACAGAAGAGGAATTGGCTAAGGTAGAAGAAATGGTAAATGCTAAAATCAAGGAAAATATTGCCTTGCAAGAGTTCAGAGGAATTCCTATTCAGGAGGCTTTGGACAAAGGGGCTATGGCGCTTTTCGGAGAAAAATATGGCGATAATGTAAGGATGATTCAGTTTGGCAGTTCAAAAGAATTATGTGGAGGAACCCATGTGAAATCTACAGGTGAAATTGGACACTTTAAATTGGTTGCCGAAAGTTCTACAGCCGCCGGAATCAGAAGAATAGAAGCCATTACAGGAGATAAGGCCAACGAATATTTCAAAAATCTGGAAGACCAACTGAAAGAAGTTTCTACTTTATTGAAAACCAAAGATATTGTTAAATCTATCGAGAAATTACTTGAAGAAAATGCTGCCTTAAAATCTGAAATAGAGGCTTTGAAAAAGGAAAAAGCAAAAGGAGAAATCAACGATTGGAAAAACGCTTTTGAACAAAAAGGAGACAAGCAATTGTTGGTAAAGAAAACTTCACTAGATGCAGGATCGGTGAAGGATTTGGTTTTCCAATTGAAAAAAGAAATTCCGAATGCGGTCATCATCATTCTTTCGGATGCCGGAGATAAACCAATGATTACGGTAGGCGTTTCTGCAGATATGGAAGCGAATTACAATGCCGGTAACATCGTAAAAGAACTCGCTAGAGAAATCCAAGGCGGTGGCGGTGGAAACCCAGGCTTTGCAACAGCAGGCGGCAAGGACCTTTCAGGAATAGAAAATGCTTATCAGAAAGCATTGAGCATATAAATAAAATCTCCCGAACATTTCGGGAGATTTTTATATTAATTCACTATTATTGATGGAAAATAAAATATTATTTTTGCATCTCAAAAGAAATTTACTTTGATTACAACCGACCAAATAAAAGATACTCAAAAACGCATTGAAGATTTACACAAGTTCCTTCAGATTGAAAAGAAGAAACTAGAAATCATTAATGATGATGAGAAAACCGCTGCCCCAGAATTTTGGGACCACCCTAAAAATGCAGAAATTTTCTTAAAACAATTGCGTTCCAAGAAAAAATGGGTAGAAGAATATGAAGAAATCTTTACACAATTTGAAGATCTACAGGTTTTGTTGGAGTTCGCCAAAGAAGATCCCGATTCAGAAAAAGAATTAGACGAGCAGTTTCCTCAACTGATTGAGAAAATAGAAAACCTGGAATTCAAAAACATGCTTTCTAACGAAGGTGATGAACTATCTGCAGTATTGCAAATCACTGCCGGAGCCGGTGGTACAGAATCTTGTGATTGGGCATCTATGCTCATGAGAATGTACACCATGTGGGCAGAAAAACAAGGCTATAAAATCCGTGAACTCAACTTTCAGGAAGGAGATGTAGCAGGAGTAAAAACCGTAACCTTAGAAATTGAAGGAGAATTTGCTTTTGGTTATCTAAAAGGCGAAAACGGCGTTCACCGTTTGGTAAGAATTTCTCCTTTTGACAGTAACGCTAAGAGACATACCAGTTTCGTATCAGTATATGTATATCCTTTGGTGGATGATTCTATTGAAATCAACATTAATCCAGCCGATATTTCTTTTGAAACCATGAGATCTTCTGGAGCGGGTGGCCAAAATGTAAACAAGGTAGAAACAGCCGTAAGGCTTCGTCACGCACCTACCGGAATCATTATTGAAAACTCCGAAAGCCGCTCTCAGCTTCAGAATAAAGAAAAAGCCATGCAATTGCTAAAATCCCGTTTGTATGAAATAGAACTGGAAGAGCGCATGAAAGCCAGAAATGAGATTGAAGCCAATAAAATGAAGATTGAATGGGGCAGTCAAATCCGTAATTATGTAATGCACCCATATAAGTTAGTAAAGGACGTACGTTCTGGACATGAAACCTCAGATGTAGATGGTGTAATGAATGGAAACATCACCCCTTTCCTGAAAGCATTCCTCATGAATGAGGGCACTGCAGTTACTGATGATGATTTTGATTTATAATGGTCTCGCTAAACCTTGAAAATAAACAGATTTATATCATCCTATAATTTAAAAAAATAACGTAATTTTGAATAAGAAATGGCCCGGGTTATTTCTTATTTTTTTACCAAAAACCTATTGTCCCATGAAGAGAATTTATACATTAGTATTACTATTATGTTTACAGTTAGCATTCGCCAACGTTAGTTTGCCCAAATTTTTCACCGATAACATGGTCCTCCAAAGAAACAAACCTATCCCGGTTTGGGGCTTTGCCAATGCTGGAGAAAAAATTCAAGTAAAATTCAAAAATCAAACTCAATCAACCATTGCCGATGAAATGGGAAATTGGAAAGTAACATTAAGCCCGGAAAAAGAAGGCGGCCCTTTCGAAATGCAGATTTCGGGTGAAAATACGGTTACCATAAAAAATATCCTCATCGGTGAAGTATGGCTCTGTAGCGGACAATCTAATATGGAATGGAATGTTAAAAATTCATTTGGTTCAGAAAAAGAAATTGCAGAGGCAGGAAATTATCCTTTCATTAGACAAATAAAAATAAAAAGGGGCATCAACACACTTCCTCAAGAAGATGTTCCTGGCGGAGAATGGCTGGTAAGTAATAGCGAAAACATAGAAGATTTCACAGCAGTTGGCTATAATTTTGCCAAGAAAATTTACAATGAACTGAAAGTTCCAGTAGGATTAATCAATGTTTCATGGGGAGGAACCAACATAGAAACCTGGATTGGAAGGGAAGCTTTTGAGAACAGTGATGATTTCAAAAACATGATTTCCAAAATGGAAAAGACGGAAATGGCTTCTTTTGAAAAAAAACATTATCAAAAAAACGCTTTGTTTTTAGAAAAAATACAAGGTATAGCCCCAAAAACCATATCTTTAGAGGACTACTTCTCCCCTAATTTCAATGATGACAAACTACCTGAAATAGAATCTCCTAAGCTTTGGGAAGAGCAGATTTTACAGAATTTTGACGGGGTGGTTTGGTACCGCAAAAAAATAAACTTAACCAAGGAAGATATTTTAAACGATGCAGAACTTAATCTAGGTATGATAGATGATAACGACATCACCTATTTTAATGGCATTGAAATTGGAAAAAACACTGGTTATGATACGGTTAGAAAATATACGATTTCTAAAAACCTTTTGAAAGAAGGCGAAAACATTATCGTAGTCAAAATAATTGACACCGGTGGCGGTGGAGGCATCTGGGGTGAAAAAGAATCCTTAAATCTGAAGTTACAAAACAGAAGCATTGCTCTTTCAGGAAAATGGAAAATCTATGCCGATGAAATTAACAATGCTATTTCAGAAAATGGATATCCTAGTTTGGTATACAATGCCATGCTTCATCCGGTCATTCCTTTTGCTATCGAAGGAGTGCTATGGTATCAGGGTGAATCTAATGCCGAAAGAGCTAATGAATACGGAAAAGCTTTTCCTTTATTAATCAACAGTTGGAGAAAAAATTGGGGGTATGACTTTCCTTTCTATTTTGTACAATTGGCTACTTTTGGAGCTGCAAGTGACACTGAAACTGGCTCAGAATGGGCAGAATTAAGAGAAGCACAAGCCACTACCCTTAGACTAAATAACACCGCAATGGTAGTAACTACAGATATTGGCAATGCCAAAGATATCCACCCAAGAAATAAAAAAACGGTAGGAAATAGATTGGCAGATATTGCTTTGAATAAAGTATATGGCAAAAATTTAATGATAACCGAAAGTCCACAATATCAAAGTATGAGAATTTTGGGAAACAAAATAGAAGTCACCTTCAAAAATGCAGAAAAAGGCTTGATGGCTAAAGGAGATAAAATCATTGGCTTTGAAATAGCCGGTGAAGATCAAAATTTTATTCCGGCAACTGCATACATAAAGGCAAATAAAATATATGTTTACAATACTAAAATTGCAAGGCCTAAAGCCGTAAGATACGGCTGGAAAGGAGACAATAGTGCTATCAACCTATTCAGTAAAGAAGGCTTGCCGGCAGCACCGTTCAGAACTTGTGATTGGCATTCTATCACAAAAGAAAACCATTATGATATAAAATAGTATTGCTGTAAGATTTTTTTAAAATTTAAAAACCAAATTACTTCTAAAGAAAGTCTTTTTTATATCTTTGCGATATATGGAAAATTTCAACTGGCACAATTTACTTAATCCTCAATTTTATATAGAACTGGGAGGTTTTTGGCTTATTTTATTTATTGTTTTTGCAGAAACGGGACTTTTGGTTGGCTTTTTTCTACCTGGTGATTCTCTCCTTTTTGTTTCAGGAATTTATGCTACAGAGCTCATCAGCAATACTTTCGGATCTACTGGAAGTGAGTTTTTAGATACAGCACTTTTTGCCTCCTGTATAGCCTTTGCAGGCATTATAGGAAATTCAGTAGGATATTGGTTTGGAAAAAAAACAGGTCCTAATTTATATGAAAGACCAGATACTTTCCTCTTCAAGAAGAAATATCTCTATAAAGCCCACGATTTTTTCGAAGAACATGGCGCTTTTGCTGTTATAGCCGCTAGATTCTTGCCTATAGTGAGAACCTTTGTACCGGTGGTGGCAGGAATTGTAGATATGGACAAGAAAAAATTTACGCTAGACAATATTATCGGAGCCTTTGCTTGGTCATTCACCATGATTTTCGCAGGACATTATTTAGATTCTTTATTCAAAACTCAATTCGATATTGATTTAAAAAAGCATCTCGAAATTATTGTCCTCAGCATCGTTTTGATTACAACTTTACCCATACTTTATAAAATCCTTTTTGAAAAAATAAAAGAAAAATAACAACAATAGTTTTCTAAAATACTTGAGATAATTATGTTAATTATCTCATTTTTATTAATTTTAAATCTTCAAATTTTAAAGATTGATTTCACAACAAACCATAGACAAGATATTTTCTACCATTAGAGTGGAAGAAATTATTGGCGAATATGTTCAGTTGAAGCGTGCAGGCTCTAATTTCAAGGGGCTGAGTCCGTTTCATGATGAAAAGACGCCCAGTTTTGTGGTTTCTCCTAGTAAACAAATTTGGAAGGATTTTTCTTCTGGAAAAGGCGGAAGTGCCATCACTTTTTTGATGGAGATAGAAAACTTCACCTATCCTGAAGCCTTAAGACATGCTGCCAAAAAATACGGCATAGAAGTAGAGGAAGACAAAGTAGAATATTCCGAAGAACAGAAAAAAGCCCAAACAGAAAGAGAACTCCTCTATAAAATCCATGAGGTAGCCAATAATTTCTTTCAAGAAATCCTTTGGGAGCATGAAGAAGGAAAAGCCATAGGCCTCTCCTATTTCAAGGAAAGAGAACTGAAGGACGAAATCATCAAGAAATTCCAGTTGGGTTATTCACCCGAACAAAAGGATGCCTTTACCCGATATGCTTTAGAAAAAGGCTATGAAAAAGAGCTTCTAGAAAAATCAGGGATTTCTATTTTTCCGGAAAACGCTCCTAATGGAATAGACCGTTTCCGTGAAAGGGTCATTTTCCCTATTCATAGTTTTTCGGGAAGAGTCTTGGGATTCGGGGCAAGAATCCTGAAATCCAACGTTAAGACCGCCAAATATCTGAATTCTCCGGAAACAGAAATTTATCATAAATCCAATGTCCTTTATGGACTTAGCCAATCCAAACAGGCCATCTCTAGGGAGAATATGTGTCTTTTGGTAGAAGGCTACATGGATGTTGTTTCGCTTCACCAAAGTGGCATTGAAAACGTGGTAGCCAGTTCCGGAACGGCACTGACAACAGAGCAGATAAAACTTATCAAAAGACTTACAGAGAATGTTACCATTCTTTTTGATGGAGACGCGGCTGGGATTAAGGCGAGTTTTAGAAGCATAGACCTATTGCTTTCCGAAGGAATGAATATCCGTGTGGTATTGTTCCCGGATGGAGACGACCCGGATAGTTTCGCCAGAAAAAATCCTAGAGATTTCGTGGAGGACTTCATCAAGACTAAAGCCAAGGATTTTATTGATTTCAAAGCAGAGATCTTATTGAAAGAGGCCAATAACGATCCTATTAAGAAAGCAGAAGCCATCAGAGACATTGTAAAATCTATTGGTTTTGTTTCTAATGCATTGAAGCAAGAAGTCTACATTAAGCAGGTTTCTACAGAATTTGGCTTATCAGAAAAGGCTTTATTTAATGAATTGGGGGTTCAGAAACAGATTGTTCAGCAACAGAAGCCTTTAGAAAAAAAGGAAACCCAAGTTGTAAAACTAGAGAAGGTTCAGGAAGCATTAGAGAACGTCAATCCGCTCCTTATTTTAGAAGAAAAACTAGTGGAACTGATGCTGAAATACGGCGATCAACTCTTAAACAGAAAATCTGCAGAAGATGAGTCTTACCAAATTACCGTGATTGAAGAAATCATGAATCATCTGGAAGAAGACCAATGTGAGATCATCTCCCCTGTCAATCAAAAAATAATTGAAGAAATAAAATTAGGCATCCAACAAAACCAGCTGCGTTCAGGCAATTTCTTTATGACTTTTATGGACGAAAGCATTACCTCTAAAACGGCAGATGCATTGGTAAATCCTTTTGAGACAAGCAACTGGGAAAAGCATAATATTTATTTTAGTAAAGAGGAAGAACTGGTCGAGAAAATTGTGTCAGATGTTATCATAAGATATAAAAGAGAATATATTGTAAAAATCATCAATGACCTAAAGCAGCAACTTAGCGATGAAAATAATGATGAAGCTTATAAAAAAATCATCAGTCTTACTCAGTTAAAAAACAAAATTGACCAAAAACTATATCGTATTTTGTGACACTTTGGCTAACTTTGTCAAAAGGCACAGACTTTGAGCGTTATAGTTTTAGAATTTAAAAAGAATAAAAGATGGACATAAAAAAAGAATTCAGAGACTTCTCTGTAAAACATTTAGGAAATAATGGTTTAGCAACCGATCAATATATGGGTATTTTCAACCCTACCAATCTTACCCCATACATCATGGAAGAACGCAGACTAAACGTTGCCCAGATGGATGTTTTTTCGCGTTTGATGATGGACAGAATCATCTTCTTGGGAACAGGGATAGACGATCAGGTGGCTAATATTGTGACGGCTCAATTGTTGTTTTTAGAAAGTTCAGATCCTTCCAAAGACATCCAGATCTACATCAACTCACCTGGTGGAAGTGTATATGCAGGATTGGGAATTTATGACACCATGCAAATCATTAAACCAGATGTAGCCACTATCTGTACCGGTATGGCGGCTAGTATGGGTGCTGTACTATTGGTAGCAGGTGAAAAAGGAAAACGTTCTGCTTTAAAACATTCTAGAGTAATGATTCATCAGCCAAGCGGTGGTGCACAAGGGGTTGCCAGCGACATGGAAATCAATTTACGCGAGATGTTGAAACTTAAAAAAGAATTGTATGACATCATTTCGCACCATTCTGGGCAAACCTACGAATGGGTAGAGAAAGCCAGTGACAGAGATTACTGGATGACCTCCCACGAAGCCAAAGAATTCGGAATGGTAGATGAAGTTTTAGAAAAAAAATAATCATATAGAAACGCGCAATCAGCGCGTTTTTTTATTATATCTCCGAAGTTATATTTTCGTTAAAGTTTATTACTTTTGTCTTTAAATCAACTTTAAACATGAAAAGCATTCAGATAAAAGCAAAAGATTTTTTCGAACTTTTAAAACTCAAAGACACCTCCATGTGGGAAATTTTCTCCCAAATGATAGACGGCGAAGAAAAGGAAATCATCTTTTTGGATGAAGAAGAAAAAATACTTTTCGCCTATACTCTTCCTACCTCATTAGAACAACTGGAAGAGGATCGCAAAACTTTTTCAGCTGAATACGCACAAAAAACATCAAACCTTAACTAATATGAGAAAACTATTATCCTTTTTAGCCATTGGTGCACTTTGCTCTCTTTCTGCACAAACTTACAAGAAGCCTTTAGTGTCTGCCATTACTGAAAAAGACTTAAAAACAGACATGTACCAATTGGCAGCAGACCAATTTTGGGGCAGAGAAGCAGGCACCTTAGACGAATTAAAAGTCTCTATGTGGTTTGCCGACAAAATGAAAGATGCCGGCATGAAACCGGCGGGTGACAATGGCACCTTTTTCCAATTTTTCGACATGTACCGTCATCAGATTTCGCCTCAAAGTTCAGTGAAAATAGGTGATAAAAGTCTAAAATTATGGAAAGACATTTTGGTGCAAGATGTTACCGATAATCAATTCACAGCACCCGTACTCTACTTGGGAAAAGCAGAACCGGAAGAATTGGCCAATAAAAATATTGCAGGAAAAATAGTGGCTTTAAAAGCCTCTGACCTTAACATCAAAAAAGAAATGACGCTTTTTGTGAGAAGATATCCTGGTTTTGTAAGAAATAAATATTACAAAGAATTGGTGAGATTAGGCGCCAAAGGCATTATTTTCATTACCGATGATATATCAGATAAAAGTTGGGTAGAAGTAGTTCCTCAAATGACCCGTGGCACCTATGGGATTGAAGGTATCAGAGAAAAAGTAGATACCGGGATTCCTGTGTTTTGGATCAAACAGGAGAATGAAAACTGGGTAAAAAACAATCCTGAAATCAGCTTAAACATTCAGACAGAAAACTATAAATATCCTTCTGTAAACATCATCGGAAAAATAGAAGGAACAGATCCGAAACTAAAAAACGAATATGTTTTATTAAGCGGTCACCAAGATCATGACGGGATAAGACATCCTGTAAAAAACGATACCATCTACAATGGCGCAGATGACAATGCCAGTACTTGTGTAGCGATTTTGGCCATGGCAAGAGCCTATAAAAAGCAGCCTTCTAAACGCAGTATTTTGTTTGTAATTCATGGCGCTGAAGAAAGAGGTCTTTTGGGATCTAGATGGCATGCAGCACATCCTGTAGTACCAAAAGAAAATATTGTTGCTGTTCTTAATGGGGACATGATTGGCAGAAATGACAACAATGAAGCCGCTCTTTTGGGAAGCGATGCCCCACATAAAAACTCTGATGATTTGGTAAAAATGGCATTAGATGCCAATAATGAAAGTACTAAATTCAAATTCTTGAAAGCCTGGGATTTACCGGAACATCCTGAGTATTTTTATTTTAGAAGTGACCATTTGCCATATGCCAAAGCAGGCATACCTGCTTTGTTCTTTACCAGTGTATTGCATGATCAGTACCATACTCCACAAGATGAATCTGAAAACATCAATTTCAAAAAACTATACAAAATGACGGAATGGATGTACAGAACTTCTTGGAAAGTGGCCAATGAGAATGAAAAGCCAAAACTAATTAAAGACTTTAAATTAGAAAGATAAATTCAAAACAAAAAAGTCATTCCGCATTTGGAATGACTTTTTTTATTGGTTTAAAAATGAGTCAATGGTTTTTTGAGTTTCTGCCACATCATGCACCCGTAAAATTTTCGCGCCTTTCTCTAGAACTTTTAAATGTAGTTTTTGAGTTTCTTCTACAATTTCCAAGGGCGTTTTATTCAATGATTTGTAAATAAAAGACTTTCTAGAGATCCCTATTAGCAATGGGCATTTTCCAAATCCTATATTTTCTGTTTCATCAATCAATTTAAACTGATCTTCTATGGTTTTCCCGAATCCAAAACCTGGATCCAAAATAATATCGTCAATCCCTAATTGTTGTAATTGATTTATTTTTTTAGAAAAATAATAGTTCAAACTCACTACAATATCCTCATATTGAATCTTTTCATGCATTTTTTCATAACTGGCATTGCTGTGCATCAGCACATAAGGAAGACCGGTCTGAGCAACTGCTCTCAAAAGGTTTTCATCAAAATCTCCACCGGATATATCGTTTACCAAATCTATCCCTTCATTATAGCCAAATTTCACCACTTCTGCGTAGAACGTATCCAATGAAATGAGAGTATCAGGAAATTCTTTTTTTAGCAAAGAAACAACGTTACCCAATCTTTTTATTTCTTCTTGTGCTGTCAAAAATTCTGCATTGGGTCTAGTGGATTGTGCCCCAATATCAATAAAATCTGCTCCTTCCTTTATCATTTTTTCCGCATGAAGGAGTGCCGATTTTTCTTCATTAAATTTTCCTCCATCCGAAAAAGAATCCGGAGTAAGATTAAGAATCCCCATGATTTTTGGAGAACTTAAATCTACCAACCTCCCGTTGCAATTGATGGAATATGAAATATTATTTTGCATGTCACAAAAATAAGAAAAGGCATTGATAAGAGCCATCATTCATGTAATTTTTAGACTTTTATTGGATTATTAGTCAATAAATAAGTACTTTTGGATTCATTTTTTATCTATGAAGACCATATCCATCATTGTTGCCATCTACAACAGAAAAGACGAACTCACAGAACTGTTGACGTCTCTTACCATACAAACCGACAAGAATTTTGAGGTGATTATTGTAGACGATGGTTCTTCTGTAGAACTATACCCTACTGTAGAGACTTTCCAAAATAATCTGGAAATTCAATATTTCAAAAAAGAAAATTCCGGGCCCGGACTTTCCCGAAACTATGGGGCTGCAAAAGCAAAAAACGACTGGTTGGTTTTTGTAGACAGTGATGTGATTGTAGAAAAAGACTACATAGAAAACATCAAGAAAAATCTTGAAAACACCCATTGCGCTGCCTTTGGTGGCGCTGACAAGGCGCATGAAGGCTTCAATATCATGCAGAAAGCCATCTCCTACTCTATGACTTCGGTTTTTACCACAGGGGGCATTAGAGGAAATAAAAAGGCGGTTAGCAAGTTTCAACCCAGAAGTTTCAATATGGGCGTGAATAAAGATATCTTTTTGAAAATCGGTGGTTTTTCGGAAATGAGAATCGGAGAAGACCCAGATTTGTCGATGACGATTTGGGAAAACGGCTATCAAACGGCTTTTTTTGATGATATTGGCGTGTATCACAAACGCAGAACAGATTTGGGAAAATTCTCAAAACAAGTCTATCAGTTTGGTTGTGCCAGACCTATTCTTAATCAAAGGCATCCTAATTATGTAAAACCAACGTTTTGGTTTCCTGCCCTATTTTTATTGGGCTATGTCGCAGGAATTTTAGAATATATTTTCCTTAAAAACGGTCTTCTTTTGGCTCTATATGGACTATACACCATGGTTTTATTTTTTCATTCATGGAGTAAAACAAAGAGCATTGCCATAGCTGCTCAAGCCATTATTACTACTTATATTCAAATGTTTTCATACGGTTTTGGATTTTTGGAATCTTGGTTTAAACTGAATGTTTTGAGAATGAAGCCCGAAGATGCTTTTCCTAAACATTTCCATAAAAAATAAATTTTAATTCTCTTTTCTTAATTTTGTAGAATGAGTTGGTTTGCAAATTGGTTTAACACCCCCTATTATCATATCCTTTATAAAGACAGAGATTTTGTTGAAGCGAAGACGTTTATCAGAAACCTCACTTTAGCACTGCAATTACCTTTACATTCCAAAATCATTGATTTGGCTTGTGGCAAAGGAAGACATTCTATTTTTCTGAACCAATTGGGCTATGATGTTTTGGGAGTAGATTTATCCGAAGAAAGCATTTTACACAATAAGGCTTTTGAAAATGAAACTTTAATGTTTAAAGTTCATGATATGCGCCAAGAATTATATCCCGCCATTGCCCCTGAAAAAGTAGATGCGGTGTTCAATCTTTTTACCAGTTTCGGATATTTTGATGAAGACGAAGAAGACCGACAAGTTTTTTCATCGGTTAATAATTTTTTAAAAGAAAAAGGAATTTTCATTCTGGATTTTCTGAATGAAAGGTTTGTAAAAAACACTTTAGTAAAAGAAACCACGATCAATAAAGGAGGAATAGATTTTAACATCAAAAAAAGAATTGAAAACCAACACGTTATCAAGGATATTTTCTTTGAAGATAAAGGCGAAAAATTCCATTTTTTTGAAAAGGTAAAACTGCATACTTTAGAAGAGATTACCTCTTTGGCTGAAAACATAGGTTTTGAAACCATTAAAATATGGGGAAATTATCATCTGGAAGAGTTTGACAGAGAAACTTCCCCAAGATGTATTTTCTATTTAAGAACCATTAAAAACTAATTATCATGATTATTATTCTACTCATATTAAGCGTAATTGTAGGCGTTTTGCTGGGCAAACATCTTGGGAAGAGTGAAACTTTTGCCAAAAATCTTTTGATTTTAAGTGCAGGCTTCCTCATCACGGTATGTGTGAGTGAAGTTTTTCCTGAAGTATATCAAACGGGCAATCATAATATAGGCATCTGGATTATTGGTGGGGTCTTGCTACAAATGATTCTGGAAAATCTTACCAAAGGTTTCGAACACGGTCACTTTCATCATCATGAAGAAAAGAATATCCTTCCGGTTGCTTTAATGGTAGGGATGTTTATCCATGCTTTTTTAGAAGGAATTCCTTTGGCTAATATTACAGATCTTTCTTCTCCTTATCTGTTGGGAATCGTATTCCATAATCTGCCAATTTCTTTTATTTTAGGCACCTTTTTATTAGGGAGAAATGCTAATAAATTTTCATGGTTTATCATTGTTTTATTTGCATTAGCTTCACCTTTAGGATTATTTTTCGGGAATTATTTTGACCGAAACCTTCAGCCTTATTTTCTGGCTATGGTGGGTGGTATTTTTCTGCATATTTCTTCGGTCATTATTTTCGAAAGCAACAAAAATCACAAAATGGATTGGCAAAAATTATTCCTCGTTATTGCTGGTGTAGCCTTAGCATTGCTCAATCATCTTTTTCATTCTCACTAAACTCATTTCTTGAAAATAAAAAATCCCGAAAAAAAATTTTCGGGATTTTTATTTATATAAATATGACGCTTAGAATTTCCAACCAATAGTCAAAAAGAAATTAGATTTGGTGTTTTTAACTTGAGATACAATGCTAGAACCATTATCAACACCATCTCCGTCAGTAACAGAAAAACCATTGTAAGCCGTAACAGCATATTTTCCTCCAAAGAATGAGTTATCATAGGTTGCAGTTACATTTTGATATCCTGCATCTACATAGAAGGATTTAAAATCATATCCCAAACCGGCTGCCAAAGTCTCTCTTTTACCTATATAAGGACTTGTAAGATTAAAGTTTCCTGAAGTTCCTGTAGAATTAAACGCTATTAAAGTCTCCGCTTTGAACGGATTTTTTTCTGTAGCATAACCTGCTCTTAACCTAAATCCGTTTAGTCTGTACTCACCACCTATTTTTAACTCAGAAGCATTTTCATAGTTAGATGAAAAGAAAGAATTAAGTTGTCTTTCTGCATCACCATATTCTTTATATCTTGGTTTGGTAAGACCTAAAGCATAATCAATGTTTAATGCAAAATTTTTATTGGCAACAAAAGCGGCACTCAAAGTGGCCTTCATAGGAGTAGTCAATTTTCTGTCTTCATTAAAAACATCAGAAACCCAAGCATTGCTATTATTTAAACCATATTCTGTATAAGCTCTCTGAATAGTCCAAATGGTAGGAGTTTCTAAAGCAGCTCCTAATCTGAAGTTGTTGCTTACCTTACCAATTACCCCGAAAGATGCTGAAATACCATTACCCACCTCACTATAAGGAGTATATTGTTTATCATAATAAGCAGTTTCTCCTAGGTTTTGCAATTTGAGTTGAAAAAAATCAGATTGTTGAAGATCTATATTTTTAATATTTACAGAACCACCAAGATATAACTTGTATTCATAATTTCCTCCTACAGCAATAGTCATATTAGACATTGTACCTGTTCTTTCATATGCATGTCCGTTATAAAGCAGATTATCATTTACGGTAGCATTACTAGAATTGGTATAAGAAATAGCCTCTTTAATAGCATTTGCTTCAGGAGTTCTTACATAATCATCAATATTTTTTGAACTGTAATTGAATGCAAGATTTACAAATTTCCATGGAGAAGAATTGTCTGTATTAAAAGAAACTACAGCTCCTATTTGCCCTAAATTAGTCTTACTGTATGAAGATTCAAAAGATTTACCAAACAAGGTAGAATTGTTTTTATTGTTTTGAACACTTAATGTTGCAGACAAATCTCCTGTTATAAAAACACCTACTCCAGCAGGGTTAGAAGATATAGAAGACAAATCCCCACCTAATGCCCCCATAGAACCCGCCATAGAATTGTATTTGGTAGTTCCTCCAAAATTATTACTAGAATATAAATCTGATGTATTTCTAATTACAGAAACATCTTGTGCAAAATACAATGCTCCCATTGAAAGAAAAGCAATGATTGAAACTTTTTTAATCATATTAATTGAAATAAATTGATTTTATTATATTTATCTAAATCCTCCTCTGAAGCCCCCGCCTCCAGAGCTAGAACCACCTCCAGAGCTACTTCTTCCGAAACTTGAGCTTCCACCACTGTTAAAACCGCCACTACTTCTAAAACTATCATTTCTAGGAGCAGAATAAGAAGGTTGTGGAGAAGAATAATTTTCTGCAGACCTTCTAAAACCTCTGTTAGAAGGTGTTGCATTATTGTTTGGAATGGTATTTTGGTTTGGATTAGGATTTCCAAATCCACTTCTTCTGAAACCGTTATTATTATAATTGTTTGGAGTTTGGTTGGTATTTGGAGTCATTCTATTAAAACCTCTGTTATTACCACTAGAATTATTTTGGAAACCATTATTTCCTCTGTTTACAGAATCAGCACCGCTTCTTTTATAATTGTAGTAGTATGGTCTAGAATAATATCCACCATAATAGTAAGGATTATACCCATAATAAGATCCATAATATCCGTAATATGGACTATACCATGGACTATAATATCCGTAATAATTTGGGTAATAACCTCCCCAATAAGAATCCCAATAATAAGGATTATAACCATAATACCAAGGAGACCCCCAAGAAAAACCAATACTCCATCTATTTCCCCATCCATAATAAGGTGACATTCCGTAATAATAAGGATATCCCCAATTGTTATAATAATAGTTTTGTTCAGAACCAGCATAATTTCCCCAGTCAGACTGTAACTGATTGCCACTCCAGTTTTTGTATTTGTCTTTTTGAGCTTGTTGATTTTTTTGGTTTTGCTCTATAATATTTAAGGAATCTTTATCATAAGTATAGGGTTCATCCATTCCATTTTGATCTGGCATCATTATTCCTTCAGGGATTACATCTTTATTAGGATCGTAATAAACTCCATCAGTCTCAGTATAACCACCCATTTGAGCGCCGCAAGAAACTAAAAGTAAACTTCCTGAAATTGCTAAAATAAATTTAGAACCGAAATTTTCCAGTAAGTTTTTGTAAGTATAATTTTTCATGATAGATGTGATTAAGTTTATTTATCTTTGCATTTATTAATACTAAAAGCATACCAATACGCCTAAGGTATTATTTTCGATCAAAAGTACAATTTATCTTTAGATTTATTCAAAATTAAAAAGTTAAAATTTATTTAAAAAAAAATGGCAAAATTAACAAAAAGGAATGAAGATTACAGCAAATGGTATAACGAACTGGTAGTGAAAGCAGACCTTGCAGAGAACTCTGGCGTAAGAGGAAGCATGGTTATAAAACCCTATGGTTATGCAATTTGGGAAAAAATTCAGCAGGAATTAGACAAAAAATTTAAAGAAACAGGGCATCAGAATGCTTACTTCCCGCTCTTCGTTCCGAAAAGTTTATTTGAAGCTGAAGAAAAAAATGCTGAAGGTTTTGCCAAAGAATGTGCTGTAGTAACACATTATAGATTAAAAACAGACCCTAACAATCCTCACAAACTTATTGTAGATCCTGAAGCTAAATTAGAAGAAGAGCTTATCGTAAGACCTACTTCTGAAGCCATCATCTGGAATACCTACAAATCATGGATTCAATCTTACAGAGATTTACCTATATTAATTAACCAATGGGCTAACGTAGTACGTTGGGAAATGAGAACAAGACTTTTCCTAAGAACTGCAGAATTCCTGTGGCAAGAAGGTCATACAGCGCACGCTACAAGAGATGAGGCTATAGAGGAAACCGAAAAAATGCTGGAGGTATATGCTGATGTGGTAGAAAATTATATGGCAATCCCAGTAATTAAAGGATTCAAAACGCCTACTGAAAGATTTGCAGGTGCTGACGAAACGTATTGTATCGAAGCCATGATGCAAGACGGTAAAGCACTTCAGGCAGGTACTTCTCACTTCTTGGGACAAAATTTCGCTAAAGCATTTGATGTAAAATTCACCAACAGAGAAGGAAAACAAGAATTTGCTTGGGCTACCTCATGGGGAGTTTCTACCAGATTAATGGGCGCGCTTATCATGACGCATTCAGATGATTTCGGATTGGTACTTCCTCCAAAACTGGCACCAATTCAGGTAGTTATTGTACCTATTTTCAAAGGAGAAGAACAGTTGGCAGAAATTTCTAAAGTGGCCAATGACATTTTTGACAAACTGAAATCCAAAGGCATTTCTGTAAAATACGACGACCGAACAGAATACAAACCAGGCTGGAAATTTGCAGAATACGAATTGAAAGGTGTACCATTAAGAATTGCCATAGGACCAAATGACCTAGCAAATAAATCTGTAGAAATTGCCAGAAGAGACAATCTTTCTAAAGAAATAAAACCTATCGAAAATATAGAAAACTATATAGAAGATTTATTGGAGACCGTTCAAAACGACATCTACAAAAAAGCTGAAACCTACAGAAACGAGCATATCACCAAGGTAGATTCTTATGAAGAATTCAAAAAAGTTTTAGAAGAAAAAGGAGGATTTATTGCAGCTCATTGGGATGGTACTGCCGAAGAAGAAGAACAAATAAAAGAAGAAACCAAAGCTACAATAAGATGCATTCCTTTGGATGCCGAAGAAGAGCAAGGCGTTTCATTAATTACCGGAAAACCTTCCAATAAAAGAGTTCTATTTGCTAAAGCTTATTAAAAATTCACAATGTCATCCATTTTATGGAAGGATTTTTGTAACAAATATTGTCAATTATTTAAAATCAATTGTTTAATACGTAAAAGAAATTATTATGGCAATTATTGATCTTATTAAATCACAACTTAGTCCAGAATTTATTTCTAAGGCTGCAACAAAAATTGGAGAAAGCGAATCTAAAGTTTCGAAAGCTATAGGTAGCTTAATGCCTGCAGTATTAGGAGGATTGGCAAACAATGCAGAAAATCCTATGGTTTTAAATTCTCTTTCGGATTCTGCTTCCAGTGAGATTTTGGACAATTTGTTAGAAAGTACTTCAGATAATCCTGTCATAAATAACCTTATTTCATCTATTTTTAATAATCAATTAGATGATATACTAGATTTGGTTTCAAAACACTCAGGTGTTGGCAAAACTTCAGCCAGTTCATTAATGAATTATGTAACAGGAACTTCTATTGGCATAATTAATAGATATGCTACAGAAAAAAATCTTAATAAAAGTGACATCTCAAAACTTTTATCAGAACAAAAAGGTTTAATCCCTTCTTTAATGCCTGCGGGTCTTTCATTAGGATCTTTTGGTTTCGGAAATTTTTCGGAAAATGCAAAAGAAAAAATTAGTTCTGCATCTGAAAAAATTAGCAATTCTATACCTGTGCCGAAAAAAGAAGTTGCCGAAAAAAATACTTCCTTATCCAATTCTAAAAATAAAAATGGCGGCTCATTTTGGAAATGGCTGATACCACTCATTTTATTGGGAATCGCAGTCTGGTTTATTTGGAATCAATTTCAAACTAAAGAAAACACAAAAACCATCAACAAAACTGCCGTTATAAAAGACACTGTTACTAATAAAGGTAATGATACCATTAACATTAGCAATAAAGAAACTGTAGAAATTTTATTGCCAAGCGGAAAAACTATAAATGCTTATAAAGACGGTATAGAAGAACAGCTGGTACAGTTCTTAAAATCAGACGAATACAAAAACGCTAGCGAAGAAAAATTAAAGTCTAAATGGTTTAATTTTGATAATTTAAATTTCGAATTTAATTCTGAAAAATTAACTCAAGAGTCTCAAAAACAAGTTGATAATTTAAAATCTATTTTAACTGAATTTCCACAAGCAAAAATTAAAATTGGAGTCTTTACAGATAAAGTTGGTGATGAAAAAGCCAACCTCGACTTATCCCAAAAAAGAGCCGAAGAAGTAAAAACTGCAATAGGATCTGCCCAAGTAACTGATGCCAAAGGCTATGGTGAACAATTTGCTAAAATAGATGAAAAAGCAACCGATACAGAAAGAGAAGCAGACAGAAAAACCGCTATCAGACTTACAAAATAATTTTTTTTAATCTATAATAAATACCGTTTCATGTTCTGAAGCGGTTTTTTTTGAAAAAAAAATTGAAATAAGTATAATTTAACTATATTTGTTAGATAAAGCTAACAATTTTTAGATTTAACATGAATAAACCCTGGCGAAAAGAAAAAACAAACAATTCTCTTTCTGAAGTTTTTTCATCTATCCATGTTCCTTCTAATGGGAAATTCTGGCAGAAACTACTGGCATTTGCAGGTCCGGGATTAATGATTGCTGTTGGCTACATGGATCCGGGAAATTGGGCTACAGATATTGCTGGTGGCGCAAAATATGGCTATACACTGCTCTCAGTAATTCTTATTTCAAATTTCTTTGCCATTATACTTCAGCATCTTTCCTTAAAATTAGGGGTAGTTGCAGAAAGAGACTTGGCACAAGCTTGCAGAGACCACTATCATCCATTGGTAAATTATATACTTTGGATACTTTGTGAAATTGCTATAGCAGCATGTGATTTAGCAGAAGTCATCGGTTCGGCTATTGCACTCAATTTACTATTCGGGCTTCCTTTGCCTTGGGGTATTGCTTTGACGGTAATAGACGTTTTGTTGATCCTAATGATTCAGGCAAGAGGTTTTCGCTGGATAGAGGCAGTAGTAGGAGCATTTATTATCATTATTTTAATTTGCTTTGGGTATGAAATTATTTTGTCAAATCCTTCAGTTTACCCAATGTTGGAAGGATTAATTCCTAAAAAGGAAATCATTACCAATCCATCTATGCTCTATATAGCCATCGGTATTTTGGGTGCTACAGTAATGCCTCACAATCTGTATTTACACAGCAGTATTGTACAAACCAGAAATTACGCCAGAACTACTGAAGGAAAAAAAGAAGCCATCAAATTTGCGACTATAGACAGTACTTTAGCCCTTTTTATTGCATTTTTCATTAATGCTTCTATTTTAATTGTGGCTTCTGCATCCTTTCATACAAAAGGATTTTTTGAGGTGGCAGACATCAACGATGCACATAAACTTTTGGCTCCTATTTTGGGAACGGGCTTAGCAAGTATAGTCTTTGCTATAGCACTTTTAGCATCTGGACAAAACTCTACCCTTACCGGAACTTTGGCCGGACAAGTGGTAATGGAAGGTTTTCTGAACATTAAACTGAAACCTTGGCTCAGAAGATTAATTACCAGATTAATAGCAGTAGTTCCCGCATTTTTTGTAGCCCTTTGGTATGGTGAAAAAGGCACTGCAGATTTACTGGTTCTCAGTCAGGTTATTCTTTCCATGCAATTGAGTTTTGCAGTAATACCATTGGTAATGTTCACCAACAATAAAGAAAAAATGGGAGAATTTGTAAATAAGCCCGTTCTAAAAATATTGGCTTGGGGCATTTCACTCATTATAATTATCTTTAATCTTTATCTCCTTTATCAGACATTTACCAACCATTAAAAACTTTTAATAATAAAATTCTGCCAAATTTTCCTAAAAATAATTTTGGCAAATTCTTTGTCTTAAAAGAATAGTAAAATCTAGAAAAATGGACGAAAACAAAGAACTAAACGAAGAAAACCTAAATAATCAAGAACAGGTAAATTTAGAGTCAGAAGAAACTGTTAATGAAAATGTGACAGAAGAGGCTACCATAGAAGACCTTTTGGCAGAAGAAAAAAACAATTATTTGAGGTTATATGCTGAGTTCGAAAATTATAAAAAAAGAACTTTAAAGGAAAAAATGGAATTTGCTCAGTATGCCAATCAAGATTTCATGGTTTCTATGCTTGCCATTTTAGATGATTTTGAAAGGGCTATCAAAGAAATTGCAAAAACAGGCAATGAATCTGACTTGAAAGGTGTAGAACTGATTTATCAGAAATTCAAAAATAAATTGGGAGAAAAAGGATTAAAACCTTTAGAAGTAAATGTGGGAGATGATTTCAATGTAGATTTCCATGAAGCCATTACACAAATCCCTTCCCCAACAGAAGAATTAAAAGGAAAAATTGTAGATATTATTGAAACCGGATATCAATTACACGAAAGGGTAATAAGGTTCGCAAAAGTAGTTACAGGAAACTAATATCAACGGTGAAAGATAAGCGATTTGTTTTTGATTACTTATCTTTCATCTTTTATCATTTATAAATTATGTCAAAAAGAGATTACTACGAAATATTAGGGGTATCCAAATCTGCTTCCGCAGACGAAATAAAGAAAGCCTACCGAAAACTGGCCATCAAGTATCACCCAGACAAAAACCCGGGAGATAAGACTGCAGAAGAAAAATTTAAAGAAGCTGCAGAAGCCTATGAAGTATTGAGCGATGACAACAAGCGCGCAAGATACAACCAATATGGGCATGCCGGCATGAGCGGAAACGGCGGAGGATATGGCGGAGGAGGTTTCGGTGGCGGAATGAACATGGAAGATATTTTTTCTCAATTCGGAGATATTTTCGGAGGACATTTTGGCGGTGGTTTTGGCGGCGGTGCTAGACACCAACAAGTAAAAGGTTCTAATCTAAGGGTTAGAATAAAACTGAATCTAGACGAAATGGTAAATGGTACCACTAAAACCATTAAAGTAAAACGTCTGAAAGTAGCTCCTGGTGTTTCTTCCAAAACTTGCCCTACATGTCATGGAAGTGGTGCTCAGATAAAGGTAATGAATACCATGTTCGGGCAAATGCAGACGCAAACAACCTGTGGTACCTGTAATGGTTTAGGGAAAGTAGCAGACAAAATTCCGGCTGGTGCTAATGCTGAAGGATTGATAAAGACTGATGAAGAAGTAAGCATCAACATTCCTGCAGGAGCAAGAGACGGCATTCAACTGAATGTAAGAGGAAAAGGAAATGATGCCCCTTTCGGCGGTGTTCCGGGAGATTTGCTTGTAGTGATAGAAGAAGAACAGGATAAATTCATCAAACGTGAAGGAGACAATCTTCATCAAGAACTTTACATTTCTTTTGCTGAAGCGGCTTTGGGAACAACCAAAGAAATAAACACCGTGGGCGGAAAAGTGAAAATTAAAATTGATGCAGGTACCCAATCCGGAAAAATCTTAAGATTGGCAGGAAAAGGAGTTCCTAGTATAGATTCTTATGGCAAAGGTGATATGTTTGTCCACATCAATGTTTGGACGCCTCAAAAACTAACTCCGGAACAAAAAGATTTCTTTGAAACCCAAATGAAAACCGGACAAATGGAGGCAGAGCCTTCAGGAAAGGAAAAATCATTCTTTGACAAAGTAAGAGATATGTTCAACTAAAATTGAATTTCAATATCGTAAAACCATTCTTTTCGGATGGTTTTTTTTGTATAAATTAATCAAAATTTTCAGTAACATTTACGTAAATTCGCTACTCATTCATTAGAATAAAATAAAACAATGCTACAGGCAAAAAACGTTACCAAAACTTATAACGCCGGAAAAAAACTGGCCCTACAAAATTTCAGTATAGAGGTTCCAAAAGCATCCATTTATGGACTTCTTGGTCCAAACGGTGCTGGAAAAACAACATTTATCCGTATCATCAATCAAATTACGCAGGCAGATTCGGGTGAAGTTTTGATCAATGGTGAAAAACTCAATCCCTACCACATCAAAGACATCGGTTATATGCCCGAAGAAAGAGGTCTGTACAAAAACATGACGGTGGGAGACCAAATCTTGTATTTTGGGGAGCTGAAAGGCATGAAGAAAAACGATGCTCTTCAGCAGGCTAAATATTGGTTCGACCAATTGGAAATAGACCATTGGTGGAATAAGAAACTTTCTGAACTGTCTAAAGGGATGGCGCAGAAGATTCAATTTGTGGTAACCGTCTTGCATCAGCCGAAACTCTTGATTTTGGATGAGCCATTTTCAGGTTTCGATCCTGTAAATGCCAATTTGGTAAAAGATCAAATCCTAAAATTGAAGGAACAAGGCACTACCATTATACTTTCTACCCACCGTATGGAAAGCGTAGAAGAAATGTGTGACAGCGTAGCGCTTATCAACAATTCTAAAAAAATTCTGGACGGAAAAGTTTTTGAAGTAAGAGAAAAATTCAAACAAAACTTATACAGCATTGTCCTTTCGGATATTCATGCTGAAAATTTTGAAGCTTTAAAAAATCAATATGCCTTCAATGGCATTACAGAAAAAAACGGATTGGTTTCTTTTGATTTAAAAAATGACAAAGACCAAAACCTTTTACTGAACGACCTCATGAAAGCTGGGAAAATAAGTAGTTTTGATGAAAAAATCCCCGGTATGAATGAAGTATTCATCACTGCAGTGACTTCACAAAACGAAAATTAATCGATCTTAATTAGACCAGAAAATGAAAAACATCTATATCATTACCAAAAGAGAATTCTTAACACAGGTAAAGAAAAAATCTTTTATCATTCTTACCCTTTTAGCACCTATACTATTGATAGGATTCGGTTCTCTTATTGCTTTTATGCTGAAAGCCAATGAAACAGAATACACCTTCAATGTTATCGATAAAAGTGAAATTTTCCAAAAACAACTGAAAGCACCTAAAGACGTAAAACTAATTTACGTTCCTGATACCGCTGAAAAAGCCCTTATCTCTTCCCTTCCGGAAATGGTAGATAATGTAGACGGCGTGCTGGTAATCCCAAAAATGGAAAACAAAAACTATGAAGCATTACAATCTCAAACTCAACTTTTTGTCAATAAAAATGTAGGTTTTGATGTAAAACAAAAAATTGCTTCGGCAATGTCTGATGTCATCAAAAAAGAAAAAATAAAAAACCTTGGTCTTACAGAAATTCAACTAAAAGACTTAGACAAAGGTTTTGAAATCAATACCAAAAACGTGGTAGATAATAACAAGCAAGACAATACTTTGGCTTTTGGAGTAAAATCCGGATTAAGCATGGCATTGATGTATGTTACCTTCATGTTTATCATTATTTATGGGGTAAGAGTAATGCGAAGCGTTCTAGAAGAAAAAAATAACCGTGTGGTAGAAATCATCATTTCATCGGTAAAGCCTTTTGAACTGATGATGGGTAAAATTATTGGTGTTACCTTGGTAGCTCTTACACAATTTGCTATTTGGATTACGATGACCATTGTTGGCGCACTATTCTTTAACAGAAGTTTTGCGTCTAATGTCCCTGCCAATATTGCAAATAATCAGGAAATTCCTTTAGAAAAAATGAATATCAAAGGGGTTTTTGCAGAAGTTTCTCATTCTCTTTTGGATTTGAATTTCGGGCTGATTATTTTTGTTTTTATAGTATTCTTCTTATTGGGTTATATCTTCTACAGCTCTATGTATGCAGCCATTGGCTCTGCCGTAGACAACGAAACAGAGACACAACAATTTACCATATTTGGAATTTTGCCTTTAATGCTGGGTATGTATGGAAGTTTTGGACTGATTAACAATCCCGAAGGGCCTATGGCTTTTTGGTTGTCCATCATTCCCCTCACCTCTCCTGTTGCGATGATTGCAAGAATCCCTTTTGGAGTGCCTATTTGGCAAATTGTTCTTTCCATTACGCTTTTGGTTCTTTCTACTTTGACCATGGTTTTTGTAGCCTCCAAAATTTACCGTGTAGGTATCTTAATGTACGGAAATAAAGCGACCTTCAAAGAACTTTGGAAATGGATTAGAACAAGTTAATGAATAACCAATTATAAATGGATTTAAAACAAGTATTGCATTTTCGTAGGTCTGTAAGAGTCTATGATAAAGAACAAGCCATAGACACCGAAAAAGTAAAACATTGCCTAGAATTGGCCACTTTGGCGCCCAATAGCTCTAATATGCAGTTGTGGGAATTTTACCACATTACCCAAGATACTTTGATGGCGGAAATTTCTGAAGCCTGCCTTAATCAATCTGCTACATCTACCGCATCGCAATTAGTGGTTTTTGTCACAAGACAAGATTTGCATAAAAAGAGAGCTCAATTTGTCCTTGATTTTGAAAAGGAAAACATCAAGAAATACAGCCCTGAAGACCGACAAGAAAAAAGAATTAACGACCGTAAAATGTATTACGGAAAAATAATGCCTTTTCTGTACACGCGCTTTTTTGGTATCGTTGGAGCCGTAAGACTTTTAATTACCAGAACAGTGGGCTTGTTCCGCCCTATTGTGCGCCAAGTATCAGAAAATGATATGCGTGTAGTGGTACATAAATCTTGTGCCTTAGCGGCTCAAACCTTTATGATTGCAATGGCCAACGAAGGATATGATACCTGCCCATTAGAAGGGTTTGACAGCAAAAGAATTAAGAAAGCGCTAAATCTGCCTTACAGTGCCGAAATAAACATGGTGATTTCTTGCGGCATCAGAAAAGGAAACGAAGGCATCTGGGGAGAACGATGCAGAGTGCCTTTTGAAGAGGTGTATCATAAAATATAACAAAACCTGCCCAAGATTATCTTGGGCGGGTTTGTTATGGTTATAAATAGTATTAATCAAAAATATAAGAGATGCCGGCACTCAGCACATGCTGTCTTTTCTTTAGTGCAGAAGAAGGATCTTGGGATTCTTTATTCATTAAGTCCGGTAAATTATTGGACATTCCAAAATCAAATCTACCCGTAATCTCCCATTTTCTTTTGTAGCTGAATCCCAGTCCGGCAGAAAGAGCAAAATCAAATCCGGCGGCTTTACCATATTGATTGGCTAAATAAATTGTTTTAGAAGGATCTGTTATTTTCTGATCAATTAAAAACCCGAATCTTGGACCAAACTGACCAAAAAATTCTGATTCTGCCTCAGAAAAATAGGCTTTAAAATATACAGGAATACTCAGATAGTTACTGGCATATACTGTATTTCCCTGTCCTTTTTCGCCAGCACTCAAATATTCTACCTGAGGCTGAAAATAGAACATATCGTCTCCTCCTATTGGGATTAAGGCAAATGCGCCTCCATAAAAACTAGTCCTTCCTGATGAGGGATTATGTGCATTCTGAACTCTAGAATAGGTAGGCCCTGCAATTAAACCAAATCTTGTAGAAGAAAAATCAACTTGCGAGTAAGCCATTGAAGAAAAAAGCATTAACGAACATAGTAACACTTTTGGAGAGTTTAAAAAAATTTTCATCTGTTTTGTGTTTAAAATTAAAACTTCATAATAAAAAAATTATTATGAAGTTTTAAAAAATTTATTTTCAAATATAAGAATTTTATCCTAATACTTTAGCAACAGTTTTTCCTATATCAGCTGGCGAATCTACCACATTGATTCCACATTCTGCCATAATTTTCATTTTAGCTTGTGCAGTATCATCAGCTCCACCTACAATAGCACCAGCATGTCCCATAGTTCTACCTTTAGGTGCAGTTTGCCCCGCGATGAAACCTACTACAGGTTTTTTAGAACCACTGGCAGCATACCATCTTGCAGCTTCAGCTTCTAGAGAACCTCCAATCTCACCAATCATTACTACAGCGTCAGTTTCTGGATCGTTAATGAAAAGCTCCAAAGCTTCTTTAGTAGTAGTACCAATAATTGGGTCCCCACCAATACCAATAGCTGTAGAAACACCGAAACCAGCTCTTACAACCTGATCTGCTGCTTCATAAGTAAGGGTTCCAGATTTAGAAACAATACCTACTCTTCCTTTTTTGAAAACGAAACCAGGCATAATCCCAATTTTAGCTTCATCAGAAGTGATGATACCAGGACAGTTAGGACCAATCAATCTACAGTCTCTATCTTTGATGTATTCTTTTACTTTTACCATATCAGCTACAGGAATTCCTTCAGTAATACAAACAATTACTTTTATCCCTGCTTCCGCAGCTTCCATTACGGCATCTGCAGCAAATGCAGGTGGTACGAAGATAATACTCACATTAGCTCCCGCTTTTTGTACCGCATCAGCAACTGTATTGAATACTGGCTTCCCTAGATGTTCTGTACCTCCTTTTCCTGGAGTTACCCCACCTACTACGTTGGTGCCATATTCAATCATTTGACTTGCGTGGAATGTTCCTTCGTTTCCAGTAAATCCTTGAACGATTACTTTTGAATCTTTGTTTACTAATACTGACATGATATTATGATTTGCTTTTTACTGTCGGCTTTATGCTTTCAGCAGTTATTTTTATGTTAAAACTTTACAAAAATACTATTTTTTAAACTTTTCACAAAATGGAAAAGACTATAAATTCTTTAATTTCACCTCTTTTTTTAGATAATCTCTAAATTCTTCAGCCAAACTGCCAAAATAGGTTTTACCTCCTTCTAAATCTTTATTCACACCGGTTTTACCCAAAAGAACAGCTCCTTTACCTACCCTTTTACCAGATGCTATACCTACCTGCCCCCATATTTGTACATCTTCTTCTATGATACAACATCCTGCAATCATAGAGCCAGAAGCTACTAAAGTCCTTTCACCAAGAACGGTATCATGACCTACCTGAATAAGATTATCCAGCTTGGAGCCTTTTTTGATGATCGTAGAATCTGTAACACCTCTATCAATACAACAATTGGCTCCTATTTCTACCTGATCTTCTAAAATTACATTCCCCACCGAAAGCATTTTGCGAAAGCCTTCTGAATTTTTGTTGTAATAGAAAGCATCACCGCCTAATACAGTTCCTGCTTGGATGATACAGTTATTTCCGATTTCTGTACGGTCACCAATAACTACGTTCGGAAAAATAAGGCAATTATCTCCAATCTTAACATCATTTCCAATAATAACGGATGGATGAATTTTGCAGTTTTCTCCAATTTCAAAATTTTTACCACTCGTTTCAAAAGTCTGAATGCCTTGATAATGCTCATTGATTTTATTAAAATCCCTAAAGGGATCCTCCGAAACCAAAAGCACTTTTCCTTCGGGACAAGCAACTTCCTTATCTATCAAAATAATGGTAGCCTCAGAATTGAGCGCTTTATCATAATATTTAGGATGGTTAACAAATACAATTTCACCAGCTTTAACACGGTGAATTTCATTGGTTCCTAGAACTTGAAAATTCTCATCTCCAATAAATTTAGCGCCAATTAATTCGGCAATCGTTTTTAAATTTTGTGGCGTTTTAAATCTCATAAAATTATAAATAAAAACGAGTTATAAGAGACTTATAACCCGCTATTAAGATTTTATTTTACTCTCTCTAAATAAGAACCGTCTTCTGTGTTGACTTTAATTTTGTCTCCTGCTTCAATGAAAAGTGGAACCAAAACTCTTGCCCCTGTTTCTACAATGCAGTTTTTCAATGCATTGGTAGCGGTATTTCCTTTAACACCTGGGTCTGCTTCTACTACTTCCAAATATACCGTTGGAGGAATCTCCGCAGAAAGAGGCGTTTCATCTGCTTCTTTCATAATGATGGTAACTTCTTCCCCAGCCTTCATAAACTGTGCATTCTCAATCATCTCTTTGTTAAGATACATCTGAGTAAAATCTTCATTGTTCATGAAATGGAAACCATTCTCATCATCATATAAATATTGAAATTTACGAGTAATTACTTTTACCTCATCAATCTTGTGACCGGCAGAAAAAGTATTGTCTACTACTTTACCATTGGTTACAGATTTTAGTTTTGTTCTTACGAAAGCAGGTCCTTTTCCTGGTTTTACGTGTAAGAATTCTATTACCTTGTAAATATCGTTACTGTATTCTATACAAAGTCCTTTTTTAATATCGTTACTTGTTGCCATTAAAATGTAATTATGTTTTAAGTCTTATTTTTATTTTTTATTCTTTCCCAGAGCCGTATCCTTTTACGATACCTCTTGGTGAATTTTTGATAAATTCTAAAATCTCATCTCTTTCTTCAGTTGGCGGCATGTCTTTTTCAATGAATGCAGTTGCTTGAGAAATATTCATTTTCATCTGGAAGAGAGATCTGTATATTTTCTGAATTTCGAAAATTTTTTCATTGCTGAAGCCTCTTCTTCTCAATCCTACAGAATTAATACCGGCATAAGACATAGGCTCCCTTGCTACTTTTACATAAGGAGGAATATCTTTTCTTACCAAAGTACCACCTGAAATCATGACATGCTTGCCAATTTTCCCAAACTGATGCACTGCAGAAAGACCTCCCATGACCGTGAAATCTCCAATTTCTACGTGACCGGCAATACCACATCCGTTTACAATGATTACGTTATTTCCCAATACACAGTCGTGTGCAATGTGAGAAGTCGCCATAATAAGGCAGTCGTTACCTACTTTAGTATAGCCTAGGGCTTTAGTTCCTCTGTTGATGGTTACACATTCTCTAATGGTGGTTCTGTCTCCAACAATGGTAAGCGTATCTTCGCCATCGAATTTCAAATCCTGAGGAATAGCCGAAATAACGGTTCCCGGAAAAATTCTACAATTTTTGCCAATTCTGGCACCATCCATTATGGTAACATTAGGACCTATCCAGGTTCCTTCCCCTATTTCTACATCTGCAGCAATGGTGGTAAATGGTTCTATCGTAACATCTTTGCCTATTTTGGCACGTCTGTCTACTGCGGCTAACTGATGAATCATGCGTCTGTTTTAGTTTTAGCAACCTGAGCCATCAATTCTGCTTCTACCACTACGCTGTCTCCTACGTAGCCATAGCCCTGCATATGAACAATGCCCCTTCTGATAGGTTCTATCAATTCTATTTTAAAGATAAGTGTGTCTCCAGGAATTACTTTTTTCTTGAATTTCACATCGTTAATTTTCACAAAATAAGTGGAATAGTTTTCAGGGTCCGGAACGTTTGCCAAAACCAAAATCCCGCCAGTCTGTGCCATGGCTTCAATCTGAAGAACCCCTGGCATTACAGGTTCTTTAGGAAAATGTCCTACAAAGAAAGGTTCGTTCATAGAAACATTTTTAAGACCTACTACATGAGATTCTGAAAGCTCCAAAATCTTATCAATCAACAAAAAAGGTGGTCTATGCGGCAACAGACGCATAATACCGTTGATATCATAAACTGGTTCTTTTGTTAAATCAAAATCTGGAACGTTTTTCTTTTTCTGCAATTTCCACTGTCTGTTCAGTTTTTTAGCAAACTGTGTATTTACATAATGCCCCGGTTTGGTAGCAATTACTTTTCCTTTTATTTTAACCCCCGTCAAAGCCAAATCACCAATCACATCCAACAATTTGTGACGGGCAGCTTCGTTAGGATAATTAAGTGTAAGATTATCCAAGATACCATTTGGTCTCATAGAAACTTCTTCTCTGCCGAAAGCTTTTTTCAATTTTTCTGCAGTTTCCGGAGTCAATTCCTTGTCTACATATACAATAGCATTAGAAATATCACCACCTTTTATCAAACCGCTGTCTAGAAGCATTTCTAATTCATGTAAAAAACTGAAAGTTCTTGCCGAAGAAATCTCTTCTTTAAAATCTGCAATATTTTTAAGAGAAGCATTTTGAGTACCTAAAATTTTAGTCCCAAAATCTACCATGGTCGTTATTTCGTAGTTTTCTGAAGGGATGATGGTAATTTCTGAACCTGTAGCAGGATCTACATAGTTCATCACTTCCTTAATCACTAAATATTCTCTATTCAATTCTTGTTCTATAACACCCGCTTCATCTATAGCTTCTACAAAGAATTTAGAAGAACCATCTAAAATTGGCGGTTCTGCACTGTCCATTTCTAAAATAGCATTGTCTACATCCATCCCTACCAAAGCAGCTAAAAGATGCTCGCAAGTATGGATTTTAACCCCTAATTTTTCAAGAGTAGTTCCTCGTTCAGTAGTAGTAACATAGTTTACATCTGCTTCTACCTGAGGGTTTCCTTCAAGGTCTGTTCTCACGAAAACGAAACCCGTATTTTCTTTTGCAGGCTTCATCGTTAAGTTCACCTGCTTGCCTGTATGCAATCCAATCCCAGAAAGGGAAATCTCTTTACCTAAAGTTTTTTGTTTGTCACTCATTAGTGTTTTCTTTCGAGTTTTTTTCTAAATCTGAAATCCTTTTAACAATCTCTGTTAAATTTCTAAAATGAACATAATTTCTACGGTAATCTCCTGCCGCTATTGCCGGAGAACCATATATTGTTTGACCGTCTTCTACACTGGCATTTACTCCACTCTGCGCCTGTATCCTTACCTGATTTCCTATTTTGATATGACCTACAATACCTGTTTGGCCTCCAATCATATTCCAGTCGCCAATTACGGTAGAACCTGCAATACCTGCCTGTGCCGCAATAACATTATTTTTGCCAATTTTCACATTGTGAGCAATCTGAATTAGATTATCAATCTTAGTACCTTCTCCAATGATGGTAGAACCAATAGTACCTCTATCTATACTACAATTAGAACCTATTTCTACATTGTTTTCCAATACTACATTTCCTAATTGAGGAATTTTCTGATAACCATCCTTAGTAGGCTGGAAACCAAAACCATCAGAGCCTATTACCGAGTTCGAATGGATTATGCAGTTATCTCCTATCACACAGTAGTCATAGATTTTAGCACCACTGTAGATGATACAGTTGTCTCCTATTTTTACATTTTTACCAATAAAAACCTGAGGCTGAATCTGTGTACCATTACCTATTTTTGCTTTTTCTGAAATGTAAGAAAATGCTCCTACAAAAACTTCTTCTCCCAAAACAGCGCTTTCTGAGACGGATGAAGGTTGTTCTATGCCGGTTTTCTTTTCTTCTTTCATTTGTTGATAGAGATTCATCAATACCTGAAAAGAAAGGTATGCATCTTCTACCACAATTAAAGTAGGCTTATAGTCTTGATTTTTAACGAATTTTTCAGAAACAATAATTACTGATGCTTCTGAATTTGAAATATAGTCTGCAAATTTTTCTTGAGCTACAAAAGAAAGCTGGCCATTTTGCGCACTTTCTATTGGCGAAACACCTGATATAGAAGCGTTTTCATCTCCCAAGATTTTTCCATTTATAAAATTTGCAATTGTAACTGCAGTAAATTCCATATCGTGCAAAGATATGAAAATCTTAATATACAGAAGAAATTTTCACTTTTTTTACCAATTATTATTCATATCATAATTCTCTTGGGAAATATAGTATGTTTTTGGTAGTAGGAAGATGAATATGCTCTGATAGAATTTGTGTTTCTGCTTCTTCTAATTTAACCTTTTCTCCATTTCTTTTCAATAAAAAAATAGGCTGCTTTTCTCTGTCGTATGGAAGCAATGTTCTGCTGATTTGCTCTACCAATAGTTCTCCATTTTTAATTCCAAAAAACTGATTGGTTTTGGCAATTTTTTCAGCAACTTCTCCCTCTGAAAAAGGATGCGAAGAAAAAACGGTTTTAGGAAATTTTCTATTCACCACCGCTTTACAGAAATAACTCAAAACAAGATCATCTGAATTTTGCCATGATTTTATAGCAGAAAGTACATCGGTATCATCTAATTGGGTAAATCTTTTAATATCTTCATCCAAATTGTTTTCCACTTCATTTTTGTAAAGGAAATATTTCAAATTGCCTTGTGCTTCTATTTGCTTTCCTTCAGCAATCAACTGCTTTGCCCTATTGAGTATTTTCACCAAAAGATGCTCCGCCAAAGCAGAGGTCTTATGATAATAGACCTGCCAATACATAAACATCCTTGCCGTAAGATAGTTCTCTATAGAATACACCCCTTTTTCATCAATCAACAATTCATCATCCTTAACATTGATCATGGAAATAATTCTTTGGGTATTGATGCTTCCCTCGGAAACCCCTGTAAAGAAACTATCGCGGTTCAGATAATCCAATCGGTCTACATCTAATTGAGAAGAAATCAGTTGATTAAAAAATCTTCTATGGTATTTTCCTTGAAACATTTCTATCGCCATGCTCAGTTGGCCATTAAACTCTTCATTGAGTTTATGCATCAATAAAATAGAAAGTTTTTCATGATGCCAATCTTCCATCAATAATGATTCTAAAGCATGAGAATAAGGTCCATGCCCTACATCATGAAGCAATATCGCCAACATAGCAGACTTTTCTTCTTCCTCAGAAATCTTTACACCTTTCTGCTTAAGGGTTTCCAAGGCTGTATACATCAGATGCATCGCCCCTATGGCATGATGAAAACGCGTATGGGTAGCACCCGGAAAGACCAAACTCAACAAACCCGTTTGAGAAATTCTTCTCAATCGTTGAAAAAAACGATGCTCTATGACATCATATAAAATTTCATAAGGTATTTTGATAAATCCATGAACAGGATCGTTTATAATTTTGAGTTTGTTGATGCTCATATAGTTTATTAATAATGCTTATTGAGTAATAATTGATACAAAATTACGGAAATTTAGTTTAACGTAATTTTAACCCATTTTAAAATTAATTTATACAATATTTAAGACCTTTTTACCGTATTTTTGATTTTTAGAAAATAAAAGAATTGATCTTAAGTATACATATTACCTTAAACACCCATTTATATGTCAAAAATAATTTGGATTGATGATGAGATAGATTTACTAAAGCCGCACATTGTTTTTCTTGAAAATAAAGGCTACAGCATAACTCCTGTTAACAATGTTAATGAAGCATTGGAAATGATGGAAACAGAGAAATTTCAATTGGCTTTATTAGATGAAAACATGCCTGGAATTTCAGGCTTGGAAGCCATCCCAATGATTAAGGATGTAGATTCTTCTATCAAGATAGTTATGGTGACCAAAAATGAAGAAGAGCACATCATGGAACAAGCCATCGGTTCTCAGATTTCAGACTATATTCTAAAGCCGGTAAACCCTAATCAGGTATTGCTTTCGCTCAAAAAAAACCTTCAGGAGGAAGATTTGGTAGAGCAAAAAACAAAATTAGAATACCAGCAAGAATTCCGTAACCTTTCTATGGAATTAAGCTATGTGAATTCTTATCAAGAATGGGCAGAGTATTACAAGAAAATCTTGGCTTGGGAGATAAAATTCGACAAAGTATTCAATAATGAGTTTGTAGATTTATTGCAATCACAAAAAGAAGAAGCCAACATACAGTTTGCCAAATTCATTGAGAAAAATTACGAAAATTGGCTTCAAAGCAATGATAAGCCCATTATGTCTCATACCGCTTTTAAAGAAAAAATAAAACCTGTTTTAGAAAAAGACAAAGTGCTATTGCTGATGGTAGACAACCTCCGTTACGACCAATGGAAAGTGATAGAACCTTTATTTGCAAAGTTCTACAATAAGGTTTCTGAAGACTACTATTTCAGTATTTTGCCTACGGCAACCCAATATGCCCGCAACTCTTTTTTTGCAGGATTAATGCCTTCTGAAATAGAAAAGCGTTTTCCGGATAAATGGTTTAACGACAATGAAGAAGGAAACAAAAACGAACATGAAAGAGAATTTTTAGAAGACCAACTGAAACGCATTGGGCTTTCTCATAAATCTATGAAATACCTCAAAATCTTGAATGCAGATTTTGAAAGAAAGATACTGGAAGATTTCAATCAGCATAAAAACAATGATTTATTGGTGATTGTTTATAATTTTATCGATATCCTTTCACATGCTAAAACCGACAACCATATCATAGATCAACTGATAAGAGACGACAAAACCTTCCGTTCACTTACCTACAATTGGTTTGAGAATTCTTCTATCATCAAAATCATTAAACTTGCTGCAGAAAATGGTTTTAAACTCGCCATTACTACGGACCATGGTATGATTTATGTTAAAAAACCAAGTCAGGTAATTGGTGATAGAGAAACGAGTACCAATATCCGTTACAAAACAGGAAAATCTTTGTCTTATGATTCTAAAGACGTTTGGGCTGTTTCTCAACCCGAAAAGCTGTTTTTACCCAAAGGCAACCTCAGCAGCAAATACATTTTCGCCAAAAACAACATCTTTTTGGCGTATCCTAAAAACTACAACCATTTTGTGAGTTACTACAAAGATACCTACCAACACGGGGGAATTTCTTTGGAAGAAATTATTATCCCGATCAGTATTTTGGAGCCGAAGTAGTTTTTCATGCTTAAGTATAGAAGCGGAAAAATCTGTAGATTTTTCCGCTTTTTTATTGAATTTAGGTTAAATTTGATTACAACGTTCTTAAGACTAAAATAAATTCACAATGTATAAAGGACTCACAAGCGAAGAGGCTTCCAAAAAACTGAAAGAATTGGGTTTTAATGAATTAGAAAATTCAAAACCCAAAAACCTTTTACAATTGTCTTTGGAAGTGATAAAAGAACCCATGTTTATCCTCTTGATTTCTTGCGGCAGCATTTATTTATTTTTGGGAGAATACAGAGAAAGCATCATTCTACTCAGTTGGATATTTATTATCATTTTCATTTCTTTTTACCAATATCAAAAATCTGAGAAAGCATTGGCCGCGCTTAAGAGAATTTCTTCTCCTAGGGCATTGGTTATTCGTGATGGTATAGAAACCAGGATTGCAGGCAGAGAAGTAGTTGCAGGAGATTTGATAATACTGAACGAGGGCGACAGGATTGCGGCAGACGGAATCTTATCAGAATGCCATAACCTTGCCGTAGACGAATCTTTACTTACGGGGGAATCTCTTGCGGTTCACAAAAATAGCAAAACAGAAAACCCACTTAATAGTAATGTCTACAGCGGAACTCTTGTGATTCAGGGAAAAGGCATAATGAAGGTTACCCAAACAGGATCTGCTACAGAATTTGGAAAAATTGGGACGTCATTGCAAAAAATAGAACAAGACAAAACCCCAATTCAAAATGAGATAAAAAGACTTGTCAGAAACTTGTTTTTAATTGGAATTTCTCTAAGTTTAGTTGTAATAATTGCATTTTATTTTACTCGAGGCAATTTCATCGAATCATTGTTAAACGGCCTTGCTACGGCCATGGCTATGCTTCCTGAGGAATTTCCGGTAGTTCTTACCGCTTTTTTTATAATCGGCGCATGGAGACTTGCCCAAAATAATGTATTGACTAGAAAGCCTTCTGCTATAGAAACTTTGGGCTCTGCAACGGTTTTGTGCAGCGACAAAACAGGCACCATCACGCAAAACAAAATGGATATTGCAACCCTCTATTGTCATGATACCTTGATTGAGAAAAAAAATTTCAGTCAACATTCAGAAAGGATCCATGAAATACTGAAGATTTCTTTCTTAGCTTCTTCCAAAAACACGATAGACCCCATGGAAAAAGCCATTGAAAATTCCTATAAAAATTTTGTCATTCCAAACCCTCACGATTTTACACTGCTCAAAGAATATCCTCTAAGTAAAGATTTACTTGCAATGACCAGAGTACTGAAAACAGATGAAAATTCTAATCTGGCCTGTTGCAAAGGTGCCCCCGAAAGTATCCTTTCTTTATGCAGGATGAGTGATGATCAAAAAAAAGAACTCCATCAAAAAATACACGAAATGGCACACAGCGGCCAAAGAGTTTTAGGAGTAGCAAAGGCCAGTTTTACTCATTTTATTCCTGAGACAAATCAAAAGGATTTTGAATTTGAATTTTTAGGTTTTATTGGTTTTGAAGATCCCATTAGGCCGGAAGTTCCACAAGCGGTAGAAGAATGCAAAAATGCAGGCATTAGAATAATTATGATTACCGGAGACTATCCATCTACCGCCAAAAGCATTGCCAAACATGCAGGAATTTCTACTGATGGAGATGTTTTAACAGGGGCAGATTTAAAAATAATGACGGATGATGAATTGAAAGAAAAAATAAAAAACGTTAGCATTTTCGCGCGAATCATCCCCGAACAGAAACTTCAAATCATAAAAGCTTTAAAAGCCAATGGAGAAATTGTGGCAATGACTGGCGACGGCGTCAATGATGCCCCTGCACTGAAATCGGCAGACATAGGAATCGCGATGGGTAAAAAGGGTACCGACGTCGCTAGAGAAGCTTCCTCCCTCGTTCTTTTGGACGACAATTTCAGCTCTATAGTTTATGCCATCAGATTGGGACGCAAAATTTTTGACAACCTTCAAAAAGCCATGGTCTACATCATCGCCATCCATATCCCCATCATTGGGCTTACTCTTTTGCCGGCTTTTTTTGACAAGATACCCATTCTTCTAATGCCCGTGCATATTGTCTTTATGGAATTGATAATAGACCCCGTCTGTTCGGTTGTTTTTGAATCCGAAAAGGAAGAAATCGGCATTATGAAAAGGCCTCCAAGAAACCCTAATGAAATTTTCTTTGGCTATAAAGACATTGTTTACAGTATTTTCAAAGGCATGCTTTTATGGATGATGGTATTGTCCGTCTATTTCATAACCCAAAATGAAGGACATAATGAGGGAGAAATAAGAACCATCACCTTTTCTGCCTTGATTATAGGCAATATTTTCCTAATTATCACTACTATTTCAAGAACAAGAAACGCATTGTCGGTAATTTTAGAAAAAAATTATGCATTGCTTCTTGTGGTGTTTTTTGCAACTGCATTATTGATAATGCTCAACGTTATTCCTTATTTAAGAAGTATTTTTGGGTTTAATTATCCGGGGTTGAAACATCTGCTCATTTCACTTCTTGCGGCCTTTATGGTTTTGGGGATACTCGAAACCGTAAAATGGGTACAAAATCGCTCAAAAAAATTGAAGCCTTAAAACAATTTATATTCAAAATTTTATAAAATCGTATTTTTGAAAAATATTTCAGAAATATACCCATGCAATTCAAAATAAACACCATACAAGAATGGCAGAATGTGATAGAAGAAATTCTGCCCCATCTGAAACACAATATCCTTTTGCTTAAAGGAAACTTAGGCGCGGGCAAAACTACTTTTACCCAATTTTTACTGAAAAATTTAGGCAGTACAGACGAAGTTTCCTCTCCTACTTATGCCATTGTGAATGAGTATGATTCAGCAAAAGGAAAAATCTTCCATTTTGATTTGTACCGCATGAAATCAATAGAAGAAGTGTATGACATAGGCATAGAAGAATATCTGGACAATGCCTACCTCTGCATTATAGAATGGCCGGAGATTTATGAAGAAGAATTGGCAGACCTTCCCCATCATGAAATGAAAATAAACAATCTGGGAGATTACCGGGAGATTGACTTTATATAATTTAGGATTTTCCATCCCAAATCGTCAATCATTAATCCCAAATATTTTATACCTTTGTTTATTAAAAGATAAGCAATGAGTTCTACCATATTCACCCCTTTTAAAGAGGAAGAATTAATACCAAAAGAAGAAAAATTGGAGGTTCTGAAAAGAGAAAAAAAATTCAGCATTGGAATCCCCAAAGAAACATGTCTTAACGAAAAAAGACTAAGCATAACCCCTGATGCCGTACAGGTTTTGGTAGAACATGGGCATCAAATTATCATTGAAGCCGGAGCCGGCGAAGGTTCTTTCTTTACAGATTTTCTTTTCTCTGAAGCGGGCGCACAGATTACCACAGACAAAAGTGAAGTTTATGGCCAAGATTTGGTCCTTAAAATAAATCCACCAACAGAAGAAGAAATAGAATACCTAAAACCCAATGCTTATCTGGTTTCAGCTCTTCAAATCAACTTACGAAACAAAGAATACTTCAAAAAATTGGCAGAGAAAAAAATCAATGCTATTGCTTTTGAATTCATCATGGATGAATATCGTCAACTATCTTTAGTGAGGCTCATTGGAGAAATTGCCGGTAGAATTTCTATTCTTTATGCCTCAGAATTATTGGCAAAATCAAACGGAATGATGCTGGGTGGCATTACTGGAGTAAGACCAACAGAAGTGGTGGTTTTAGGAGCCGGTATTGTAGGAGAATTTGCCACCAAAGCTGCCATTGGATTGGGAGCCAGTGTAAAAGTATTTGACAATTCGCTTTCTAAACTTAGAAGACTCAATACATTAGTAGATTCTCGAGTACCCACTTCTATTATAGATCCGAAAGAACTCACCAAAAGTCTGAGACGTGCAGATGTTGTGATTGGGGCTTTACCAAGGCTGAATATGCCAGTTGTTGTAACGGAAGACATGGTAAAAGTGATGAAGAAAGGAAGTGTTATTGTAGACCTTACCATAGATTTTGGTGGTTGTATAGAGACTTCTGAAGTGACTTCTCACGAAAATCCTGTGGTAATAAAACATGATGTGCTGCATTGTGGTTTGCCCAACCTTACCTCCAGAATGCCAAGGACAACTACTAAAGCCATATCCAACTTCTTCCTGAGCTATCTATTGAACTACGATGAAGAAGGTGGTTTTGAGAATATGCTTCTGAAACGCAATGAAATGAAACAGTCTCTTTATATGTACAAAGGCAGACACACCAAAAAAGTGATTTGTGATAAATTCGACCTTACGTATCACGATATCAATCTTTTGATTTTTTAATAATTTAAACTGCATAAAATTGATGCAGCCTATCTATAAATAGGCTTATAAAACTCATGAGAAAATTAAGATTTTATTTAATAGGACTTATTCCGGGCTTGTTAATTATGTTTTTTATCCTTAACAAAAAGGGGGCGAGCTGCAGTGGTTATTTGCCCAATTCTAGAGTAATTGCTGAAACACTTTCCAAGGATTTTAGCTATTCTGAAGAATGCAAAAAAGAAATTCAGACGCTGAATCTTCAAGACAATTTCATTAAGGATAGCATTATTGCCAAAGGAGAAATTAATTTTGAGAAAAGCAATGCACAAAAAGAGCCTTGTCCCTTTTATGTACTTACTTCTCCTGAAAAAAATCCTCAATATGAGGTTACTTTCGAAAAATGTAAAAACGAAGTGAAACTATTGCATGTAAAAAAATTAAAATAGATGAAAGTTGCTGTAATTGGTGTAGGGTTAATAGGAGGTTCTTTAGCATTGAAACTTCGTGAAAAGAAATTTTCTAATGAATTTATCGGTATAGATAAATCTGAAGCCCACCTTCAGGAGGCTATAGAATTGGGCATCATCAATTCCTCCTCAGATTTTGAAACTGGGGTTAAAAATGCAGACCTCATCATTGTAGCCATCCCGGTGGATGCTACGGTAAAGGTTTTACCGCAAGTATTGGATTTAATTTCTGATAAACAAACCGTAATGGATGTAGGTTCTACCAAATCCGGAATTGCCGCTGCCATTAAAGACCACCCTAGAAGAAACCGCTATGTAGCCTTTCACCCGATGTGGGGTACCGAAAATAGTGGACCAAAATCTGCCCAAAAGGAAAGCTTCTCAGAAAGAGCCGCCGTTATTTGTGATAAAGAAAAATCTTCTCCTGATGCCCTTCAGTTGGTAGAAGAAATTGCCAAAACGCTAGACATGCATACTATCTACATGCCTTCTACAGACCATGATGTGCATACGGCCTATATTTCACATATCTCACACATTACTTCTTATGCACTAGCCAATACTGTTTTAGAAAAAGAACGCGAAGAAGATACTATATTCCAGTTGGCGAGTTCTGGTTTTTCTAGTACAGTAAGGCTTGCCAAATCGCACCCTGAAATGTGGGTACCTATCTTTAAACAAAACAAAGAAAATGTTTTGGATGTTTTAAATGAGCATATCACCCAGCTGAGGAAATTTAAATCAGCTCTAGAAAAAGAAAATTATGAGTTACTAGAAGAGCTCATCAGAAATGCCAATAAGATAAGAGGCATCTTAAAATAGCAGATATATCTTATTTGTTTTCAAATGATTGACGTTTTTTATTATATTTGAAATAAAACGGAGATTATGAAAAACTGTCTGGAGTGCGGAGAAACCATTATCGGAAGAAGTGACAAGAAATTCTGCGATGATGCTTGTAGAAACGCCTACAACAACAAGCAGCATAAAGACCAAACCAATCTAATGCGCAATGTCAATAATAAATTGCGTAAAAATTTCAGAATTCTCTCCGAACAAAAATTCATTGAAGGTAAAGCCAAAACCTCTAAAAATAAACTTTCCACCTTAGGGTTTGATTTTGAATATTTCACCAATATCAAGACCTACAAAAACGGATCTCAATATTTTTTTGTCTATGACTTTGGTTATAAACTTTTAGAAGATGATTTCGTTTTGGTTGTGAAAAAAGAATAAAAAAAGAGCAGAAATTTCTGCTCTTTTTGATTTTATAAAAGTCTGATTTTGTCTTCCAAAATTTCAATGACTTTGTCTTTATATAGCCCACCGATGGCCTTTTTAAAATTCTTTTTGCTCATCTGCAACTCTTCTTTTATCTCTTCCGGGGAAGAGGCATCCGTTAAGTACAAAAGACCATAATTGGCTTCCAAAGCATCTAGAATTTTTTGTTTGAATTCGTCTATATTTTCTACAAAACCTTGCTTTTGAAGCGTGACGTCTATCTTGCCATCTTCGCGTATGGTTTTGATATAACCCATTTCTTCAGACAATGGATAGAGTTTTTTAAAGACATCAGAAGTGTAAATTAATCCCAAATACTTTTTGTTGATGACCACATTCCAGCCCAATTCGGATTCTCCGGCAATAATTAAATCTACCGCATCTCCTTTTGTGAAAGGAACATTCTCATAACTTTGGTTTCTTTTGAATTTGGTAGTTCCGGTAATTCTTCCTGAAACTTCATCAACATAAATGTAAACCAAATATCTTTTGCCTTCTATGATCTTCCCTTTTTGTTGTTTGTAAGGAATAAAAAGGTCTTTAATAATACCCCAATCCATAAAAGCCCCGCTTGGCATAGACTGTACGCAGTTCATCACCGCAAACTCTCCCACTTCAGCTGTTGGTATTTCTGTGGTAGCCTTCAGTTTGTCATCATCCTGATAGACAAATACTTCCATTGAATCACCAATTTCCAGGTCTTCGTCTGCAAAAATTTTAGGCAAAAATGCTTTTTCACCAGTTTCTGACTCAAGGAAAAATCCTGAACTGTTTTTCTCTGAAATTTTTAAAGTCTGAATTTTACCAACTTCCATAATGCGCTTGTTTCGGGTGCAAAAGTACGGTTTTAAATTTGAAATTTATTCCAAGGCTTTTTTCAATTTTTCAATGTCAAATTTTACCATATCCTGAAAAGCTTCAAAAACTTTGGGTGCCGTTTCCGGATTGTTCAATTTATCAATCAAAAACCTAGGAAATATCTGCCAACTTACCCCAAACTGATCGGTAAGCCAACCGCAAACTTTTTCCTGTCCGCCATTCTGAAGCAGTTTTGCCCAATAATAATCTATTTCTTCTTGGGTATCACATTCTACCACCAAGGAAACTGCCTCTGAGAGTTGATGGGCCTTTCCACCATTAAGCAACATGATGGTACTTCCATTTAAAGTAAAGTATACTACCCATGGATTTTCTGAAAGGATTTCAGAATTTGGGAAAATATCTAAATAGAACTTTGCAGCGTCTATGGCGTCTTTTTCAAACCAAAGACAAGGATAAATAGGTGAAATCATCATTGTAAGTTTTTTAATTAGATCAAATTAATTCATGGTTTCTAAAATAACCTTTATGTCTTCCTCCGTAGTATCGGGGTTAATGAAGCAGAAACGCGCTACGGTTTCTGGTTCATTTTCATTCTGCCATTTGGTAGGCGTTACCAAAGCAATGTTTCCTTTATGGTTTTTATAGGTCCAGTTGTAGTAATCTTGTGGCTGCCAGCCCTTTCTTCGGAACAAAACACAACTCAATCCGGGCTCTCTTACCATTTCCAAATTTGGGTTTTGATCAATCAATTCTTTGGCTTTTTGAGCCAAATCCAAACCTATTTCCACAGCACTTTTATAGACTTCTGTGCCATGCATCGCCAATGAAAACCAAAGAGAAAGTCCTCTCAGCTTTCTTGTCAACTGTACCTGATAGTCTGATGGATTAAAGCCTCTGGCGCCTTCATCCTGAAAAATATCAAGATAAGAACCATGCTGCGAAAGCGCTTCCTTGGCCAGTTCAGGATTCCTGTAAATCACCGCACCACAATCATAGGTGGTAAACAGCCATTTATGTGGATCGATGGTAATGCTGTTGGCTTTTTCTATTCCTTTAAAAAGAGGTTTTGCTTTAGGCGAAGCCAAAGCTCCTCCCCCATAGGCGGCGTCTACATGAAACCAAAGTCCTTTTTCTTCACAAATCTGTGCAATACCTTCCAAATCATCAATAATCCCCGCATTGGTGGTACCAGCTGTAGCAATCACCGCAAAGACTTTACTTCTTTCTTCTTCTGGCATATTTTCGAGTTCCTCTCTTAAATCTGAACCAGTAAGTTTTTCTTCTTTGTTGATTAGATGAACATCTGAGTCTGTAATTTTCGCCATCGTAATCACAGAAGAATGTACTCCCCCGGAGGTAATAATAACACCTCTCTTCTTTTTATTTTCCGGAAACTTGCTTCTCCAAGCTTCTCTTGCCGTAATAATAGCAGACAGATTGGCATCAGTACCACCAGGCGTAAAAACCCCAAAAGCCCCATCAGGAAGTCCCGTAAGGGAAACCAACCATTTCATGGCTTCATTTTCTGCAAAAATACCTCCTGCACCCATCATCCAGTAAGAACCATGAATATTGGAAGCCGAAGTCACCAAATCAAACAAAATAGATGCCCTTGACGGTGCTGAGGGCACAAAAGACAAATTCCTTGGGTGACTCACCGGCACATTGGCCTTGGATAAAATATCCGTCCAGATGGCAAAGGCATTTTCACCGCCAATACCATTCGGCGTTACGGTTTCTCCCACCAGTTCTTTAAGTTCTGAAGCCTTTTTAGGACTTCCAAATTCTGGGGAAGTATTGGTGATTCTGTTGATAGAATATTTCATGATATCCAAAGTCATTTCAACAAAATCAATGTCTATCTTATGCATAAAGGTCTTTGATTTAATGGTAGTAAATTTAAACAAAAAAAGAGAAACTTTAAACATTAAGAAAAGTCATAATATTCAGCTTATTTTATGATTTTTAATTTAATGAAAAAATTACTTTAACTAAATTTGATAATATTGCCGCAATGCGTATATTTGAATGTGGCAGTAATTTTACCAAAACCGAAAATAAAAATGAAACAAATAATCACATTTTTAGCTTTTTTTCAGACCTTAATTTCTTTCGGTCAAGGAGTAGACGTGAACAATGAAATTAAAAAGGATTTTAACGATTATTTAAATCTTATAGCAGAAAGAAAAATAGATGATGCTTTAAATTATTCAAATCCAAAATTATTTGAAATTATTCCGAAAGAGCAAATAAAAAGTCTAATGGAAGCAGTTTATAAAATGCCGAACATTGAATATAAAACAGGAATTGCTACATTCTTAAAATTCGAAGAGCCAAAAAAAATCGAAAATATTAACTATGTTAAGTTCTTTATAATTTCCCCCATTCAAATGAAATTTACTAACATCGAAAATACTGACGAAAAAGTTTCTCAAATGATAAAAAGCTTTGAATCGAAATTCGGAATTGGAAATGTTGAATTTGACAAAGAAAGTGGATTTTACAAAATCAAAGCAGAAAAAGTAATTATTGCAAGTAGTGATAACGAACTTGATTGGAAATTTGTAACCATTGACAACCCCAAAATGAAAATATTACTTGAGAAATTTATACCAAAAGTACTATTGAATTAAAAAAACTACTGCCAACATCGGTTTGGCACAATGCGGGGATAAGTGATAAGTGAAATATTTGTGTTTTTTAAATACATTTATGCTAAATCGAACATTTGAACTTCTAAAACCCCACCTTCGGCAAGCCCAAAACTTTATCTATTTAAGACAAAGAAATCTACTATTGCATTAAAAACCAAATTTTCTAAAAAAGAAGCAGAGTAGATTGCCAAAAAAAAAAAGAGAAGCAAAAATGCTTCTCTTTATATTTTATAAAACGTTTCTTTATTTTACATATGCAATGCTCTTTTTCCTGTAGCATCCAGACAAGCCTCTTTAATAGCTTCTGCATACGTAGGGTGTGCATGGGAACTTCTGGCAATATCTTCTGCGCTGGCTCTAAATTCCATCGCAATTACCGCTTCTGCAATCAAGTCCGCTACTCTAGCTCCTATCATGTGAACGCCTAAAATTTCGTCGGTCTTTTCATCCGCCAAAACTTTAATCAATCCATCGATATCACCCGAAGCACGGCTTCTTCCCAAAGCTCTCATCGGGAAAGAACCTACTTTGTAAGCAGCTCCTTCTTCTTTTAACTGCTCTTCGGTTTTACCTACTCCAGCCACTTCAGGCCAAGTGTATACTACTCCCGGAATTAAATTATAGTTGATGTGTGGTTTTTGTCCGGCAATTGTTTCTGCTACAAAAACGCCTTCTTCTTCTGCCTTATGTGCCAACATGGCTCCTTGCACCACATCTCCTATGGCGTAGATATTCGCTACGTTGGTTTGCAAATGGTTATTTACTTTTACACGGCCTCTTTCATCCAATTCTACTCCTGCATTTTCTAATCCTAATCCGTCTGTGTAAGGTCTTCTCCCCACAGAAACCAAAACATAATCTCCTTCTACTTTTACCTCTTCTCCTTTTTTGTCTTTGGCCGTAATGGTTACGGAGTTTCCTTTTCTCTCTACTGATTGTACTCCTGTAGAAAGCATAAACTTCATGCCTTGTTTTTTCAACACTTTTTGAAGTTCTTTAGACAAAGCGCCATCCATGGTTGGGATAATTTTGTCCATAAACTCTACCACCGTCACTTCTGAACCCAATCTTAAATATACTGAGCCCAACTCTAAACCGATAACGCCACCGCCAATTACTACCAAATGCTTAGGAATTTCTTTTAAATTCAAAGCTTCTGTAGAAGTGATAATGCGTTCTTTATCTAAAGTAATGAAAGGCAATGTAGAAGGTTTGGAACCTGTTGCAATGATGGTATATTTTGATTCGATGCTTTCTGAAGAACCATCGTTTTTAGTCACTTTAATTTTAGTAGCCGATTCGAAACTTCCCAATCCTTCAAAAACTGTTACCTTGTTTTTGTCCATTAAGAAATTAATTCCTTTAGTTGTCTGATCTACTACTTCATTTTTACGGGCAATCATTCTTGCCAAATCTGCTTTTGGCTCGTTGATGATAATTCCGTGATTTTCGAAAGTATGAGCCGCATTGTGAAAATGCTCAGAACTGTCTAAAAGCGCTTTGGAAGGGATACATCCTACGTTAAGACATGTACCGCCCAAAGTAGAATATTTTTCGATTAAAGCGGTTTTGAAACCCAACTGCGCACATCTGATTGCAGCAACGTAACCACCAGGACCTGAACCAATTACAGTAACATCGAATTGTGACATAATATTTTGTTTAAAGTTTAAGGTTTAAAGTATGAAGTTATTGAAAACCTTGAGGTTTTTATTTAAATTTTAATTTTTGCGAATTTAAGAATTTTTTACCACAGAGACACAAAGTCTTTGCGTTTATATCTTATCAAATAAATCAAAATACTTTTCCAGAATAATTTCCTTTGAAAATCTTGATTGAATAGATTTTCTGATGGCTTCTTTATCATTGGTTTTTTCGAGGATTTCTTTTATTTTTTGGGCAAAGACTTCATGATTTTCAATATCCGCAATTTCTCCATTGGTGTTCGGCTGAATGATTTCATGGATGCCACCTTTACAGTTATTGGCTAAAGCATAGCAACCGCAAGCACCGGCTTCCAGCAATACATTTGGGAAACCTTCATAACGGGAACTCAACACAAATAAATCTGCAAACTTCAAAAAAGGATAAGGATTTTTTTGAACCCCATGAAAAATAACATTTTCCAGTCCTAATTCCTCTTTTAGTTGATGAAGCTTGTCATGGTCTCTGCCATCACCTAAAATGTGCAGTAACACTTTATGCTGTTTTAGGTGATTAAAAACCGTCAAGAGACGGTCGAAGCCTTTTCTGTGAGAAAGATTGCCTATGGCAACCACATTTTTATAATCTTCTTTGAAAGTTTCAGGCATTACCGAACCTTCTAGTCTTTTGTCAATAAAATCGAAATCTACAGGATTGTTTATTTTGGATATTTTCTCTGATTTGATTTTGAAATTCTGAAGCAAATCATCTTTCATATCATCACTCTGACAAATGATTTTATCGTAATTGTTGTAAAATTTATAAAAAAACCTAATTTCTTTTCGTGTTATATGCTGAGATACCACATTTGTTTCGCGGGCTATGAATTTTATTTTAGTGAAGAATTTGATAAAAATGGAAAAATAAGCATTTATTTCTCCGAAACCACAAAATACAATTTCCGGTTTTCTTTTTCTGATTTCTTTGAAAATAGGCCAAAGAGAATGTCTTATTCTTGGCGTTTTGATATCTATTATCTCTACATCTTTCTCCAGAATCTCTAAATAGGGACCTTCTTTTCTTAGCAATAAAATAGCCGGAGAAAATCTATCTCTCGGCAAATGATTGGCAATAGTGATCACAATGCGTTCCGCACCGCCAGCATGTAAATCTGGAAGAATAAAGAGTATTGATTTTTTTTTCATTTGTGTTTTTAAAAAATTCTAAATCTCTAAAAAACATTGAAGAACCTAAAGAGATTCTTCAATGTATTATGTATGTGTTGTTTTAGTTAGCTACGTCGCTGATGAATTTTATACGCAGCATCCTTACCTCTTCATCCGTCAAATCATCTCCGAATTCTGCCAGAAGGACTTTCATGGAATCACTTTCAGATTCCTTCATAAAATCCATGAACTCTTCTACCAAATCTTCATCTATATTTTCTTCTATATAATAGTCTATATTTAATTTAGTTCCCTGATAAACAATTGATTCCATCTCAGAAAGCAAATCGTTCATGGTAAGATTTTTTGCTTTTGCAATGTCTTCCAAATCTAATTTTTTATCCGTATTCTGAATAATGAAAACCTTATGAGAAGACTTATTGGCAACCGTTTTCAAGACCATATCCTGAGTGCGTTCTATATCATTTTCTTCTACATATTTGGCAATAAAGTCAGCAAATTCCTTACCATATTTTTTTGCTTTGCCTTCACCAACGCCATATATTTTGGTTATTTCATCTACCGTTATAGGATATTGCACCGTCATATCTTCCAAACTAGGATCCATAAAAACGGTATATGGTGGAATGCCATATTTTTTGGCTACATTTTTACGGAGTTCTTTGAGTAAACTAAAAAGATTCTGGTCTAAGCCTCCTCCTGCTTGCACCTGCACTTGTTCGGCATCGGCTATAGCAGCTAAATCATACTCACGGTCTTCGGCAATCATAAACACATCAGCTACCTTACCTGCTAACATTTCTTTTCCTTTTTCAGAGAGTTTTAAAACACCATATGTTTCTATATCCTTGGTGAGATAATTCTGAACAGTAGCCTGTCTGATGATAGATTTCCAATGGTTTTCCGATTCTGATTTTCCGGTGCCAAAAAACTTAGAATTTTCTAATTTATAGGCTTTGGTAACAGCAGATTCTTTCCCTGAAATGATAGAAATTAAATCCTTGGTTCTGAATTTTTCTTCCAGATCTTTTACGATTTCCAAAACTTTTTTCAAATCATTGGTGGCATCTTTTAGTTTTGGTGGATTTACAGAATTGTCGTCCATTTTGGCACCATCTCCATTGATAGGATCAAATTCTTCCCCAAAATAATACAAAAGATATTGTCTTCTACTCATTGAAGTTTCGGCATAACCTACCACCTCATTCAGCAGTTGCAAACCTATTTCTCGCTCAGAAACTGGCTTTTGTGCCAAGAATTTCTCGAGTTTTTCTATATCTTTTGGATCATAAAATGCCAAGCAATACCCTTCTCCACCATCTCTTCCTGCTCTACCAGTTTCCTGATAATAACTTTCTAAAGATTTCGGAATATCATAATGGATTACAAAACGCACGTCGGGCTTATCAATCCCCATTCCAAAGGCAATGGTAGCGACTATAATATCTGCTTCTTCCATCAGAAATTTATCCTGATTAGCCACTCTTGTTTTTTGGTCTAAGCCGGCATGATAAGGCAAAGCATTGATGCCATTTACCTGAAGCAACTGTGCAAATTCTTCCACTTTTCTACGGCTAAGGCAATAGACAATCCCCGATTTCCCCTTGTGCTGGTTGACAAATTTTACAATTTCTTTATCTACATTCACTTTCGGGCGAATTTCATAAAAAAGGTTCGGCCTGTTAAAACTATCTTTGAAAACTTCTGCATTGCTCATGCCCAAAGTTTTTTGGATATCATCCTGCACTTTTGGAGTTGCAGTAGCAGTAAGGGCTATTACAGGAACATCTGCTATTTTGTCAATTATCAGCTTTAAGTTTCTGTATTCAGGGCGGAAATCATGTCCCCATTCAGAAATACAGTGCGCCTCGTCTATGGCTACAAAAGAAATCTTAATATCTTTCAGAAAATCCAGATACTCGTCTTTCACCAAACTTTCTGGTGCCACATAAAGCAATTTGGTCTTACCGGAAGTAATATCGTCAAAAACTTGTTTGGTTTGAGTTTTATTAAGAGATGAATTAAGAACATGAGCCACTCCTTCTTCAGTAGAAATACCGTTGATAGCATCTACTTGGTTCTTCATCAATGCAATTAATGGAGAAACTACAATGGCTGTACCATCTGAGATAAGTGCAGGCAATTGATAACAAAGAGACTTCCCTCCACCAGTAGGCATCAACACAAAAACGTCATTTCCCTCCAAAAGAGTAGATATAATTTTTTCCTGTTGTCCTTTAAATGTAGAAAAACCGAAATATTTTTTCAGTGCAATTGTTAAATCTGCATGAGTTGTCTTCATCTGTTTCGAGTAAGTTTACTAAATTTGCATCTAATCAAAGGTAATAAAAATTACTTTCAATAACAAAAATTAAAAAATATTTAATTTAAATTAGCAAATCTTAAATTTTGAAAAATTCTGAAATCATACAATTAGCCAAAAGAGCCATAGAAGTGGAGATTCATGAAATGGAATCTCTTAAGAACAGAATTGATGAGAGTTTCCAAAACGCAGTTGAAATCATCAACAAGGCATCTGGCAAACTTATAGTGGTTGGAATAGGCAAATCTGCCCATGTGGGCAATAAAATAGTGGCTACCCTTAATTCTACAGGTACTCCTTCTCAGTTTTTACACGCTGCTGAAGCCATTCACGGAGATTTAGGTGTTATACAAAAGCAGGATGTGGTTTTGTGTATTTCCAACTCCGGAAATTCACCGGAAATTGTCTATCTGGTTCCTTTCTTGAAAGAATATTCTTCGGCACTGATTGGCATGACGGGCAATCCAAAATCAAAATTGGCAGAATTTTCTGATGTGGTTTTGGATTCTTCAGTACAAGTGGAAGCCTGCCCCAATAAACTTGCCCCTACCAGCTCTACCACGGTACAGATGGCTATTGGAGACGCTTTGGCGATTTGCTTAATGGAATTGATGAATTTTAAAGAACAGGATTTTGCAAAATTCCATCCGGGAGGAAGTCTTGGAAAAAACCTTACCGCAAAAGTGGAACAGTTTCTTTCTTCCCAAAAACCAGAAGTAAAGGAAAATGCAGATATTAAAGAAGTAATTATCTCTATCTCCGGATCAAAACATGGGGTAACTGTGGTTACGGATAATGAACATATTTTGGGAGTCATTACCGATGGTGACTTAAGAAGAATGCTCTTGAAAACCGATAATATTGGCGGAATTTCAGCCAAAGACATCATGTCTAAAAACCCTAAAACGGTAGAAAAAGAGGCGCTGGCAAAAGAAGCCATGACAATTCTGAAACAAAATAATATTGGTCAACTCATCGTTACCGAAAACGGTAAATATTTTGGCATTATTGATTTGCACAGACTTTTAGATGAAGGAATAAATTAAAGTACGAAGTACAAAGTACAAAGTAAGAAGTACAAAGTCAAAAGTCAGAAGTTAGAAATAAAAAAAGGATAACCTGAAACATAAAACCCGGAACGCGGAACAAAACATATGGCAGAAAAAGAAATGTCCTTCTTGGGACACATTGGAGAATTAAGAGGGCATCTTATCCGTTCTATCATTGCAATCATTATTGGCGCCTTAGTAGTGGGCTTCAACATAAACTGGATTATGGATCACGTGTTTTTTGGTCCTACCCAAAATGACTTTCCCACTTTCCGTGTGGTAAATCATTTTTCCAGAGAATTAATCGGACATGATAGCATTACTCTGCCTAAAGACTTCCCAGTAAGGGTACAGAAACTTTTCCAGCAATTTAACGTTATGATGGCAGTGGCATTATTTGGCGGTGCTGTGCTTGCATTTCCTTATATCGTTTGGGAATTGTGGAAATTTATTAGCCCTGCCTTACAGGAAAGAGAAAGAAAAAATTCCATTTTTGTGATTAACGGAATTTGGTTCTTATTTATGTTGGGTGTTTTATGTGGATATTTCCTCATCCTTCCTTTTGCAATTAATTTTGGTGTTATCTTCAAAATTTCAGACATCATTGTTCCTTTATATGATTTAAGTGACTACACTACCCTTTTTCTTCAGGTTGTTTTAGGGATGGGAGTTATCTTTTTATTTCCTATGGTGGTCTATCTGCTAACAAATATTGGCATACTAACCCCAGAATTCTTAAAAACATACAGAAGACATGCTATCGTAGTAATAATGGTGGTAGCAGCCATTATTACTCCTGCAGACGTTCTAAGCATGATGGCCGCTGCTATGCCGTTGGTGATATTGTATGAAATGAGTATCTGGATGAGTGTGTATGTTGCCAGAAGACTTAGAAAACAGGAACAGGCTTTAGTTAAAAAGAAGGCATAATTCTTCTTTAAACATTAATATAATTTATTCATGAAATTTCTGGACAAAAATTTCACCAGGGAAACCCTTAAATTGGCGCTTCCGGTGATGCTGACCCAAGTAGGACAAGTATCCGTACACCTTTTCGACAATATCATTGTGGGAAAACTTCTTGGAGCAAAGGCTTTGGCAGCAGTTTCATTGGGAAATGCCATCTTTTTTTCCATTTTTATTTTTGGAATGGGCTTTTCATTAGCGATTCCACCTTTGGTTTCAGAAGCGCATTCTCAGCATCAACATGATAGAATTAACAATGTTTTTAGACATGGATTCGTCATCAATGTTTTATTGGGACTATTGCTGATGCTGGCCATATTTGGATTCATTCCTTTGCTTCCGCATTTTAATCAACCCAAAGAGATTCTACCCGATACGGTAACGTATTTATCCATCGTCACCATCAGTATTTTGCCATTTATGGTTTTCCAAACCATGCGCGAGGTTTCAGAGGGATTGTCTTATACCATTGGGGTAACCAAGGCTACCATTATTGCTAATATCATCAATATTATCCTTAATTATGTTTTTATAAAAGGGCTTTTCGGCATTCCTGCCATGGGTGTTGCCGGTTCTGCTTGGGCCACCTTTATCGCCAGGATTTTTATGATGATTTTTCTTTACTTCGTGTTGTTGAGACAAGAATCTACCAAAAGATACATCAAAGAGTTTTCTTTAAAAATAGAGCTTTTCACCAAAGAAATGTTCGAAAAACTAATTCGTTTAGGATTTCCTACAGCACTTCAAATGTTTTTTGAAGTAACGGCGTTTGCTGCAGCAGCTTTTATTTGTGGTTTGATTTCCGCCAAAGACATCGCTTCTCACCAAATTGCCCTATCAATGGCGAGTTTTACCTTTAATTTATGCATTGGTTTCAGCGTGGCTTCTACCATTATGATAGGAAGAAAACTCGGTGAAAAAGATTTTGTGAACCTCGAAAAAGTAGGCTTCAACAATCTAAAAATCGCCTTTCTTTTTATGCTCCTTTGCGGACTTTTCTTTATTGTAGGAAGAGATATTCTGCCCACTTATTTCACCAAAAAAGAAGATGCAGAGGTAATCCTTTTGGCTTCCAAATTATTAATCATCGCTGCTCTATTTCAATTATCAGATGGCATACAAGTAACCGCATTAGGCTGCTTGAGAGGTATACAAGATGTGAAGGTTCCTTCTATCCTCACGTTTATTGCTTATTGGGTCATCACCATCCCATTGGGATATTATCTTTGTGTTACCCTGAAAATGGGTGCCTTCGGGATGTGGATTGCCTTGGGAATTGGCCTCACCATTTCTGCCGTTTTATTGGTTATTCGTTTCAAAAAACTTTCTGAAAGAAGAATTAAAAATTCATAAAAAAGCCTTCAATTTTTGAAGACTTATATCTTAAAATTTAAATTCTAATTTCACATTAAAGAATCTCCCCGTCAGCCTTACCGGAACAGGATAGATGTAACTGGAGTTCACATCCGTGGTCCATTGGTTGGCCACAGTATTGTTGATGTTAAAGGCGTTAAAAATCTGTACCCCTAAGGCCAGTTCTTTAAATTTACCCCAAAACTCCCCCATTCCTTTATGGTCTTTCTGGTCTATAAATACTTTGGTTAACCCAATATCTACCCTTTTGTAGGCCGGTAAATTTCTGGTAAACTGATAGGGATCCGAAAACACAGAAGCGCCATTAGGCAATCCGCTGGCATATACCAAAGTAAGATTTACCTTCATGGTAGGGAAATCTGGCATAAAGTCTTGATAGAACATAGAAAATCTAAAACGCTGATCAGTAGGCCTCGAAATATATCCTCTGCCGTCAATATTCTCTTTGGCACGAGCATAACTTGCAGAAATCCAAGAATCTACCCCTGGCACAAACTCCCCAAACAAACGGGCATCTACTCCATAAGCATAGCCTTCAGAATTGTTTTGTCCGGTATATCTCACCCTTACGTTATCAATATAATACGGGATTAAATGATCCATTTTCTTGTAATACAATTCAGTGGTCAGTTTAAAAGGACGATTCACCATCTTAAATTCATAATCATTGCCTACAATCAATTGTATAGAACGCTGCGCTTTGATATTGGGGTTAAAGTTACCATCCAAATCTTTTATCTCTTTGTAGAAAGGCGCCTGATAATAAACTCCCCCCGAAATCTTAAACAACATATCAGCTTCCCAATCTGGCTTTATAGCAAACTGTGCTCTCGGTGAGATTAAGGTTTCTCCATTAAAATCCCAATGCTGTGCTCTTACTCCGGCATTTACAAAAACCCTGTTTTCTCCCCAATAAAATTTTCTGGACAATTGCCCATATCCTGAAATCCTCATCGGATTGATTTCATTTTTTCCGGAAATATTATACTTTAATTTTAATTGAGAAGCGTCCAAAGTTCCCGGGTTTACAAAAGTTCTTGGCGTGCTGTATCCCAAAGAATCTACCAACTGCCATTCATTGGTAAGGTCTTTCAACATTTCTTTTTCAAACTTCACCCCAAATTCTATATCCGTATTGGCATTGGGTGAAATTTTTGCCCTCAACTGGCTCCCATACGTTCTCGCCAATAAGTCATTTCTGGCATGGTCTATCTGCCCTCCCGCATCATAACTGGCAACAGGATCTCCCGTTACCGGATCAAAGGTTTGCAGCATATACCCGGAGGCAATGGTATAATACTCTCTTTCGCGATTTTGATAAGCAAAGTTATCAAGGGTAAAGGACAATTTTTTAGAAGGTTTAAACGTAATGGAAGCAGTACCCATCATGTTTTTATAAGAATCATCTTCCTTACCCTCATAGCCTACAATTAATTTAATAGGCTGCTGAACAGTACCGAAATCTACCTCCTTATACTTAGGAATCATCTCATAGGTATTTTTGGAGGAATAGCCTATGAATGAAACCGACCATTTCTTATTGATTTCGTAGGTGATATAAGATTGAAAATCAAAATATTGAGGATTAAAATCAGTGTCTTCATTCAGCGTATTCAGCACCAAGTTGGTATTTCTGTATCTACCTGAAAATAGAGCGCTTAATTTTTTATTTTTTGAAGTAAAACCAGTGGTAAGCCTTCCTCCTATGAGACTGGCTTCTCCGGAAACTTCAAATTTAGAAGGCTGTCTATAATAGATATTAAGGGCAGAACTCATCTTATCCCCATATTTAGCTTCAAAACCTCCTGCCGAAAAGTTAATCACAGAAACCAAATCAGGATTGATGATGCTCATTCCCTCTTGTAAAGAATTACGAATCAAAAAAGGACGATAGATTTCTATATCATTAATGTAAATAAGGTTTTCATCATAATTTCCTCCTCTTACCATGTATTGAGAAGAAAGTTCTGTATTAGAATTTACTGATGGTAAAGATTTCAAAAGCCCTTCTACTCCCCCCGAAAGAGAAGCTAGAGCTTGTGCCTGTTTGGGAGAAATTTCTAACGACGTAAGGTCTGTCACTTTTGGCTTGCCTCTTCCTCTGAAGACTACCTCGTCTATTTCTTTGGTTTTCACCGAAGAAATCATCCTTACAAATAAATTCTGATATCTCAGTTTGGCATTGATCGTCTTTTGAAAATTGACAAAAGTTTCTTTTTCTGCTGTAAGGACTTGGTCTGTGTCCGCTATCGGAATTTTGACAAACCCTTTATCATTGGTGGTATATTGTAGTTTATTGTAGGTCACCTTTGCATTGGCAACAGTAAGACCGTTTTCATCTAAAATCCGAAGATTGATTTGGGAGAAAATTAAAACAGGAAATAAAACAATAAATAGTAAAGATAACTTTTTCAAAAGGTTAAGTTTTAAACGATAAATTTATAAAATTAAACGATATTCTAAAAGTTTTATTTCATAACAAAAAACCAAGCACTTGGCTTGGTTTAATTTTATAGGATGGCTTCTCTTACTCTGGTAAGCTTGCCTAATAAATCATCTAGCAAATCCAACTTCAACATGTTGGCCCCGTCTGATTTGGCACAAGAAGGATCCGGGTGGGTTTCAATAAAAATACCATCTGCACCTACTGCTATACCAGCTTTAGCAATGGTTTCTATGAGTTCTGGTCTTCCCCCTGTAACTCCAGAATTTTGATTGGGCTGTTGCAAAGAATGGGTAACATCCAAAATTACCGGCGCATATTGCTTCATGGTAGGGATTCCCCTGAAATCTACCACCAAATCTGTATACCCAAAAGAGTTTCCTCTTTCTATAATTGCCATATTGTTGTTTCCGCTATCTACTACTTTTTGAACGGCAAATTTCATAGATTCCGGAGAAAGGAATTGTCCTTTTTTAAGAGTTACTGCTTTACCCGTTTGGGCTGCAGCCACTACTAAATCTGTTTGACGAACCAAGAACGCCGGAATCTGCAAAACATCTACATCATAAGACGCCGCCAATTCTGCGTGGTGATTTTCATGAATATCCGTTGTAGTAGGAACGCCGAAGGTTTCTCCTACTTTTCTGATGATTTTCAATGCGTTTTCGTCCCCAATTCCTGTAAAACTGTCTACTCTGCTTCTATTTGCCTTCTTAAAACTTCCTTTGAAGATATAAGGGATCTGATATTTGTCTGAAAGTTTCACGATATGTTCTGCAATCTGCAAAGCCATAGTTTCGTCTTCAATAGCACAAGGACCAGCAATTAAAAAGAAGTTTTTAGAATCTTTGTAATGAATTTTATTAAGAGATTTAATCATTGTTTCAAAAAATTATTTCAAGGTTCAAAAATAAGGAATTCCGTTTGTAAACCATTAAGATTGTATTATTTTCTTTATTTCCTCTACAAAGGCTTCAGGATTTTCAGCAGAAATCATGAACACGCGTCCAGAATTCATCACTATTTTCACCTTCTTATAGATATTGGTTACATACCAAACTTCTCCCCAATTAAAATATCCAAAAAAACCAAAAACACCTCCCACGCCCATAGTCCTGAAATTAAATTTAATGATAGGATATGTTTCTATAGATGTAATATTGTTGGCAGAGATATTCATTTTACTGAAGGTATTCTTCAGGATAATTCCATTTCCTTGGATATAAATTTTGGGAACCATAAGATAACTTACCAAAAAAGCTGCCCCTAAAACAAAACCGACAATGTAAACAGACTCATCCGGTGCATTAGAAAAAAACAGATAAAAAATTAGGGAAATAGAAAAAACAATATACAGTGCAGTATAGAGTTTCATCCATTTATCCATAGAAGCGGTGTAATTTTTCATAAAATAAAGATAAAAAAAATTCCGCTCGGTATGAACGGAATATATTTTTTGTTAATTTCTAATTAGAATTTAATGATTGAAGCCATTTTTTCAGTTTCTTCATTCACCAAATCATCATCTACCAAAATTTTACCAGAATGCTCATCAATTATGATTTTCTTACGCTGAGCAATTTCCATTTGCTTCTGTGGCGGAATGGTAAAGAAAGATCCTTTAGGAGCACCTCTTTCAAGCCCTACAACAGCCAATCCGTTTCCGGAGTTGTTTCTGATTCTATTATAAGAAGTCAATAGTCTTTCATCAATTTTTGCTGAAAATTCTTTAGACTTTTCCAATAAATAATCTTCTTCTTTTTGAGTTTCGGCGATTAATGAATTTAATTCGTCCTTTTTGAAACCAAGGTGTTTCTCAAGATCAGCAATTTTAGCCTTTAATTCTTCTAACAATTCATTTTTGTGAGCAATTTTAGCATTGAATTCCTTGATTCTTTTTTCTGCCAATTGCACTTCAAGCTCTTGATATTCTATTTCTTTTGCCAATGCTTCAAACTCTTTATTGTTTCTCACATTGTCTTGCTGAGCTTTATATTTCTCCATTAAAGATTTAGAATGATTGATCACCTCCTTTTTATTGTTGATCTCATCCTGCTGATCTTTAATCTCGTTTTCAAACTTTTCTGCTCTCTTATTCAATCCTTCGATTTCAATTTCTAAATCTTCTACTTCCATCGGCAATTCGCCTCTGATGCTTCTGATTTCGTCTAATCTGGAATCAATAACTTGAAGATCATAAAGAGCTCTTAATTTTTCTTCAACAGAAATTTCAATTGTTTTTTTTGCCATATCTTTAAAAGAAATAATTTACTGGGTTGGTATTTTTTGTAGATTTTAAGATTGCAAATGTAGGAAATTTTTCCGACAAAATCTCAACTAATTGTTGAGTAACATATTGTTCTGATTCAAAATGCCCAATATCGCAGATGAGAAGTTGATTTTCTGCCTGAAAAAAGTCATGGTACTTTACATCTCCCGTAAGATAAGCATCACATCCTGTGGCTTTTGCAGCAAAAATACCAGAGGCTCCACTTCCTCCCAAAACACCTACTTTCTTTATTTTTTTATTTAAAAATTCGGAATGACGAATTACTTTTAGGTTAAATTTTTCTTTCACCCATTTCAAGAAGTCTCTTTCAGTCATTTCCTGCTCTAATTCTCCATACCTCCCTAAACCGGCATATTGGTTTTCGTTTTCTAAAGCATAGATTTGATAGGCCACCTCTTCATAAGGATGTACAGACTTCATGGATGAGATAATTTTACTTTTTTTGTAAGATTCAAAAACAACAGAAATCATTTCCTCATCCGCATTTTCTCTTACATTCTGCGTTCCGGAAAAAGGATTAGAACCCTCCATCGGTCGGAATGTTCCATTACCTTTGATGCTGAAACTGCATTCATCATAAAACCCTATACTGCCTGCTCCGGCTTCAAATAAAGCATTCTTTACTTTTTCTGAATACTCCACAGGAACATACACCACCAATTGCGAAAGATTATCTGATTTAGGCATTAATATTTGTTGATTTTTGAGACCCAATTGATTACAAATGCCATAATTAACCCCAAAATAATCATTATCAAAAGCAGTGTGTACTGCATAGATAGCGATCTTATTTTCAATGGCTTTTAAAACAGCACGTTCCACATAATTTTTACCTGTAATAGATTTTAACCCCGAAAAAATAATAGGATGAAAAGTGACAATAATATTACAATTTTCAGCAATGGCCTCCTCTAACACGTTTTCCAATGCATCATGGCAAACCAAAACCCCGGAAACATCTGTTTCGGGATTTCCGCACAGCAATCCTACATTGTCAAAATCTTCTGCCTGTTTTATTTTAAATATTGTATCTAATTCTGTGGTGAATTGTTTGATATTCATTGAGTTTATCTTTTAAATAACCTTTCGTCAAAGGTAAAGTTTTCTATTTTAAGTATTTTGATTTTGTTAAAATCTTTGTGCCAAGGATTAATAAGAAAATTAAACTCCCCCTGCACTGTAGCAGAAGGCACCTTCATGAATAAAAATTTTTGGTCTTTCAGGAACTTATCCCCAATCATTTGGGTAGCATTTGCATGTGGAAAACTCTGCCAATCTTTTGGCAATCTTTTTACTTCTAAAAAATCTGTATCCGGAATTTCGATATGTATCAATTGGTAATCTTTTGGCAAAATCCCCAGCGGAACATGTACCGCAATTTCTGTAACGCACAAAGCAATACTCTGTGAAGTATATAGCATGGGATTTCCCTTACTGTTCCATCTGCCGCCTGCCATTTCTGCACCTTTCCCCGAAAGATCCTTGGCAAACTTCTCTTTTGAAAGCCTGTAAACAATCATCAGATATCCCTAAGCCAATACCCCGTGCTCTATACGGGTAAGCTCATCCATTAACAATTGTATGCCAAAAGAAGTGTTCAGGAGGTCTCTTGGGATGAGATTCCCTAAAGCCAAATTCTCTGTTTCTAACCAGGTAGAAAAATTTTCTTTGTCTCCAAAAACCTCTACGCCTTTAGAATAAAGAATCTCTATCTGCATAATACGCTCTGACTGTAATGCATCAAAAGTCTTTTTGTCTTTTTGATACCTAGAAAGTGTCTTCATAGAGATGTGAAGAAAATCTGCCCAATTCTGAAGCGTAAAAGAATATTTTTTGACAATGGTTTCGAAGGTGGTAAAATGCACCCCTCTATTAACAGAGTCTATAATAGAAAGAACCCCCCTGTCATCTATTGCAGAATACCCTACAGAATTGCCATAAACTGCCATTTGTTCTGCAACAACTGGAGTTTCTTTTTCTTCTTGCAAATAAGACTTATATTTTTTCATCGCAAATATTTTATACAAATATAAGACTTTTGTCTAAATTAAAAAGACTTTTGTCTTATTTTTTTTTTACAAAAAAAACCTTCAAGTATGAACTTGAAGGTTTTTTATTATTTTAAAATTGCTTAATTACTTTACTTTCACCAATTCTACATCAAAAATCAACCAAGCATTTGGCGGAATAACACCGCCTGCTCCTCTGGCACCATATCCTAATTCTGAAGGAATTAATAATGTAGCACTTTCACCTTCTTTCAATAAAAGAATACCTTCATCCCATCCTTTGATTACTTGACCAACACCAATAGGAATTTCAATAGGCTCACCTCTTTTAAAAGAATTGTCAAACTCTTGTCCGTTGGTTAATTTACCTGCATAGTGTACAGAAACTACATCACCAGACTTAGGCGCTTTACCTTCAGGATTAGTTTTAGTAATCTTATACAATAAACCAGAAGCTGTTTTCGTCATACCCGCTTTTAGGTCTTCTAATTTTTTAGCCGCTTCAGCTTCTTGTTTTGCGATATACGCTTTATTGTTTTCCTGAATTTTATCTTTTCCTTCGTTGAAGATTTTTGCTGCATCATATTTTTCATAAGCAGCTCCTTTGGTGAAAACCGTCAGTTTTTCAATTTTGATTTCTGTCTTCGGTCTGTCTTGCGCTCCTGTTTCAGTATTGGCAATTGCATCTATCACCTCCTCTCCTTTAATCACTTTACCGAAAACAGTATGTCTTCCATCTAACCAAGGCGTAGCAACTTCTGTAATGAAAAACTGAGAACCATTGGTATTAGGCCCAGAATTAGCCATAGAAAGATATCCTTTACCTTCGTGCTTTAGATCGTTCTTTTCGTCATCAAATTTATACCCAGGATCTCCCATCCCTGTCCCTTGTGGATCACCTCCTTGGATCATAAAATTCTTTATCACTCTATGAAAAACAATTCCATCATAGTAAGGAGTTCCTTTTGCTTTTGCCTTGTTTTCGATAGTTCCTTGTGCTAAACCAACAAAATTAGCTACTGTTACTGGTGCTTCTTTATCAAAAAATTTGATAATCAATTCACCTTTTGTCGTTTCCATTTTGGCATATACACCATCCTGAAGACCATTGTAAAAATCTTTGTCTATATTCATTTTCTTATAAATTGGAGTACAACTCGTTATTGAAATTATTGCTATTGCTAAAAGTATTAACTTTCTCATATTTATTTTTTATAAAATTTTCAGCTTAATAATGACGGGCATATCATTAGGGATTTTTTCATCATCACCATAAGTTCCAAATGCCAAAACTGAAGGCACCAAAAGCATGGCTTCTTCACCCTTTTTCATGTACCTTAGGGCATCATCTACCGCTTTCAATTCTTGAAATTTCCCTAATTTCACATCTATATTTTTTATAGGCTCCTGATACAGCTGCTCTTGATTAAAATCAAAAAGATAGTATTCATAAGAAACTACATCACCATCTTCTTTTCTCTCCCTATCATCTACATTCTCTATATCTGTCCAATAATTTAAGCCCGTAGGATAAAACTTTTTATCTTGACCATTAATCCATTCCTGAATTTGAGACCTTTCTGCTAGGTTAAGATTTTTGGCTCTATTTTTAGAAACTTCTAAATCTTTTTCCGTCAAAAAACCTCCTACCGGAGGATGTACCTGCGTATTTTTGGCACAGGATAATATTAAAAAAACAGAAAAAACAATTGCTTTTTTCATACAGAATGCGAAAGTAAGAATATCTTAGAAATTTTAAAGAAAAAACCGAGAAAATCTTTCCCGGTCTTTATATTAATATTGAAGTCAGATTATACAGTCTCCAAAATCTTTTTGTCAACTTTTACTCTCCATCCAAATGGATCTTCCACTTTGTTGGTTTGTATATCTACCAATGCTTTTTTAAGACTCAATGCAAAACTTTCTTCTTCTGACAATTCAGGTAAAGCATATTTTTGATCTTTATAACCCAATGCCTTAAAAACACTAGTTACAACAGCCGTTCCTACACCCCAAACCTCTTTTAAAATTCCATTTTTGTGTGCCTCTAAAACCATAGCAACAGAAACTGGTTCTATCTTCACCTCTATTCCTCTGTGTTTAGCTAATTGAATAAAGCTATCTCTAGTTACTCCATCCAAAATCTTTTCAGAAGTAGGTGGAGTATAAATGGTATCGTTAATTCTAACAAAAACATTCATCGTTCCACTTTCTTCAAAATATTCGTGGGTAGAATCGTCCGTCCAGATTACTTGCTCATATCCTTCAGCATTAGCCATGCTTGTAGGATAGAAAGAGGCTGCATAGTTACCTGCTGCTTTAGCAAAACCTACCCCACCGTTAGCCGCTCTAGAATAATAGTCAGAAATTTTAACCGATACAGGCTCAGTATAATAACTCTGAACCGGTGTCGCAACAATGGCAAACATATATTTGTTCGCAACTCTTGCTTTTAAGGCCTCTTCCGTAGCAAAAATAAGCGGTCTGATATATAAAGATTTCCCTTCACCAAAAGGAATCCAGTTTCTATCAATATCTACCAAAGCCTTCAGCCCTTCAATAAACATTTCTTCAGTTACTTCAGGCATTGCTAGCCTTTTGGCTGATCTATTAATTCTTTCGAAATTCTTTTCGGGACGGAAAAGATATACTTCCCCATCTTTATCTTTATAGGCCTTCATCCCTTCAAAACAAGCCTGTCCGTAGTTTACCCCCATCATTGCAGGAGAAAAAGCAAGCGGCCCGTAAGGCATCAATCTCACCTCGCCCCATTTCCCATTTTCATATTCACACACTATCATGTGATCTATAAAATTGGCACCAAAACCGATATTGTTTGGATCAAAATCGCCTATTCTTGAATTCGAAGTTTTTTGAATTATCATTTTTAAAATTTTATGTGATTTTCTACAAAATTAATATATTTTTTTAAATCTCAAAATTTTCCTTTATTTTTGAAAAAAAATACATTGAAAAGAGAAATAAAAACTACCTCAGACGGAAGTAAAACACTATACATCAATGATTTAGAAGAAGGATACCATTCTCATCACGGTGCCCTTCAAGAAGCCGAACATGTATTTATAAATAATGGAATAAAAAACATTAATAATTGCGAAATTAATATTTTAGAACTCGGTTTTGGAACAGGTCTTAATGCTTTGGTGACGATTGATGAATTTTTGAAAAATAATGATAATCAATCCATTAACTATTTTACGCTAGAAAAATATCCCGTAAACGAAGAGGAAGTTATCCAATTATCTTATGTAGAACATTTCAATTTTGATAATTCTGAAGAAATTTATCAAAAATTACATACTTCAGCTTGGGGAAAAACCATTGAAATTTTACCTAACTTTACTTTTACAAAATATAATTGTGATTTTTTTGAACTTCAGAATATAGATTTACCTAAAATAAATTTGGTGTACTATGACTGTTTTGGGGCAAGAGTTCAGCCAGATCTTTGGGAGAAACCACTTTTTGAAATGGTAAAGAACAAAATGGCTACCGAAGGATTACTTACCACCTATTCCTCAAAAGGGAGTGTAAGAAGGATTCTAAAAGAACTGAACTTTGAAGTCAAAAAACTAGAAGGCCCTAAAGGCAAACGTGAAATGATTAACGCTATTTTGAAAAGTACAAAGTAAAAAATACGAAGTACAAAGGTTTAAATTTTAAAACTTAAACTTTGAACTAAAAATATGGTAGACAAAATAAACATAAGAGTATACGCCATCTGTCTCAATGAAAAAAATGAGCTTATGGCATTAGACGAAGGCTATGCGGGAGAAAAACTCATTAAACTTCCGGGTGGAGGATTAGAGTTTGGTGAAGGAACTTTAGATTGTCTTCATCGAGAATTTGCAGAAGAATTGAATCTCAAAATAAATGTGGTAGATCATTTTTACACCCAAGAAGATTTTTTGGTTTCCAGATTTAGAGAAAACGAGCAATTGCTTACCATTTATTATAAGGTAGACATCATCAACCTTCATGAATTAGAAATCCTAGACAGCAGCATAGAAAATGTAAAATGGATCTCCTTACATGAAGAAGATCCATTGCAATTACCTATCGATAAAATTGTATTTCAGAAACTGAAAGAAAATTTATTGTAAAACTTCATTCAGTACTTTTGCTAATCTTAAACCTCCCACTAGAAGCTGCTGCTCTAACAATGGAGAAAATCTATAATTATAATCGTAACTGTAGTTGGTATTAGGCTTCGTATGGAAATAAATACTTGCCGCCTTTGTATAGCTTTCAAAAACCCAGTTTTCCAATTTGCCAGACTGTAATTTTTGTACCTCAGCCATTGGCTTTCTATCCAAAACATCAGCAAATTCTGTATAAGAATATTTTTGGAAATCTACCAGTTTAGAATCCCATAGACTATGTAGATTAGTATTCTCCCTGAAAAAAGACAACTGAATTTGGTTTCCTCCCAAGTCTTCGGCATGCCCAACATGAAGCGGTTGGTGTAAGTCTCCCACCAAATGGATTAAAAACTTTAAGGCGAAAGCTTTATCTTTCTTTGCAGCTTTTTTATCTTTCAAAACAGATTCTAATTTTAAAATTTCTGAATATAAATTAGGAGTATTTAAATCTTTAATAGATGTTTCAAATTCCTTGAAATTCAATCCTGATTTTACATTTACATAATGCCAGACCTCTGTCTCTTTGTAGATATTAAGGGTATCAGACTTTATCATATCTGGCCAATTAGCAACAGCGGCCAGTTTTTCATTTCCAAGAATCTGCTTAATTTTTAATTTAGTTTTTTTAGTCAGGTGGCGCTCTGCAATTTCAGCTATAGCCCTATGCCCTGTTACTCCCCACGAGTATGCCTCTGCAGAATAAAACAATCCTGCAAAAACCATCAGTTTGAATAAAATTTTCATGTTATTTTTTAATTTTAAAGTCTTTGTAACCTTCATATGGTTGCAAATATCCTAAATTCCAATTAGACTGCAAAAGAGATTCTACAAAAGTATCTTGTCTATTGGCATATGGGTCATAAGGTTCTTTTATGTCTACATCAGCAATACTTCCTTTTACATTCCACCAAAATGCACTCCAGCCACCTCGAAGCTCTTTAATGATTTCATAAACAGATTTCCCAGTAGCCCTGTACATTAATTTTGCAAAAATCCTTCCTTCTGTCTTCGTTAAATCTCTTAATTGGGTTTCATATTGATTAGCAAGCTGTTCTTGCTTTTTCTTGGCATACGACCTTTTTTGATCATTATCTATTTTTGCTAGTTCATCCTCTATATCATTGTATTGCTCCAAAGCCGTCATGAAATATGGATAAACCCTATTGAGTTTTTTATTCAGGAAAAAATAATAGTTTCTGTCTAGATCATTATTAAAACGAGGCTTAGACACAAGAAACAACTCATCCATCATCACTACTTTTTCGCCATTCACCTCATAAATTCTGGCTTTCTGCTTTTCGTCGTAATAAAAGATATTTCCCATTTCATCTTTTTGAAGTTTATCTCTAGGAATATCTTTTAATGCTTTTAATTCAATGACAATAGAATCGTTCTGTGCATGAAATTGAGAACTGATAACCAATAGAATAAGAATAATAATTATTTTATGAAATTTCATTATTTTTACAGAATTAATATTAGAAATTATTCCACAAAATTCGTTCCTTTATATGAAATACGAAAAAAAATCTTTAAAATTTCTTGAAAATTATCTCAACACCGCTTCACCAACAGGATTTGAGCAAAACGGTCAAAAAATTTGGACCGAATATATTAAGCCTTACGTAGACGAAATAAGAGTAGATCATTACGGTACTGCATATGGAATCATTAATCCCGAAGCAGAATTCAAAGTAGTAATAGAAGCCCATGCCGACGAAATCTCTTGGTACGTAAACTATATCACGGATGATGGTTTAATCTATGTAATTAGAAACGGAGGTTCAGACCAAGTAATTGCACCTTCTAAAATAGTCCACATCCATGGAGAAAAAGGCATTGTAAAAGGAGTTTTCGGATGGCCGGCAATACATACCAGAAGCGCTAATCAAAACGAACCTACTCCAAAGTTAGAGAACATCTTTATTGATTGCGGATGCATTAGCAAAGAAGAAGTAGAAAATCTTGGAATCCATGTAGGATGTATGATTACTTACCCTGACGAATTTTTCGAAATGAATGACCGTTATTTTGTTTGTCGTGCTTTAGACAACAGAATGGGTGGATTCATGATTGCCGAAGTCGCTAGACTTTTGAAAGAAAACAAAAAAACATTGCCTTTCGGCTTATATATCACCAATTCCGTTCAGGAAGAAGTAGGGCTCTATGGCGCTACCATGATTGCGCAAACCATCAAGCCAAACATTGCCATCGTTACAGATGTTACGCATGATACCACCACTCCTATGATAGAGAAAAAGAAAGAAGGCAGCATGAAATGCGGAGACGGCCCGGTGATTGCCTACGCCCCTTCTGTACACCATATCATTAGAGATTTAATTACCGAAACGGCCCAAAAGAAAAAGATTCCTTTCCAAAGAAATGCCCTAAGCAGAGCCACAGGAACCGATACCGATTCTTTTGCGTTTTCTAACGGCGGCGTACCATCTGCCTTGATTTCTTTGCCGCTAAGATACATGCATACCACTGTAGAAATGGTTTCTAAAGAAGATGTAGGTAACGTCATCAAACTCATTTATGAAACGCTGCTTAAAATAAAGCCGGACATGAACCTGAAATATTTTTAACCCATTAATAACTAACGCTTTCATTATATTTGAAAGCGTTTTTATTTTGAAATAAAAAAATTGTAATTTAGGACAGATTAATTTTGAAGATACTATGATCAATAAAACAGTAAAAAACGTAACCGAAGCCTGCCGTGATATACAAGACGGAATGACCGTTATGTTTGGCGGTTTTGGACTTTGTGGAATTCCCGAAAACTGTATTGCCGAACTGGTAAAAATGAATGTAAAAGACCTTACTTGCATTTCTAACAATGCCGGGGTAGATGATTTCGGTCTGGGACTTCTTTTAAAGAAAAAACAAATTAAAAAGATGATTTCTTCCTATGTAGGAGAAAATGCAGAATTCGAGAGACAACTCCTTTCCGGAGAACTAGAAGTAGAACTCATCCCACAAGGCACCCTAGCCACACGCTGTATGGCAGCAGGCTATGGCATGCCAGCCATCTTCACGCCTGCTGGTGTAGGTACCGAAGTGGCAGAAGGCAAAGAAGTGAGAAATTTCAATGGTAAAGACTACCTCATGGAATATGCTTTTGATTCTGATTTTGCCATCATAAAAGCCTGGAAAGGCGATACCGCAGGAAACCTCATCTACCGCTCTACCGCAAGAAATTTCAACCCTATGATGGCGATGGCAGGAAAAATAACCATTGCAGAAGTAGAAGAACTGGTAGAAGCCGGCGAACTAGACCCAGACCAAATCCACACTCCGGGAATCTATGTACACCGTATTTTCCAAGGAGAGCATTATGAAAAGAGAATAGAACAACGCACGGTAAGACCTAAAATTTGAAAAAATGGCTTTAAGTAAAGAACAAATTGCAATGCGTATTGCAAAAGAAATAAAAGACAACACCTATGTAAACTTGGGAATAGGCATTCCTACTTTGGTAGCCAACTATATTCCTGAAGGATTTAATGTGGTTTTACAGTCAGAGAACGGCATATTAGGAATGGGCCCTTTCCCATTTGATGGAGAGGAAGATGCAGACCTTATCAATGCCGGTAAACAAACCGTAACGTTACTGAAGGGATCATCCATTTTTGATGGAGCCACTAGTTTTGGAATGATAAGGGCTCAAAAGGTAGATTTAACCATCTTGGGAGCCATGGAAGTATCTGAAAACGGAGACATTGCCAATTGGAAGATCCCTGGAAAACTGGTAAAAGGAATGGGAGGAGCAATGGATTTGGTGGCCTCTGCCAAAAACATTATTGTGGCCATGCAGCAGGTAAATAAACATGGAGAAAGCAAACTTTTACCCGCATGTACTCTACCTCTAACAGGAGTAAAATGCATAAAAAAAATAGTAACGGAATTAGGTGTTTACGAAATAAAAGACGGAGCTTTTCACTGTCTAGAAAGAGCACCGGGAGTAACTGTAGAGGAAATTAAAACCGCCACAGCAGGAAAATTAGTAATTAAAGAAGATGTTCCTGAGATGACTTTTTAAAACAAATTAGGCAAGAATATCACTAAATTCTTCTTTCTTTAAAACATGTGCTGCTACCGCACAAAGGGGCAGCACTTTTAGATCTCTCAATCTGGCATATGCCACCGCTCTTAGGACCAATTCTGTAGCAATACCTTTTCCTTGGTGATTTTCATCCACTTCTGTATGGGTGATTCTCATCACACCATCATGAATGTTAAAATCTATTTGACCAACTCTTTTACCGCCTTCTTTGGCTTTAAATCCTTTTATAATTTCAGAAAATTCCATTTGGATTTATTTTCTTATAAAATTAATAAAATTATTTCTTTTTCACCAATTCTTTTCTTACCCTGCTCAAACTTTCTGGCGTAATTCCCAAATAAGAAGCCACCATCCATTGTGGTACCCTTTCAAAGATATTGGGATAAGTTTTTAGAAAATCGAGATATCTCTCTTCTGCCGTTGCACCCAACAACTGGGTAATTCTTTTTTGCAAACTGTTGATATGGAGATGTAATAAGGTATTTTGTCTTGCAATAGCAGAGGGTTGCTTTTCACCAATAAAGTCAAAATATTCTGGCGATAGCACCAAAACTTCAGAATCTTCTACCGCATCTATATAATAATCTGAAGGCTGGTTAAGATATAAACTACTTCTATCAACCAAAATCCAATTTTCTGGCGCAAAATGAAGAATATGCTCTTTACCGTTTTTATCAATATTGTACATTCTCAGCAGCCCCTTATTCACAAAAAAAGTATCATTACAGATTTCTCCCTCATTCAATAAAAATTGCCCCTTTTGAATTTTTTTAATCTTTATTTTTTCGGCACATAACTCTACCGCAGAAACAGGAACCTCAAGAAGATTAGAAATTTGTATCTGAAAATTTTCCATTTTTAACCAATGTATTTTAAAATGGTTTCCAGAGAAATACCATCATGAGACATATCATAAACTGCTTTTTCGTCTTTTATCAATAGGGCTTGAGGACTTTGGTGGGTTACTCCAAAATCTTCGGCAATTTGATTAGAAATATCCCTATGGTTTAACAAATCAAGGAAATAAGTTTCGAAAGGCAGATTGGCCGTTGACTCCATTTCATTTTCAAAATTCCTTAACACCGTTTTGCTGATGATGCATCTGGTAGAATGTTTAAAAATAACTACAGATTTTTCCTTAGACATTGCCTTGGCTGCTGCCAGGGCTTCCCCAGAGTTTATTACTTTCCAAATGCTGTTGAGTTCATTGGTATCACTTCCAAATAGATTGTTAAAAAAACTCATTTCTTTTTTTCTCAAAATTACTTTAAAAAACACAAATAAAAAAGAGTGCTTTTGGCACTCTTGTATTTATAACATTTTCAGGTTATTCACTTCTAGTTCTGTAAGGATTCTCCAGTGTCCACGTTTGATGTTTTTCTTGGTCAATCCCGCAAACATTACTCTGTCTAAGGCTTCTACTTCGTAACCCATTTTCTGGAAGATACGTCTCACCACTCTGTTCCACCCGATATGGATTTCTATTCCCACTTCATTTTTAGGTTTTCCTTCTATGTAAGAGATGCTATCTACTTCTGCTACTCCTTCTTCTAATCTTATCCCGTCCGCAATTGCATTCAAATCTGCTCTGTCTAATTTTCTATCTAAAGTAACATGATAGATTTTTTTCATGCTGAAAGATGGATGCGTCAATTTTTTGGTCAAATGACCATCATTGGTCAAAAGGATAACCCCTGTGGTACTTCTATCTAATCTACCTACCGGAAAAACTCTATAAGGCGATGCATTAGCCACCAAATCCATTACAGTTTTCCTAGCCTTCTCATCTTTGGTAGTAGAAATATAACCTTTTGGTTTATTTAATAAAACGTAAACCGGCTTTTCTGGCGTAATGCCTTGTCCATCAAAAACCACGCGGTCTGTTTTCTGAACCTGGTAGCCCATTTCTGTTACCACTTTTCCGTTGACTTCTACCAATCCTTGCACAATCAATTCATCTGCTTCTCTACGACTACAGATACCAGAATTGGCAATGTATTTATTAAGACGAATCGTCTCTTTGTGTTCAGTGTTTTTAAGTTTTTCCAGACGTCTTCTCTGCACAAATGATTTGGCTTTGTCTTCGTCTTTTTCAAATTTATTAAAAGGCTTTTTACCAAATTTTAAATCCCCTTTTTCGTATTTGTCTCTAGAATCAAACGATTTACCTGCTTTAGAAAACTTCTTTTCTGGAGTATCATAAGGCTTAAATTCCTTTTTGCTGAAAAGCCTTTCTTCTTTTGGTTCTGTAAAAGAAGTCTTCACCCCTCTTACAGTTTTCTTTTTGCCAAAAGTAGATTCAGATTTTGGACCTCTTGCTGCAGGTTTAGAGCCGCGAGAACCGGCAGAACTTCTTTTTCCTGCTTCGTTTCTTGTAGATTTCCCTCTGTTGGAAGGTTTGCTGTTGTCTCTGCTCATTGCTGTAATTTTTTGCAAAGATACGGAATTTTAGGTTAAGGTTGAGACTAAGAGCATCATACATCGTTGATATTCAAATTAACAATTCAATCCTTTTTACTTTTTACTTGCACCATTTATTTTTATCTTTGTGGAAAATATTTAAAACATGAAATTTTTTATTGATACCGCTAATCTAGATCAAATCAGAGAGGCACAAGATTTAGGGATTTTAGATGGTGTAACTACCAATCCATCTTTGATGGCAAAAGAAGGAATTGTAGGCGCAGACGCTATCAAAAACCACTATAAAACAATTTGTGAGATTGCTGACGGCGACATTTCTGCGGAAGTATTGTCTACCACTTATGAAGAAATGATTAAAGAGGGAGAAGAGTTGGCTGCTATTCATCCAAATATTGTAGTGAAAATCCCGATGATTAAAGACGGAATCAAGGCTTTAAAATATTTCAGCAACAAGGGTATCAAAACCAATTGTACTCTTATCTTTTCTGCAGGACAGGCTTTGTTGGCTGCTAAAGCTGGGGCTACCTATGTATCTCCTTTCTTAGGAAGATTAGACGATGTTTCTACAGACGGACTAAACTTGATTGAGGAAATCAGAATTATTTTTGACAATTACGGGTATAAAACAGAAATCTTAGCGGCATCTATAAGACATTCTATGCACATCATCAATTGTGCAAAAATTGGTGCAGATGTTATTACTTCTCCTTTGGGTCCTATTTTATCTTTGTTAAAGCATCCTTTAACGGATAATGGTTTGGCTCAGTTTATTGCTGATTCTAAAAAACTGGTTTAATTAAACCTTCATACAAATAAAAAAATCCTGAAAATATTTTCAGGATTTTTTGTTGGATTCTACTGGATATAACCAATGGATTTTAAAAAATTATTATAATCGCCTGTCTTTTTATGAAATATATGAACCGTTGCAAATCCAATTGCTGTGCGGTGTCTGTAATTCAAAAAATCTAAATCTGATACGCCCAATGCATCTTTTGCCATTTTCATAGCAGCTCTGGATATGCCCCCAGTTATTTTAGAAACCAAAGACATCACGGCTCCAGAAGGATTAAGTGTATCATTAATTTCGGCAATAACGGCAGTAGTAAAGCGGTCTTTGTGAGAGGTAATATAATCCCTTACAATAGACTGCTCAAAATGCACCATTTGGATATCAAACTTAAAACTGTCTATTTCCTTAGGATTTACCACACAAGGATTGTTATTGATAAACTCGAAAGGAAAATTGTAGTCTTTGGCAAAAAGCAAACAAAATATCACATACATATTTTCTGAAAACAACAGCCTATTTACTTCAGATAAAAGGCTGATGGTATCTTTGCTCAACACCATAGAACTAGCAATGCCTTCTACCGCTCCCAAAGCCGCCCAGGTGGTAACCACCGTTGTAGCATGAAAAAACTTAATGTCCTTGCATTTTTTACTGGGCAAAGAAGAGTATTCGAAAACATAAGACATAAAATCATAATAAGCATTTCTCTGCCTCACCAAACTAAATTCTGAATGCTTTCTTTCCTTTGTGATTTCTAAACAAGCATTGCAAAAAGAATTTTGGTTTATTAATGGTGCCGGCCATGGAGGCGAAGTCTCAAAGGACAACTTAATATATTGTTGCCTATCATACAGCAGCCAATCTAATTTAGAACTTAAAGGAGGACTGTTAATTTCCATATTTTACGGCTTAAAAGGTTGGCAATACAGAATCATTTTGCAGATACACCAAAGTTGTTGGCAATACTACTTCCCAAGGGTCCCCTTCTGGTAGAGCCCCTGCCAAATCATCGGTTTGGTTTCTGAGTTCATCTGCCAAAGAGATATATAATGGGTCATTAAGTCTTGGCGGTTCGCCCCCTTTCCAAATGGCTCCGTTGTTTTCTAGAAAATACATTACAGCATCATTGTATGCAGGATGCACAGGCATTACCACTCTGGATGAACCTGCCTGTAAAAATTTGGTAAACAATGGGTCGGTATCATAAGTGTTAGATTTATTGACCCACTGGTTTTTTCTTGCCCAAAAATAAGGATAGAAAAGATAAATCAAATTTTCCCATTCAAAGGCCTGTTCAAAGAACTGGATGATTTTTCCTTCTTCGAAGGCATCAAAAATATCAAAGTCCGGGTATCCTATTCCAGGATCTTTTAGTGCATCAAATGAACCAAAAAGATAGGTATCCATCAACATTTTAATGCACTGTTTTTTGAGTTCTGTCTTTTCTATTTCTCTGTTGGTTCTAGGATTTTGTCCTTGGATGGCAATTCCTTGTATGGTTTCTTGTGCCGCTACTTTCTGTTCATAATCCATTTGTAAAGCCTTATAGGCGGCCATTATTTTTTCAAAAGCCTGTATCTGCCATTGTTCATATTTGGCAGCAGTTCTAATGCAGTTTACGGTAACGTTTATAAAAAAAGAATTGATGTCATAACAATTAATAGAAACAGGTATAATGCCATCATACCCACTGATTCCACCAGCTTGGAAATCCCATCTTTTTTTAGCAGATGTATTGGTTAATGTGGCCCATCCTAAATCATTAGCACCTATAGAAAATTTCATTTGTGGATAATTTTCATAGATGGTAGAAAGGCTAAAACTACAATTGTTAAACACATATCCTTCTGGAACAATGAGCTCTTTACTGCTTTTAGAAAGTGCTGTACCGTTTTGTATTTGTGCATCAGAAGATAAAACAATAGAAACCGTTTTAAACATTGGTGGCGGCGGAGTAAGCCCCTGAATATTGTAATCTCTAATAAAATCTTGGTAATTGTATTCTGTAATGTTTTTGTGGGTTAAATAAGTGGGTAATGTTTTTGGAGGAATGATATTTTTTTTCGGTTTATGGGTTTGGGCGTATGCATAAAAAGCAGCAGGCTCTGGAATGATAAATTCAAACATCATTCTTTTGCCATAATTATAGATTTGTGCCTCATAATATTTGTCTACCCAACGGTAAATGCCCGTAGTATGGTCAGGATTTTTACTATTGTCTATGCCGTGTTTATTGATTTCTTCTACTTCATGAAGTTTCTTGGTTGTTCTTTCTTCTTTTGTTCTTTTTTGGATTTTAGAAACCGACTTATCCACTACCTCTCTTGCAAAATTGGATGAATTTTTAGAGGATTCTGTAGAAGAAGTGCTGTACGCAAAATCACCATGTGCCCCAAAGGTTACCACTCCATAAGATCCAGAAACAGTGACCCCTGCCTGAACGCTCATTTGTTCTTGAACAGTATTTTCGCTTTCTTTTTTTAATTCGAAGCGGTCTGTGGTTTGGGTATCTTTAGTCGTTTCTTCTTCTGTCTCATTGGTAAAGGTAAAAATGTCTTCGGTACGGTCTAATACCCTATGGTCTCTTTCTTTGCTCTCTCCTCTAAGTACATTTTCTATATGGGCCACTTCACCGGTTGCATATTTTTTAATCGTCTGTTTTACCACCTTTAGATCGCCTATTCCCAGCGGTTTTATGAGGCTTCTGATATTGGTTTTTGGGATAAAAGGTATCAAAGGTTTGTACTCTACTTTACCCCAAAATGTTGCCAATCCGGAAATGGATTTGGCTTCCATTGGCATTGCTTTTAAAAATTCTTCATCTGTGATGGCAGAAGCAGAATTATACAGCTGCTGAAATTTATCCTGCAATTGAGCAATAGGCTCAGAAATCTGGAAATTTTCTGAAATATTGAGTTCTTTGAGAATAGATTTGGTATTGGTATTTAATCCTTCCAAACCTTTTTTGCTGATGGAAGCCAAATTATGAACTGAAGTCAGTTTACTTTTTGTTTCTATACCTGTTTTACGGTTTGGATTGGTAATATTGGTAGTGTCCGTCACTATTTTAGAATCAAACTTAAGATTTTTAATCTCTTCTATCGCCCTATTGGTATTCACCAAATCATTCCAAAGATTTTTATATTCTCTTATCTTTTCTGGATTGGGTTTTTCAGCTTTTGGCTGTTCATTCTTTACTGTGGGCAAAGGTAAATCTGTAAAAAGCGCAGAGACAAGAGGTTTTGCTATAAGAAGGTTTTGGTATATAGCGGCATCTGTATTCTTTAACAGAGGGATGTTTTTCAATACATGAAAAACCCTTAGATTTCTTGTCAAAACATCAAGATTTTGATTTTCTGTTCTGGCCAGAATATAGAAAGCGTAGTACCTATCCCAAATACCATCTAATATCTTTTGATTTTTGTCTAAAAATTTCTCGATTTTAGCATCCAAAAGATTTTCAATATCTTTTCTATATTCATCTATTTTAAAATTCTCTTTGGGTGAAGCGGCGATATCATAGATTTTTTTGAAATCTATTTCGGCTTCATTTTCGGGATAGTTAATTTCGTATTTGTTGGCCTTTACAAATTCTTTTACCCTATTATAAACGAGGGCGCCATCTTTTTTTCCAATCTCTTTTACTAATCTCCCAACAGGGGTCTGTTCAGGAACTCTAATGTCTGCAATAAAATTTGTTTCTAATTTTTTTTTGTCAATAGAAACTGGGGGTCTAAGTGCAACGAACTTAAACACATCTGTTTTGCTGATAAGGTCTGCCATTGTAAATATTTTTTATTGAGTTAAATTAAGTTTCGAATAAAAAATACTTTCTTCATAAAGTTTGGCAATACCAAAATTAATAAATTTACTCATACAACACAATTACTAAAAACAATTAATTCAATCCTTGTATTTTCTATCTATGATATTAATAGAA
>CALJKL010000028.1 GCA_937973555.1 uncultured Flavobacteriales bacterium | reverse complement strand
ATATTCTGGTTTATAAATGGTTTTATAAAATGTTTCATTCCATAAATTACATTCAATATTATTAATAGAAATCAAATTAATAATTTGATTATAGTCAGCCTGATTAAAATTCTTATTTAATGAGCAACAATTTATAACAACAAAACTCAATACCAATAAAATTATTTTTTTCATAAAATCTGTATTTTTTTTATAAAATAAAAATTATTTTCAAATTAAAACAGTTTTATTTTAAATTTTTGCAAAAAAAAATATAAAATAAGATTTTGTAACTTCGTTAAAATTTTTTACAATGTTAAATTTTGAATTTAAAAACCCTACAAAAGTAATTTTCGGGAAAGGAGAAATCGCCAGAATTTCTACAGAAATCCCAAAATCAGAAAAAATATTAATGCTTTACGGAGGTGGAAGCATCAAACAAAACGGAGTCTATGATCAAGTAAAAGCAGCTCTAGAAGGCTTTGAATGGGAAGAATTTGGAGGTATCCCCGCCAACCCGGAATATGAAGTTTTGATGGATGCATTGAAGTTGATTAAAGACAAAGGGATCACTTACATGCTCGCTGTGGGTGGTGGTTCTGTAATAGACGGAGTAAAATTCCTTTCGGCAGCAGCCCATTATGATGGTGAACCATGGGATATTTTAGCCAAAGGCATCAGAACAGAAGAAGGAAAAGGATTGCCTTTTGGAAGTGTTCTTACCTTGCCGGCAACGGGTTCAGAAATGAATTCAGGTTCTGTGATTTCCAGAAGAGCCACTCAAGAAAAACGTGCCATGGGAGGACCCGGATTATTTCCTCAGTTTTCTATCTTAGACCCGGAAGTCATTCGTTCTATTCCTAAAAACCAAATCGCAAACGGTATCACGGATGCCTACACCCATGTGATGGAACAATACATGACGGTAAAAACTTCTGCAACCTTGCAAGACCGTTTTGCAGAAAGCATCTTACAAACCCTGCAAGAAGTAGCTCCTAAAATGATGGAGGAAGCATTTGACTATGATGCTGCCGCCAACTTTATGTGGAGCTGTACCATGGCTTTGAATGGCTTAATCCAAAAAGGAGTAACTAGTGACTGGGCGGTGCATATGATGGGACATGAATTAACGGCCCATTTCGGGATAGACCATGCCAGAACTTTAGCCATTATAGCGCCTTCTCATTACCGTTATAATTTTGAAGCCAAAAAAGAAAAATTAGCACAATATGCCGAAAGAGTTTGGGGAATTACAGAGGGAACTTTAGAAGAAAAAGCCCATAAAGGAATAGAAAAAATGGAAGCCTTTTTCCAAAGTTTAGGCATTAGAACGAAACTATCTGAATATACCCAAGATTACCAAGGAACTGCCGAAAAAGTAGAACAAACCTTCATCGAAAGAAAATGGATGGGTCTTGGAGAAAGAGGAATTGTAAAACCTGAAGACGCCAAGAAAATTGTAGAAATGGCCTACTAAAAATAACTTCAATTAAAATCACAGAAATTCTGTGATTTTTTTTATTTTTGAAAAAAAGGAAAAATGGATACTGCCATAGAAAATAAAGCTGTTTTGGCCCATAATGATTTCTTCGAAATCCTGAGAAATGTAGAATACAAACGCCTAGATAAAAATAACCAGGTATATCTGGACTATACCGGAGGAAACCTCTATGCCAAGTCTCAGATTATGGAGCATCAGGATTTGCTGATCAACAATATTCTCGGTAATCCCCATTCTACCAACCCTACGTCTCAATTATCAACCCGTTTGGTTGAGGAAGCCCGACAAAAGGTGATAGATTATTTTAATGCCGAAGACTATTTCTGCATCTTTACCCAGAATGCTTCCGGGGCGCTAAAAATTGTGGGAGAAAGTTATCCTTTCAATGCAAAATCCCATTTTTTGCTTTTGGCAGACAATCATAATTCCGTAAATGGGATCCGTCAGTTTTGTCTTGCAAAAGGCGGAACAGTTACCTATGCGCCCATCTATTATGAAAACCTGAGAATGGATGAGAATTTTGTCCTCGAAAAATTGGAAGAACAAGGCGATTACGAAAACAAACTATTTGCCTTCCCGGCACAGTCTAATGTTTCTGGAGTAAAACATGATTTGAGCTGGATTAAGAAGGCACAGGATTTAGGCTGGGATGTTTTGTTGGACGCCGCTGCTTATGTACCCACCAATAAACTAGATTTGAAAGAAATAACACCAGACTTTGTTTCGGTTTCTTTCTATAAAATTTTCGGGTATCCTACGGGAATCGGTTGTCTTTTGGTGAACAAAGAGAAATTCAAAAAACTGCAAAAACCATGGTTTGCAGGGGGAACGGTGAGTTTGGTTTCTGTAAATTCTCTGCATCATTTTCTCATCAATAACCATGAAAGGTTTGAAGATGGCACGTTGAATTACCTGGATATTCCTGCCGTAAAAATAGGATTGGATTATATTGAAAACATCGGGATAGAAAAAATCAACGAAAGAGTATCTTCTCTCCGTAAATATCTTTTTGAAAAGTTAGAAAAACTTCAACATGAAACAGGACAAAAATTGGTACAGATTTTTGGGCCAAAAGACCATCAGAATCTCGGCGGAACCATTATTCTTGGGTTTTATAACAAAAACGGAGTACGCTATGAATTCGAGCAGATAGAAGAAATGGCCAATGGACACAACATCTCTTTGCGTTCCGGTTGTTTCTGCAATCCGGGTATAGATGAAACCAACAATTGCCTTACCGATAATGAACTGGCTACCTATTACTCTTCTCATGATAATGGAGATTACAAGGACATGATAAAGTTTCTTGGGAAAATGCGGGGTGCTACCCGAATTTCTGTAGGCATTGCTACCACAAAAGGAGACATCGATAAATTAATGGCTTTTTTGGAAGAATTATTGAATCATTAATATGAAAAAGATTTCCAAGCTATTTTTTCTCTTTTTAAGTCTATGTTTCACTATTGGCTTTTCTCAACAAAAGCATGATTTTTGGGATGATATTCAAAACTTCAAAAAACTGGATGCTGAAAAAGCACCTCCCAAAAATGCCATATTGCTTTTGGGTAGTTCTTCTTTTACCAAATGGAAAGATGTAGGTAATTATTTTCCTGAAAAAGCCATTATCAATAGAGCATTTGGGGGTTCTAGATTGGTAGACCTCAATTTTTATGCAGAAGATATATTAAATCCCTATCAGCCTAAACAAGTCATCATCTATTGTGGAGAAAACGACATTGCCCATGAAGAAAAACCTTCTTCACCAATTGTTTTCGAGAGATTTAAAGCGTTTTTTACTACCGTAAGAAAACATTACCCCAGAGCCAACATCTCTTATGTTTCCATTAAATATTCACCCAGTAGAGAACAATATTGGCTGGAAGTGAAAAAAGTGAATACCTTGATAAAACATTTTATTCAAAAACAAAAAAATGCTAACTTTATAGACATCACCAAAGCCATGAAAGATGCTGATGGAAATATAAGAAAAGATTTATTCCTAGAAGACATGTTGCATATGAAACCCGAAGGGTACAAAATATGGGCAAAAGTGATGAAACCTTATTTAAAATAAAAAGCACTTCGGTTGAAATGCTTTTTGTTTATTTCTTTTTTCTTTTGGCAATAGATTTTGCTTTTTGTTGGGCACGGTTTCCCGGTTTTGTTTTAGGCGGTTTCCTTTTGCTGGGGCCTCCGAGGTTTATTTTTTTGTTCTTATCTTTCTTCTCATGGAAAGCAGAACCCGGTTCAATTTTCTTATACTGAACAGGATTTTTCATTTTTACCTCTTCTTTTTCAGAAGCAATTTTGATTTCCGATTCTTTTACTTCCTCAGGAAAATCTAATCTTGCCACCTCCTTGTTCATGAACATTTCTATGGTGATAAAGGTCTCTTCCTCTTTAGGCGTGTAAAAAGATATGGCGATCCCTTCTTTGTCTGCCCTACCTGTTCTACCAATTCTGTGGATATACTGTTCTTGAACTTCAGGAATTTCAAAATTGAAGACGTGCGAAACATCCGGAATATCTAATCCCCTTGCCATAACGTCTGTAGTGATGATACCTCTCAGTTCATTATCCGAAAAAGACTTCATGGTTCTCAATCTGAAATTCTGAGATTTATTGGAATGGATAACCCCAAATTCTCCCGGAAATTCATCTTCAATTTTCTCAAAAATGAAATCGGCGTGCTTTTTATTATTGGCGAAAATCAGAATCTTTTCGAAATCACTTTCCGTTTTTAGTAGATGTACCAATAAGTTAAGCTTCGTATTGAAGTTCTTCACCGGAATGGCCTTTTGGGCAATCTTTTCCAATGGAGTACCACTTCTGGCCAAAGAAATTTCTTGTGGATTTTTGAAATACTCCTCCAGCATGGCATCTACTTGATCTGTCATGGTGGCCGAAAACAAAATGTTTTGTCTGCGGTCACTCATCATGGTAAAGATGTCTTCTAGCTGGCGTTTGAAACCCAAAGAAAGCATTTCATCAAACTCATCAATAACGAGTTTTTTCAATTCTTTCAGATTCAGCACGGCATCCTTCATCAAGTCCATTACCCTTCCCGGAGTACCCACCAAGATGTCTACGCCTTCATACACCAATAGTTTTTGTGTATTGATGTTTACTCCACCATAAACTCCCAACACCCTTACATTCATTTCTTCGGTAAGGTTTTCTAAAACTTCTGCCACCTGTACCACCAATTCTCTGGTAGGGACCAAAATCAAAACCTTTGGTTGGTCGGTTTTAGAAAATTTATATTCCTTTAAAATAGGCAGTAAATAAGCCAAAGTTTTACCTGTACCGGTTTGGGCAATACCCATAACATCTTTACCGCTCATAATGGGCGAAAAAGACTTGAGCTGAATATGGGTAGGCTCTACAATGTTTAATCTTTCTAAAGCATTGTTAAGTTGTTTTGGCAAATCAAAATCTGCAAAGGTGTACTTCATGATGCAAAAATACGGATTTTAAAATTGAAAAACTCCAGCCAAGGCCGGAGTTCTGTATTTTATTCCCACTCAATGGTTGCGGGTGGTTTGCTAGAGATATCGTATGTAACACGATTAATGCCCTTCACCTCGTTGATGATACGGTTGGAAACCGTTTCTAAAAACTCCCAAGAGAACTTGCTGAAGGTAGCAGTCATAAAGTCTATAGTATCGGCAGAACGCACCACGGCGGTATATTCATAAGTTCTTTCGTCTCCCATTACGCCTACGGATTTTACAGGAAGTAAGACCACAAAAGCTTGAGATACTTTTTCGTACAAATTATTTTTATACAATTCTTCTATGAAAATGTCATCTGCATTTTGCAAGATTTCTACTTTCTCCACATCTACTTCTCCCAAAATCCTAATGCCTAATCCTGGTCCTGGGAAGGGGTGTCTGTATACCAAATGATGTGGAATACCTAACTCCTCGCCTACTTTTCTTACTTCGTCTTTAAACAATTCGCGAAGCGGCTCTAGCAATTGAAGATTCATTTCTTCTGGCAAACCTCCCACATTGTGGTGAGACTTAATGACCGCAGAAGGTCCTTTTACGGATTGAGATTCTATCACATCCGGGTAGATAGTGCCTTGCGCCAAAAATCTTGCGCCTTCTATCTTATGAGCCTCTTCATCAAAAACGGCTACAAATTCATTTCCTATGATTTTTCTTTTTTCTTCGGGGTCCGAAACGCCTTTGAGCCTATTTAGAAAACGATCAGTAGCCTCTACCATATCAATGTTCATATGGAAATGCTCGCCGTAATGTTGCATTACTTTTTTGGCTTCATCTTTTCTCAACAATCCGGTATCAACAAAAATACAATTCAGCTGATCGCCAATGGCTTTATGAATCAACACGGCTGACACCGAAGAATCTACTCCACCAGAAAGTCCTAAAATCACCTTTTCATTACCCACTTTTTCGCGGATTTCCGCAATGGTTCTTTCGATATAGTTGGTTAGTTTCCAGTTTTTATCCGCCTTACAAATACCAAAAACAAAGTTATCTAACATTTTGCTTCCGAACTCTGTATGAGAAACCTCAGGGTGAAACTGTACACAATAAATATTTTGAGCTTCATTGAACATACCAGCAATAACACCCGATTTGGCAGATATTTCAAAATTTTGAGGTAAGGTTTCTACTTCATCAAAATGGCTCATCCAAACGGTAGAATTTTCATTCACACCGCTGAACAATGGATTTTGTTTCACGATTTCCAAAGTGGCTTTACCATATTCTCCTTTGGTCCCTTTTTTCACTTTGCCTCCAAGAAGGTGTGCGGTAAGTTGCATCCCGTAGCAAATTCCCAAAACAGGAATTCCCAAATCAAAGATTCCTTTTTCTACCAAATGGGCATCTGCAGCATTTACAGAACTTGGTCCACCGGAAAGGATTATGCCTTTAGGATTTTTGGCTTTGAGTTCTTCTAAAGGTATATTGAAAGGTAATATTTCTGAATAGACTTCCATTTCTCTGATTCTTCTTCCAATCAATTGGTTGTATTGAGACCCGAAGTCTAAAATGATGATTCCGTTGTTCATTGTTCTAAATTATTTTTTTGAAAATCTTCTTTATTTACAATAAAAAATGAGGGAAATATCCCTCAAATCTTATTTAGAATTTTGCAATATCTTCCCTGTAATAAGCATAATCAAAGTTTACCGATTTGGCATCCTCATATACTTTTTTTCTGGCATCATCATAGGTATCACCTAATGCTACCAAATTCAGTACTCTACCTCCATTGGTCAAGATTTTGCCTGCCATTTGCTCCGCTCCTGCAAAAAGCACATCGCTATGTTTCACTTTATCTAAACCCACTATTTCATAACCATTTTCAAAGTGTCCAGGATATCCGCCGGAAGTCATCACCAGACAAACCGCCTTTTTATTGGCAAATTTTAAATTCAAATCTTTGCCCTCTAGACAATCATTGAAAACATCCAATAAATTATTTTCTAAAAGTGGAAGAATTACCTGAGTTTCTGGATCGCCCAATCTCATATTGTATTCTAACAAATAACATTGATCATTAGCAACCAAAAGTCCAAAGAAGATAAATCCTTTAAACTTCAAAGCATTCTCTCTGATGCCTTTGGCCGTAGGTTCTAAAATATTTTTTTCGAAATCTGCAAAATGTTCCGCCGTCAATTCCGGACTTGGGGCTACCGTACCCATTCCGCCGGTATTGGCTCCGGTATCTTTATTTCCAACTTTTTTATAGTCTTTTGCTGAAACAAATGGGAAAGCTTTTTCTCCGTTCCAGAAAACAATAACAGATGCTTCAAAACCGCTCAAAAACTCTTCAATAACAATCTTGATCCCTGCATCTCCGAAAATTCTATCAATCATGAACTTGTGTAAAGTATCTTGTGCATGAATTTTGTCTTCGCATATAACCACCCCTTTACCGCCAGCCAATCCACTAGCTTTAATCACTAAAGGATAACTGTGATTTTCTACGTATTTAAGGGCTTCTTGATAAGACTCAAAAATCTCTGCACTTGCCGTTCTTACCCCGTTTTCTTGCATAAATTTTTTGGAATATACCTTACTCCCCTCTAAATCAGCAGCACGCTTGGTAGGACCAAAAATTTTAAGGTCATGCTTTTGGAATTCGTCTACAATACCGTTTACCAAAGGTAATTCTGGACCAACAATGGTAAGATCTATTTTCTCACGAAGGGCAAAATCTTTGAGTTCTGAAATACTATCGAAAGGTAAATTTTTACCCAATGACTCTGTAGTAGCATTGCCTTTAGCAAAATACATTTTGCTGATTCTAGAATCTTGAGATAATTTTCTAGCTATTGCAGATTCTCTGCCTCCGTTTCCTATAATTAATATTTTCATTATTTTTTGTGTTGGTTTACTACAAATTTACAAATTAGAATGTCCTTTTACAATAGTATTCTTTTAAATTAATTAATGTAAAAAGTGTCTCATTCCTGTAAAAATCATCGGGATTTTATATTCATTAGCTGCCTCTATACTTTCTTGATCCCTCATGCTTCCTCCCGGCTGAATAATAGCCGTAATGCCTTCTTTGGCACAAAAATCTACCACATCTCTGAATGGGAAAAAGGCATCTGAAGCCAAAACCAAATCTCCATTGAATTTTTCTTTTGCTCTTGCAATGGCCTGTTCCGTTGCCCAGATTCTATTGACCTGTCCTCCACCTATTCCAAAAGCCTGAACCCCATTAGACACCACAATGGCATTGGATTTCACATATTTTACTACCCTTTGAGAAAACAGCAATGCTTTTTTTTGCGCTTCTGTTGGTTGAGTCTCTGTAACTACATTAAAGTCTGTTGAAAACTGATTGTCTACATCTTGTACCAAAATCCCTCCGTCTATTTTCACCCAAGTCTTTTGGTCATAAACAGGGTTTTTGATTTTAATGATTCTCAGATTTTTCTTTTTTCTTAATATTTCTAAGGCATCAGCATCAAAATCTGTTGCCATTACAATTTCCAAGAAAGTTTTGTTGAGTTCTTCAGCCGTAGCCGCATCTACCTTATAATTCATGGCTACAATGCCTCCAAAAATAGAAACCGGGTCACACTCAAAAGTCTTCTGATAGGTTTCTAACGCCGAAGTACCAATGGCAACTCCACAAGGGGTAGAGTGTTTTACGGCACAACAAGCCATTTCGTCTTTAAACTCATTCACCACCTTCCAGCACAAATCCATATCTCTAAGGTTGTTGAAAGACAATTCTTTTCCCCCCAAGATTTCAAAATCTTTCATGGCGCCGTTTTCTGTAGTAGAAACGTAATAAGCAGCCGATTGGTGAGGGTTTTCGCCGTATCTTAAATCAGAAACTTTTTGATAAGATGCCTGAAGATATTCCGGATATTCTTCATCCAATAGCATTTGAGAAATCGCCGCATCATAAGCCGCCGTCAGGTTGAACACCTTACCTGCCAATTTTTTACGGGTTTCTATGGTTGTATCACCATTTTCAGACATCTCTTGTTGAACTCTTTCGTAATCATTAACATCCGTTACCACGGTAACTGACGCAAAATTTTTGGCAGCTGAACGAAGCATAGAAGGCCCACCTATATCAATAAACTCTACCTTTTCTTCCAAAGAAATGTCTTTGTTTACATTTTCGAAAAAAGGATAAAGGTTAACGATCACCATATCAATTAGCCCAATTCCGTGCTCTGCTACCGTCTTCATGTGCTCTTCATTATCACGAACCGCCAACAAACCACCATGTACTTTAGGATGAAGGGTCTTTACTCTGCCATCTAACATTTCCGGAAAATTAGTAACCTCATCAATCTGAATGGGATTCAACCCTGCTTCTTTCAGATATTTGAAGGTACCACCCGTAGAAATCAATTCATAATTGTTTTGCTCTAAGAACTGGGCAAATTCCTTAAGGTTGTTTTTGTTGGAGACACTAATTAATGCTCGTTTTTTCATTTTAATTTTATTAGATATATTAATTTAAAATTTTATTGATGGCCTTCGGAAAAATATCATATTCTACCTGATGGATTTTCAGCGCGAGCAAATCCGGGGTATCACCATCTTCTACTTCTACCTTTCCTTGCAAGATAATTTCTCCCTCATCTATACCCGAAGTCACATAGTGTACCGTGGCGCCACTTTCCTTTTCACCGGCTTCTATCACCGCATGATGCACATGGTTTCCCCACATACCTTTTCCTCCAAATTTCGGCAACAACGCCGGGTGAATATTGATGATTTTACCTTTATATTTTTCGCAAAACTCTTGGCTTAAAATCGACAGAAAACCCGCCAATACAATAAGGTCTGTATTTTCGGGAAGGATATTTTCCAAATTCTCTGAAAAATCTTTTCCTCTTTTAATGAGTTGATGGGGAATTTGGTGGTTTTCTGCTCTTTCTAAAGCATAGCATGCTCTATCCGCAACTACCAGACTTACTTTTGCATTTTGGATTTCTCCATTGTCTATACAATCAATAATGCGCTGCAAGTTGCTTCCTGAACCCGAAACTAAAACCACTACATTCTTCATAAATTGGGCACTAATTAAGTACTATTTTTTCTGAGTTTTCAGTGATTTCACCTACCAAGTACGCCTCTTCAATCAATGACAAGGCCTTATCAGCAAGAGTTTCATCTACTACTACTACCATCCCTACTCCCATATTGAAGGTACCGAACATTTCTACTCTTTCAATATTTCCGCGTTTTTCCAATTCCAACATCACACTTGGAATTCTGATTTTGCTGGTGTCTATATTGGCACATAAACCATTCGGAATAATTCTCGGTACATTTTCTATCAATCCACCACCGGTAATATGAGCAATACCCGAAAGTTCTATATTCCCTTTTAGTTTAAAAACGTCTTTGTAATATAATTTAGTAGGCACCAAAAGTTTTTCGTATAAAGGTTTACCTTCAAATGTTTCTTCAAAATCTGGGAAAATTTTTCTCACCAAAGAGAAGCCATTGCTGTGGAAACCAGAACTTGGCAAAGCAATAATTTTATCTCCTTTTTTGATTTTGGAACCATCTATAATTTCTTCTTTTTCTACAATCCCTACACAGAAACCTGCTACATCATAATCTCCCGGCTGATACATCCCTGGCATTTCTGCTGTTTCACCACCAATTAAAGCACATTCATTATCCTTGCAGGCATTTACCATTCCCAGTACTATTTCTGCTGCCACATCAGATTCTAATTTACCACAAGCCAAATAATCTAAGAAAAACAATGGTTTTGCGCCGTGGCAAAGGATATCGTTGGCACACATGGCAAAACAATCTATCCCAATAGAATCATATTTTTTGGTATCTAATGCAATTTTCAGTTTGGTTCCTACCCCATCCGTTCCGCTAACCAAAACCGGATTTTTGTAACCGCCAATTTCATAGAAAGCACCAAAGCTTCCCAAATTGTTCAATACATTCTTGTTGTGCGTTCCTGCAACAGCCGATTTTATTTTGTCTACCGTTTTGTAGCCTTCTTCTTTGTCTACACCTGCAGATTTGTAAGTATTGCTCATTTTAATTGTTTTCTTTTTGTTAAATCTTGCAGGCAATGAAACCTGCAAGATTCGGGGATTTATAGATTTATTTCAAACTTTTTTGTATGGTCTATTTCCTTAAAAAAGGAAATAAAAAAAGCCGACAATCTATCTGATTATCGGCTTCATTTATCTTGCTGCGCATTTTGGCAAACCAATTTCTTGGAAAGTTGAAGAGCCAAAATATTGCGGATTATTTTTCAATTTTTTTGAAACTTTAATACTGCAAAAGTACATTTTTTTAATCTTAAAAAGCAAGTTATCATTTTAATTTTTTATTACATTTTTGGCAAATCCATCGGAACCTCTATAAGAAGCACTTCAGAGTCTGCACTAATTTGCATTTCAAATTTTTCGGTATCCCACACTCCAAGAGCATCTCTTTGGTTCAGCAACGTATCTCCAATGGTAAGGCTTCCATGTACTACAAAAACATATACCCCATTGCCTGATTTTTTAACCTCATATGTTTTCTCCATTGCCTGTGAAAAATGGCCAAGGTGAAACCAAGAATCTTGATGTATCCATGATCCTGCATCTTCTGCATTGGGAGAAATAATTTGTTGAAATTCATTTTCTACCGCATGGTCAGATATTTTAATCTGGTCATATCTAGGCTCTACATTCATTTTATTGGGGATAACCCAAATTTGAAATAACGTCACCGGATTTTCTTCACTTCCATTAAACTCACTATGCTGAACGCCTGTACCTGCACTCATCACTTGGATTTCTCCTTTCTTGATAGCTCCAAAATTCCCCATAGAATCTTTGTGGTGTAATTCTCCACTTAAAGGAATGGTAACAATCTCCATATTAGAATGCGGGTGCATGCCAAAGCCCATACCGGGTGCTACAAAATCGTCATTCAATACTCTTAAGGTTCCAAAATGTACTTTATCAGGATCATAATAATTAGCAAAACTAAAACTATGATTAGCCACCAACCAACCGTGGTTTTGGAAACCTCTATCTTCTGCTTTATGTAATACTGTCTTCATATATTAATTTTTTATAGTACAAATTTAAGGCTTTACTTTAAAGATAGCATTGACTTAGGATAAGAATAAAATAAAAAATCCTACACCGAAGTATAGGATTAATCAACCTGAGTTTTTTCAAAAATTAAACAAAAATATTTAGAATATTTGGGTTGTCGTTTAAGTAGGATTCAAAATAGCCTCTGTCTTTCATTCGCTGCATAAGGCCTTCAAAATCTGCCGGCTCTGCCAATTCTATTCCCACAATGGCAGAAGCGGTTTCGCGGGAATTCTTTTTGGTGTATTCGAAGAAGGTGATATCATCCGTGCTTCCTAAAACATGCAAAACAAACTCTTTCAAAGAGCCCGGACGCTGCGGAAACTTCACCATAAAATAATGCTTCACTCCTTTGTAGAGCATGGCACGCTCCTTTATTTCTTCCATTCTGGTGATGTCGTTATTACTTCCACTCACAATGCAGACCACATTTTTTCCTTTTATTTTATCCTGATATTGTTCTAACGCCGAAATAGACAAAGCCCCTGCTGGCTCCAGAACAATGGCGTCCTTGTTGTACATTTCCAGAATGGTCTCGCAGATTTTTCCCTCATCTACCGTGATGCAATCGGCAAGATGGGCTTTACAGATTTCAAAAGTCAGATCTCCCACTTTCTGAACGGCAGCCCCATCTACAAATTTATCTATAGCAGACAATTCTACCGTATGACCGGCTTCCAGTGAGGCTTTCATAGAGGCTGCCCCCTTGGGTTCTACGCCAATGATTTTGGTATCTGGAGAAAGTTCTGAAAAAACCGAAATAATACCGGCAGCCAAACCTCCACCCCCAATGGGCACAAAGACGTAATCTATCTTTTCATCGGTCTGTTCTAAAATTTCCAAAGCCACCGTTGCCTGCCCTTCAATAATCTGAGGGTCATCAAAAGGATGGATAAAGGCAGCACCTATTTTTTCGCCATATTCTATAGCCTCCAATTTCGATGCATCAAAAGTATCGCCTACCAATTTTACTTCCACGAAATCTCCCCCGAACATTTGTACTTGTTCTAGCTTTTGTTTGGGTGTAGTAATTGGCATAAAAATAACGCCTTGAATTTGCAATTCATGACAAGCAAAAGCTACCCCCTGTGCATGGTTTCCTGCACTTGCACATACTACTCCTTTGGTGGTTTTTCCTTCTGCAAAAAGGTTTTTGATCTTATTGTAAGCCCCCCTCAATTTATAGGAACGCACCGGCTGAAGGTCTTCTCTTTTAAGATAAATCTTTGAATTCCAATCTTTGGAAAGCCTTCTGCTTTCCTGCAAAGGGGTCACTTTTACCACATGCTTTATATTTTCACTTGCATCAAAAACCCCTTTTAATAAAGAATGTTGCTGTAATTTCATCAGTATAGATAGAGAATTAATAAACGGGCAAAGACCCATTAAAAAGTTGTTACACGGTTTTAATAGACTTCATCGCTGTCATGGCCTTACGAAGTCTTTTTCCTACGATTTCTACTTCGTGTTCACGAAGAATTTCGTTGATTTCTACCAATTGGGCATTATCTACAGAACCATCTTTGCCCTCATTGAAGTTTTTGCCTACCAAATTCGTATCAACCGATTTCATGAAGTTCGCCAATAAAGGCTTACAAGCCTGATCGAACAGATAACAACCATATTCTGCGGTATCAGAAATTACCCTGTTCATCTCGAACAATTTTTTACGGGCAATGGTGTTGGCTATCAACGGCGTTTCGTGCAAAGATTCATAATACGCAGATTCTGGCTTGATGCCTGCCTCTACCATGGTTTCAAAGGCCAATTCTACTCCTGCTCTTATGAAAGCCACCATTAAAGTATAGTTGTCAAAATATTCCTGTTCAGCAATTTTCACATCGCCAGCAGGTGTTTTTTCGAAAGCCGTTTCACCGGTTTCTGCTCTCCATTTCAAAAGATTGGCATCATTATTTTCCCAGTCTTCCATCATGGTTTTAGAAAATTCTCCAGACATGATATCATCTTGATGCTTCTGGAACAATGGACGCATAATGTCTTTTAGTTCTTCAGAAACCTCAAACGCTTTAACTTTTGCAGGATTACTCAATCTGTCCATCATACCGCTTACACCGCCATGTTTAAGGGCTTCTGTAATTACTTCCACGCCATACTGAACAAGTTTTGAAGCATAACCTGCATCAATTCCTTTTTCTACCATTTTATCAAAAGAAAGGATAGAGCCTGTCTGCAACAATCCACAAAGAATGGTTTGCTCTCCCATTAAATCTGATTTTACCTCCGCTACGAAAGAAGATTTCAAAACTCCTGCTCTATGGCCTCCGGTTCCTACGCAATAGGCCTTAGCCTCTGCCCAACCTTTTCCTTGAGGGTCGTTTTCCGGGTGTACTGCAATTAAAGTAGGCACCCCAAATCCTCTTAAATATTCTGCTCTTACTTCAGAACCAGGAGATTTTGGTGCGACCATAATTACTGTTAAATCTTTACGAATCTGCATGCCCTCTTCCACAATATTAAAACCGTGAGAATAAGACAAAGTAGCCCCTTGTTTCATCAATGGCTGAACGGCATTGATAACAGAAGTATGTTGTTTATCCGGAGTTAAATTAATCACCAAATCTGCAGTAGGAATCAATTCCTCGTAAGTTCCTACCTTGAAGTTATTATCGGTAGCGTTTTTCCAAGAGGCTCTTTTCTCGGCTATGGCTTCTTTACGCAAAGCATAAGCCACGTCCAAACCGCTGTCTCTAAGATTTAATCCTTGATTAAGCCCCTGAGCACCACAACCTACCACTACAATTTTCTTTCCTTTTAAAGCATCCACTCCATCAGAGAATTCTGTATGGTCTAAAAACTCTGCCTGTCCTAACTGCAGCAACTGTTCTCTTAATGAAAGTGTATTGAAATAATTTCCCATTTTTAAATATTTTCTGTTTAATTTTTGATTTTTAATTTTGAATTACATGGTAAAAACATCATCTCTTTGATCTAGATATTCATTTTCCACCAAATGCGGAGACGGTTCTTTGTGGTCGAACTCCAATAATTTTTCATGGAAGCCTGCACTTTTTTTAATAATTGCAATTCTGGCGCCTCGTACAAATTCTATCAACCCATATTTATTGAGCTCTTCTGTTAACCTGTCGATTTCCTCGCGGTGCCCTGCTGTTTCAAAAACAATATAATCCTCACGGATTACCACCGTAGAAGCACCATACTGGCGAAGCAAACGTTCTACATATACTTTTTCTGCCACTACACTTGTAGGCACTTTATAAAGAGCCTGTTCTTGCCACACGATTTCGTCATCTGTATTGTAGTATGCTTTTAACACATCTATTTGTTTTTCGAGTTGACGACACAGTTTTTTTAAAACCTCTTCCGTTTCATGGATCACAATGGTGAAACGATGGATGCCTTCTGCTTCTGAAGGAGAAGTGTTCAAACTTTCAATATTGATTTTTCTTCTTGAAAAAATCCCGGAAATTCTCCCAATTAATCCGATTGAATTTTCTGTATATAATGTGATGGTGTATTCTTTTCTTTCCATTATTTTGTTATTTAAGTCTTATTTCAGAAACTGATGAACCTTGTGTTACCATTGGGAAAACATTGTTTTCTTTTCCTACCATTACTTCCAACAAATAAGATCCATCATGATTTAACATGGTTTCCAAGGCTGATTTCAAATCTTTTCTCTCCGAAATCTTTTGTCCATCTATGTAATAGGCTTTTGCCAAGGCCACAAAATCCGGACTGGTTATATTCACGAAAGAATATCTCTTATCATGAAACAACTGCTGCCATTGACGAACCATTCCTAAAAATTCATTGTTCAGAATCAAAATCTTCACCTTTGCCCCGAACTGCATAATGGTTCCCAATTCCTGAAGCGTCATTTGGAATCCTCCGTCCCCAATGATGGCTACCACTGTTTTATTCGGTGCCCCGTACCAAGCTCCAATAGCCGCAGGAAGTCCAAATCCCATGGTTCCTAATCCACCGGAAGTTACCACAGATTTAGAATTATTGAATTTGGCATATCTACAAGCCACCATTTGATGCTGACCTACATCGGTAGCGATAATGGCTTCACCATTTGTATGTTCATTCAGTACTTTCATCACCTCTCCCATCGTCATAATATCAGATGTAGGATTCAGTTCATCATGAATCACTTCCTTAATTTCTTCTTTTTCCAGTTCACGGAATTGACCAACCCATTTGCTATGATCTGCTTTTTTCAACAATTCTGTCAACATCGGCAAAGTCTTCTTACAGTTGCCCCAAACGGGAACGGTAGTCTTTACGTTTTTATCAATTTCAGCAGGGTCTATGTCTAGGTGAATTACCTTTGCTTGCTTGGCATATTTATCTAATCTTCCAGTCACACGGTCATCAAAACGCATCCCCACAGCAATGAGAACATCACATTCGTTGGTCATGACATTCGGAGCATAGTTTCCGTGCATTCCCAGCATTCCCATATACAATTCGTGATTCGTAGGCAAAGCACTCAATCCCATTGCAGTACTTGCCGCAGGGAGATTGGCTTTTTCTATAAAGGCCTTAAATTCTTCCTCTGCTTTACCCAAAATCACCCCCTGCCCCCAAATTACATAAGGTTTTTTAGCATTATTGATGAGTTCTGCAGCCTTTTCCACATATTCTTTTCTGATGACCGGTTCTGGTCTGTAACTGCGGATATGCTCACATTTTTTATATCCAAAATATTCGAACAACTGGAGTTGAGCATTTTTGGTAATATCCACCAAAACAGGTCCTGGACGGCCTGTACTGGCAATATGAAAGGCTTTGGCAATGGCTTCAGGAATTTCTGAAGCATCTGTTACTTGATAATTCCATTTGGTGATGGGTGTAGTGATATTGATGACGTCTGTTTCTTGAAAAGCATCCGTCCCCAAAAGAGAAGCAAATACTTGCCCTGTGATACAAACCACAGGATTACTGTCGATCATGGCATCTGCCAAACCGGTTACCAAATTGGTAGCACCTGGACCACTGGTAGCAAAAACCACCCCTGTTTTCCCAGAACTTCTCGCAAAGCCTTGAGCCGCATGAATAGCACCTTGTTCATGGCGAACGAGGATATGTTTCAATTGCTCACTATAATCATACAACGCATCATAAATAGGCATTATCGCCCCGCCAGGATAGCCGAAAACCGTTGTAACGCCTTCTGCTAACAATGCTTCTAAAACTGCTTTAGAACCAGAAATTTCAACTGGATTCTGCTGATCACTAAACTCTTTTTTTTCATTTAATTCCAGTGTGTTCATATGTAATATTTTTTGGTGTTTTAATCATTATAAATCGGTTACGCAGCCCTCTGAGGCATCTGCCACAGATTTAGCATATTTATACAGTACGCCATATTTTACCTTATAATCCGGCTGAACGAAAGTGGCTTTTCTTGCATCAATTTCTTCTTCAGGAACCATTAGGTTAATGGTATTTTTTTCTGCATCTATTTCTATAACATCTCCTTCTTTTACCAAACCAATTAGGCCACCAGCAAAAGCTTCAGGGGTAATGTGTCCTACTACAAAACCGTGGGTGCCTCCGGAGAATCTACCATCCGTAATGAGGGCGACTTCTTTTCCTAAACCAGAGCCCATCAAAGCAGACGTAGGCTTCAACATTTCCGGCATTCCCGGGGCGCCTTTTGGACCTTCATTTTTTATCACGACTACATTTCCTGCTTTTATTTTTTTATCTTCAATGCCTTTAATGAATTCTTTTTCTCCATCAAAAACTACGGCCTCACCACGGAAGAAGCTTCCTTCTTTTCCTGTAATTTTTGCCACACATCCTTTCTCTGCCAAGTTTCCGTACATGATTCTAATATGCCCTGTTTCCTTGATAGGATTCTTGATGTCTTTTATAATATCTTGGTCTCTATCGATAATAGAAGTCACTAATTTTAAATTCTCTGCAACGGTTTTTCCTGTAACCGTTATACAATCTCCGTGGAGCAATCCTAAATCTAGAAGATATTTCATCACCGCAGGAACACCTCCTACTTTATGCAAATCCGGCATCAGGTATTTACCACTTGGTTTCAAGTCTGCCAATAAAGGCGTCTCGTCGCTCATTTTTTGAAAATTATCAATGGTTAAATTCACCCCAATGCTTTTCGCAATGGCCAAGAAATGCAGCACGGCATTGGTACTTCCACCCAAAATCATAATGAGCCTCAAAGCATTTTCAAAGGCTTTAGGCGTCATGATATCTGAAGGTTTGATGTCTTTTTCTAAAAGGATTTTGATGTAATGCCCTACAAATAAGCATTCCTCTTTTTTCTCTTTGCTTAATGCAGGATAAGACGAAGAATAAGGCAAACTCATCCCCAATGCCTCAATGGCAGAAGCCATGGTATTGGCGGTGTACATACCACCACACGCCCCAGCACTTGGACAAGAATGCTGTACAATTCCTTTGAAATCTTCATCAGAAAGTTTCCCTGCTAGTTTATTTCCTAAGGCTTCAAAAGCGGAAACAATATTCAAATCTTCTCCTTTATAATGTCCGGCTTCAATGCTTCCGCCATACACCATAATGGAAGGACGGTTTAGCCTAGACATGGCAATCAGGGAGCCCGGCATATTTTTATCACAACCCGGAACGGTAATCACCCCATCGTAATATTGACCGGCACAAACAGCCTCAATACTGTCTGCAATAATATCTCTGCTCACCAAAGAATAGCGCATCCCATCTGTTCCGTTGGTCATCCCATCACTAATCCCAATGGTATGAAACATCAATCCCACCAGGTTTTCTTTTTTCACACCTTCTTTTACCAATTCCGCCAAATCATTGAGGTGCATATTACAGGTATTGCCGTCATAGCCCATACTTGCGATACCCACTTGGGCTTTTTTGAAATCTTCTTCCTGAAATCCAATTCCATAATACATGGCCTGTGTAGCAGGCTGCGTAGGGTCTTGGGTTAATGTTTTTGAATATTTGTTTAATTCTGAATTAGGCATATTGCAGTTTTGTTTTTAAGTATAAATAATCTTCTTCTAACACGAGGTGTCTATATGCTTGTTGCACCACGGCCGACAAGCTATCTTCCCATTTTAGTTTGAAAGGTACCTTGTCCATAGAATCTAATGCCACTACTTCAGCGGCTGTTCCACAGAAAAATCCGGCATCGGCACCACGCATTTCTTCTGGTTTAAATAATTTTTCTTCAAAAGGAATTCCTAAATTTTCGCAAATCTCGAAAACAGTGGCTCTGGTAATTCCCGGAAGAATACTTCCCTTTGGCGCCGTAAACAGCTTTCCTTCTTTTTCGAAAAACACATTGGCACCAGAACTTTCGGCCACATTTCCGTCTGCATCTAATACTATGGCTTCATCATAGCCTTTATCCTTGGCTTCCTGACACGCTAAAATAGAGTTCACATAATGACCACTCACTTTGGCTTCAACTAAAAAGGCTTTAGGATTTGGTCTTTCATAAGAAGACGTCATCACACGCATTTCATTGGCCAAATAACCGTTATCCCAATTCCAAGCTTCAATAACAAGGTAAGTTTTTTTGCCTTTGGATAAAGACATATTTGGCGAACAAATCACTATGGGACGGATATAGGCATTGCTGAGACCATTTAATTCTAATAATTGATAGGTAATATTTACCATTTCTTGAGCAGTATATTCAAAAGGCATGAGCATCAATTCTGCAGATCTTTTTAATCTTTCATAATGTTCTTTGGCTTTAAAAATTTTTGTACCCTTAGATGTTTTATATGATTTAATGCCTTCGAAGACGGCATATCCATAATGCAAAGACTGACCGTACAAATCTGTTTTGGCATCAGTAGCTTTTATAAAATCTCCATCATAAAAAATGATACTCTTTTCGTTGTAATACATTTTATAAGTTATAAATTATAAGTCAAAAGTTATAAGTCAAAAAATCATGAACATAAAAAAACCATCCTTTCATGGGGATGGTTTCAAATTTTATTGTTTAAGAAATTTCAATACACCATCGCTCCTTATTGTTTTCCAATAATGACAATAATAAGAACGATAATAATATTGAAGAATCTGTTCATATCCGAATTTTGATGAGACAAAAGTAAATACATTTTTTATATTATCAAAACGTTTTTGAATTTTTCTTGAATAATTAACAAATAATTAATTTTAAAAATATCAATTATGTTAATAATTTAAAAAATCGTCAAATATTTAATAATAAAAAAATCCGCCAAAATTGACGGATTCTATATTTAACTTATTGATTGATTAATCTTTAGAAGTGATAAATAATTTAGCACAAATACCTGCAAGAGCCATTGAAACTCCCGCTACTACCAACATATTAATAGCTTGTCCTCCAACAAATGTTAAGATTACTCCTCCTAACAATCCTGCAGCAATCTGCGGAATGGTAATGGTAGCATTGAAAATACCCATGTAAACACCGGTCTGTTTTGCAGGCAAGGAAGAAGAAAGAATAGCATAAGGCAAAGCCAAAATTGCCGCCCAAGATACACCTACTCCTATCATTGGGATTAAAAGAAGGTTTTTATCCTGTATAAAGTACATTGAAATTAAACCTAAGCCACCTAATAAAAGAGATAACATATAAATATTTTTTCTTCCATATCTATTAGCCAAAGGCGTAATGGCTAAAGAAAACAATGCTGCAAAAACACTATATGCTGCAAAAATAACTCCCGTCCAATTTCCCGCATCATTAAATTCTTTGGAATGCGCATCCGAAGTTCCCCAGATATGTTCCGCAATCCCTTGTGTAGTATATACCCACATTAAAAATAAAGCAAACCAAGAGAAAAACTGAGTAATAGCCAACTGCTTCATGGTTGTTGGGATATTTTTCAATAAATCCAAAAAACTCACCTTTTCTTCAGTTTCCATGTCCAGATTATTATATTTGGCATATTCTTCCGGCGGATATTCTTTGGTTCTCAAAGCTGTCCAAATTACTGAAAGCAACAATACAGCACCCCCAAAATAAAAGGCCCAAATTACCGTAGGAGCCACTTTTTGTCCTTCACCAGGCTCATTGGCCACATGAAAAACATTAGTTAATAAAAATGGTAACAAGGACCCTACCACTGCGCCTACATTAATCAAGAAACTCTGGATAGAATACCCTTGGTTTCTTTGATTTTCATCTACCATGTCACTTACCAATGCTCTGAATGGTTGCATGGTTACGTTAAACGACACATCCATAAACAAAAGCATCATCGCACCAAAAAATACCGCTGGTAAAAGACTTGCAAAATGCTCTGAATTCGGCATGAAAAACATCGCCAAAGCAGAAACAATAGCTCCCCCCAAAATAAATGGAATTCTCCTTCCTAATTTGGTCCAGATTTTATCACTAGAAAGTCCTACAATAGGTTGAACGAATAATCCTGCCAATGGGGCAGCCAACCAAAAAAGACTTAAGTTATGTGGATCTGCTCCAATAGCAGAAAGAATTCTACTCGTGTTAGCATTTTGAAGGGAATATCCTATTTGCACTCCTAAAAACCCAAAACTCACGTTCCAGATTTGCCAAAATGACAAGAGTGGTTTTTTTACTGTATTGCTCATATAAATTGTTTTTTATTTTTTTACTCTTTAATTTCTAGAATATAAGAAGTCTTTCCAGGAATTTCTAATGTCTTATCTGCCGTAAATTCTTTATCCGCAATAACTTCCTTAACATTGATTTTTGCCGGAATGATCTCACTGTAATATCCTAAATCCAATGTCTGAGGCTTATCGTTTTTATTAATTACCACCATCACTTTTTCTTTTTTATTGTAACGGAAATATACATAAACGCCATTTTGCGGCACAAAATGTCTGGTTTTACCCGTATGAATAACGTCTTTGTTTTTTCTCCAGTTTAGGATTTTTTGAGTAAAATCAAAAAATTCTTTTTGCTCTTTGGTTTGTTCTGATATATTAAAGGCATTTTGTGTATCCCCTTTCCATCCACCAGGAAAATCTCTTCTGATATCGCCATCTCCTCTTCTCATTTTAGAGCCTTTCATCCCGATTTCTGAACCATAGTAGATTTGTGGAATCCCTCTAACAGTAGAGATTAGCGTCAAGGCCATTTTGTAATATTCAGGGTTCCCATTAAAGATTTCATTAAATCTTTCTGTGTCATGATTTTCAAAGAAATTCATGATGTTTTGGGTATCCGGATATAAATAATCATTAGCGAAAGAATTGTATAATCTTACCATTCCCTTGTCCCAGTTTTCTTCTTCTTTAAAAGCATTTGGAATAGCATTGTACAATTCGAAATCCATTACTGAAGGTAGGTAAGAGTTATACCCTTCTATCTCTGCAATTTTAGAATTTCTCTGCCAAAAAGAAATATTGGCTGGGGTATACATCCAAGTTTCTCCTACAATGTTGAAGCGAGGATATTCATCTGTAATGGCTTTTGCCCATTTCGCCATTCCTTCTTTGTCATTATATGGATAGGTATCTACTCTATATCCGTCTAAATCCGCATATTCTATCCACCAAATGGCATTTTGAATCAGATATTGTAAAACCAAAGGATTGCTTTGGTTGATGTCTGGCATAGTGGTATCAAACCAACCATTTAACGCCAAATCTTTTTCTTTTTCTGAAGCATAAGGATCTACTTGTGTGGTGGTTCTGTAATTAGATCTCTTGAATCCATTTTGGCCATCTTTATACCAATGCACCCATTCTTTGAAAGGCAAATCTTTAATGAGCCAATGCGAAACGCCCCAATGATTGGTCACATAATCCATCACCAATTTCATGTTGCGTTTTTTGAGTTCCGCAGAAAGTTCTTTGTATTCTTCATTGCTTCCATAACGACCATCAATATTGTACAAATCGGTCTGGGCATACCCATGATAACTGTATTTAGCTTCATTATCTTCACAAACGGGTGTCATCCAAACGGTTGTGGCTCCTAAGTTTTTGATATAATCCAAATGATTGATGACTCCACGAAGATCTCCTCCATGTCTTCCGTTTTCATCTTTTCTGTTGACTTTGTCTATAAGATTCGGTTGTGAATCATTCTTTTCGTTGCCATTGGCAAAACGATCAGACATGATTAAGTAAAAAACATCTTTTGAGGTATAAGAATCTCTATTGGCAGAATTAGCCTTTCTTTCCAACAACGGAAAATCTTTGGAAACAACGGTTTTATTTCCGGTTTTGAAGTTGATTTTTGCAGTTCCCGGTTTGGTTCCATCAGCAATATTGATGGTTACAAACAAATAATTAGGGTTTTCTACTTTTTCGGACTTAAGGATTTGTACCCCTTCGTATTTTAATTCAGGTTGAAGTTTGCTGATGTCTTTTCCATACACCAAAAGCGTAATGGTATTGTGTTTCATCCCTACCCACCAATTCATGGGCTCTAGCCTTTCCAAAGGCTTTTGGGCAAAGATTGCTAAAAAGACAAACGTAAAAATTACGGTATAGAGTTTTCTCATTTTTAATTATTTAATGGGTTTTACAGAAATGGCATAACCACCACTTCTCGCCAAATGAATAGGCAATTTGGACGTATTGGTTACCGTTTTTTTATAGATATGATAACTTTGAGGATTGTTTACATAATCCGCGTCTTTTCCATCTTCATAAATGGTGGCCTCATATTTTTTATTCTTATCTAGGAATGAAAAATCTACGGTGAAATCTCTTGCATTTTCATCTGTAACCCCTCCCACAAACCAGTTTTCAGAATTTTTAGCCTTTCTGGCGGTATGGATAAAATCTCCAGGCTCTGCTGATAAAATTTTAGTATCGTCCCAATCTACCGCTACATCTTTAATGAATTGAAATGCATCTAGATGTCTTTCATAGTTCTCTGGCAAATCGCAAGCCATTTGCAACGGCGAATACATCACCACATAAAGACCTAACTGCTTGGCTAAAGTAGTATTGGCAAAACTTTTATTATTAGGATCGTAGTAGCTGTATTGCGTCTGAAAAATACCAGGCGTATAATCCATAGGCCCTCCCATATATCTCGTAAATGGCAAAATTGTCTGATGATCTGGGTTATTACCCCCCATGGCTTCAAACTCTGTTCCACGTGCTGCTTCAGCCGCAATCCAGTTAGGATAAGTTCTGTTTAAACCAGTCGGACGAACACTTTCGTGAGAATCTACCATAATTTTGTATTCTGCCGCCTTATCCACCACTCTTTGGTAATGGTTAATCATCCATTGAGAATAATGGTGCTCTCCTCTCGGGATAATATTCCCTACATACCCCGTCTTTACAGCATCGTAGCCGTATTGCTTCATCAATTTGAAAGCAGGATCCAACCAACGTTCATAGTTGGTTGCCGAGGCAGAAGTCTCGTGATGCATGATGATTTTAATGCCTTTAGAATGGGCATAATCATTCAACATTTTGATATCAAAATCAGGGTATGGCGTCATAAAATCGAACACAAATTCTTTAGATTTCCCAAACCAATCTTCCCAACCTTCATTCCAACCTTCAACTAGAATGGCATCAAAACCATGTTTAGCAGCAAAATCAATGTATTTTTTTACATTGTCATTGTTAGCACCATGCGTCCCGTTTGGTTTTACTTTAGAAAAATCTGTAACTCCAAGGTGTACATTATCCAAATTGCTATAGCTCCAAGTTCCTCGATTAGGCACAAACATTTGCCACCAAACTCCCATGTATTTTACGGGATGAATCCAAGAAGTATCAGAATATTTAGTAGGCTCATTCAGGTTAAAAATCATTTTAGAAGCCAGTACATCCTCTGCTTTTTCAGAAACAATCACTGTTCTCCAAGGGGTAACGGCTGGTGTTTGAATATAGCCTTTTGCTCCTTGTGCATCGGGTGTTAAATGGGTTTTGAATTTGAAATTTGGAGCATCAACTTCTAAATGTGAAGCCGGATAATTGATTACTGCTGCTTCCGCAAGATTGATGTATAATTTATCTCCATCTTCTTTCTTCATCATCAAAGGCGTTTGTACAGCATCTTTCACCAACGTTTGTGAGGCATTGCTGTCAAAACTAGAACCCCATTTGGCAGGAATCTGTGATACTTTTGTGGTCATGGGCTTGTATTCCTGGGTATCATAATCTGCAGGAATCCACCAAGCTTTTAGGTCATATGGGAAATCAAACTCTGTATCTTCTTCCCTAATAACAAAATAGTTAAGATTTTTTTGCTGCGGAAATTCATATCTGAAACCCAATCCATCATTGAACAATCTGAATTTAATAACAATTTCTCTATTTTCTTTTGGTTGCTGAAGAGTTATTGCTAGTTCATTATAATTGTTGACATAATTTTTTTTCTCACCCAATACTGGAGACCAAGTTTCATTTTTAGAATCCCGGGTTTCTTTTATCTCCACAAAATCAGAATTTAGATTTTTCCCTTCCGGCAATTTATTAACATTATCAAATGCTATTGTATTGTCTTTCAGGAGCCTTAATCCTAATTTAGAGTCTTCAACAACTGCTTTTCCTTTATATTTTAAATTATAATAAGGAACTCCTTCTTTAAGGAAAAAATTCATTTCAAAATTTCTATCAGGAGAATTGAGGGTTTGTGCATTAAAAAATGCTGTAGAAAGCATCAAAAACAAAGCACTGTTTTTTACTAATTTCATATATTTACTTTATTGATTATCTGATATATATATTATTATTCATATGACTTTATATAGATAATAAAAGTAAAAAAACTGTTGCAGTCTCGCAACAGTTTTTCAATAAAATTAAAAGTTTATTTCACAAAAAAAGCCGCAATAAATTGCGGCCTTAATTACAATATTTTAAATATTATTGTTTAATTAACAAATATCTACCATCAAGATCATTGAAGTAAACATTGTAAGTTCCTGCTTCAGAAACTGGGATGTTAGCACCATCCTGAACACCTTGACCAGAATACTCAGTATTAGCGCCCCAGTTGATTGTCCATCCACCATTCGCTCTGAATTTTGCTTCTCCAGCAGTTAACACAACTCCTTTTTTCACCCATTGATGCGGATCAAAAGAAGATTGTGTCATAGCAGTATCTCCACTCCATCCATTAGGGGTAGCAGAACCTATTAATCCAATAGAGGTATAATTGGTAGAAGTAGATCCTGTAAATGAAGTAAAAGAATATGTTTTAGCTGCAATATCAACAACAAATGTATAATATCCACTTGTAGAAACTGTGAATGAAGACGGATCTGAACTAGAACCATCATTTACAGCTACAGTAGTACCATTTAACCCCCATTGTGGTTGCCATTGTCCTAAAACTTCAAGCAATTTGAATTGATCAGTTCCAAACTTACCTGTAAAATAGAATTTTTTAGTATTACTTGGATCTCTAAAAATTGCTTGGTTATTATTGTTTGGATCCCAACCAGCAGCAGTAGCATTACCCACTAAGAATAAATTAACAAAAGCAATATAAGGAGTCACTTTAAAAGTTAACAACTGAGATACTTTATTGATTGTACCACCCGTAGATTTGGTAGTAGCAGTAACTTTTACATCTACATTACCTTGTACGTCTGCCGTCAAACCAGCTTTAAGTACTGCTGTATTAAGATCTTTATTGGTAACATCAAGTTTTCTTAAATTGGTAACTTGTCCGATTGAAACAAAATTTGTTGTTCCAGATTTAGCTATCTCAACGGTATATTTTACATCTACTCCATAAGTATTATAATCCGTCCATTTAACTGAAGAGGCAATATCATCTGGCATAGTTTTATCTAAAACCAAAGCTGAACCTGCAGTAGGAGAAGTAATAACCGGTACAGAAACTGGATAAGGTGTTACATCAAAAGAGATTGAATTAGACACATCGTTTCCAGTCTCCACTCTGAAATATACTTTTTTCAGAGCATAAGGAGAATATCCTGCTTGTAATAGCGCAGTATTAAGTGCACCAATAGTAGTAGTATAACTAAGTTTACTTACAGATGCTAATGTAATTTTTGAAGCAAAATTACTTGTTGTAGAAAATACAACATCGTAAGAACTTACATTACCTATTGTTCTATCCCAAGTCAATCTGAAGGTATTGTTCTCCATTGAAGGATATAAAACACTACTGCTTAGGGTAGTATTATATAAAGTAAATGATGGACTTGCAGATTTCCAGTCTCTGTCTGCACTATCTGTACAAGATTGAAATACAAAAGGTAAAAGCAGAAATAAGGATAAAAGTTTTAATATATTTTTCATAACTTTTTAAAATTAAAAATTAAAAATTACTGTTTAACAATTTTATAAACTCCACCTTTTAGATTCACAGTAATTTTATAAGAACTACCATCACCAGCGAATTTAATATTGCTATTATCACCTTTAGGTCCTAAGAAACCAGAATTTCCATCGTTGTCTTTCAAAATATTACCCCATTCTAAATCTCCCCATGATCTTTGTCCAATAATTTTAAATTGTGCATCATTAGGTAACGTAGTAATATACTCATATACTCCTGGAGAAACTTTAGTCATTGCTGGTGCTGCAGCAGCATCCCAACCATTGATAGAACCTACAATGTATACTGTAGTATAATCAAAATTAGGAATTGCAGAAGCAGAAACGTCTAAAGACTGTACTCCGGTTGCAGCATTAATCATAATTTTATAAATACCAGTAGTACCAGTAAATTTCATATTCTCATCCCCATCTTGTACCAAGTTTGAAGAAACTTGTTTGAAATATCTATATGCATCTCTAGTTCCAGCCAAATCAATACTATAATTAGTAGGATCCCAGTTTTGTTGACCTAAGAATCTGAAAGACTGATTGTTTTCCAAATAAGTATAGATAATAGATTTGCTAGACGTCTTGTACAATAATTGAGCATCACCTGAATTCCAACCTACAAACGTTGCACCACCTACTAAGTAAAAATTAGGATACTCTAGTTCATATGGCGTAATCTTAACAGAAGTAACATTGGAAGTTGTCAATAAATTTTCTCCGTTACCGATGTAAGCAGAAACTCTGATATACATAGTTCCTTGAACATCTTTCACTAAACCGATAGTTTGTGCAGCCTTATTCATTTGGCTAGTAGTATAGGTAACAGTTCTACCAGAATTTGCAATAGTACCCAATAAATATGGAGCTGTAAAAGTACTGGTTTTAGAAACTTCAATTTTATAAGTAATAGGTGTAGGAACGCTATATCTTGCAGCATCCCAAGTTATATTAAATGCAGGGTTATCTGGGAAATTTTTATCCAAGAAAATAGTCTCTGCAGAAACATTCATTACTATTGGAGCCGCTTGATTTTCAACCGTAACAATCTCTCTGTCACTACAAGAAATAAAACCTAATAGTGCAAATAAGATAAGAAATACTCCTTTGAATATATTATTTTTCATTTTTTTAAAACACATTTTTAATTAATATCCAGGATTTTGAACAAGATTAGGGTTTGCCACTAAATCTTTGGCTGGAATTGGGTATAGATTTCTATAATCTCCTACAGCATCTCCTTCTTTAACACCTCCTTTCCAAGGCCATAAGTAGGCTGCAGAAGTAAATTTACCATATCTGATTAAGTCTGATCTTCTGGTCATTTCCCAACCTAATTCTCTAGCTCTTTCGTCTAAAATAAAATTGGTGTTGATAGAAGTTACAGGTGTAGCACCAGCTCTTGTTCTTAATGCATTTACATATCCTAAAGCTGTAGTCATGCTACCACCAGCTCCTCTTGTAACAGCTTCTGCATACATTAAGTATACATCACCTAGTCTGTACAATGGAATATCTGCATCTACAAAGTTACCAGAACCAGTAGTAGGACCGTCTACACCATCTACACCAGCACTTGTTTTATTTTTGTATTTAATGAAAGCATAACCTTCTGCAAAGTTGCTTAAGTCATTAATTTCAAGTGACTGCCCGTTGGTATAGAAATTACCTCTAGCATCTCCTGAAGTAAATAAATTCACATAAGATTTAGTCGTTCTAATACCTCCCCAGCCACCGCCGATACCGAAATCAGCTGCAGGCATTTTTCCACCTACAGCAGCGTGTACTAAATAAGTAGTACCACCATAAGTTTGAATGTTCTTACCATCAAAAGCTACAGAGAAAATAGATTCATTGTTGTTTAGATGATTATCTGCTAAGAACAAGTGAGAATAATTAGATTTTAAGCTATATCCAGCATTGATTACTTTTTGCGTATATGTAATTACATCAGCATATCTGGCAGTACCAGTATATACTTCTGCATTTAGATATAATCTTGCTAGTAAAGCCCATGCAGCAGCTTTATCTGCTCTTGCATATTGGTTGGTTTTAGCATCTTTCAAATCTGTAGCACAAGCCAATAATTCTGTTTCTACAAATTTAAATAAGTCTGCTCTTGTAATTCTCTTTGGAGGTATAGGTGAACCTGGCAAATAAGATTCGTCTACGAAAGGAACATTTCCAAAGAAATCTAAAGCGTGGTAATAAGACTGTGCTCTTAAGAATCTAGCTTCAGCTCTCATGTATTTAGCTTCTGTAAGATTAGTTCCTGTAATATTATGAGCAGCTAATTTATCATCAGCAGTATTTCTTAAAAACTCATTACAGAAAGCAATTTCTGTATAAATTCTATAATACATACCTGCGATGAATTCATTAGATGAATCCCAAGTCATTTTATGGATCGTCTGCAAAGTACCATCATTCCATGCAATTACGGCTTCATCTGTAGGAAGTTCTTGTAATGTGAATAATAATCTGGTGTATTGAGAGAAGTTACCATCAATACCATTGATATCTGCATTACCACCGCCAGATTCCTGACCACCGTGAGCAAGACCTCCATATAATTTTGCCAAAGCATTTGGATAATTGGCGAAATCACTATAAATCGTTTCTGCTGTAGTATCTGTGATTGGAGTTCTTTCCAAATCCTTCATACAAGAAGTAGCCGTTAATAACAATGCAACTCCCAGAGATCCTACGATTTTATTTAAATGTAATTTATATGTTTTCATTTTTGTCTTCTATTTAAAATTGAAAATTTAAACCTAATGAATAAACTCTAGGTACTTGATAATAACCATTGTCAATTCCTCCAAAAACTTCAGGGTCTACACCTGAGTATTTAGTTACTACAAATACATTCTGTACCATTGCATAAACTTTAAGGTTGTTTCCTTTTGTCATGAAATCTGTGAAATTGTAACCTAAGTTTACATTATCTAATCTGAAGAAAGAAGCATTTTCTACATAGATATCAGAGAATAATTCATTTCCTTTGAATGCATATGTTTTAGCTGTAGAATATACGTTTTGTAGATATTCATTCGTTAAAGCAGAATTGATTGAACTGTTAGATGCAGCATTGTTATAAACATAATTACCCAATACAGCTCTACCGCTCATGCTTAAATCCCAATTTCTATGAGATAATTTGGTGTTGAAACCAAAGATTACATCAGGAGTAGTAGATTTATAATAATATTTATCATTTGCACTGATCATACCATCACCGTTTCTGTCTACATATACACCATCTAGTGGTTTTCCGTTTACGTCATACACTTGTTGATAAACTAAGAATGAGCTTGGTGCATATCCTACAGCATGTGCTTGGATAGTGTTACCTACACCTCCAGAAATACCACCTGTTGGTAAGAAGAATGTATCGTCTGCATTGTTAGCAAGCTTGGTAACAACTGGTTTGTAGTGAGTAGCATTGAAACCTAACTCCCATGTAGTATTTTCATTTTTAACTGGGATAAAATTAACGGTAGCTTCAAAACCTTTATTTTGAATATTACCAACATTCAAAATGTTGTGATTACTTAAGTCACCAGCTGCAATTGCTACATCTACGATAAGGTCTTTAGTATCTTTTTGGAAGAAGTCTACAGATCCCGTAACTCTCTTGTTCAAGAAACCAAAATCTAAACCGATGTTTTTAGTAGTAGTAGTTTCCCAAGTTAAATATGGGTTATACGCTCCTGGTCTGTACATGAAATAATAATTCTGTCCGAATTGATAATATGCACCTGTACCACTCTGGTTGTAAGAAGCAAATGAAGGATAGTTAGTATAAAGTTCTTGTTGACCAGTTTGTCCCCAACCTGCTCTTAGTTTCAAAGTATTGATGTTAGAATCTTTCAAGAAGTTTTCTTGATCCATTCTCCAAGCCAATGAAACACCAGGGAACCAACCAAACAAGTTATCTCTAGATCCGTTATAGAATCTAGAAGAACCGTCTCTTCTTACTGATCCATTAATGATATATTTATTTGCAATAGTAAAGATTGCTCTACCATAGAAAGAAATTAAGGTATTTTGAGTTTCAAAATTATTAGAGGCAGTATCTGTACCTTGTCCTACATCTGTAGTGGAAGGTGGCACAGCTGTATAAAAATCTTGATAAGCATAACCTGCTGTTAAATCTACATTAACTTCAGATATTTTTTTCGTGTAGTTGAAATATGCTTCAAAAAGTTTATTTTTCTTTTCCATGCTATAAAGATTCACAGAACCTTTATTAGCAAATCCTGCTTTATATATAGGAGATACTCTGTTCACCCCTTCACTTTTTGCATAGTCATAACCTGCATTTACATTAAAGTGTAAATCTGGCAAGAAATGGAATTTATAATCTAACTGAATATTACCCAAACCTCTGTATACAGAAGAATGCTTGCTGTTAGCAGCAATCATAGCCAATGGGTTAGCATTAGCATTTACGTTAAGACCTCCATTCAAAAGCCATTCGTAGTAACCACCATAATTAGAGTTACCAGAATAAACAGGTTGAGTTGGATCAAAATACGTAGCACTAGAAATAACACCATCTGGTACAAATCTATTGTCTGTATAAGTTCCTTTTAAATTAACGTTAACCGCTAAATGATTATCAAAGAATTTAGGATTTAAGTTTAACCCCACAGAGCTTCTCTTAAATTCATTAGATTTTACGATACCATTTTGTTGATTATAGCCTAAAGACAATCTGTATGGTAAACCTTTAACACCCCCAGTGAATACCAAGTTGTTATCAGATCCCCATGCAGCTTGATAAATAAGACTTTGCCAATCTGTATTAGCCGTACCCAATTTAGATTTGTAATTGTCATTTGCATACGTGTTTACAAATTCTCTGTATTGGTCTGCATTCAATACATCCAAGCTTTTCATTTTGGTAGATACAGAAGCCAAAGTAGAGAAATTTACTTTGAATTTACCTGTAGCACCTTTTTTAGTAGTAATTAATACAACACCATTGGTTGCACGGTTACCATAGATAGCAGTAGAAGCAGCATCTTTCAAAATGTCAAATGATTCAATATCATTTGGGTTGATTAATGAAAGTGGATCTGCAGCACCGTTAATTCCTCCAAAATCCTGAGGCACCCCATCAATAACAATCAATGGTGAGTTACTACCCGTTAACGATGCAGTACCACGTACTCTAATAGAAGCACCTGCACCTGGGGCACCACTATTTGTGGTAATCTGAACACCTGGGGTCTTACCTTGGATTAATTGAGCAGGAGAAGTAGCTCCGCCGTTAAAATCTTTTGATGTAACAGAGGCTATTGAACCGGTAACATCAGTTTTTTTCTGTTTACCATAACCAATTAGCACTACTTGTTCAATCTCTTTTTGTTTGATTGAGTCTTTTTTCTGAGCCTCAAGCATAACTGTACCTGCCAATAAAAATGCAGGCGCAATTTTTAAAACTTTACTATAGTTTCTCACAAAAATAAAATTTAAGAATTAATATTCAATTTTTCACACACCTTTATCATTATTCACAATAAGGCTCTGCCAATTTATGAATTTTTTAAATATTTATAAAAAATATATAAAAATTGTTAATTTTTTATGACAACAATCAGCACGCAAAACCCAAATAATGATGCATAATATTGACTATCAGGCAATTTAATCTTATTATCTCACAAATGAGACAATAAGACAATTCGTAATATTTCAAACATATGTTTAGCAAAAACGCAATGTTAACTCAATATTAATTCGAGAAAAATTCCCCAAAAACATCTTCAAGCATCCAAAATTTTCTTAAAGGCAAACAAAAACTTATATTTGCAAAAAAAAGTCCGATGCAGAAAAGAAAAATGATTACGGCTGCCCTACCTTATGCTAATGGTCCTGTTCATATTGGGCATTTGGCAGGAGTGTATATTCCAGCGGATGTATATGCAAGATTTCAAAGAAGATTAGGAAATGATGTAGCCTTCATCTGCGGAAGTGATGAGCACGGGATTCCTATTACGATACGTGCAAAAAAAGAAGGCGTAACGCCTCAGGATATTGTAGACAAATACCACACAATCATTAAAAAATCATTTGAAGATCTAGGAATATCTTTCGACGAATATTCACGAACTTCTTCAGAAAACCATAAAAAGACCAGTCAGGATTTCTTTCTCAAAATGTATGAGAAAGGAAAGTTTACAGAAGAAATCTCAGAACAATATTATGACGAGCAAGCTGGTGAATTCTTAGCAGACCGTTATATAGTAGGTACCTGCCCTAATTGTGGAAACGATGGCGCCTATGGAGACCAATGCGAAAAATGTGGCTCTACCCTTTCTCCTTCAGAACTTATTAATCCCAAATCTGCTTTGAGTGGAAATGTTCCTGTTTTAAAAGAAACCAAAAACTGGTACCTTCCATTAAACGAATATGAATCATTCTTGAATAAATGGATTATAGAAGGACACAAAGACGATTGGAAAACCAATGTATATGGACAAGTAAAATCTTGGCTTAATGATGGTTTGAAACCGAGAGCCATGACCAGAGATCTTAACTGGGGAGTACAAGTTCCTTTACCAGATGCAGAAGGAAAAGTATTATATGTTTGGTTTGATGCACCTATTGGTTATATTTCTTTCACCAAAGAATGGGCAGAAAAAAACGGAAAAGATTGGAAAGACTATTGGCAGAGTGAAAATTCAGATTTGATTCATTTCATCGGAAAAGACAACATTGTTTTCCACTGTATTATCTTCCCGGCGATGATGAAGGCTCATGGCGATTATATTATGCCAGCTAATGTTCCAGCATTTGAATTCCTCAACCTGGAAAATGATAAAATTTCAACTTCTAGAAACTGGGCCGTTTGGGCTCACGAATATGTAGAAGAATTCCCTGGTCAGCAAGATGTTTTACGCTATGCCCTACTTTCTTCTGCTCCGGAAACCAAAGACAATAATTTTACTTGGAAGGATTTCCAAACCAAAAACAATTCTGAATTAGTAGGCATCTTCGGAAACTTCATTAATAGAGTTGCCGTTTTGGTGCATAAATATTACAATGGTGTCATTCCGGAAGGAAATGCCAATGCAGAAGAACTGTTAGAAATCAGCAAGGCTGCCAAAGAAATTCATGAGTCATTAGACAAATACGAATTCAGAAATGCTTTAAGTGCTTTAATGAATTTGGCTAGATTCGGAAACCAATACTTACAAACCGAAGAGCCTTGGAAAACCATCAAAGACCAACCCGAAAAAGCCGCCAACTCACTATTTATAGGCGCACAGATTGCCGTGGCATTGGCACAACTTTGTGAACCTTTCATGCCTTTCTCTTCAGAAAAATTATTGAACATGTTCAATACATCCAAGATTACTTGGCAAGAAGTTGAAAATGCTAAGATATTGATAGAAACTGGTCATCAAATCAATGAATCTTCTCTTCTTTTCTCTAAAATAGAAGACGATGTGATAGAGGCTCAAATCCAGAAATTGGAAAACACCAAACAATCCAACAAAAAAACCAACCCTAACGCTAAACCTATGAAAGACGAAATACAATTTGACGATTTTACCAAAATAGACTTAAGAACAGCTACTATTTTAGAAGCCGAAAAAGTAGAAAAAGCAGACAAACTGCTTAAACTAAAAGTAGACACAGGTGTAGATATAAGAACAGTAGTTTCGGGGATTGCAGAAAGCTTCACTCCGGAAGAAGTGGTAGGAAAACAGGTGATGATTCTGCTGAATCTTGCCCCAAGAAAAATTCGTGGAATAGAATCTCAGGGAATGCTGCTTTTGACCACAAAAGAAGACGGAAAGTTAAGTTTTGTAACGCCTGAAGATAAAGTAGAAAACGGAATTGAAATAGGATAAATCAAAATTTAAAATACAAAGTAAAAAAGGTTTCTGATGGTTTCAGAAATCTTTTTTATTTTTATAAAAAAATAACATGAGAAAAATCGATCAACTTTTTGCTGAATACGCAGCAAGTCATCAAAACAAAACCAACAAAGCCATTCATTGGATTTGCGTTCCTTTAATCTTTTGGACCATTATAGGATTTATCAGTTTGATACCTGCTCCACATTTTTGTGCAAGATATTTCGGATGCATTAGTATAGTAAGTCTTATTGCTATTGCTTTGGTTACGGTTTTTTATTTCAGATTATCCTGGAGAATTTCCATCATCATGATTTTTTTAATGCTTCTGATGGAGCATTTCGCTTATGCCATAAATATTCACTTCAAAGAAAATTCTTGGATTGTTTATCTTTCGATTTTCATCATCACTTGGATTTTCCAGTTTGTAGGTCACAAAATAGAAGGAAAGAAGCCTAGTTTCCTAAAAGACCTACAGTTTCTATTGGTAGGGCCTATTTGGCTCTTGCATTTTCTCTTAAAGAAAGCAGGATTGAAGTATTAATTACTTAGTTTTATATCCCCTAAATTTTGAATAAAGTATTTATTTTTAATTAGTTGTATAAAATATAACTAGATTTGTTAAAAATAAATACCATGAAAAACTTAATTTTTATTCTATTAACCTTTTTTAGTTTGATTTCATGCGGAAGAGATAATGAGGAGGAAAAAGACAATAGCTTATGGCTTGGCAAATGGAGCTGGGTTTCTTCTTCTGGTGGAATTACGGGAACTACCTTAACTCCAGCTTCTACAAGTAAAACTATTGTTTTAACCCTAAATAGCGACAATACCTTTAGTATTTCTACGAATGGAGTTACAACTAGTAGAGGAACCTATTCTTTGCACAAAGATGTATCTAACCTTACCCATTACGAAGCTACTTTTATTCAGTTTTCCGGCAATTCTACTAGGTCTACAATTGCAAATGAAAATGATCAATTAATCCTGAGTGATGATGCTAATGATGGATTTACTTCTTTATATCAATCTCAGAAATAGAAACTTACTTTCCTAATACAAATACCGCCGGAATTTTATGCAATTCCGGTTTTTTATTTTTCCAGTCCAAAATTTTTAAGGTTTTAATGTATTCTTCTGTAGGATGATTGATGTTGGCTGCGATACAGAGTTTAGTACTCGGGTTTAGAAATTTAATTAGATCTTCTACAAGCTGATTATTGCGGTAAGGCGTTTCCATAAAGATTTGGGAATACCCTGTTTTTTGAACCTGATTTTCCAAAAACTGAATCTGCTTTTTCTTCTGTTCCCTATCAATAGGCAAATACCCGTGGAAGGTAAACTCCTGTCCATTGAAACCACTCGCAATTAAAGCCAAGATAATAGAACTTGGGCCGTTGATTGGAACAACTTTGATATTGTTTTCATGGCACCACTTCACCATCAGGTTTCCTGGATCTGCAATACAAGGTAAGCCCGCTTCCGAAAGCAATCCAAAGTCTTGCCCTGCTTTCATCAATTGCTGTGCTTCTTTTAAATCCGCTGTTTCAGAATATTTATCCAACAAGAATAATTTCAAATCGCTTTGCTTTTTTTCCGGGGCAAAAAATTTGATGACTTTTCTGGCTGTTTTTTCATTTTCTACAAAAAAATAATCTGTCTTCAGAATATAGTCTTTAATCACCGGAGCAAAAAATTCCGATGGCGATTCTTCTGATAAATAGGCGGGTATTAAAAAAAGCATTTGTATAATAAGTTAAAAGTAAGAAGTAAGAAGTAAAAAATTAAAATATCAATCCATATTTTTCGGCAACGGTATCACAAGCTTTATCCAACATTTGATAAACAGTTTCAAAATCTTCTAAGTCACCATAATAAGGATCCGGAACTTCTATATCCTCTCCAAAATGCCCTGCTTCTTCCAAGATGAGCGAAACCTTATGCTTTTGCTCCTCAGTACTGGCTTTAGAGAGTACATCTTCCATATTTTTAAGATCCATACAGAATATCTTATCAAAGGTTTCCAAATGTTCTTTGGTGAAATAATTAGCTCTTTGATGAGCAATATCTACTCCATATTCTAAAGCTGTTTTTACTGACCTTCTATCCGGATGCTCGCCTTCATGCAGAGAGATAGTACCCGCACTGGCTACGATATGTTCATCCGAAATTTTGGAACGGAGAATGCCCTCCGCAAGGGGACTTCTACAAATATTACCGAGACAAACCATCAATATTTTCATAAAGCTAAATTAAGGTAAAAATAGAAATTATGAATAATAAAAAAAGGAATTTTCTAAACATAATATTTAAAAAATTCCTTTAAAAAAATGGGGTTTGAAACCCTATTCAAATATTTTTTCTTTTAATTCTTTCAGATATTTTTTGAGTTCCTTATCAATTTTAGAAACGTCTCTTATGGTATCGCAGGCATACATTACTGTAGAATGATCTTTCCCTCCCATTTCTTCTCCAATTTTGGTAAAGGTAGAATTGGTATATTCTTTAGCAAAATACATCGCCAATTGTCTTGGTAAAGCAATTTCTCTTTTTCTGGTCTTAGAAAGTAACTGCTCTCTTTTGATACCAAAATATTCGCAAACCACTTCCTGAATATAAGGAATATTGATGGTTTTCTTTTGATTGGCGGCAATCTTATTGATGGTTTCTTTCAGAAGATCTAAACTCAAATCAGATTTAGAAATCATAGAATGAGCAATCACCGAGTTGATGACACCAATCAGTTCTCTTACGTTAGACTTCACCTCACCGGCCAAGAAATCTACCATGTCTTCTTTCAGTTCTATACCGTCTCTGTGAAGTTTGTCAAGAATAATTTTCTTTCTGGTATCGAAATCGGGAGATTTCACTTCTGCAGAAAGTCCCCATTTGAATCTGGAAACAATTCTTTCCTGGATGTCCTGAATATCTGCCGGGGCTTTATCAGAGGTTAAAATAATTTGTTTTCCATTTTGATGCAGGTGATCAAAAATGTGGAAGAACATATCTTGTGTAGCAGCCTTACCAGAAAGGAACTGAATATCATCTATAATCAGTACATCTACCATTTGGTAGAAATTACCGAAATCGGTTTTATTTTGAGCCTTAGCCGCAGAAACAAATTGCTGAATAAATTTCTCTGAAGAAAGATATAAAACGATCTTATCCTGAAAATTGCTTTTGATGTCCAAACCAATAGCATGAGCCAAGTGGGTTTTCCCTACTCCCACACCACCATGAATAAACAATGGGTTAAAAGAAGTTGCTCCCGGTCTTTTGGCAATCGTCTTGGCAACGGTAGAGGCAAATTTATTGCTTTCGCCTTCTACAAAATTGTCAAACGATAAATTAGGATTAAGATTAGAATCTATATTGACCTTTTTAATTCCTGGAACTACAAAAGGATTTACAACATTTCTTTGAAAAGTAGCAGGAATAACTTCTTGAACCTTTGGAGCCTGAACCGTAATTCCCTTATAATTTTGAAGGGCTGGTTTTTCTTTCCCCTGTGGTTTGTTTTCCATTACAGAATACCAAAGTTTCACCCCTTTTCCGATATTTTTTTTAAGAGCAGCAGAGAGTAGAGAAAGGTAGTTTTCTTCGATGTATTCTTTATAGAAATCTGATGGTACCAACAATGTAAGATTGTGGTTTAGTAATGACATAGGCTGAACTCTGTCGAACAATAAATCGAAAGAATGTTCTAATTTTTTTACATCTTCATGTTCAGATGCGCTTAAGTTATCTCTCATAAACTTAAGACACCTTTCCCATATCAATTCTAGATTTTGATCCATCGTTTTCTCTGCTAAAATAGTTTTTTTTGATTTAATTTTTATCGGGAAGACAAATATGTAAAATATTTTTTTCTTAAAAAAATTTTTGTGCTATTGCATTTTTAAAAATATATTTGTATGAATAAATAAATACTTAAAATGATATACACAACTCACTCATTACGTGTACGTTACGGAGAAACAGACCCCATGAAATACGTCTACTACGGCAATTATGCAGAATACCTAGAAGTGGCCCGAGTGGAACTCTTCAGAAGCATAGGAATTTCATATGACGAGATCGAAAAAAGAGGCATTTGGCTGCCCGTTTCAGAGTATAAAATAAAATATTTGAAGCCTGCTTATTATGATGAAATTTTAGAAATACACACGTTTATAAGAAAAATTCCGGGAGTGAGAATAGAATTTGAATATGAAATTTATAATGATTCTAAACAAAAAATCACAGAAGCAGAAGTAACCCTATTTTTTCTAAATTCTGAAACTAATAAGGTCTCTAAATGCCCAGATTTTCTAATGGACTTAATAAAAAAGAATTGGCAAGAATAAGTATTTATTCTTGCCAATTTATAAATCTGCATGATAAAAATCATTCAAGCTAATTTTCGCCGAAACCAGAACTAAAAATTACAAAATTTCTGTTCCAGGTTTTATTTCATAAGGCTCTTTTCCTTTTTCGAAGATTCTGGTCAATTGACTTCCTTCTGTTGTTATCTTGTCTCCTATTTTTCTGATCCAGTTTCCCTCCCTAAGGCCTACTACTTTTATTTCATTCTGCGTCAGAAATTCCTTTATTCTGGTTTCGCGGGTTTCACCATTGTGTTTCAAATCCGGATTGGGATCCAGATAATGCGGATTTAGATTAAAAGGTACTAAGCCCATACCATCAAAACTTGGCGGATAGACAATAGGCATATCATTGGTGGTCTTTATATTCACACCAGCAATATTACTACCTGCAGAACTTCCCAAATAGGGCTTCCCTGCTTTTACTTCATCAGCTAAACCCGACATTAGTTCTTCTTCGTGAAGGGTTTTTACCAACAAAAAGGTATTACCACCTCCGGTAAAAAAACCTTTTCCGTTTTTAAGCGCTTCTTTTTTATTGTCGAATTCGTGCAGGCCTTTTACTTTAATATTGATTTGGGCAAAAAACTGTTTTGCAACCTGAGTATATTCTTCATGAGAAATACCTCCAGGACGGGCAAAAGGAACAAATATGATTTCGTCTAAGCCCTTATAGAGTTCTTGAATTTCTGATTTTATATACTCTAAATATTTACCGCCAAAAAGCGTGGAGGTAGATGCTAATAAGATGTTCATGGTTGATGATTGATTGTAGTTAGTTGCAAATTTAGGAAATATGGTTTATATCTCAGACGGAATCTGTGCCCCGGCGAAGGCGGAGCTCTTCTCGATTTTCAATCGGGAAAGCGGGAGCCGAAGACGGAAAAGGCGCCCAAAAATCTTAAAATTTTTCGAAAATCCCATTCAGAAGCATGAAAACAACACCCACAAAAACCCAGATCCTAAAGAAATTGATAATCCAAAAAAGTTTGTTTTTCTGAAAGGTAAGAATAGGAAAAGTCATGAAAACCAAAAATACAATGCTTAAAGAAAAATACCAAGACAGATAATTAAATTGGGGAAGAAAATCCACAATAAGCAATGAAACCATGGCATTGACAAAAATAACGACGCCAATCACCAGATAACTGGTTTTGAGCCCAAAAACATTGGCAATGGTTTGATAACCAAAAATGCGGTCTACATGAAGGGTTAGTAAATCTTTGATGAGATCTATGATAAGCATAATGAGAAATAGAAAAGCTGCCATGAGCAGCAACTTATAAGAAAAGTGCTTATAATAAACCAACATTCCGAAAAAAGGATACAATGAAAGACTTACAAATGTAAGGTTATTGATGATGAGAATTTTACTAAGTTTATGACTGTAAAACCAGATAAAAAACTGATATATTAAAAAAAATACCAAAATTCGCCAAGATAAAATGGCTGAAATAATGAGCGAAAAGGAATTGAGCAATAAATAAGAGTATAGAAAATAACGTTCATTAAGAAAACTCTGTAATCGGCTTCTAAATGGCCTAGAGACCTTATCCTTATCTCTATCGTAAAACCGATTGATGATGCCTCCTGCCGCTACGCTGAGAACAGCGCAAAAGATAATGCCATGTACTTTATAATCAAACACAAAATTGTGCAAACTCTCTTCCTGATTAAATAAAAAAAACGTGGAAACGTATAAGGCAAATGTAAAAAACAACAAAACAAAAATCCTTGCTCCAAGAAGCAAACTCACCAACTGCGAAAAACGGTGAAGTAAAGGATTTTTCATTGCTATATAATTATGGAATTGTAAAATTGTAAAACAATTTTAAGACCTAGTCATCAACATTTTAATTTATTTAAAATTAAAATCTGTAAATAATTTCTTTGTTGAAATTTTCGAGCATTTTTTCGGCTTTGGAATAGTCTGGCGCAAAACCTAGAATGTAGCCGCCACCGCCACTGCCACATAATTTAAGATAATAGGCATTGGTATCCAATCCTTTTTTCCAGGCATTGTATAGGTTTTTAGGAATCATAGGTTTGAAATGCACATAAGCCCATTTCGAAAGTTCTTTTAGATGCTTGAAGAAAGGCGTCATTTCCTTATTGAGGAAGGTATCGATACAAGCATTATTATATTTAATAAATTCTTCTTTTAAGGTCTTGCGGAAACCTTCATTTTTTAATTTTTCAAAGAAAATCTGAACCATTGGTCCGGTTTCGCCTATAGAGCCAGAATCTATCAAGAAAATAGCGCCCTTGCCTGCTGCTTCTTCCGGAATAGAAACTTTGTCTACACTTTCTCTGCTCTCGATAAGAATTGGAAGATTCATGTAACAAATCAAAGGATCTATGCCTGATGATTTTCCATGAAAATAAGATTCTAATTCACCAAAAACTTTTTTCAGTTCTTTGAGTTCGTTTTTTGAAATCTGTTCGGGAGCATATTTAATGAAAGAATATTTCTCAAATATGGCTGCCACCAAAGCACCAGAACTGCCAACTCCATATCCTTGCGGAATGTTAGAATCAAAAAACAATCCTTTTTCTATATCCTGTTGCAGGGCTTCCACATTGATTTTAAATGCTTCCGGCAAAGCTAAACCAGCAATATATAAGGCGTATTTTTGAAGAGATAAATTAGATTGAACTTCAAATTCTGTTCTGTCAACAGAAAATTTAAGAGTGCCTTTATAGAAACTGTAAGGCAAAGTAAGCCCCTGAGAATTTTCTATAATTCCGTATTCTCCAAAAAGCAAGATTTTAGCATAAAATAGCGGATTGGTCATTCAATATTTATGTTTCGGTGATGCAAAGATACGGATTTTTTGAAAGTCGGGTGTATTTTTTTGTTTTTCAAAACTTTACAGTTGATTTTGCTCTTCCGCCTCTTCCATTAATTTCAGATAGGTAATATATCTACTTTCTAGGATTTCTCCGGTTTCCAATGATTCCAGAACAGCACACTTCGGTTCGTTGATGTGTTTGCAGTTGTGGAATTTGCAATCTCTTCCCTTTTCAAAAATCTCTGGAAAATAATGTTGAATTTCCTCTTTCTCAACATCTATCATGGCAAATTCCCTCACCCCCGGCGTATCAATCACAGCTCCACCAAAGCCCCAGAAATGCATCTGTGCAAATGTGGTAGTATGCTTTCCTTTGTTGTGAACATCAGAAATTTCATTGGTCTTCAAATCCAAATCGGGTTGAAGAGCATTGGCCAAAGTAGATTTACCCGCCCCGGAATGTCCAAAGAAAACGCAGGTTTTGTCTTGAAGGATTTCTTGAAGTTTTTCGAGGTTTAATTTTGCTTTGGAAGAAACCTGCAAAGTTTGATATCCCAATTTTTCATACATTTCTTGAAGTTCTTCTACCAATTCTACTTCTTCAAAATTCAGCAAATCTATTTTATTGAAAAGAATCAGAACAGGAATATTGTAGGCCTCACAACAAGCTAAAAAACGGTCTAGAAATCCTAATGAAGTTTCAGGCGCCTGGAGCGTAAAGATAATACACGCCAAATCTAGGTTGCTGGCAATGATATGGGCTTCTTTAGAAAGGTTTACGGATTTACGGATCAGGTAATTTTTTCGAGACTCTATTTTGGTAATCCAAGCAATGTCGTCTTGCTCTAACTGAAACTCAACAAAATCACCCACCGCCAAAGGATTGGTTAAACGGGTTTTAATAAGTTTGAATTTTCCACGAATGCGGGCTTCAAAAACCTTTTGGGTTTCCAAATCCAAAACTTGATACCAACTTCCCGTAGATTTTGTAATAAGGCCTTTCAAATGAAATCTTTTGTGCAATTTACGAATTTCTCTTAAAATAAAAGAACACGCCTCAAAAAGCGTGTTCTTTGTTTATTTGGAGAAAATATTAATCAATCATAATATTGTTCTGTACCTCAATGGATTCTTCGTGAATAGCTTTGAAAACCTTTTCGATGAATTCTTTGCCCATACCAGATTCTTCTGCTCTTGCTGCTGCGTATTCTGCAATCACTTTCCAGCGGTCTGGCTGGAAGATGGCAATATTGTTTTCCTTTTTCAAGGCCCCAATTTTTTCAGAAATTTTCATTCTGTTTGATAATAGTTCTATCAACTGGAAATCGATATCAGAAATTAAGGCTCTGTGTTTGCCCATTTCTTCATCAAAACCAGAGATATCAGAATTACGAATCTGTAGGCTTCCCAGCATATCACTCAACACCTCCGGTGTAATCTGCTGTGCTGCATCACTCCATGCCGCATCCGGATTGGGGTGAGACTCTATCATCGCACCATCATACCCTAGGTTGAACGCTTCTTGCGTAAGGTCTTTCAATAAATCTCTTCTTCCACAGATGTGAGAAGGATCTATAAACATTGGGATATTAGGATATTGATTTTTGAAATCTAATGCAATCTGCCAATTGGGTACGTTTCTGTATTTTGTTTTTTGATACGATGAAAACCCTCTGTGAATTACCCCAAGGTTTTTAACATCCTGCCCCAACAATCTTTCTAGCGCCCCTACCCATAAAGCCAAATCAGGGTTTACTGGGTTTTTCACCAAAACAGGTTTGTTGGTTCCTTTCAAAGCCACCGCAATTTCCTGAACGGTAAATGGATTTACCGTAGAACGGGCACCAATCCAAAGAATATCTACATCTGCTTCTAAAGCAGCATATACGTGGTGCGCATTGGCCACCTCGGTTGCTGTTTTAAAACCAAACTCGTCTTTTACTTTTTTAAGCCAATTTAATCCTATTACTCCTACTCCTTCAAAACCAAAAGGCTTGGTTCTAGGCTTCCAGATACCTGCTCTAAAAATAGGCACATCTGCTCCACTTTCCTTCAATCTTTGTGCAGTTTCTAACATTTGTGCTTCTGATTCAGCACTACACGGCCCTGCAATCACCATTGGTTTAGGATACTCCTTAATCCAGCCGTTTTCTAAATCTTTTAAATTCATTCTTTTTACGCTTCTACTAAATTTATAAAAATACAAAAACGCATTTACTGCGTTTTTGACAATAATTCTAAAATTTTGTTCAAATATAGGAAATTAAGTCAAATCAAACTTCATCAAATCGTCTAAATCCTTTAAAACGGGATTAATTTCTACAAATTTCTCGAAAATTTTTCGCTTGGTAAGAATTTCTTTTTTCAAACTTACATCATTTGCAAATTCAATCTCAATTTTATAATTGTTGACTTTCCTTTTAAAATGATTGAAAAACTCTCCCTGTATTTTCTCGAATTCACTCTTTACAGAATCTGAAGGATATAGAATTTTGATGAGGTTTTCGTCCTTTTTATGAAGTTTTAGGGTATTAACGGCATAATAAAGCACCGCATCCCTTGTGAGTAATTCTTCGAGAAAAATTTGCCACTCTGTTTGCAGATCTTTTTCAGTAAAATGATGATCAGGCAAATCTTCTTCTTTTTTAGAAACGTCTTCTACGATTACCTCCTCTTTTTTACTAAGGGCTGCAGCAATACTGAATTCTGAGGTTACTGTTTTTTTAATAACCGGTTCAGATATTTTTATCACCTCTATAGGTGTTTCTACTTGCTGTTTTTCAGGTTCCTGCTGGGGAACTTCTATAGATTTAACTTCTGTTTCTTTTGCCGTAACTTCTGGTTCTTTTACTTTTTGGGACTCAGAAACTTTAGATTTAAGAAGCGGGGCTAGTATTAAGAATTTTTTTTTTTATCAACCAAACCGCTTGCGGTAAGACTAGCCAATTGCATTAAGGCAATTTCTACCGTCAACCTTGGGTTTTTAGAATTTTTATAGTTGATGTCTGCATGATTACAAATTTCTATAGCGTCTATTAATTGCTGCGCTGTCCATTTGGCAGACTGCTCACCATATTTGGCCTTGGTATTCTCTCCTACTTCTATAAGAGCCAAAGTAGAAGGATTTTGTGCCATCATGAGATCCCTGAAATGACTTCCCAATCCTGCAATAAAAATATGAGGATCAAATCCTTTTTTCACAATATCATTAAATGCAGAAAGCACACCAGGAATATCATTATCCTTGGCTATATCTACTATATTAAGATATTGATCGTAATCTAAAATATTGAGTACTTCGGCTGCTTTTGCCAAAGTAATATTCTGTTGGGTAAAGGTGGTTAATCTATCAAAAATAGAAAGAGCATCTCTTAATGCACCATCTGCTTTTTGAGCAATTAAAAACAAAGCATCATCTTCATATGCCACACCTTCTTTTTCAGCAATCTTTCTTAAATGATCTTGTATGTCTTCAATGGTGATTCTCTTGAAATCATAAATCTGACAGCGTGATAAAATAGTAGGGATAATCTTATGCTTTTCGGTAGTAGCTAAGATAAAGATAGCATGCGCAGGTGGTTCTTCCAAAGTCTTCAGAAAAGCATTGAAAGCAGCCTGAGAAAGCATATGTACCTCATCTATGATATAGACCTTGTATTTACCAACCTGAGGTGCAAAACGAACCTGATCAATCAGATCCCTTATGTCGTCTACCGAGTTGTTAGATGCCGCATCTAATTCGTAGATATTGAAAGAAAATCCACTATCGTCTGAAGCTCCGGACTTTTCGTTGATTTTTCTTGCCAAAATCCTTGCGCAGGTAGTTTTACCTACTCCTCTAGGCCCACAAAAAAGAAGCGCTTGAGCTAGCTGGCTGTTATCTATGGCATGTTCTAAAGTATCGGTAACGTGAGACTGCCCCACAACAGTATCAAACTCTTGCGGACGGTATTTTCGTGCGGATACAATAAAATTTTCCATTGGTCAAAAATAGGGAAATAAATGAAAATCTGAAAATTATCTCTGAAAAGTTTTCAACAAGAAACCGCCGCTTTTAAGCGGCGGTTGATCTATATGAAAATTATTTTTGATTCTTTATTTCAAAAGATCATTTTATTTCTGCATTAGATTTAGAAATTGCTTTTTGCAATATTTCTATTTTTTCTTTTCTGTCTTGCTGAATTTTATTCGCATAAATTTTAGCTAAAGTTGGGGCTATAACTAATGATACAATAGACATCAACTTAATTAAAATATTCATAGATGGTCCAGAAGTATCTTTAAATGGATCCCCCACGGTATCTCCTGTTACGGAAGCCTTGTGATGATCTGAACCCTTATAGTATGTTTCTCCTTGAATTTCTACCCCTTTCTCAAAAGATTTTTTAGCATTATCCCAAGCTCCCCCGGCATTATTCTGGAACATTCCCAAAAGAACACCACTTGCCGTAGCTCCCGCTAAGAAACCTCCTAAAACTTCAGGTCCCCAAATAAATCCGACTAAAATTGGAGTGACAATTGCAATCGCTCCCGGCAAAAGCATTTTTTTGATGGATGCATCTGTAGAAATAGCAACACATTTTTCATATTCTGGTTCTGCCTTTCCTTCTAAAATTCCGGGAATTTCTCTGAACTGTCTTCTCACCTCTTCCACCATTGCCATAGCTGCTTTACCAACAGCATTAATAGCTAATGAAGAAAATATAAACGGAATCATGGCTCCAATAAATAACCCAGAAAGCACATCTGCTTTATAAATATCTATCCCGTCAATACCTGCAATCCCAACAAAAGCGGCAAATAATGCTAAAGCCGTCAATGCTGCAGATGCAATGGCAAAACCTTTTCCTGATGCAGCAGTAGTATTACCAACGGCATCTAAAATATCTGTTTTTTCTCTTACTTCTTTTGGCAATTCACTCATTTCGGCTATACCTCCGGCATTATCTGCAATAGGACCAAAAGCATCAATAGCCAATTGCATGGCTGTAGTAGCCATCATGCCGGCAGCAGCAATAGCCACACCATACAAACCGGCGCAGAGATAAGAACCCCAAATACCAGAAGAAAGCACCATCATTGGCAATAAGGTAGACTCCATACCTACAGAAATCCCTCCGATAATATTGGTAGCATGTCCTGTAGAAGATTGTTTGATGATACTTTTTACCGGTCTCTTGCCCATTGCCGTATAATATTCGGTGATGATACTCATCAAAGTACCTACCACTAAACCTACCATAATGGCTCCGAAAACACCCATTTTGGTGAATTCAAAACCTCTGAGACTCATATGTTCAGGCAAAAGGAAATTCACCAAGAAATAAGAAGCAACAGCTGTAAGAACAATACTCCCCCAGTTTCCTAGGTTCAATGCATGCTGAACTTTTACAGTGCTTACTTCTGCATGATCTGAAATTTTCACAAAAAAAGTTCCTATTATAGAAAATATAATTCCAACTCCAGCAATAAGCATCGGCAAAAGAATTGGAGCAAAACCTCCAAATGCATCTATTGAAGAAGTTTCTCTTCCCAAAACCATAGTTGCTAAAACCGTAGCTACATAAGAACCAAATAAATCTGCACCCATACCTGCTACATCTCCTACGTTATCCCCCACGTTGTCTGCAATAGTTGCAGGATTTCTAGGATCATCCTCCGGAATTCCCGCTTCTACTTTCCCCACTAAATCTGCCCCCACATCTGCGGCTTTGGTATAAATACCACCACCTACTCTTGCAAAAAGGGCTATAGATTCTGCTCCTAAAGAAAACCCTGTAAGGATTTCTATGGCTCTTTCCATCTCTAATGTATCCACACTAGATTCTGGAGCAAAAATCTGTTTTATGATAAGAAATAACGACCCTAATCCTAAAACGGCCAAACCGGCGACTCCCATTCCCATTACAGAGCCTCCTGTAAATGAAACTTTAAGCGCTTTAGACAAAGACGTTTTAGCGGCTTCTGCAGTTCTTACATTAGATTTGGTAGCGATTTTCATCCCTATAAATCCTGCTGTAGCACTAAAAAATGCACCTACAGTAAACGCCAATCCAATACTCCAATGAGAATTGGCATTGCTATAGCCCATAAAACCTAATAAAATTGCTACAATGATTACAAAATAGGTAAGAATACGGTACTCCGCTTTTAAAAATGCCATTGCTCCATCTGCAATGTGACCGCTAATCTCCTTCATTCTATCGTTTCCTGCGGGCTGTTTGCTTACCCAAGAGCTTTGTATAAATGTATAAAGCAAAGCTATGATACCAAAAACAGGTACCAAAATAAATAGTGAATTCATAGAATATTAATTTTTTGTTAACATTAATGCCTCTAATATAGTAAAAACATCAACATGAAAATAAAAATCTTATTTCTTGTATTAGGAGAATATGATTAAAGTCTTAAAAGACTATTATTAAAAGTAAAAAACCGAACTTATGAGGTTCGGTTTTTATTAATTTATCAAAATTTGGGTTATTACATAATACCACCAAATTTGTCTGAATAATCCTTCTGAGATGCTATAATTACTTCTTTAGCATGTTCTGCACCATATATTTCTTCTATTCTACAAGTTGCTTCTTCATATGGCAAGTTCTTATAGGTTAAGAAATAGTGCTTTAAACGGAAAACTTCTGCCTGTGGCAATTCTGAAATATCTCTGATATCTCCGTATACTTGGTCTCCCACCATTACAGCAACAATTTTGTCATCTGCCTCACCTTTGTCAATCATTTTAAAACCTCCAACAGGGATAGCATCCATCAATAAACCACCTGAATGGATATTATGGCTGCTCAATACTAAGATATCCAATGGGTCATGGTCTCCTTCTTTAACATCGGTTGCTCCTTCTCTAATGGCTAATTTCTTTACTTCTTCATGACAATATGTTCTTGGAATAAACCCATACAAAGCTGGGATAATATTTGAAAACTTTTGAGGTCTGTCTACTTTAAGGTACCCACTTTTTTTGTCAACTTCATATTTAATGGTATCAGCAGGAACTATTTCCACGAATACATTTACTACATCCGGCGCATCGTCACCCGCAGTTATTCCGTGCCAAGGATGTGCTTTAAAATTTGGAATCATTTTTATAATTTTAGTTTCTATATATTTTGCAAAGTTAAGATAATAAAATGGTATCTTTTCTTAAATCTTCAATGGTTTGTGAAATATAATCTTCGCCGTTCATATAATTCATTAAAAAAACAGTTTTGAAATCCTGCAATTCCGCAGTATTGCTAATGCTTTCATAAGTCTTTCTGATGAGGCTTAGGAGATTATTTTTGGAGGTGACTATATTTTCCCAAGAATTTTTACTGATGTATAATTGCTGAGAACTATTGTATTCAAATTCTTCAACAATACTTTTTTCCAAAAGGAAAACGTATTCATGGATCTCCAACTCTTTATTGAATTTGTTAATTAGCCCAGAAGGTTTTATCCTTTCCAAAAACAGTGTCATTCTTTCATAGGCCTGCATTCTTACATCACCATTAGCCTTAATGGCAATCATATTCAATTCTTTACTTTTCAACCTTACATAAGTGTTTATAAATTGTCTCAGCAAAACATAAAACGGTAATGCTACCAACAAAGCAAATGCATAAGAGATAAGATCATTATTAAGATGAATCATTTGTAAAGATTTTGAGTGGGCAAATTTATGAAAATTTATTTTTTCCTAAACATTGACAAAAGCAGCTGCGCTTTAGAATTTTCAATGACAGGATAAGTCTTCATCTCGCCTCTAAAACCTCTAAAATATTCTTCCAAATGAGGAAAGTCTCCTCCTTCAAAATCAAACAGTTTATGCTCAATATTTTTTTTGATAGCATAATCTATAAGATTAGAAGCTCCATTTAGTTTCACCAATTCTTTTACATTATAGGTTCCCAACAAAACAGAAACATATTTTTCCTGATAAATGGCCACTAAATTAATGAGTTCATCTTTGAAATAAAAACCATAAAAATCAATAAGATTTTTCATAGAAAAAGATTCAAGAATAAAAACATAACCCTCTATTTCTTTTTGTTTTTCTACACCCATCATATTCTTTTTAATAAAAGTTTTCACCTCCTCAAATTTAATATGATCTCTTATTTCAGAAAACTCTATTACTCCAGGGTTCAATCTTAATTTGCGCTTTCTTTTGGGAGAGTATCTCTGTCTCACCTCCTCATAATTCCCTGAACTTATCAAAAAATTTTTTCTTCTTTTCAAAGAAGTAACAAACTCATTTTGATCATTAAAGGCATAATACCAAATCCTGTAATTTTTCTTGAAAAAGGCTAAAAATTGCTCATTGTTTTCTTTTGAATCTTTTAATGAAAAGACACCCAGTTGTTGAGTAAGTCTGGGATTAACCACAATTTTAAAACCCCATTTCACGATATAAGGTATAGGCATTACGGCATCGTAATCACCATAAACAAGCAAATCCCAGTTGTTTTGAGACGTAGTATCTAAAAATATTTTCTCTGCCGAATATTTTCTCTGTTCAGAATTTTCGAGACATTTCTGATACTTCACGAAATCTATTTCATCATATTCCAGTCTTCTGATCATAATAAATTTTGTTCTTTGAAGCTGAAAAAGGAGTTTTCGCCAATGATAATATGGTCTATCAACAGAATATCTAAAATCTCTGCTGCATTCTGAATAATTTTAGTCATTTTCAAGTCAGCTTCACTAGGTTTCAGTACACCAGTGGGGTGATTGTGCGCCACAATAACTGAAGTCGCAAAATGTTCCAATGCTATTTTAAAAAGCACCCTTACATCTACCGATGCATTGGTAATTCCGCCTTTTGAAATTTGTGATGTATAAATAACATGATTCTTTTGGTTCAAAAAAATGGCCCAAAATTCTTCTGTCCGTAAATCTGAAAGATGTGGTAAAAAAATCTTGTATGCATCATGAGAACTTGAAATGGTCATCTTATCCGGAATATCTTGTGAAGCTTTTCTTCTACCAATTTCCAAAGCCGTGGCAATCGAAATAGCCTTAGCTTCACCTATTCCTTTAAATTTCATCAAATCCTTTACGGAAAGCAAACTAAGCCTTTGCCAACTATTTCCTACACTTTCTAGTATCCTTCTCGCCAAATCCACCGCTGATTCCTGATTGTTGCCGCTGCCTAAAATAATGGCCAACAATTCTGAATCTGACAAAGCAGCTTTGCCCTTCAAAAGAAATTTTTCTCTTGGCCTGTCGTCTTCAGCAAGAAATTTAATAGACATGTTTGAGGTTGAGGTTGAATTTTGTATTTCTGGTTTTTGACTTTTGACTTTTAATTTTTAACTTAAATTAAAATCATTCCGTCTTTCATCACCAATTTTCTATCAGTACTTTCGGCGAGTTCTTTATTGTGGGTTACAATCACGAAAGTCTGATTGTATTTGTCCCTCAAATCAAAAAACAATTGATGCAATGCGTCTGCATTTTTAGAATCAAGGTTTCCCGTAGGTTCGTCTGCAAATATAATTTTCGGAGAATTGATGAGGGCTCTTGCCACTGCTACACGCTGTGCTTCTCCGCCCGAAAGTTCCTTGGGTTTATGATCTAGTCTATGGGCTATGTGCAGTTCTTCGAACAAGGCAAATGCTTTATCTACAGATTCTTTTTCGTTTTTTCTGGAAATACGGGTAGGCATCAATACATTCTCCAAAGCTGTAAACTCTGGTAACAACTGATGATACTGAAATACAAACCCAATGTTCTGATTTCTAAATTTAGAGATTTCTCGATCAGTCATTTTCAGAAAGGATTGCTCTGCCAAACTGATTTGGGTATCGAATTTATTGGGATTAGATGGCATATCCAAAGTACCTAAAATCTGAAGCAAAGTAGATTTACCTGCTCCTGACTCTCCTACAATAGAGACTATTTCTCCTGCTTGTATTTCTAAATCTACCCCTTTCAGAACTTCTAAACTTCCGTAAGATTTGTGAATATTTTTGGCTGAAATCATATTTCAAAAATAGTGATAAGTTTTGAGATTATAAAAAAGATAATTTTTGGAAAACATTCAAACAAAAATCCTTCCAAAAAATTGAAAGGATTTTTAATTATTTAAAAAGATTAAATCTCTTATAGTAACATGGTTAATGGACTTTCTAAATACGTTTTTAGCGTCTGTAAGAATTGTGCACCTGTAGCACCGTCTACTACTCTATGGTCACATGCCAAAGAAAGTTTCATAGTGTTTCCTACTACAATTTGTCCGTTTTTCACCACCGGCTTCTCTATGATGGCTCCTACTGAAAGGATACATGAGTTAGGCTGATTGATGATAGAAGTAAAGGTCTCGATTCCGAACATTCCTAAGTTAGAAACAGAGAAAGTAGAACCTTCCATTTCATTTGCTTTCAAGCCTTTAGACTTGGCTCTAGAAGCCATATCTTTTACTCCGGCTGAAATCTGATTGTAGTTCATGAAGTCTGCATTTTTCAATACCGGCACTACCAATCCGTCTGGAATAGCCACTGCTACGCCTACGTTGATATTGCCATGGTGGATAATTTTATCCCCTGCCCAAGAAGAATTCACTTGCGGGTGTTTTCTTAGAGCCAAAGCGGTAGCCTTAATCACCATATCGTTGAAAGATACCTTTGTATCCGGCATAGTGTTCAGTTCTTTTCTGGCTTCAATTGCTTTGTCCATATTAATTTCTACCATTAAGTAGTAATGTGGAGCCGTGAATTTACTTTCAGAAAGTCTTTTTGCAATAACATTTCTTACTTGTGAATTTACTGTTTCGGTAGTCTCACCGGCTACAAAATTCATCGCCATCTGCGCAGGAGCAGAGGCAGCAGCAGAAACATTCGCAACAGGAGCAGCAACTGCACCCGGCTGATAGTTTTCTATATCTTTCTTGATGATTCTTCCGTTGTCACCACTTCCTTTTACATTAGTGATGTCTATTCCTTTATCAGCAGCCATTTTTTTGGCTAAAGGAGAAATGTTTACTCTTCCACCATTGCTGGTAGTAGAAGCCACCGCAACCGGTGTTTGAGCAGTAGCAATAGGTGCTTCTGCTTTTGGTGCTTGTGCAGCCACTTTTCCACCTCCTGAAACAATTGCAGAAACATCAGTCCCTGCAGGGCCTATAATCGCTAAAATATCGTCTACTTTTGTAGAATTTCCTTCTGTAACACCAGCATATAGCAATGTTCCGTTGAATTCTGATTCAAAATCTTGTACGGCTTTATCGGTTTCAATTTCCGCAAGGATGTCCCCTTCTTTTACTGTATCACCTACATTCTTGTGCCATTTGGCCACTTTTCCTTCCGTCATGGTATCAGAAAGTCGTGGCATAGTAATTACTTCTACGCCTGCAGGAATTTCCGCAGTAGCACTAGCAGACGCTTCTACTGACGGTTCAGCTGTTGGAACAGCAGCTTCAGCATTAGGAGCGGCATTTCCTCCAATTAAAGAAGAAACATCTTCACCGGCTTGGCCTATAATCGCCAACACACTATCTACAGGGGCATTATTACCTTCCTCTACACCTACATATAAAAGAGTACCGTTGAATTCTGATTCGAAATCCTGTACCGCTTTATCGGTTTCTATTTCTGCTAAAACATCTCCTTCTTTTACTGTATCTCCTACTTTTTTATTCCACTTTGATACTTTCCCTTCCGTCATGGTATCAGAAAGTCGTGGCATTGTAATTACTTCAGCCATAGTTTCTAGTTTTCTAATTTATCTAAGAATGGATAGTTTGGTTCTGAATATACATATTCGTATACTTTTTCAGGATTTGGATATGGAGAATTTTCAGCAAATTCTTCACATTCGTCTACAAATGCTCTTGATTTTTCTTCGATAGCTTCCAATTCTTCTTCACTAGCCCATTTGTTTTCTAAAATTCTGTTTTTCACCAAAACAATTGGATCTTCTTCTTTCTTCATCGCTACTTCCTCTTTTGTTCTGTATGGCTCAGCATCAGACATAGAATGCCCACGGAATCTGTATGTTCTGGCTTCTATGAAAGTAGGTCCGTCTCCTCTTCTTGCTCTTTCTACTGCTTCATATGCTACTTCAGCTACTTTTTCAGGATCCATAGCATCTACAGGCACACATGGCATTTCATATCCAAGACCTAGTTTATATATATCTTCGTGATTAGCAGTTCTTTTTACAGAAGTACCCATTGCATATTGGTTGTTTTCTACCACAAATACTACCGGAAGTTTCCAGTTCATGGCCATGTTGAAAGTTTCGTGCAAAGAACCTTGTCTTACGGCACCATCTCCGAAGTAACAGATGGTAACTCCACCTCTTTCAAAATATTTATCTGCGAAAGCAATACCTGCTCCTAAAGGAATTTGTCCTCCTACAATACCATGCCCACCATAGAATCTGTGTTCTTTGCTGAAAATATGCATAGAACCTCCTAATCCCTGAGAGGTACCCGTAGCCTTACCACACAATTCTGCCATGATTCTTTTAGGATCAACCCCCATTGCCATTGGATGAACGTGACATCTGTATGCTGTAATCATTGCATCCTTGGTTAAATCCATAGCATGTACAAAACCTGCCGGGATGGCTTCTTGCCCATTGTATAGATGTAAAAAACCTCTAATTTTTTGCTTAAGATAAAGCGAACGGCATTTATCTTCAAACCTGCGCCACATGGTCATATCTGCATACCATTGCAGATATACTTCTTTAGAAAACTCTTTCATTGATAAGCTTTAATTTGTTGATTTTCAAAAAATAAATGCTTTGTTTAAACATTTATCTGAAATATGGTGCAAAAATAGTAAAATCTTTCTTTTAAAAGAAAACTTATGTGATAAATAATGATGATATATATTATGCATAAAAAATGTATTTTTGAAAAACATTTATTTATAATATGCCTAAAGAATCTTCCGATATCAATATTTCAGCATCAAATATCTTATCTACAATACTAAACCCGCTTTTTTCTTTATTATTTTTCTTTGGATTTTATGCCTATAAAAAAATGGAATATCATATGGCTTTGAAAAATTTAGGCCTAATGATTTTTTTTGTTGTAATCCCTATTTTTGGATGGATTTATTGGCATGTAAAATCTGGAAGATATACCAACATGGATGTATCGGACAGAAAACAGAGAAATAGTCTCTACATTTTCAATTTCATCATTACTGCAGTATATATTGAAATACTTAACCTTACCCAACAAGAATTCAGCTTCATTTTAATCAATATATTTTTACTTATTTTAATGATGACTATGCATTTCAGCAACTTTTTCATCAAAAGTTCTATGCATACATCCTTTAATGTTTTTGTAAGCGTTTTGTTTTTTAATCTTAATCCTTATTTCGGATTTTTCTGGTTGGGTTTAACGGTTTTATTGGGTATTTCCAGGGTAATCTTAAAAAGACACACTCCGAAGGAGGTATTCATGGGAGCTTCTATTGCTACAATCATTTCTATTATTTACCTTTATTTTGACATTCAGAATCAATAATATTGGTTTCATTCATAAAATATAAACAAAAAAACCGGACATATGCCCGGTTCTAGAATAAAAAAGCGACTCCATCGAGTCGCTTCTATTTTTTTACCAACGGTTTCCGCCGCCTCTGTTGCTTCCATAACCCCCTCTGTTGTTATCGAAACTTCTTCTTGGCTTCTCTTCTCTTGGTTTAGCTTCAGAAACATTAAGTTCTTTGCCATTAAATTCTTTTTGGTTTAAAGCTTCAATGGCTTGCTGACCATCAGCATCACCCATTTCTACGAATCCAAAACCTCTAGATCTTCCGGTTTCTCTGTCTGTAATAATTTTGCACGAAGATACTTCGCCAAATTCTGAAAATAACTCTTGCAACTGATAATCTTTAGTTGCGTAATTGATGTTTGAAACAAAAATGTTCATTGTAAAAAAAAATTAAATTAAAAAAGTTTGTGATGTGTTATAAAAGAAAATCAACAAACGAATGAACATTGATTGAGAATACATTTTATAAGTAATCGGCTGCAAGATACACTTTTATTTTATCCAACAAAGAATATTAATTAATATTTATTTTACATAATTTCCACTTATGGCACTTTATTTCCATGACTGGCCTCCAATAAAGCAAACCAATCTTCTGTGGTCAAATCTATATTCAATGCCTGTTTTAAAGGCCTGATGGAATCTGTTTTAGAAGTCCCTATAATCGGTAAAATACGAGAAGGATGTTTCAATAGGAAAGCCAATAATAATTGCGCTTCAGTTGCCATATATTTCGGGCAAAGTTCATCAAAAACAGATTTTATCCTTGCCACTCTTTCAGAATCTTCGGCAAAGTAAGTTCCCATAACGCTCCAAGCCATTGGCTGAAGATTTTTAGCCATCATCTGATCTAGCGTACCGTCATAGAAAGATTTTGTTTCCGTAAGAGAAATCTCTACCTGATTGGTTACCAAATAAGGAAAATAATGATGAATGAGATCAAACTGGCTCGTGGTGAAATTACTTACTCCAAAATCTCTTACCTTTCCATTGCTTCTTAAAATTCCAAAAGCAGCGGCTATTTCTTCAGAATTCATGAGTGGTGAAGGTCTGTGCAAAAGCAAAACGTCTATATAATCTGTTTTAAGATTTCTGAGGCTTTCGTCTACCTGATTCAAGATGTATTCTTTAGAATAATTATAATGTTTCAGTGGATGATTCTTCTTTTCACTGGGATAACAGATGCCGCATTTGGTAATCAACTGAATCTGTTCTCTTTCTATATTCATTCCAGAAAAAGCATTCCCAAAAAGCTCTTCTGTGGTATAACCTCCATAAATATCAGCATGGTCAAACGTATACAAGTTTTCTTCTAAAGAAGTTTCTATGAGTTTTTGCACCTCTTTTTCGGAATGATTGGCTCCCCAAATACCCCATCGCATTACACCAACAATAATTTTTGAAAATTCCATTGTTTTTAAAATTTTACCAAATTTAAAAAAACTGCTACTTACATTACAATTAAAAAGGAAGGAAAATCTTAAATTTGAATTCTTAAACGATAAAAAAATGTCAACCAAAAAATATAATGTCTTAGGAATGTCCTGTGAAGGCTGTCAGAAAAAGATTTCTTCTACTTTAAATAGTATTGAGGGAATTAAGGCAGAAGTAAATCTTCCAGGAAATTTTGTGGAAATAACATCCGAAGGAGAAATAGATTTGGAAAAACTGAATTCCGAACTCAAAAATGCTGGAAATTATGTTTTAGAAGACCCTGAAAAACCAAAGTCTACTGAGTTTATTGCACCGCAAGATAGGGTTTCACCAAGTTCTGTCTATTACTGCCCTATGGAATGCGAAGGTGAAAAGGTATATTTCGTTCAGGGCAAAAGATGCCCGGTTTGTAATATGCATTTGGTGCCGATTGAAGAAAAGGAAGAAAACAGAAAAAAAGGAACTCACCTTCATCAACAACATGTAGCAAAAGAAGAGCATTTCGTAGAAAATTTTTCCGAAAAACTTGGAGAATATTACTGTCCCATGTTTTGCGAGGGCGACAAAACCTATCCTGAAAACGTAGGCTGCCCGGTCTGCGGAATGGATTTGGTAAAAATTACTGGAAAAGACGAAGCCGAAGATGATACTTATAAAAACCTCAGAAAAAAATTCTGGATATCAGTGGCTTTCACACTTCCTGTTTTGGTTTTGGCGATGGGAGGCATGTTTTTAAAACTTCCTTTTAATTCAGCAATATCAGGAATTTTACAACTCATTTTCACCATTCCGGTGGTGTTTTATACCGGTTGGTTTTTGTTCAAAAGAGCCTATACATCTTTTAAATCTTGGAATCTGAACATGTTTTCCTTAATAGGATTGGGAGCTAGCGCCGCATTCTTGTATAGTATTTTTGCGTTATTTTTCCCAGGATTGATTCCACATGAGTTTATGAAAGACCATCATGAAGCGCCGCTCTATTTTGAAGCTGTTGCCGTGATTTTAACGTTGGTCATTTTCGGACAAATGCTGGAAGCAAAAGCCCATCAAAAAACCGGAAACGCCATCAAAGACCTTATGAATCTTGCTCCTGCAGAAGCCCATCTGATGAAAGGAATGTCTGAAGAAAATGTTCCATTGGCAGAAATTAAAATCGGAGATATCCTCCGCGTAAAACCAGGAGAAAAAATCCCAGTTGACGGCGAAATTATTGACGGACATACTACGATAGATGAAAGCATGATTACAGGAGAACCCATTCCTGCAGAGAAAAAAATGGGCAACAAAGTGACTTCGGGAACCATCAATGGCAACCAAGTTTTTTTGATGAAAACCGAAAAAATAGGCAAACACACTCTTCTTGCCCAAATTATAGAAATGGTGAATACCGCAAGCAGAAGCAAGGCCCCAATTCAGAAATTGACGGATAAAGTTTCCAAAATTTTTGTACCGGTAGTGATTGCCATTTCAGTCTTCACTTTTATCTTCTGGTACTTTTTTGGAGGTGAAGGCAAAACAATTTTTGCTTTGGTGAATGCTTTGGCCGTACTAATTGTCGCCTGCCCTTGCGCTTTGGGATTGGCAACACCGATGTCTGTAATGGTAGGCATAGGAAAAGGAGCCAAAAACGGCATTCTGATTAAAAATGCAGAAGCCCTAGAAGAAATGCAGAAAGTAAATGTATTGATTACCGACAAAACCGGAACTTTAACAGAAGGTAAACCTTCTTTGGCAAATTTATATGCTGAAAACCTGGATGAAAAAATGGCATTGCTGTATGCGGCATCGCTCAATCAAAATTCTGAACATCCGCTTTCTCAAGCGGTTTTAAACAGATCAAAAGAAGAACATCAAACGCTTCTGGAAGTGAAAAATTTCCATAATATTTCAGGAAAAGGCATTTCCGGAATCATTGATGAAAACAACCTCTTTTTGGGCAATGCTCATTATCTAAAGGAAGAAAATATTTCTCTTTCCCAAAGCCTTCAGGAAAAGGCTACCACTTTTGAAAATGAAGCCAATACCGTCTCTTATCTTATTGTAGAAGGAAAAGCCGTTGCCGTTTTAGGATTCAAGGATAAAATAAAAGAAAAAGCCAAGGCAGCCATACATTTCCTTCATGAAAAAGGAATAGAAGTCATCATGATGACTGGGGACAATGAAGCCACTGCAAAACATGTAGCACAAGAACTCGGCATTAAAAAATATAAGGCAAGCTGTCTTCCACAAGACAAGATAAACCAAGTCAAAGACTTGCAAAATCAAGGAAAAATAGTGGCCATGACAGGAGATGGCATTAATGACGCCCCTGCTTTAGCACAAGCCAACATTGGGATTGCCATGGGAACAGGCACTGACATCGCCATGAATTCTGCAGAAATCACTTTGTTGAAGGGTGATATTTCAGGGGTGGCCAAAGCCAAAATCCTAAGTGAAAAAATGATGAAAAACGTAAAGGAAAATCTATTTTTTGCATTTGGCTACAATACCTTGGGAATTCCGGTAGCAGCTGGGTTGCTCTATCCTATTTTTGGAATTTTACTTTCACCAATGATTGCGGCTGCGGCCATGAGTTTTTCATCGGTTTCTGTTATTGCCAATTCTTTGCGACTGAATAAAGTAAATCTGAAAATATAGTTCAAACATAATTATAGAAAATTCAAAAAAAATTCTGTAAGTCTTCATTTGTGACTTCATGATAGTTTTGTCTAAAAACTTATGAAATCACTTGAAAATAAAAAAATTGCTGTTTTGGCTGCAGATGGTTATGAACAATCTGAGCTGAAAACACCTGTTGAGGCATTAAAAAAAAATGGAGCAACTGTAGAAATCATCTCTTTAATTCCAGGCGTCATAAGAGGCATGTCTCATCATGAATGGGCTTCATCGGTTAAAGTAGATAAAATAATCACAGAGGTTAAAGCGAAAAACTATGACGGACTCTTTTTACCTGGTGGCGTACTGAATCCGGACACTTTAAGAACCAATGAAGATGTATTGATTTTCGTAAAAGATTTTTTTGATGCCAAAAAACCTGTTGCAGCTATTTGTCATGGGCCACAGACCCTAATAAATGCAAATATCGTAAAAGGCAGAACCCTCACCTCATATCCTTCTATAGCCATTGACCTTGAAAACGCCGGCGCCAAATGGGTAGATGCAGAAGTAGTTACTGATGGTAATCTTACAACAAGCAGAAGCCCATCAGATTTACAGGATTTCAACAAAAGAATCATCGAAGAATTTTCAAAAAAATCTGAAAATCAAAAATGATATTTTATTTAACAGAAACTTAAAAATATACACAAAAAAGCTTTAAAAATAATTATTAACCAATAAAATACAAATCATTATGGCAATTGTAAAAGTAATAGAAGTGATAGCCTCTTCGGAAACAAGTTTTGAAGATGCTGTAAAAAATGCCGTGGAGGAAGTATCCAAAACGATTAAAAACATTGATTCAGTATTTGTAAAAGACATGAAAGCCCATGTAAAAGATGGTAAAATAACCACTTATGGATGCATCTGTAAGGTATCTTTTAGGATTGACAAAGAAATGTCTTGATACACAAAAGAATGAATGCACCGAAATGGTGCATTTATTTTTTTCTCATCTCACAAAAAATAAAATTCTGAATGGTATTGAATGGCGTTTGATGATCTTCGAAAAAAACATTCAGTATTTCAAAATCCTTAGAAAATATCTTTTTCAGTTTTTCTCCAGAGTATTGGGTAATATCTAATCCGCTGCATTTTTGGGGACCGTTTTCGGAAAAAGTTCCCAAAAATAAATAACCTCCTTTATTGATAGATTGGCCTGACAGATCTGCATATCGGCGAATTTCTTCTTCCACCATCAGAAAATGAAAACTAGCCCTGTCATGCCATACCTCAAATTTTTGCTTTGGCTGAAAATCTAAAATATCAGACACCACAAATTCCAAATTTTTAGATTTAATTCCCAATCTCTTTTTAGCCCTTTCTATTGCATTTTCGGAAATATCCAAAAGAGTAATATTCTCGTAACCTTTCTCTAATAAATGATCTACCAAATAACTATCTCCTCCCCCCACTTCTAAAATTTCGGCAGATTTAGAAATGTTATATTTTTCAAAAAAACCTAAAGAAGTTTTAGGGTTTGACTGAAACCAACTGACTTCATTTTCCTGCTTGGTAGAAAACACATTTTCCCAATGTTGCTTTTTAGTCGTTTGCATTTTTTTAGATTTAAGCGTTATAATTTTTTTTTAAGAATAGAGCCGCCTTTACCAACAAAATCAAAACCGGAACCTCTATCAAAGGTCCTATCACTCCGGCAAAAGCCTCTTTAGAATGAATGCCAAAAATAGCAATGGAAACAGCTATTGCCAATTCGAAATTGTTTCCTGTTGCGGTAAAAGAAATAGCGGCATTTTTATCATAAGGCAAACCCATTCTTTTGTTGAAAAAGAAACTAGTAAAAAACATAATGACAAAATAAATCACCAATGGCACCGCAATGCGCAAAACATCCAACGGCAATTCTACAATGGCATCTCCCTTAAGACTAAACATCACTACAATGGTAAACAAAAGTGCATATAGGGTAATAGGAGAAATCACCGGCACCAATTTTCTATTATACCACTCTATCCCTTTGGATTTCACCAGAAGAAATCTCAACAAAAATCCCGCCAAAAAAGGGATTCCAAGATAAATAGCAACACTTTGTGCTACATCATTCATAGGCACAGAAACATCAAAATTTCCTAAGCCTAGATATTTCGGCAAAACATTGATAAACAACCAAGCATAAAAACTATACGTGAAAACCTGGAAGACACTATTCAAAGCCACCAACATGGCTCCATATTCTCGATTCCCTTTCCCTAAATCATTCCAAACAATCACCATCGCAATACATCTGGCAAGACCAATCAGGATTAAACCCACCATATAATGCGGTTCATTTCTCAGAAAAAGAATGGCCAGTATAAACATTAATATAGGACCTACAATCCAATTTAAAAGCAAAGAAATGCCAATAGATTTTTTATCCTGAAATGCTTTTGGCAGAAGGCTATAATCTACTTTAGCTAAAGGAGGAAACATCATCAAAATCAATCCAATAGCCAAAGGAATATTGGTGGTACCCACAGAATAAGAATTGATCAATTCGGGAATTTTCGGAAAAAAATTACCCAACAAAACTCCAACGAGCATGGCTAAAAATATCCAAAGGGTAAGGTATCGGTCTAAAAATTTAAGTTTTGCCTGCATAGTTTCTATTTTGATTGAATTTGTGAAAAGATATATTTCATTTCCGAAGCAATTTCCAGACTTCTATTAAAATAAATTTCATCCATTTCCGGAGAGCCGTCAGATTTTTTGGGGTCATTATATTTTATGGGAAACCTAGCCTCAGCACCAAAAACGATGGGGCAATTTTCATCTGCAGCATCACAGGTAAGAATAGCTGCAAAATCAGATTTTGGGTTAAAATCATCATCATACTTTTTAGAAAAACAAATGATAGGATGTTGATTTTCTGCATATTTCACAGCATAAACCGGATTGGCATTATCAGAAAGCGAAAGAATATCAAAACCCTGTTTTTGTAGCGTTTCTGCCACTTTCGGAAACATAGCGGTAGCTTCTGTTCCACCAGAATAACACAACACATTTTTGACGTCAAAATAATATGCAAAGGTCTGTGCCCAAATTTGTGAAAGATGACTTCTTCTGGAGTTATGGGTACAAATAAAATTAAGATTAATCAATTTATTTTCATAATACTTACCCTTAATATATTCAATTAATGGTTGAAGTATACGCTTTCTCTCTTCAGAAATACTCTCTGTAGAAATTTGCACTATGGTTTCTTTTAACTTTTGATTCATTTTCTATTTTTAGCAACATCCAGAACTAGGAGTGCAACATCCCACCAATTTTTCAGCATAAACCGTAATGCTATAAATTCTGGTAGATGATTTTTTGTATTGATGAATTTCTTCTTCAGTTAAATAATTCTTTAAAATATCATCCGGAACAATGATAGGCTTTTGTTTTTGCAGGGTAATATTCTGGAATCCAGATTTTTCAATGATATCCAAATACTCTTTTTTCTGTATTGCCGAAGCCACACAACCTGCATACATTTCGGCAGCATTTCTTATTTTATCTGGCAAATCCCCTTCTATCACAATATCAGAAATAGAAAAATGCCCAGTAGGCTTCAGAATTCTCTGCACTTCAGCAAAAGCTTTGGGTTTGTTAGGCACCAAATTCATCACACAATTACTCACCACAACATCTGCCACATTGCTCATCAATGGAATATTTTCTATATCTCCTAACCTAAATTCTACATTGTTAAAACCTAATTTATCTGCATTATTTCTGGCTTTCTCTACCATTTGTTCGGTAAAGTCTATACCTACTACCTTACCTGTTTCACCTGTTTCAGCACGAGCCACAAAACAGTCGTTTCCTGCACCACTACCCAAATCTACCACATAGTCCCCTTTTTTAATTTTGGCAAATTCTGTAGGCAATCCACAACCCAATTTCAAATCCGCATCCGGATTATAACCCTCCAAATGATCATAATCATCCGTCATAATGTTATAAACTTCTGTACTGCATCCACCACTTCCACAGCAAGAAGATGCATTGGTATCCTGATTTTGTAAAGCAATTTCAGCATATTTTTGCTTTACCATTTCTTTAATTTCTTCGTGGGTGTTCATCTTATTTTATTTTATAATTAACAACAATTTTTTTGTCCTTCTATTTTTTTGAAAATCTGTGCAATAAAATGCTCCATTTTTTTGAAGGTAACCGGGTTAATACAATAACAAATAGCTTTACCTTCTATCTCTCCTTTTATAATACCGGCAGTTTTCAGTTCTTTTAAATGTTGAGAAACCGTAGGCTGCGCCAAAGGTAGTTCTGCTACAATATCATTACAGATACATGTGTCTACCGAAAGTAAATATTCAACTATAGCTACCCTTGCCGGATGCGCCAAAGCTTTCATTAATTTGGCAACATCATTTTGTTCATCTGTAAAATGTTCTGTCTTAGAAATTCCCATTTTCTCATATTTCAATATTGCAATATTACGATATTAATTTGAAAAACCAGAAAATTCTTCTTAAATTTGAAAAATAAATTTCAGTATGTCTATACAAGAAAATTACACAAATGTATCTGCACAAATTCCAGAAAATGTAGAATTGGTTGCTGTATCAAAATTTCATACAGTAGAAAAAATTCAGGAAGTTTATGATTGCGGTCAAAGAATTTTTGGGGAAAATAAAGTTCAGGAATTGGTATCTAAAGTTCCACTACTTCCTAAAGACATCCAATGGCATTTAATAGGACACCTTCAAACCAACAAAGTAAAATACATTGCCGAATTTATTGATACCATCCAAAGTGTAGATTCTGAAAAATTATTGATAGAAATCAACAGACAATCAGAAAAATACAATAGAAAGATAAAAGTATTACTTCAAGTAAAAATTGCAGAAGAAGACACCAAATACGGGTTAGAAATTTCTGAAGCAAAAGACCTATTCAGTGAATATCTTGAAGGAAAATACCCTCATGTTGAAATTATCGGACTAATGGGCATGGCCACCTTTACAGAGAATAAAAATCAAGTAAAATCTGAGTTCATGGTATTGAAATCTTTGTTCGACGAACTTTCACAATTCAAAAAATTAGAAAAACTATCCATGGGCATGAGCGATGATTTTAAGATTGCCATAGAATGTGGGGCAAATTCTGTAAGAATAGGTTCTGCTATTTTTGGAAATAGAAACTATTAAACTGATTTTTTGATATTTACAATAGCTTATCGTAAATTTGGTTTAATATAAAAAACACGAATAAATAAAAAAAACAATTAACTTAGCCATTATGCAAAAAGTATTAATCGTAGAAGACGAAAAAGCCATTTCAGGTGTTCTTCACAGTATTCTTTCAGACGAATTAAATGATTATGAAGTTCTGGTTGCAGAAGATGGCTTGGAAGCATATAAAATGATTGAAAAAGATGATTTTGCCTTAGTAATTTCTGACATTAAAATGCCAAAACTTTCCGGCACAGAATTATTAAAACAAGCTCTTCAGTTAAAACCAGAAACTACCTTCATTATGATTTCAGGCCATGCAGACATAGACACTGCAGTGAATTCTTTGAAAGATGGAGCTTATGATTTTATCTCAAAACCTATTGATATCAATAGACTTATCACCAGTGTTAGAAACGGACTAGATCGAAAAATACTAGTTCAAGCAGCCTCAACTCTTCAGAAAGAAAATTCTCAGCTGAAGAAAAAAGTCAATAAAAAATACCAAATGATTGGTAAATCTGCTGCTTTATCTAAAATTCAGGGAATGATAGAAAAGGTAGCACCATCTGATGCCAGAGTTCTTATTACAGGACCAAATGGAGTCGGAAAAGAATTGGTAGCCCATGCAATACATTCACAAAGTGAAAGAAACAGAGGCCCAATAGTAGAAGTAAACTGCGCGGCTATACCCTCAGAATTGATAGAATCTGAGCTTTTTGGACACATAAAAGGAAGCTTCACTGGGGCCATTAAAGACAAACAAGGTAAATTTGAATTGGCCAACGGAGGCACCATCTTTTTGGATGAAATTGGCGATATGAGCTTAGTAGCACAGGCAAAAGTTTTGCGCGCCCTACAAGAAAGCCGCGTTTCACCTGTTGGAAGTGATAAAGAAATAAAGGTAGACGTGAGGGTAATAGCGGCAACGAATAAAAACTTACAAAAAGAAATAGAGTTGGGGAAATTCAGGGAAGATTTGTTTCATCGTCTTTCCGTAATTGAAATTTATGTACCACCATTGGATGAGAGAAAAGAAGACATCCCTCTATTAGTAGAGCATTTTGCCCATTTACTGGCAGAAGAACAAGGAAGCGCTGTAAAAACATTTGATAAAAAAGCCATAGAAGCTTTGCAAAACTTCAGTTGGACCGGTAACATTCGAGAACTGAGAAACGTGGTAGAACGTCTAATTATTCTTGGCGCAAACCCTGTAACCGCTGAAGACGTAGCCTCTTTTGTAAGAAAATAAACAGACAGTAAGTTAAAATCTAATTTAAATGACACAAAACCACGCAATATTGAGTGGTTTTTTCTTATTTTTAGGACTTAAATTTAATTTCATGAAAAAAATCACTCTTATATTAAGCTTTTTCAGCGTATTGGGTTATGCACAAACTTTTACCAAACAAGACACCCTGAAAGGTTCTAATACTGATTATAGGAATTTTTGGGACGTAAAAAAATACGAACTTTCTGTAGAGCCCAACATTGAAGATAAATCCGTAAAAGGAACCGTAAGAATTGAATTTACAATCACCAAAAACATTAATAATCCTACTTTTCAGATTGATCTTCAACAACCCATGAAAGTGGAAAATCTACAATGCAGTTTCCCTTCAACAGAAGGCTTCAAAAGAGAAAATGACTTTATATTTATTGATTCAAAAAAAACCTTTAAAAAAGGTGAAAAATATTACATAGACATTGCATATTCCGGCAATCCTACCATAGCCAAACACGCTCCATGGGATGGCGGATGGGTTTTCACAAAAGACAACGATGGCAATCCCTGGATCTCTGTGGCACAAGAAGGAAACGGCGCAAGCCTTTGGTTGCCTTCAAAAGACATCTGGAGTGACGAGCCAGACAACGGCGTTGTAATGAAAATCATTACCCCAAAAAATTTAACCGGTGTAGGAAATGGAAAACTGATTTCTAAAACTACCGAAAATGACAAAAACACTTTTACTTGGGAAATTAAAAACCCTATTAATCTATACAGTATAGTGCCTACTATAGGGAAATTCGAACATTTTTCTGAAGTTTACAATGGCGAAAAAGGCAAACTAGATTGCGACTATTATGTCCTTTCTTACAATCTTGAAAAAGCCAAAAAACAATTTACACAGGTGAAACCCATGCTCAAATCTTTTGAATATTGGTTTGGCCCATATCCTTTTTATGAAGACGGCTATAAGCTTGTAGAAACACCATATCTGGGCATGGAACACCAATCTAATGTGGCATATGGCAATCATTATCTTAATGGCTATTTGGGAAGAGATCTTTCCGGAACAGGAGTAGGCCTGGAATGGGATTTTATCATCATCCATGAAAGCGGCCACGAATGGTTCGCCAACAACATTACGGCAAAAGACCAGGCAGACATGTGGGTACACGAAGGCTTTACCTGTTATTCTGAAACCTTATACAGCCAAAGTTTATTAGGAAAAGAAAAAGCAGAAACCTATGTACAAGGAATTAGAAAAAATATCCAAAACGACATCCCTATCATAGGAAAATATGGAGTAAGAAATGAAGGCAGTGGAGATATGTATTACAAAGCTGCCAACATGCTTCATACAATCAGAACCGTTATAAATAACGACGAAAAATTCAGGCAAATTTTAAGAGGTTTAGGAAAAGATTTTTACCATCAGACCGTTACTTCCAAACAGGTAGAAGACTATATATCCAAAAAATCTGGCATTAATTTTTCTAAAGTTTTCGATCAATATCTTAGAACTACCCAAATCCCAGTGTTGGAATATTCCCAAAACGGAAAAACATTAAAATACCGTTGGACCAATACCATAGAAGGATTTTACTTACCTATCAGGCTCAATGAAAAACAGACCATTATTCCAAGCAAAGAATGGAAAACACTTGAATTGAATAGCGACAAAGAACCGATATTCAATAATAACTACTTTGTAAAATTTACAAAGAATTAAAATTACATTTAATTAAAACATCATGTCAAACAGCGTTTCATTACACAAAGTACTGAAAGCCATACCAGAAAAAATCTACCAGGCTTTCACAGAGGCAAAGGCTATTGAAGCATGGCTACCGCCATACGGTTTTCTATGTACCGTTCACGAAATGAATACCATAGAAGGAGGAACGTTCAGAATGTCTTTTCATAATTTTTCTACCGGAAATGAGCATTCTTTTGGAGGAACATACTTGGAATTAATTCCAAATGAATTTTTAAAATACACCGATAAATTTGATGACCCCAATCTCCCAGGAGAAATGACTACTTCTGTCTGGTTAAAAAAAGTATCGGTAGGCACAGAAATTAAAATCACCCAGGAAGGCATTCCAGATGCCATACCGGCAGAAATGTGTTATTTGGGTTGGCAAGAATCATTAGACAAACTCACTAAACTTGTAGAATCTCAAATCCCTGATTAAAAAATTTAGGCTCCCAAAAGGAGCCGTTTTTTTTGAATGTCAATATTAAATCTTTAGCAAAACCCTAAAAACAGTACCCTTCCCTAATTCAGATTCAGAAATTTTAATATCTCCGTTATGGTATTCATTGATGACTCTTTTTGCCAAAGAAAGCCCTAACCCCCACCCTCTTTTTTTGGTAGAATAACCCGGCTTGAATGCCTTTCGGATTTGAGCTTTAGTCATCCCAGAACCAGAATCTTTAACATCAATTATAATATTTTTATTTTTTTGGTAAAGACACAGTTCCAATTCTCCATCCCCTTTCATAGCATCTACTGCATTTTTAATCAGATTTTCTATTACCCAACTGATCAAAATCCTGTTATGTGGAACGAAAATTTCTTCCTGTGGCACATTCAACTCAAAATTCACCTTTTTGGAAATTCTGGTTTTAAGATAATCGAAATTATACTTTATGGTTTCTTTCAAATTCAAGTCATTCAGCTCCGGCACAGATCCTATTTTAGAAAACCTTTCAGAAATAGTCTTCAGCCGATTGATATCTTTTTGAATTTCTAAAACACCTTCATTGTTTTCAGTCTGAATTTTTAGGATTTCTATCCAGCCTATCATAGAAGAAAGGGGCGTCCCTATCTGATGAGCTGTCTCTTTTGCCAATCCTGCCCAAAGTATGGACTCGTCTGATTTCTTAATTGTCTTCAAAAACCAAAAGGAAAACAAAAGATAAGCCCAAATAAAAATTGCCAGAGCATAAGGGTAATACCTTAATTGGTTTAACAAATCTGAATTGTCGTAAAAGACAAACTGATTGTTATAATGGGGCAGCTGAATCTCAAATGGAGGGTATTTACTCTCCATTTCTGATATTTTTTGTTTTAGTTTTTCAGGATTTTTTAGAATTTCTTCAGAAATATTTTTACTGTCTATTACATTCCTTTTTTTATCTGTTCTAATAATAGGAATGTTCTCGTTTTCATTGATCACATAAAGGGAAAGTTCATTCAAACGAGAATCAAAATCACCACTATCCTGAAGATACTTCATGGCAGTAGCTAAAGATTTTATCCTTTCAGATTCTTTTTCCCGGAGATGATTGATGAGAAAATTAGAAGAAATTGCCAGCCCTGCTACAATAATAGTTAGCAAAGTAAAAACAAACCAATTATTAATTCGAGAAAGGATATTTTTTTTCAAAATTTACTTCAAAGTATTTAAGACCTTATACAAAGCATCACTCAAGTCAGCAGCCTGATAATTATTCATAATGATGGAAAAAACATAATTTTTTCCTGATTTAGAAGTATGGTATCCCGCAAAAGCCCTGCTATCTTTTATACTTCCGCTTTTCATCTTCATACCATTTCCCTGCACAGGAAAACCTTCGTAATAAGCTGAAAACCAAGGCTGTTTTTTTGCCCAAAGCAAGGCCTGAACTTCTGCTTTGGCGGAGGCATAATTTTGTGGGGAAAGCCCGCTTCCATCTGCAAAATTAATCATTCTTTCATCTATTCCTTTTTGTTTCCAGAAATTCTTAAGGTATTTCATTCCGATTTCAAAACTAGAAATACCTGTTTTTTCTTTAGCCATGGTTTTCACAAAAGTTTCACCATAGAGATTGACACTTTTTTTCAAAAACCAATACACCATTTTTTCAAGAGTAGGAGAATCATAGGTGAGAACCACCTTATTTTCAGGGAAGAACAGAGGCTTCTCTCCATTTATTAACCTTTCGGAATTGATGATGATTTTACCGTTAAATATAATATTCTGCTTTTTGAGTTCATCCACAACTTCCAAAGCCAAAAGTCTTGGTGGATTGGGCATTGCCCCGGAAATCTTCATCTCTTTTGCCGGAAGCGCTCCATTGACATAAGCCACATCAGAATAAGGCTGAGTATAGATGATGCTTCTGTCATTGCTTCCTTCCGTCCGTAGTTCATTCACAAATTTCAAACCATCTAAGTTGACATTAAATCCTTTTATATCTCTACCAAAAGTATTGATATCAAACTGATTTTCCCGCCAATTCACACTCCAAACTCCTGCTCCATAATAATTACCCATATCATTATACGGCCAGCCGCCGGGTATTTTCTGAAAATCAAAATAAGTATCGTCAATTATCAAGTCACCAGAAATCTTAGTAATATTTTTTGATTTAAGAACTTCTATTATTTTATTTTTAAAATCTTCAGGCTTATAACCGTCATATCGCCAGCTTCCCAAAGTAGGATCTCCATTTGATGAGATATAAAGATTATTCTCCAAAGCAACCTTGGTAGTAAATTTATACTCTTTTCCCAAAGTTTCCAAGGCTGCTGCAGCCGTAAAAACCTTCATGGTAGATGCCGTGGATAAACCTCTATTAGCATCGTATTCATAAACTTTATTACCACTTTCATCTGCTACATAAAATGAAAGACTACCAGAATACATAGGCGCGGAAGCCAAAAGCGACTTTACTTGTTGTTCTATATTTTGGCTTACCGATTGAGCAAAGATCAATTCAGCAAAAAAGAAAATAAATAATATAATATATTTTTTCATTTATTTAAATTAATTTCATATATTTGGTTTATAAATTAAAATATTTTTCATTGTTTAAGAATTAATAAGTTAATATTTTTCAAAAACAAAAAAGATTTAATTTATGAATATTACTTGTCAAATATAATGAAAATAAGCATGCTTTACTTGATAAACTAGATATCAAAAAATTTATTAATGATGAGAGAATTAGAATGGAAAAAAATCTATTTAGTAAATAACAATTAAAAAAAACAAAATCATGTCTTATACTATTGTTGGGCTATTTTCAAGTCCAATTGAACCTAAAAATGTTTCTAAAATTATAGAAAACAAAGGATTTAAAGACAGAGACTACATTGTATATATCAATGAAACAAAATTAACTGAAACAAAAAAATCAAATAAAATACATAACATGGAAGGTGGAGTAAACGCCAGCCGAGATGGTTTAACAATTTGTACTATTGCCATTAATAATGATGAAGAATTAAATTTAGCCAAAATGGCTTTTACGGAAATTCATGCCGACAACGTTACTGTACTAGATGACGTGAATTTTGAAAAAGCGAAAAATCTAGACTATATCAAAAAAATATTGGACATGAAAGCCAAGATCCTTATTTATACGATGCCTGAATTCAAGATTTTTCACCCAATAGTGCATACTGGTATTGATTCTGAAGTAAAATAATTTTAAGTAAAATAAGCTGTCATTTGGCAGCTTATTTCTTCATTTGGCCAATATTTCTTGATGTACAAAATCAATTCAGCAGCAAATATCAATTATCATTTATTTACCTCATATTCTTTTTGAAAACTCTTTCAAAAACACCAAAATCAATTATCAATTTAACAATATAAAAAATGATTTTTGTCAATTTTTTATTATTTATATTCACTTTAACGTTTTATTAATAAAATAAACATATAAATTTGCAGTATAAATAATGAATTAAAAAATAAAAATCATGTCATATACCATTGTAGGGCTTTTTTCAAGCCAAAATCAATCAAAAGATGTTTCTAAAAGTTTAGAAAATAGAGGTTTTAAAGATTCAGACTACATTATTTACATTAATGAAAACAAACCGGTGGAGAAAAAATCTTTCTGGAGCAAAATTTTCACTCACGAAACAGATGAAGAAGCAACTACTGTAGATTCATTAATTATTAGCGTAGCCATAAACAACAATACAGAACTAGAAAAAGCAAAAGAGGCGTTTGCTGAAAACAAAGTAGTAAATACCTATCCTTTAGATGATGTTCCTTTTGAAGAAGCAAAAAACCTAGACTATATCAAAAAAGTAGTGGCTCTAAAAGCAAAAATGCTGATTTATGCCATGCCGGAGGTAAAGACTTCCACATCAGAAATCCATACCGGCATAAATGCCGAAGTAAATATTGGCAAATAATTTTTTCATATCAAATTAAATTTTCAAACAAAAGAGGCTGTCTATATAAGACAGCCTCTTTTGTGTTACTCTTCTAACAATTTCTTGATATCTTCTATAAGAATTTTTCTGTCAGGATGATATTTCCCATTAAGCTTAAGCCTCGTCCCCTGTTCATCTTCATAATTAAGTCCTGAATAATATAAAATTGGCAATCCATCTTCCCCAAATCTGCACCGCACATTTCCTTTTTTATCCACCAAAGCCAACATTCCGCTATGATTTAGACTTTCTGCCTGATCTTTTTTGTCACCAACATAAATATCAAATTCATTGGCAATTTTTCCGATATAATCCCTATCACCAGTCAAAAAATGCCAATTGGGATTGGTAACACCCATTCTTTTTGCATGCTCCTTCAAAAATTCAGGTGTATCATTTTGAGGGTCTATACTGATGGATATGATACCAAAATCAGGATTATTGACCTGCTTATCTACAAATTTCAGATTACTATTCATTACAGGACAAATGGTGGGACATCTCGCATAGAAAAACTCTACTACGTATACCTTTCCCAGCATATTTTTGTTGGAAACCTTTCTGTTATTCTGATCCATCAATTCAAAATCAGGAGCCTTCATCACCGTATGAAGACTTTTCTTAAAATAAGAATACCCGATTAAAAAAGCTAGGACAACAAATACCAATGCCATCATCTGATACACCAGCATTTTATTCATCCCAAACTTTGGCTTGGTTTGAAATTTTGTCATAACAGGATTTATTTTACATACTTTTTAGGATTCTTCTTGAATTCCTGCTTGCAGTATGTGCTGCAAAAACCATAAGTTTTACCTTTATATACTGCAGTATCCTTAGCAGAAGAAGATACTTTCATAGTACAAATAGGATCTACTGTATTTGCCAATTTTACATTTTGTTTTTGAGTGTTTTTTTGAGCCTCACGATTCACTTTATGTATCTCAGGAGTTTGCTGAGAGCAAGAAAATATGGATACCGCCATGAAGGCAACTGTTAAAATATTTTTCATTATCACTAAAATTTAAAGTTCAAAATTATATATCATTTTTTATTTTCCAAAATCAATACTTTCTCTTCCATTTTTTCTCCAATTCTTCACGGATTTTCTTTTCAGTGGCATTGTTTCCAGGCTCATAGAGTTTAATCCCCGAAATTTCTTCAGGTAAAAATTCCTGATTCACAAAATTTCCTTCATAAGAATGGGCATATTGGTATTCTTTACCATAGTCCAGATCCTTCATCAATTTGGTAGGCGCATTCCTAAGATGCAGCGGCACTGGAAGATTTCCTGTTTTTTTCACTAAGGCCAAAGCTTCATTAATGGCATTATACGTAGAATTAGATTTAGGCGAACATGCCAAATAAACTGCCGTTTCGCTGAGAATGATTCTAGACTCAGGATTTCCGATGACATTCACTGCCTGAAAACAGTTATTAGCCACCACCAAAGCATTAGGATTAGCCAAGCCAATATCTTCCGATGCCAAAATAAGCATTCTGCGGGCAATGAATTTAATATCTTCACCTCCGGCAATCATCCTTGCCAACCAATATACAGCTCCATTAGGATCGCTACCACGCATTGATTTAATGAAGGCCGAAATAATATCGTAATGCTGTTCCCCATTTTTATCATAAAGCGCCATGGTTTCCTGCAACACCTGCAACACATCTTCATTGGCGATTTCTATTTTTTTTGAATTCTTAAACTGATTGAGCACCAACTCTATAGAATTAATCAACTTCCTCGCATCTCCACCAGAATACTGAATGAAAGCACCCTTATCTTTTATTTTGAATTTCGTTTGTTCTTCCTCGTTGTATTTTGACAAGGCAATATCTGCTAGCTCCTCCAGTTTTTCATTACTCAAAGACTTTAAAATATATACCTGAGAACGCGAAAGTAATGCCGAAACCACCTCAAAACTTGGGTTTTCTGTAGTAGCACCAATGAGCACCACCCAGCCTTTTTCTACGGCATGAAGCAGTGAATCTTGTTGAGATTTATTGAATCGATGAATTTCGTCTATGAACAAAATGGGAGATTTGCCTGTAAAAAGATTCTGCTTTTTGGCATCTTCTATCACATCCCTCACCTCTTTCACTCCACTTGAAACTGCTGAAAGCTTAAAGAATTTCCTTCCAGATTTTTCTGAAATAATCTCTGCCAAAGTGGTTTTACCCGTTCCCGGAGGCCCCCAAAGAATAAGAGAATTGAGTGTGTCATTCTCTAGCATTTTACGTATGGTACCGCTTTCACCGGTAAGATGCTCTTGCCCCAAAACCTCATCCATAGATTTGGGTCTTAACTTTTCGGCAAGTGGAATATTTGGATTCAAGGGTATAAAGATTAATCTTCAAAGTTAATAATAAGTCATTCTAAAAACAGAATAAATATGCTGAAATTTATAATATCAAACTTTAAATTTCAAATTAATACTTATTTTTGCAAGGCGATGCTCAATAAAATTCTCATATTCCCTTTAGTAGTTTTGATAAAATTTTATCAACTTGCCATCTCACCATGGTTAGGAAAAAACTGCCGTTATGAGCCTACCTGTTCTCATTATACTTTAGAAGCCCTGAGAGTTCATGGGCTTTTCAAAGGTTTTTATTTGGGTGCAAAAAGAATCTTGAGCTGCCATCCTTGGGGTGGAAAGGGCTACGACCCCGTGCCACCAAAACATAAATGCGATAATTTTTAAATTCAAAAAAAATAATAAGAAATATGAACCTGAATACACTCTTATATTTCACTTGGAATCCATCCATTGGCATCCCATTAGGCCCTTTTACTTTGCATTATTATAGTTTGATGTTTGTTTTGGCATTCGGATTGGGATTTTTGTTGATGTCCAAAATCTTCAAAATAGACCATGTAGATCAAAAATACATGGATCCACTTTTCACATGGACCTTGATCGGAACTATTTTAGGTGCAAGATTGGGACATGTAATTTTCTATCAACCGGAATTATTTAAGGAAGACTTTTGGAGCGTTTTCCTTCCTATAAGAACAAAACCAGAATTACAATTCACCGGTTTTTCTGGCTTGGCGAGTCATGGAGCCACTATTGCATTAATTTTGACTACGCTTTATTATTCCTTTAAAATCATCAAAAAAAATCCGTTTTGGGTGTATGACAGATTGGGAATTGTAGTAGCTTTGGGGGGAACTTTTGTAAGAATTGGCAATTTTTTCAATTCTGAAATCATTGGCAAACCTGCGCCAGCAGATTCTTCTTTTGCAGTTTTATTTCCTCAACAAAGCAGTGAGTATGGCGCAATCGTTCCGCGTTATCCGGCACAGCTTTTTGAAGCCTTCGGATACATTTGTCTATTTGTTTTACTTTGGGCTTTATATCGATATACCAAGAAAAAATATCAGCAAGGATGGCTTTTCGGATTGTTTTTCATTATCCTTTGGACGATAAGATTTGTGGTAGAATTTTGGAAAGAGCCACAAGGTGATGAAATCATTACTCTTGGTGGACTCAATACCGGACAGGTACTTTCTATTCCGTTTATCATCATTGGTATTATCTGTATGATATATTCCTCAAAAATGAAATACGAAGATCAATCGACAGCATAAAATAAAAGGGAAATTTTTATAGTTTCCCTTTTTTATTTTCAAGAAATTTAAACACTTCACCCAAATCTATAATAACATCTGTGGCCAAAAGTGATTCTTTAGAGTGTTTTTCCGCGGCGATATCCGCCGCTTTACCATGAAGCCAAACTCCAAAAATCGCTGCTTCTTTCGGCGAATATTTTTGAGCCAATAAAGAAGTGACAATACCCAGCAAAACATCTCCAGATGCTCCTTTTGCCAAACCACAGTTTCCCGTTACATTATAAAACACTTCCATTTGGGGAGTTATTACCTGTGTATGATGATCTTTCAAAACAATATAAATATCGAGCTCATGTGCTTTTTGCTTGGCCAATTCTACACGCTCAAAAGAGTTTTGCGTCTCCCCAAAAAGCCTGGAAAATTCTTTAGGATGAGGCGTAATAATAGATTTTTTGGGTATCAGTTTTAAATTTTGAGAATTTTCAGATAAAATATTAAGTGCATCAGCATCCAAAACCAAAGGATTTTTATAATTTTTGAGAAATTCCAAAAAGGATTTTTTTGTTTCAGAATAATTTCCCAAACCAGGTCCAATACCATAAGTGTAATCTTCTTCGAGATCAAAATATTGAATAAAATCTATACCTCCATTTAAAAAAATAGCTTCCGGAACAGCTGTTTGAAGAACATCATAACCACACTTAGGAGCAAGAATAAAAGTTAATCCACTTCCACTTCTTGTAGATGCTTTGGTAGCCAAAACTGCAGCGCCAATTTTACCAAAACTACCCGCAACAATACAGCTTTTGCCAAAATTTCCTTTATGTGAAAATTCTTCTCTAGGTTGATAAATCCTAAAAATGCACGAGTCAGAAATCACATAATTATTTACAGTCGTATTTTCAATACATTCTTTGCTTAATCCAATATCCAAAACTTCTACCCTACCACAAAATTTCCCTGTTTCAGGATGCAGAAATGCTTTTTTGTAGAATTGAAAACTTAACGTAATATCTGCCTGAAAAACCATGGCATCATCTGGTAAATTTTCATCTGCAATAATACCAGAGGGCAAATCAATTGAAATCTTCTGAGCCTCAATAGAATTAAGAAGTTTAATTATTTCGGCAGATTTTCCTTCAATTTTTCTATTGAGCCCCAAACCAAAAAGTGCATCAATAATAAGTGAAGCTTTACTGACGGTTTCTTTTTTAAAATCTGAAAAATCTGAAACAGAAACACCTAGAACTTCCTTTAAGTTAGCAAAATTAACTTGGGCATCTTTTGAGAATTTTTTTTGGGTCTTATCAATAAATACTTCTACATCAAATCCTTTCAAATAAAGAAGTCTTGCCAAAGCAAAACCATCTCCACCATTATTTCCTACTCCGCAAAAAATATAAATGGTCTCATTTTTATTGAACTCATGTACTATAAAGTCCATACAGCTTTGTGCTGCCTTTTCCATTAAATGTAACGAAGAAACAAATTCATTATCAATGGTAAACTGATCACAGGCTTTTATCTGATAGGAAGAAAAGATTTTCATAGTATTATATTTTACAAATTTACATATTTAGCAGATGAAAAACCCTTTCTAAATGCTATATTATCGTAATAAGTACCATACATTTTGCGTGCCATTATTTTAAAAAAAACTTAAAAAAGCATATAAAAAATGAACAATAAAAATATTTTTTATTCAAAATAAAATTATCTATAAATTAATTTACGAATCTCACAACACATAATTATAATTTTAAAATAGACTTTACAAAACAAGAATATTTTTTATTACATTTGTTTGAAATTAAAAAACATAAATTATGGGATTTATTAAAGAATTCAAAGAATTTGCGATCAGAGGTAATGTTGTTGATCTTGCTGTAGCGGTAATTATCGGAGGTGCTTTCGGTAAAATTGTTACTTCTTTTGTAGATGATGTAGTAACACCATTATTACTAAACCCTGCATTAGAAAAAGCAGGAGTTTCTAATATTTCAGAACTCACTTGGGGAACTGTGAAATATGGAAATTTTTTAGCAGCAATAATCAACTTTTTCTTCATTGCGCTGGTATTGTTTATAATGATTAAAGGAATAAACAAACTTAAGAAAGAAGAAAAAACCGAGACACCCCCTGCCGGTCCAAGCCAAGAAGAACTCCTTACACAGATTAGGGATTTACTGAAAAAATAACAAAAGAAAAAGCTCCAAAATATTGGAGCTTTTTTATTTAATTGGAGAATATTAAACGTTGAAAATCTTAAAAATCTGCGTTGCCAGTTCCGTTCCTATTCTGTCTTGAGCTTCAAGCGTAGAGGCACCGGTATGTGGTGTCAAAGAGATTTTAGGATGGTTCAGGATTTTTTCTGAAGGGGTAGGTTCGTTTATAAAAACATCTAATCCTGCAAAAGAAACCTTCCCAGAATCTAAAGCTTCTATTAAAGCTTCTTCGTCTATTACTCCGCCTCTTGCACAGTTCACTACCGCTACTCCATCTTTCATTTTAGAAAATTCTTCTTTGCCCAGCAATGCTCCATTTTTCTGTGCAGGAACGTGAAGCGTTACAAAATCTGAATGATACAATACATCTTCCAAAGATTCTGTTTTTACTTCTATGCTCACAGATTGTTTATTTGGGAAACTCAGAGCTATATCAACTTTATCTATAAAAGCATCTGCTGCCTTCACATTCATTCCTAATCCAAAAGCCATTCTGGCTACTTCTTGTCCTATTCTTCCTATCCCAATAATACCGATGGTTTTGCCTCTCAATTCCGTTCCTTTCTCGTAAGCTTTTTTCAGCTTTGCAAACTCTGTATTTCCTGAAGCGGGCATCTTTCTGTTAGCATCCTGTAAAAATCGGTTTCCGGAAAAAAGATGTGCAAAAACCAATTCAGCTACACTTCCTGAAGAAGCTGCCGGCGTATTGATTACATGAAGGCCTTTGGAACGTGCATATTCTACTTCAATATTATCCATTCCTACACCTCCCCTACCAATTACTTTAAGAGAAGGACAATTGTCCACCATTTCCTTGGTGACTTTGGTAGCACTTCTCACCAAGATTACAGAAACCCCATTTAGATTGATATAATCAACCAATTCTTCCTGAGGAACTTTATCGGTAATTACCTCAAAGCCTCTTTCCTTCAAAGCAACAATACCTGATGCATTTAATCCATCATTTGCCAAAACTTTCATGGTAATCTATTTTTTAGTCTTTAAATACTTGAATGGTTACTTTTTTCTCTACCATATCGGTAAATTTCCCTTTGTAGCGGGTAGCTTTCACCAAGTGGTTGTCTATCCAATGGTAGTTTCCACCTCTTGGCTTTCCACAAAGTACGCTATGGTATTTGAAGCCATGTTTATCCAACCAATCTATGGTAATCTGCTTCAAATCTTCAGTTCTGGAAGTAAAAAAACAAATCTGATGACCTTCGTCATACCATTTATTGATGGTGTGAAGCGCATCAATATATGGCTCACATGTCACCATTCTTTCTGGTTCTTCATTCGGTACATCGTCGGTGATGGTACCATCGATATCAATTAAATAATTTTTGACATCTCCTTTTAGCATCGGGCTTAGGTGTTCTTTGTATTCTAGTTCCATAAACTGTATTTTCAAGTTGCAAAGTTAATTAAAATTTCAGACATAAAATCTGAATACAGCTAGGGATTTGTTAAATATTTATTAACAAAAATGATGGTATTGATATAAAAAACGCAATTTCTAAAAAGAATTCTTTATCTCAACAATTATCTTTATTTTTGAGAATTAATTCATTATGGAAGAAAAAGTAGTTTTAGTATCAGAAAATGATGAAGTCTTGGGCCTCATGGAAAAAATGCAGGCTCATGAAAACGGAATTCTTCACCGTGCATTTTCTGTTTTTCTTTTCAATAAAAATGGGGACATGCTTTTGCAAAAAAGAGCACCAGAAAAATACCATTCTCCGGAACAGTGGACCAATGCTTGTTGTTCTCATCCTAGAGCAGAAGAAACCTACCTGCAAGCTGCAAAACGAAGGATAAAAGAAGAATTAGGGATTGATTGTGATCTTGAAGAAAAATTTTGGTTTATCTATAAAGCAGATGTAGGTCAAAACCTTTGGGAACATGAATTAGACCATGTTTTCACTGGAATTTACGAAGGAGATTTCAACCTTAATCCGGAAGAAGTAGCCGAAGTAAGATATATTTCAATGGAAGATCTGGATAAAGAAATAAAACAAAATCCAAAGTATTTTACAGAATGGTTCAAGATTATTCTGGAAGAATACAAGCACCATCTTTAAAGTTAAAAATTAAAAGTAACAAGTAATAAGTAATAAGTTTAAAAAATATAAAATGGATAAAAGAACAGCTTTATTCGACAAACATGTTTCATTAGGCGCCAAAATGGTTCCTTTTGCTGGATTTGAAATGCCTGTGCAATATTCTGGGGTAACGGAAGAACATTTTGCTGTAAGAGAAAAAGTAGGAATTTTTGATGTTTCGCATATGGGACAGTTTTTTGTAGAAGGCCCTACCGCAAAAGACCTTTTGCAATATATCACCAGTAATAATGTGGACAACTTGGAGAACGGAAAAGCACAATACTCTTGCCTTCCTAATGGAAAAGGAGGAATTGTAGACGACCTTATTGTCTATAAAATGGCAGATGAAAAATATTTTGTAGTGGTAAATGCTTCTAACATTGAAAAAGACTGGAATCATTTTTCTAAATACAATGAGAAATTTGGCGCAAAAATGACCAATATTTCAGACGAAACTTCTTTGATTGCAATTCAGGGACCGAAAGCAACTGAAACACTTCAAAAACTTACAGATACCAATCTTTCGAACATTCCTTACTATCATTTTACTGTAGGATCAGTAGCAGGAGTAGCGGACGTTATTATTTCTAATACCGGTTATACTGGAAGCGGTGGTTTTGAAATTTATTTCAAAAATGATGCTGCAGAAAAACTTTGGGACGAATTAACCAAAGCCGGGGAAGAATTTGGGCTAATTCCTTGTGGATTGGCAGCAAGAGATACTTTAAGATTAGAAAAAGGTTTCTGCCTATACGGAAATGATATAGACGATACTACTTCTCCTTTAGAAGCTGGATTGGGATGGATTACAAAATTTGAAAAAGATTTTGTAGACAAAGAATTGCTTTTAAAACAAAAAGAAGAAGGCATCACCAGAAAATTAGTAGGCTTTGAAATGCTAGAAAAAGCAATCCCAAGACATGACTATTTGGTAGTAGATGTAGATGGAAACGAGATAGGAAAAGTAACTTCCGGAACAATGAGCCCCATGAAAAAAGTTGGAGTTGGTTTGGCATATGTAGCAAAACCGTATTTCAAATTAGATTCTGAAATTTATATCCAGATCAGAAATAAGAACATCCCTGCCAAAGTAGTGAAGTTACCTTTTGTGTAAGGTTAAGGCTGAGGCTAATGATAAAACTAAACCTTCAAATTTTAAAATTTTGAAGGTTTTTTTATGTTATTTTGAGAAATAGTTTCTAAGGCTTTCCACATTGCTTTTATCATTTCCTACGAAAATATCTTTATCGGTAATAAAAACAGGACGTTTCAAGAAACTGTAATGATCTAAAATCAAACTTTTGAAATCTTCTTCTTTCAAAGATTTAATATCAATATTCCTTTCTTTAATTTGAGTTGATTTTTTGCTGAATAACGCTTCATAGGATTGGGTAAAACGATGCATTTCATTCAATTCTGACTCAGATACGTTTTCTGATTTTAGTTCTCTTAATTGCCAGCCCTCCAAATTAAATTCTGACATGATTCTCTTGCAGGTACTGCAGGTTTTTAGGAAGAATACTTTTTTCATAATTTCAATATTTTAAACAAAAAAAAGCACAGAATATTCTGTGCTTTCAATTCTATTTCTAAATATTATCTTGCGATATTTACAGCTCTGGTTTCTCTGATTACGGTAATCTTTACCTGACCAGGGTATGTCAATTCATTCTGAATTTTCTCAGAAATATCATATGATAACTGGTGTGCTACATCATCTGAAACTTTAGCAGATTCTACCATCACACGAAGCTCTCTACCCGCCTGAATAGCATAAGCGCTGGATACACCTTCAAAACTTAAAGCAGCAGCTTCAAGATCTTTCAATCTTTGGATATAAGATTCTAACACTTGTCTTCTGGCACCAGGTCTTGCTCCTGAGATACCATCCGCCACCTGAATGATTGGCGAAAGCAAAGAAGTCATTTCCACCTCATCATGGTGAGCACCAATGGCATTTACCACCTCAGGATTTTCACCAAATTTCTCTGCCCACTGCATCCCAAGAAGTGCGTGTGGAAGTTCAGATTCTTCTTCAGGTACTTTACCGATATCGTGCAATAGACCTGCTCTCTTAGCCAACTTCACATTTAAGCCTAATTCAGCAGCCATAGTAGCGGCGATATTAGCCACTTCACGCGAGTGCTGAAGCAAGTTTTGTCCATAAGAAGAACGATACTTCATTCTACCCACTATTTTCACCAATTCTGGGTGTAATCCGTGGATACCTAGATCTATAATGGTTCTCTTACCTACTTCTATTATTTCTTCTTCTATCTGCTTACGGGTTTTCTCTACCACTTCTTCAATTCTAGCAGGATGTATCCTACCATCCGTAACCAATTTATGCAAAGATAGTCTTGCGATTTCTCTTCTTACCGGATCGAAGCATGAAAGCAAAATCGCTTCAGGAGTATCATCTACAATGATTTCTACACCTGTAGCAGCTTCTAAAGCACGGATATTTCTACCCTCTCTACCAATAATTCTACCTTTTACCTCATCAGATTCTATATTGAATACGGAAACTGAATTTTCTATCGCCTGCTCTGTTCCAATTCTTTGGATGGTTTGAATCACAATTTTCTTTGCTTCATTTTTAGCGTTCATTTGCGCTTCTTCCATGATATTCTGTACAAAACCTTGAGCCTTGGTTTTAGCCTCAGCCTTCATAGATTCTACCAATTCATTTCTGGCTTCTTCTGCAGAATAGTTAGAAATTTTTTCCAACATTTCTACTTTCTGTGCAGTAGCAATATCTAATTCGGTTTGTTTTTTCTGAACAATTTCTGCTTTCTTTTGGTATTCTGCTACCTGTTTTTCCAGGTCTTTTTCCAGTTTCCCGGTCTTGCTCAGTTCATCATTCAGTTTTTGTTCTTTGTCTCTGATTCTTTTCTCAGCCTCTTGCATTTTTTTCTCGCGTTCCTGAATATTTTCGTCATGCTGAGATTTCAATTCCAAAAATTTTACTTTTGCCTGAGCCTCTTTTTCCTTCTTAATGGCTTCTGCCTTTACATTAGCATTTTCTATAATGTTTTCGGCACTTTTCTTAGCATCTTTAAGGATGAAATTTGCTTTTGAATTGAGAGAACTTTTGGAAAGGACAAATCCTATCGTAGTCCCGGCAATTAAGCAAATTGCGCCGATGATAATTGCGGTTAATGTCATATATATTGAGTTTTAATTGTCTTCTATTGTTTATTATTTTAAATTCATAAAAAAAGCCTGCAACAGTTCCATGATTTAGAGTAAACTCCTAATCAACACGATTTGAACTGTTTTCTATGCTCTGTAATCTGCGTAAAGCAGCGCGCCATTGCAAAGACATTCGTCCGGTAATTGTTTAGCGTTGAGTTTACCTGTAATGTGTTAGAACTATTGTAGGCAACATTTTTTACTGAAAAGAAAAATCTACTTTTCAATTTCTTCCAACAAACGGCTAATCTGCACTAGCCTTTCATTAGAATTGTTTATAATCTTATCTGAGTTAAGCTGATGTACTTCTGCACTTGCCCCCAATTTCAGGGCGCACATGGCCAAAGCATCTTGTTTATCCTTAACATCAAAATTGGCTTCAAATTCTCTTATCATCGTTTCAATCTGTTTCCCAACCCTACGAAGCGTCTCTTCTTCGGCAGCAGGCACATTGAGCGGATAATTTCTTCCTGCAATGTTGATGGTAATTCTTCTCATTTCCATTACAGTCCACTATTTTGAAGTTGTGCAATACAGGCATCTATTTCCTTTACCAATCTGTTGATGTGGTTTTTCATCAATCTATTGTGGTCTGGGTTACCGGATATTGCTGAAATTAATTTTATTTTTTTCTGTTGTTCTGTCAACTCCTGATTTCTCTTATGCTCTTCCTCGTATTTGAGTTTCAAATTCTCATAATCTTCAGTTAGAATTGCATACTTTTCCGAAAGATCTTTATGGCTTTTTTTCACCTCAAAAATCTTCTTTTCAAGCAAAGAAAAATTGTTTTCTAATTCTTTAAGCATCTCAGGTGTCTGTTCTAACTTATGCAAAAATATAAAAAAAGATTTTTATACAGACAGAAAATTGAGTTTATTTTAAAGGATCACTTTAAATAAAAAAAGAAGATTCCATTGAATCTTCTTTAAATCAAATATTTATAAAAATTTTTAATTTTTATTCAAATTTCAGCACAAACATCAAGGCTCTTGTCTGCATGGTACTTATTGCAGATGCCCAATAAGGAGGAGTACCCGGATTATCTGCCACCAATTCATTATTGAAGGCGAAGGTTCCTCTAAAGGCAGGAGTTAATTTAAATCTTGAAAAATAAAACTGAATGCCTACTTCCGCACTCCATGCAAAATTGTGTGTTGTAGTACGGAAAACACCTTGTTGATTGTCGTCCGCAGACTGAGAATTAGACTGCAAATTCACCATGTAGTTTACCCCCGCAGCAGCATAAGGTCTGGAGTTATACCATCGGTCTCCATGAAATTCTAATAATACAGGAACATCTACATAAGTAGCTTTTACTCTTCTGATGGTATCAGAAGTTGTTAAAACCAAAGGGGTAAAAGGATTTGTAGTACTGGTAGCATACTGATCATTGGTCTGTGTTTTGAAGGTAAGTTCTCTATCTACAAACTGTAGACCCGGCTCAATCCTCAAATCAAAATTATCACTAAGACGCATTCTACCAATAAGTCCTGCTCCAAAACTATAAGTGGGCTTAGACAATACAAGATTTTTGTTGTCATTAATTCCATATTTGGGATTGAGAACTATCTTGTAGTCATAGTTATTAAGGTTGAGAAAAAAGCCCCAACTGTAATTAGCATTATCAAACCCTTCTAACCTATCTTGCCTGTCTCTATTACGAAACTGGGCATTAATAAAAAGAAAGCTTTGAAATACGCCTATCAATAATATTTTAAAAAATATTTTTTCCATTTATTGTTATTTGGTAGCCTTGTAGATGGTGGCAATACCAAGGCTCAATTTTTTGTATTCTACTTTTTTGAAACCTGTATTTTCTAGGATACTTTTCATTTTTTCGCCATAAGGAAAAGCATTTACAGAATCAGGCAAATAAGTATAAGCTCTATTGTCTTTGGACACCAATTTACCGATTTGTGGCAAAATGTTTTTAAAATAAAACATATAAAAAGGCGCTAAAAAGCCCTCCACTTTAGAAAATTCTAGGATGTATACGCTAGCGTTTTCTTTTACCACTCTTCTTAATTCTGCTAAACCTTTTTCGAGGTTTTCGAAATTTCTTACTCCAAATGCAACGGAAACCGCATCAAATTTATTATCCTCGAAAGGAAGATTTTCTGCATCTCCTTTCTGCATAGAAATTTTATCCGTAAGATTCAATTTCTTAATTTTTTCTATACCTACATTTAGCATCTGCTGAGACAAATCTAACCCCACCACTTCTGCACCTGTACCCTTCTGTACGGTAATTGCAAGGTCTCCCGTACCTGTTGCCACATCCAAAACCAATTTTGGGGTATCTTTATTCATCCATTTCACTAAAATATTTCTCCACAAAACATCTATTTTCATAGAAAGCACGTGGTTTAGCAAATCATATTTTGGCGCAATGTTATCAAACATGTCCTCTACTTGTGTTTTTTTACTCTGATCTGTATTATATGGAGTTACCTGCATGGATATTGGGTTTTGTATTATTGTTGTATTTTGATTTTTATTTTTTTGCCTTCCTATTTATAGTTTTCTTTATAGAAATCTAAAAAGTCTTGTTTTCTATAGATCTTGGTTCTAGACTCAAGTTTGTCTATATTTTTTATCAACGGATCATAGTCTTCATCCAGATTGTAATAAAAATCTTCAACGTAAAGCTTTTTGTGATGTGTTACAAATCCAGGATATTTTTGACCATCTATTTCAAATGTGCTAGACATTAACAATGAATCTTTATTCTGCACATAACCATAAAACTGTCTATGCACATAGTAATCGCTGTGCGTAATATTTAGCAATCCTCTGTATTGGGTAACATTGAAAGCGGAATCAAAAAGGAGTTTCTTTTTATCATCAAAAACTTTGATGCTGTTTTTTTCGCCTCGGTTGAGGTCTACTTTTACATATTGCCCTGAAGTAATAATCTTTTCTTCCCCATTGTTTATTTTAAAGTAAAATGTTTTAGGAGTAGGATTATCCACAAGATATTCATTTTTCTTTGCCAAAAAAATAAAATAAACGGCAAAGGCCAAAAGCATTACTCCGGTAGCGGTAATAAAACCAATTAATGGTGCGTTATTTTTCATTACTTTCTATAAATAGACTTTTGCAAATTTAAGAATAATTTTATTTGCGCTTCATATGATTTTTTATTTATAAATTTGTTGCCTGAAAATTAGAAAATAAAAGAAAATATGCCAAGTTCAGTAATAATAGGATCAGGAAGTTGTGTGCCAGATAGAGTAATTGAAGGATCTCATTTCTTAAACTCAGAATTCTATACCGATGAAGGAGATTTAATAGATAAACCTGCTGATGAAATTATCAAAAAATTTGTAGAGATTACAGAAATTGAAACCAGAAGATATCTTAAAGATGATGAGTTCAATTCTGACCTTGGTTATAAAGCTGCTAAAGAAGCCATCTATGACGCCTCTGTAGAACCAGAAGAAATAGATTATATTATCTATGCCAGCAACTTTGGTGAAGTTTCTAAAAACGGCATGCCAAACTTTATGCCGAATATGGCAGCAAGAGTAAAAAATAAATTGGGCATCAAAAACAGAAAATGCATCACTTATGATATGATTTTCGGTTGTCCGGGTTGGGTAGAAGCCATGATTTTGGGTGATGACCTTATAAAATTGGGCAAAGCCAAAACTGTATTGGTAATTGGTGGTGAAACACTAAGCCGCGTAACTGATCCATACGATAGAAACAAGATGATTTTTGCCGACGGAGCAGGAGCCGTAATATTGCAAAGAACTGATGAAGAAAATATAGGAATCATCGCTACCAATACGGTATGCGACAATGCTGAAGAATTGATGTATCTAGAATGTTCTTCTACTCTAAATCCTAATGCTGAAGATCAGGACAAGATCTACATCAGAATGCGTGGGAGAAAAATCTACGAATACGCTCTTAAAAATGTTCCTGCTGCTGTAAAAGAAACAATGGACGAAGCCGGAATAGATATAGATGACATTGATAAAATCTTGATGCACCAAGCCAATGCCAAAATGGACCACGCTATGGTATCTAGATTATTCAAATTATATGGAAAATCTGAATACGACCACAACGTATCTCCAATGACCATTCAACAATTCGGAAACTCTTCCGTTGCTACCATACCTACTATGTATGACCTTATTGCAAAAGGAGAAATGAAAGGACACGAATTTAAAAAAGGAGGTTACATTGTAATGGGTTCAGTGGGTGCTGGTATGAACATTAACTGCATTGTTTACAAGACTCCTCAATAATGTCTTTACAAACCAGATTTTTCCTTATTTTCGGAACACTTTTCCTGGTAGAATTTTACGTTTATCAAGCTTTCAAAACCATAGTTTCTAACTCATGGGCAAGAATAGGGTATTGGGCGATTACCATATTAGTCTATGCCTTGGTGCTCTATCTAATAGCTACCTTCAACAGAGCTTCAAGAGACCATCATCAGGTACAGGTATTGGTTTCTATTATCATGATATTCATGATTCCTAAATTGGCATCACTCCTTATTATCTTTTTGGGAGACTTGTTAAGAATATTGGAATTCAGTCTTAAATTTTTTGCTGCAAATTCTTCTTCTCAGTATTTCCCGGAAAGAAGAAAATTCATCAGTATATCTGCATTGGCGGCAGCCGGTATTTTCTCCGCATTGGCAATAGACGGAATCATCTTCGGGAAATACAGACATACAGTAAGAAAAGTAAAATTAAAAATCAAAAACCTCCCCGAAAGCTTCAAAGGTTACAAAATCGTTCAGATTTCGGATGTTCATGCGGGCAGTTTTTTCCATCCTGACAAATTACAACAGGCCATCAACCTTATCAATGAACAGCATGCAGATCTAGTACTCTTTACCGGAGATATGGTGAATAATTATGCTGATGAATTCAAACCGTTCATTCCTTTATTCAAAAGCATAAAAGCCAAAGACGGCAAATTTTCAATATTAGGCAATCATGATTACGGAGACTATGGTGCATGGGATTCTGCTGCAGAAAAGGCTCAAAATATTCCAAATCTAGAAAAACATGAAGCTGCAGCAGGTTTCAGACTTTTGAAAAACGAAAATGTTGCCATCGAAAGAAATGGAGACAAAATATACATTCTTGGAGTGGAAAACTGGGGCATTCCACCATTTCCACAATATGGCGATTTGGACAAAGCCTTACAAGATGTTCCGGAAAATGCTGTGAAAATTTTGATGAGCCACGATCCTAGTCATTTTGACGAAGAAGTAAAAAATAATCCTATAAACATTCAGCTTACCCTTTCTGGGCATACGCATGGAATGCAGTTTGGTTTGGACTTGAAAAACATTCGCTGGTCACCTGTTCAGTTTAAATACAAAAAATGGGCAGACCTCTATGAATCAAACGGCAAATATTTATACGTAAACAGAGGTTTTGGAGTAATTGCATATCCGGGAAGAGTGGGCGTAAAGCCAGAAATTACAGTTTTTGAACTGCATTAAACCTGCAATTCTGCATATTCCTTTAAGGTATTGGTAGCATATTCGTTGTCATTGATCCAAGCCAGAAATTTTTCAAAACGCTCTATCATCTTTTTTCCAACATTTCTTTTTGCATAAAAAGGCAATTGGTATGATTTCTTTTTAATATCCATAAATTCCCAAGGATGGAAATAAATATTTAGAAAATTATCATGAAGATAGGTGGTTTTTGCCATTTCCAGATACATAGAAAGCGGCAGATTATGGAAACTCAACCAAAATAAAGGAAATCTGAACCTTGGCGTTACGGATGCCGGAATCTGCAAGACTCCACTGTCCATGAAACTTTTTCTGGAAATATGGAGATTATTGTATCTTCCAGGCAAAAAAGTGGGGTTAACAGATGAATCGTAAAAATAACCGGCTTTTTGCACTTCTTTTTCATCTACATTCATCATTCTTGGCATTCTGAGTCCATAGATTTTCTTTCCGAAAAGTTCCTCCAGTCTGTCTTTTGATTTTTTTAGATCTTCTATTTTAAATTGAGAATGATAATAAGTATGAGATGCCAGTTCGTGGCCTTCTTTTAAGAGTCTCTGAATAATATCCTGATTGTTTTCCGCAAATACTACCGTAGAAAAAAAAGTAGCTTTAATTTCATATTTCTTGAGTAAATCGAGAATGATTTCTGTGCCTTTTCTGGAAACAGATATTTGTTCTTCAAAAGGTATCTTGCCATTGTATTCCAAAGGCATATCGAATTCTTCAATATCAAAACTCAAACAGATCATTATTAAAAATTCTTTCTTCTGATAATATAATTTGGCCTACCTTTCAACTCCTTGAATGCCTTACCCAAATAAATTCCAATAATTCCAAGTATGGTTAGTTGTAATCCTCCAAAAAAAACGATAGTCATTATTAAAGACGCCCACCCAGAAATATCAGTATCTGCAATAAAAGTCCATATTACATACGATGTGTAAAACAAAACGGAAAAGCCAGAAAAAAAGAAGCCCAAATATGCAGCCAAATAAAGTGGTCTTATACTAAAAGCTGTAATACCCGTAAATGCCAAAGTGAGCATTTTATTGAAATTATATTTACTTTCTCCCGTCAATCTATTGAATGCCTGAAACGCAACTCCCGTCTGTCTGAAACCTACCCATTTTGCTGTACCTCTCAAAAAGATTTCGTGTTCTCCCATGCCTCTTATTACATTTACCACAGACGCATCTAGCAGTCTGAAATCTGCCCCACTGCCCTTTTCTAATTGAAAATCAGACAGCATGGATAAAATTTTATAGAATAAATTGGAAGAAGCTTTTTTAAGATATGAAGTTTCATCTGTGTATTCCCTTATGGTATACACCATTTCATACCCTTCTTCCCATTTTTTCAGAAGTTCTGGTATCAGTTCTGGTGGGTGCTGTAGATCTGCATCCATAGATATTACGGCATCACCAAAAGCGTTGTCAATTCCTGCTTTTACGGCAGGCTGATGGCCAAAATTTCTTGAAAATTCTATGTATTTAATTTCTGAATTTAGTGAAGAAAGATTTTCTATTACCTGCTGGGTGCTATCTGTGCTCCCGTCATTTACAAAAATAATCTCAAAATCATATTGAGAAAGGGTTTGAAATACATCATTTATTCTTTCATGAATTACAGACAGATTTCCTTCTTCATTATGTGCAGGAATTACAATTGAAATTTTTTTCATTGAAGGCTGATTACATCGTTTTTCTCAAAATTTTTGGTCAACAAATCATAAGTCATTCTTAACCAAACAACAGCGCAAGGTAATGATTTTATAGAATATTTTATGATATAATTTTGCTTTATAAATCTTGGAAAAAGATCTGACATGGCAAAACAAGTGAAAACAATCACAAAAATCAATAAGAAAATTGCAATACCGTCTTTCTTTTCCTGCAATAAAAACCACAGCATCACACCTGCCACAGCAATAATATAGGTGGGTGATTCTGAACTAGAACTGAACAACACCAAAAAAACCAAAGTAGAAGCCAGCATCATCATTCTAAAAGCCATATATCCGTATTGTTTCACCCTTAAATAAGGCAAAGCAAAAAGGGGTAACCCTACAGCATAAAAATAGAGATTTGAAATCTGTGGATTATGAAGTATCCTTCTAAAAAATCCCATTATAGAAATGTCCTGATAACTGTTTAAATCTGCATTAACACTATTTTTTTCTACCAAAGAAAAATACCAGTCTTTGTAAGCTTCTACCACAAATTGTGGATTAGAATAAAGCATTGGAATGCAAAAAAATAAGACTAATAATACTCCGACAGACAAAATAAATTTCTGTTTATTTTTGATAAAAAAGAACTGAGAAAGCCCTACAATACCATAGATTTTTACAAAAAAACCAATAAGCATTGCCATGGCTGATTTGGTTTCTTTTTTTTCATAAATGTAGACAGCAGATAATATTATTAATCCCGCCAGGGCTACATTAAACTGTAGACTGACTGAAGAGGTAATATATTCTTGCAAACAAAGCCATGCAAAATAAGATTTATAATGCTCCGAAAAAGGAAGTTTTTTAATGGCATAAAGAAATACCATGGCATTAAAAACATTCCAGAGAACTATACCTTGCCAATCTGGCATTAATGCAAAAGGCATTATTACAGCACTGAAAAATATACCATAATGGTTTACGTCAAAATAAAGATTAGGATATTCTGTATAAAGATTTTTTTGATGAATAGTATTATAAAATACATTCTTAAAAATAAGATAATTATTGTATGCAGAAGGCCCTTTTGTGTATTTACCAAGAGTACTAAATATAGCAGATATAATATAAATCAAAGATATATATGCCGGATTTCTGATAAACTTTAAAATAGGCTCTTTCAATTTTTTCAACAATAACTTGGCGGTAAAAATATAATAAATTTTAACATTTTTAATATAGATCGGAAGAGCACACGTCTGAA
>CALJKL010000027.1 GCA_937973555.1 uncultured Flavobacteriales bacterium | reverse complement strand
TTAGGATATTGCCGTTGACATCTGTTACTCTGTCTAACCTATTGGCCGTATCATAATGATAGTATTCTCTAATGCCGCTTGGTGGTGTAATGGAAGTCACCCCAATTAGGGGATCATAAGAATACGTGGTGATTTGATATGCTGAAAGATTGCTGTTGGTTCTAAAAGCATCTAATGCAGCAATAAACGTTTGCTCTGAAGCCACATCTGTATCTAAATTTGATTTTGATACCATATCTGCTTGGGAAATATCAGTAATCCCAAGAACTGAAAGTATCTGTGCATAGGTAGCGCCTTCTATTTTGGCAATAGGATGTGTTTGGTTATAGCCCCAGATGATGGTTACCGGTATAGCCGACTTGAGGGTATATTGTAGTATGTTTCCTTTAGAATCGTATTTGTCAAAGGTGACTTCGGTATCTTTTGTTTCTCCTGAAGGAAGAACTGCTGTGCTTATGGTATTTACCCTCGTAGATTTTACAGAGAGTGGCAACAACAGAGTTCCTGCTTGTGCAGTTGGGAAATTATTTTGATCTGGATAGATGGTCTCTGCTTTAGCAAGCGCTTTACCATTTTTTAAGGTGATGGTTTCTAGTGGAACCCCCACCATGTTAGCATCTATGAGTTTTTGGTTGTTTTTTTCATGCGCATAGTTCAATACTTTCGTATTCAGCGTGCCATCCGGAAAAGTGGTTTCTTCTTTGGTGAGCTGAAAATGATTAGGGTTGTCATAAAAATAATTGGTAGTTGTTACCAGTGCTTTACCGTTGAGATAGTCTGTAGTAGTTTGAGATTGAAGATAAGTAAACCTTGAGATGTTTTTATATAGAACCATGTCTAAATTTTCAAAGCCATTCCATGTAGAGTTATAAACTACAGGAGTAAAGATCTTTCTTCTAGCAATTGCTCTTACCTCTGTTTTATTTGCTTGATTTTCTACATAATTATAGACAACCTTTTTTAATTGAATACCATTAGTGTCTTCATATAATGTTGATTTTTCTTTCCCATTATCCCAACCAAAATTGGTCCATTGAGAAGGCAGAATAGGATCCCCTTTGATATTATTACCCCAGTAATCCGTATTGGTTTCAAAAATATGGGTTATCTTTCCCTTTCCTGTAATTTCCTCTACTACTTTCCCATAAAATATATTCGGATTAAGTGACATGAGCTGATGAATATTACTTGATGTGATAGCTTTATAATTTTGAAATATTGTTTCTTGAGTTCTACTGCCCTCACAAGTGGAAGCCATTTTTCTATTCTCATAAAAGTAAGGCTCCCTGGTTTGCACTAAATCATCATATGAATAATTTTTTATGATTGGTGTTCCTGATTCAGAAGTATCTGTAATTGATTTGATTCTATATCCCCCAAGTAATTGATTAGGGGAACTATGATTTTCATAAACTAGAGTACTTGTTCCTCCTGTAGGATATTTTATTGTTTTTAATAGTCCATAATATCCAACGGCTGCATTTACATTTTGGTCAGCACCAGTATATGAAATTACTGCATTGGGGATATTGGGAATGTATGTGGTATTATTTTTAGCATTATAATACCCCCACATATCTCTAGAAAAGCTAAATCTTGCTGGCAAATTTTCTTGATTGTAATAATCAAAAACGTGATTTAAATTTCTAACTGTATTTACAATACTCGTTAAAAAGAGGCGATTATTGGCAGTAAGTGTATAAGTAAAATTTACATTATCAATTATATGATTTTGATTGTCATATTTTTTAATATTTCTAAGCTTAAATACTTCATTTTGCTGAGGATCATATTCAAATGTTATTTGACTTTGATCTCTATTTCCAGAAATTCTTTTTATCCTTTTTGAACCAAAAGTACTTTGTGTGGTAGTATATATTTGATCATTAACATTAGGAATCATATTAAAATATACAATAGGACAACTACCACAACCTGTGCATGCCTCTGGATGTTCTTCATAAGGACCATATTTAAGTTGATTTTGGCCAGGAAGAGTATAAGTCATGGTTTGTAATTTGCTTAAGGTATAAGTAAAATCACTGCTGTCATATTCTACATTTACTATATCATTATTATCTTTAATAGAGGTTAAATACCATGCCTGTGTGCTGGTATATATTCCCCCATGCATGCCAGGATAAGTAGTATTTTTAATCCTTTCAATAGCTGAAAAAGTATATTGCATGCCATCAGGACCTGTGATAATAAACTGGTCTGTGCTAACGCTTCCAGAGATTTTATAATTAGTTTTATCTAGTAATACCGGAACATTGTAATTATTAAATACAAATTTTAAGTTGTTTCCCATAAAATTGGCAACAAATAAATCTGGTTCTGAATCAAAACTATCATCTTCACATTTTGAAAAATAACTAATGGTATTAGGATGATTAATCCCAATATTCATGATATCAGGTACTTCATCTTGCCCATCCATATTAGAATAATCGTCTGGCTTATCCCTTACTGTACGGGTGATGACACCTGCTGAAATAAAAGTCCACCCTAGGCCAACAGAACCATTCATTTGATCTATATGAATGCCGTTTGCGGAATAATTTAAAGAAATTGGAATTTTAATTCTCCCTAACTGAAAATCTACTAAAGGAGCACTAAAATTAGGCGCCCCTGTAAAAAGGCCAACAGGAATATTTCCATATTTACTAAATGCAAATGCTTCTGGAGAAGGAGGTATGATATTTTGGATATTTGTAAGGACATCTGGCTTATCTGATTGTGCAGAGGTAAGAAATACAAACAGAATACTTATTAGAGATATTATTTTTTTCATGGTTATTTCTTCACAATTTTATGGGTTAAGGTTTTGCTTTCGGTATTTACCGAAATGATGTAAGTGCCCTGAGGCAGACTATGGCTATCTAGTTTAGTGGTACTGTTTTGTGTTTTTGTTTGCAGGGTGAGCTTGCCCGTCATATCGTAAACATTAATGGTAGCCTCTTTGAATTTTTGACCTATTTCTACATAACAATAGTCTGGTACTGGATTGGGATAAATCCTTAAGTCTTGTTTTTCTATAAGCTGTTCTATTTGATTGTCTGTGAGTTTTACCACTTTCCAATTTTCCTTTCCCAATTCTTCGGCAGAGGTACCTGCCAGGATATAAGAACCATCATTGTTCAGTTTGGCATCTACCAAGATCGGAAGAGCACACGTCTGAACTC
>CALJKL010000026.1 GCA_937973555.1 uncultured Flavobacteriales bacterium | reverse complement strand
TATAAGGTATATCAATCTATAGGTCAGCAGACTGTAACCAATACCGGAACGGCCAAAGAATTTGTACAGCAAGGATTTCAACAAAGCTATTGGAAATCTATCATTGCTCAAAATAAAGATATTTCTACCACTCAAATCTATCCTAATCCTTTTAAGGATTTTATTTCAATTAAATTTTCTAAGTCGCCAGGTAAAACAGTTCAGTGTAACATTTATGATTTGCAAGGAAGACTGATCTTCTCTGAAAGACTTGAAAACACTAATAACTTAATAAAACTAGACCTCAGAAAACTAATCAATACCCAATTCTTAATAAGGATAATAGGGGATAATCTGGTATATTCTAAAATGATAATAAAAGAATAAAATGAAGACAATAATAACTATGAGAAAACTAACATTATTTTGCTTTTTCACCCTGTTTCAATTGGCTTTTGGACAGGCTGTTTTTTTGAAATTAGGTAATAATATTACCCATTATCAATATACAGAGAATAATATAAATATGAGATCAGAGCCGGGAGGTTCTTATGAATTAGGGTATAAAAAATTTGTTCCTCAATCTAGTTATCCAGGGTTGTATTATACGGTAGGATTAATGATCAATAACTTCAATCAAGTGGCGGGCAGTGAAACATCTCTTTATAGATGGAGAACTACTTATATGGGAATAAATGGTAATGTTGGTTTTAGGATATACAAAAACAGAGAAAGTAATTTCATCAGTAATATTGTTTTTGGAATGGGTATCAATAAATTTTTGAAGGGTACACAAACTACTAATAATTCGCTTTATGATTTAAAAGGAACTCATGATTTCAATAAGATATTTATTCAGCCATCTTTTGGATTGGAAGGTATATACAATGTTAATAATGAAGTTTTTATAAGTGTTGGCTATAACTATAGCAAGACTTTCAATTTCAAGTCAGGGGGAGACGAAAATCTGAATTTCGTAAATAATAATTTTTTCATTGGTACTTACATAGCATTATAATTTATGAAGACAAAAATCTTTATCTTTTTTAGTTTAGTATTCAATACTTTATTCTATCAATCTCAAAGTACAGGGATTACCTATCAGGCACTTATTATAAATCCGCAAGGAGAAAGTGTTCCTGGGTATAATAATATTAGTGCACCATTAGCCAATAAAGAAATATGTATGCGTTTTAGCATCTATGACAACAATAATCAGGCTGAATATGTGGAAACTATTAAGACTACTACCGATAAGTCTGGTATAGTAAACCTTATTATTGGATCCGGTTCTAAAGTAGGAGGTTATGCCACTTCTTTTTCGGGTATTCTTTGGGATAAAAATCTTAAGCGTCTGAAAGTAGAATTTGATGTAAATGCAAATTGTTCTGATTATTTAGAAATAAGCAATCAGACTTTTTCATACGTTCCATTTGCATACTATTCTAGTAGCACTAAAGAAGCTACCGCTACTACAACAGGTTCTATTCAGTTGGCAGGTGATTTAGCAGGGGTAGGTTCTACCGCGAAATCTCCTAGAATTACTGATGGAGCTATTACATCAAGTAAATTAGCGAATGGAGCCATAGTCAATTCTAAAATTGGAGAGATTATCTCTGTAAACAATGGTGGTACAGGAAATTCAAACATTATAGGCTATGTAGTAGGTAATGGTACAAATGCTATGACCGGAGTAACATCTATTCCTGTTACAGATATAGACGGAGCCCAAACAGTAGCCAATATGGATGCTGACATTGCTACAAGTACAGATCCGGATAATAAATATCCTTCTGTAAAGGCTGTTAAAGATTATATTGGAAATTCAATTGCTGTTTCTACCATACCAGATGCCAGTACAACTGCAAAAGGTAAACTTCAATTGGCAGGAGACCTTAGCGGCACTGCTGATGCGCCTACTATTGCTTTAGGAGCTATTGATACTTCTAAATTGGCAGATGATGCCATAACTACCTCTAAAATAAAAGATGGAGAAGTAACAGATGCAAAATTATCGAATGGTATCAGTGCTTCTAAAGTAGGTTTAGGAAATGTAGACAATACCAGCGATGCCAATAAGCCCATTTCAATATTACAACAAGCCGCTCTTGACTTAAAAGAAAACGTAAGCAACAAATCAACAAATATTACAGCAGATGCAACTTCTACCACAAAATACCCTGCTGTAAAAACAATAAAAGATTATGTAGATGCTGCTATAGCTTCTGCTACCATTGCAGATGCAGATGCTACAACAAAAGGGAAACTACAGTTGGCAGGAGACTTAACCGGAACTGCGGCAGCTCCAATTGTTGCTAATGGTGCAATTACAACATCTAAATTGGCAAACGGTTCAGTTACCAATGCTAAAATATCTGGTCCTATTTCTATTGCCAATGGAGGTACAGGATCTTCTACCCAAAATTTTGTTGATTTAACTACAGATCAAATCATTGCTGGGAAAAAAGAATTTAGCTCTGATATTAAAGTAAACGGACTTACCATAGGTAGAGGAAGAGGAAATGACGATAATAATACCGCTATTGGAGGTGGTGCATTAGGAACCGGAACAGGTACTAGAAATACCGCTGTGGGTGCTGCTGCTATGGCCAATTATTCAGGAACAAGCTTTGATAATAATACGGCGGTAGGATACTTCAACTCTGTTCATTTAACTTCTGGTCAACAAAATACTTCTATTGGGGCAGAATCTTTAATGGAAGTCACTACAGGATTTGGTAATACGGCTATTGGGGCTCAAAACTTATTGCATACTACAGGATCAGGGAATACAGGTTTAGGTTATTCGGCTGGTAATGGAGTAATCACGGGTAGTTACAATACTTTCCTAGGAATAGGAGCAGATGCTAGTTCTACTTCCATCAATAATTCAACAGCTATTGGTCATGATGCGGTAGTAAGTGGCAGCAATACCATTCAATTAGGAAATAATGATATTGCTTCAGTAAAAACTGCAGGTAAATTAACCACTGGTGCTGTTACATATCCTAATAATGCTGGTAATGCAGGTCAGGTTTTAAAGACAGATGGATCTGGAAATGCATCATGGTCTGACCCAGCTATTAATACTAATGATATTGTAGATGGAGCAGTAACTGATGCTAAATTAGCAGATAATGCTGTTGTAACTTCCAAAATTAATGATGGAGCAGTAACCAATGTTAAACTAGAGGATAATGCTGTTACAGCGTCAAAAATTGATGATAATGCCGTTGTAACTTCCAAAATTAATGATGGAGCAGTTACTAATGGTAAACTCGCAGATAATGCAGTTAACACTTCTAAAATTGATGATGATGCAATTACAACTGCTAAAATAAAAGATGGTGAAATTATAAATGCAGATGTATCTTCAGCTGCTGCAATTGAATATTCAAAACTTGATTTAAGCAATTCTGTTGCTGAATCTGATATTGCGGATGATGCAATTACTACTTCTAAAATAAAAGATGGTGCTGTAACTAATGCTAAATTAGCAGAAGTAGTTTCAGTTACAAATGGAGGTACGGGCACAAATAATTTAACCGCTAATAATGTAATCTTAGGGAATGGTACCAATCCGGTGCAAAAAGTGGCTCCCGGTAATGCTGGTAATATTTTAACGTCAAATGGTACTACATGGGTGTCTTCTCCACCTGCTTCTGGTGCTATGACGGGTACTGCTTCAGCAGGACAAGTAACATTCTTTAATGGTACAAGTACTACAGCAGGTTCTTCAAAATTTTTGTGGGATAACACCAATAGTTTATTGAAAATAGGTCCAGGATATGAACCTAATTTAGGTGAATTTGGATTCTATGGTTCTGGTGGTAATTATACCTATCCTACAAACCCTATACTTGGAGTATATGGTGGCCCTGCTTCATCTACTGAAAGTACAATGCTGAGATTAAAAAGAACACACAATCAAGGAACTTCTTATCAGGCAGTTGCTGATTTTGTTTTATCCGGTGCCAGAACTAAATTAAACATTAGATTAAATAATGCCGGCGATGATGATTTTGTAGATGCATTAACTTTAACCAATGCTTCCACAGGAACCGCACCATTAGTAGGGATCAACAATACAAATCCTACGACAACTTTAGACGTAAATGGAACAGGAAAAATATCTGGAAATACTACAATAGGAGGTGATTTAGGAGTAGCTAATGATGTTACCTTAGATAATTTAACACCATCAAAAGCAGTCTTTACTAATGGTTCAAAAACACTTACCTCAACAGGAGTATTGGGATTAGACCAGGGGGGTATTGGGATTAATAATGTAGATGCTGGCCGTATACTTTTTGGAAACTCGAGTACTGCTTTGAATACTTCTTCTAAATTTTTATTTGACAATACCAACAGTTTGTTCAAAGTAGGTCCGGGTTATGATACTTCCAATGCAGAAGCAGGATTTTATAGTTCCGGAGGAACTTATACTTATGATACAAGTCCTGTTTTAGGAGTTTATGGTAGTCCTGCAAGTTCTACAGAAAGTACCTTATTAAGATTGAAAAGAGTTCATAATCAAGGTACCTCTTACCAAGCAGTTGCTGATTTTGTAATGTCTGGTGCTAGAACTAAAATGACAATCAGATTAAATAATGAAGGAGATAGCGACTATGTTAACGCATTGACATTAACCAATAATTCTGGTGGATCATTGCCATTAGTAGGTATTAATAATTTAAATCCTACCTCTACTTTAGATGTTAATGGTACAGCCTCATTTTCTGGTAACACATCTATAGGTGGTAATCTAGCCATTAACGGAAGTTTATCAGCTGGTACTGTTACTTATCCAAATACTGATGGAACAGCAGGACAATTTCTAAAAACTGATGGAAACGGTAATGTATCTTGGGCAGATGTTTCAACAACTACAAATTTAGCGTCTGCAGTTACAGGAACCCTACCTGTGGCTAATGGGGGTACAGGAGCTACTTCTGCAGCAGCGGCTTTAACAAATCTTGGTGCACAGTCTCTTGCCAATGTAAGTACTAACATTACTACAGATGCCGCATCAACTACAAAATATCCATCAGTAAAACTAATCAAAGACTATGTAGATTCTGCTGTAGCTTCCGCTACTATTGCAGATGCAGATGCTACTACTAAAGGTAAAATACAATTAGCAGGAGATTTAACTGGGACAGCTGCATCGCCTGCAGTTGCTAATTCTGCAATTACTTCAGCAAAAATATTAGACGGAACGATTGTAGTAGGAGATTTAGCAAATGATGCAATTGAAACAGCTAAAATAAAAGACGCTAATGTTACCACAGCTAAGTTAGCGGACAATGCAGTTACTACGGCTAAAATTACTAATGCTAATGTAACATACACTAAAATTCAGAATATTAGTGCAACAGATAAAGTGCTGGGTAGAGTATCTTCTGGAGCTGGTGTTATTGAAGAAATTTCAACTACTGGTAGTGGCAATGTTGTAAGGGCAAACTCACCTTCGTTAGTTACTCCTAATTTAGGAACCCCTTCAGCTATTGATCTTACAAATGCTACCAATTTACCTTTATCATCTGCAGTAACAGGTGTGTTGCCAGTTGCCAATGGAGGTACAGGTATTGCAAGTTTAACGGCAGGACAAATTCCTTTCGGAAAAGGGACAAATGCATTTGGCAGCAGTTCTAATTTATTTTGGGATAATACCAATGCAAGGTTGGGAATCAATACTTCAACCCCTTCGGCTACTTTCCAAATTGGAACCGATTGTAGTTCTTGCGGAGAAAATCTTAAATATTTTGTAAATAATTCTTTCAATACTTTAAAATTAGGTTTCCGTTCTACAGGTTGGCAGATGCGTGCAGGCAATAACTCTGGTGTTGCAACAGATCTTTTACTTTCATATGACAATGGATCAAGTATTACAGATCAAATGGTAATAGGTACAACGGGCGCCATATCTATTCCAGGAACATTAGATGTTACTGGAACTGCGAAAGCGGATACTGGAGCATTCTCAAATCTTAATGTGGGTACATGGCCTAATTATGATATCAACTATTCTAGTACAACCGGTAAATTAGGAATCTTTGGTACACCATCTGCACCGTTTCAGATATATGGTGATGGAGGATTTGAATATCCTTTAAAATATACTTCCGATGGACAAACAGGAGGTACTTTAGGGTTTGGTTTTAGAAATAAGCAGTTTAAGATTAGTACTACTTCTGATAGTGGGGTTTTAAACAATATGATATATTCTTATGATGATGGTAATTCCAATAATACAGAAATCATGAGACTTACCAATGATGGAAAACTAAGTATTACGGGAGGTCTTACTATTAATTCTAATGCAAGTGCTGGTAAAGTTTTAACCTCTGATGCCAATGGTAATGCAAGTTGGGCAGCTATACCAGCTATTGATACTAATGGTATTTCTGATGATGCAGTAACTTCGTCAAAAATTAAGGATGGAGAAATTGTCAATGCAGATATTTCTTCTTCAGCAGCAATAGCATTTAACAAATTGAATATTACAAAAAATGATATCGTAGGTTTGGGAATTCCAGGATCGGATACCAATACTACATATTCTGCCGGTACAGGTATCACACTTACTGGAACTACTTTCTCTATTGGGCAAGATGTATCTACTACAGCTTCACCAACCTTTGCAAAAGTAAATAAAGTAACCATTACTGCCCCAACAACAGGTGCTACCTTAACCATTGCAGATGGTAAAACATTAACAGCTTCGGATAATGCAACCGTTAGCGGTACTAATACAGGAGACCAAACCATTACGTTAACAGGTGATGTGACAGGAAGTGGAACCGGAAGTTTTGCTGCTACTATTGGAGCCGGAAAAATAACTACAACAACTATTGCTGCTGATGCAATAACTACTGCAAAAATTGCAGATGGAACTATTGTGGTAGGAGATTTAGCTGACAATGCAATAGAAACAGCAAAGGTGAAAGATGGAAATATTACCTATACTAAAATTCAAAATGTTAGCGCAACAGACAAAGTTTTAGGAAGAGTATCTGCAGGTGCTGGAGCCATTGAAGAAATTTCAACTACGGGTTCTGGAAATGTGGTAAGAGCTACTTCACCCACTTTGGTAACACCTACATTAGGTGTAGCTTCTGCAACTTCAGTAAACAAAGTTACCATTACCGCACCTACATCAAGTGCTACATTAACTATTGCAGATGGAAAAACATTAACGGCTAACAATTCAATTACATTGGCAGGAACAGATGGAAAAACAATGACTTTTCCATCTACTGATGCTACAATCGCCAGAACAGATGCTGCCCAGACATTCACCGGGACACAAACTTTCAGTTCTACTATAGCGGGTTCTATTTCAGGAAATGCTGCTACAGCTACTAACATTTCTGGAGGTGCTGCGGGTTCTTTACCTTACCAAACGGCGGCCAATACCACAGGAATGCTTGCAGCCGGCACCAATGGACAAGTATTAACCTTGGCAAGTGGGGTACCTACATGGTCCTATAATGGAGGTACTACTTCATCACAAACAGGTGCTTATACTATTACATTGTCAGATCGATATGTGTTTTTTACCGGTACAGCAGCGGCAACCTTTACCTTGCCTGCAGCAACTAGTAATGCTGGTAAAGAGATAATTATAAAAAACAAAACTTCATATACTTTAACGGTTCAACGTTCAGGCTCTGAAACTATTTTTCAAGATAGCGCTAATACTGCAGCTACCTCTATTACTCTAGGTTCGGAAGCATCCAACAACTGGGTGAAATTGGTATCTGACGGTACACAATGGGTAGTATTTAGAGCATTATTCTAATATTTTCATTAGAGAGAATATGAAAAAAACATTACTAATATCAATATTGTTTGTTGCTTTCCTTAACGGGAAAGCACAAACAGGTATTGGGACTGTTGCACCTGTCAATAAATTTCAAGTGGAAACTTCTGCTGCTGCACCATCAACTTCAGGTACATCTTCAAATGGTAATCTTCGTTTAGGAGTTACCGGAGCCAACCAAGTATTAGATTTTGGCCTAGGTACTACTTATGGCTGGTTGCAGGCAAGGGACAAAACTTCTTATGCCACCAATTATATTTTGGCTTTAAACCCTAATGGTGGTAATGTGGGGATAGGAATAGTAAATCCTACAGTGAAACTGCATGTTAATGGGGACATTATTGCGAATTCTATTGCTGGAAACTCTGATCAAAGATTTAAAATCAATATTCGAACGATTGACCATGCATTGAATAAAGTAAAATCTTTGAGAGGCGTTTATTTTAATTGGAATCAAACAGCATTTCCTGAAAGAGATTTTGGCGCTCAAAATGAATTGGGATTTATTGCCCAAGAAGTAGAAAAAATTAGCCCTGAATTGGTCTCAAAAGACAATTCTCCAGCAGAATATCGCTCCGTAAAATATGATAAAGTAGTGGCATTGTTGGTAGAAGCCATCAAAGAACAACAAAAACAAATAGACCAATTAAAAAATGAAGTAAAGCGATTAAAAAGAAAAAAAAGATAATATGATGAGAGGCAGATTCTTTTTAATATTTGTTTTTTTATATTCTTTTTTGTCTAGTCAAGGAATTACTGCGCCTAATTCTCTTACGATTGAATCCAATAGAACGAATGTAGATGCGGGAGATTTTGTTATTTCTTGGCCCAATAATACTGACCAGATACTGGTAAGTGTTAGTTTAGATTATCATAACGGTTCTTCAATATCTTTTCCCAGTAATTCTGGCTTAACTTTAAATACTGGGTATAGTTCTTGGACTGGTGTTACAAGTGTTGTTTTTTATGGAACAAGAGACAATATCAATACAGCTTTAGCCAATATGACTATTTCTACAGGTTCTTTTAAAACAGCTATAAGAATAAATATTGAGATTACTGCTTTTGATACCAACTACAAATACAATCCAGAGAATAAACATTTTTACAGATATATTAGTGGTACCGTATCTTATGCAACTGCTAAATCTAATGCAAGCACTTATACCTTTAAAGGAAAAACAGGTTATCTCGTTACCATCACTTCACAATCTGAACAAGATTTCTTAAGCAACAATATCTCTGGAAATAATATTTGGTTTGCATTGACAGATGTAGCTACGGAAGGATATTGGACAATTGATGCCGGACCAGAAAATGGAACGTTGATTAAAACACAAAACGGCCAAACGACAGGAAATATAGCGGGTTATTTTAACAATTGGTGTTCTGGAGAACCAAACAATTCTGGTGAGGAAGACTATGCCGTAACAAAATGGGGTGGTGGTAACTGTTGGAATGATGTTGCCGGAACAAATGGTAGTGTTGCAGGGTATATTGTAGAAATAAGTGAAGATTTCCCTTCAGGAACAGGATATACAGGCGTTTATAAGAGCTATGTCATTCATAATAATGATGTTACTTATTCTTTAAGTTCTGGAAATAGTAATCAAAAATCCTCCTGGTCTAATCCGAGCAATATGATAAATGGTATTATCATTAATCCAGGACATACAGTTACTATGCCTTCAAACAATACCATTTATTCTAATAAAATAACCCTCTTAGATACTGGGAAAATGGTATTTACCAATTCTACCAGTAAATGGACCACACCTCCTGTTTTGAAATCTTGTAAAGAAATTTTACAGAATTTTCCATTAGCAGAATCAGGTATTTATACCATTGATCCAGATGATGCAGGTGCATTACCTTCTACTTCATGTTATTGTGATATGAATACTGATGGTGGCGGATGGACATTGGTTTTGAATTATTTGCATTTGGGTGGCACTAATCCTGCTTTAAAAACATTATCAAATTCATTACCATTACTAGGTTCTACTTCATTAGGGGTAGATGAGTCTGCTTCTACAACTACTTGGGGGCATATAATTCCTACCTATTTAAATGCATTTACATTTTCAGAATTAAGATTTTATGCCGCAACAAGTGGGCACTCTAGAATTATTCATTTTAAAACCTCTCATAGCAATACCATTAACTATTTTAAAACAGGTACAGGAAGCATGACGGGTATTAATACAAGTTTTACTGCATTATCTGGGCATACGGCTAATTTACCAAATAGTGCACGAGACTATTATACCAATGATGGCAATACCGCCATGACCAACTTTCCTTTTTGGTTGGCTAGTACTTATCATTGGGGTATTAGAGGCTTAGGGGCACGTTGGGAAGTTGATGATTTCCCTGGAGATTCAAGAAATAATACACATCATCAGATTTGGATAAGATAACATGAAAAAATATATTTTAGTTTTATTTTTCACATATACTGGGATGATTGCCCAAACTGGGATTGGTACTACTTCGCCTATCAATAAATTTCAAGTAGAAACCTCTGCAGCAGCACCTTCTACCTCTGGAATTTCTGCTAATGGAATGATTCGCATTGGAGCTACAGGTGCTAACCAAGTATTAGATTTTGGCTTAGGTACTACTTATGGCTGGTTGCAGGCAAGGGACAAAACTTCTTATGCTACCAATTATATTTTGGCATTAAATCCTAATGGTGGAAATGTAGGGATCAACAAAAACAATCCTTCCAAGCCTTTGGATGTAAATGGGGATGCAGCGGTAAGTGGAAATGTAATAGGAGGAAATACTTCCACTTCTACCATATCTGGATTTGCTGCTAATATTAACACCCAAACGGGAACCACTTATACTTTAACTGCTGCAGATAATGGTAAAATAATTACCCTGAATAATGCAAGTGCAATTACTGTAACTGTACCATCTTTGTTTTCAGGTTTTAATTGTATGCTCATTCAATTAGGTGCAGCACAGTTTACGTTAACGGGATCTGGAACAACAATTACTAATCGCAGTGGATTTACAAAATCTGGAGGAACTAATGCTATTGTCACTTTAATTGCAGTAAATGCTACTACATTTATTACAGGTGGAGACATGTCTAACTAATGAAAAATTTGATTATCATCATATGCTTTTTTTTATTTGCTGAAAATGCTTCATCGCAAATCATGACATCAAGTTTTCATGCAGCAAATAATACTCCTAATTTCATTACCGGAGGGATGAGTATTCGTTATGAAGTAGCTCAATCTAATTCTTATTCGGGCACATCTACTATTACAGATTTATTGGGGAATGTAAATGCAACTCTCTATAATAGCCCGGTCTATTCTTCAATAGGAATAAAGAATTTAAATTTTGCAAGTGGCTCTTCTAATTATATACTTACGGGAAACATAGGTTCTACGTATAATGAGTCTGTATTTATGTGGGTCTATCCAACAGGAAATGGCGTAATTTTATCAGAACTAGGGCAAGCAGCAATCAGTTCATCATATCACGATTCTAATATTGAAATGGTGGGAGGCACCATGAAATTTTCTATTTGGAATTCTGGTATCATTACTTCTAGTATAGCAACCCCGTTAAATACATGGTATTATGTTGGATTTACCTATGACGGAACCACATTAACCGCATATGTAAATGGTGCAGTGGCAGGAACAACAACCGTAACAAGATCTCCTCCTTCAACTCTTTATTTTGGAATTGGAGCTGCAGATAGTACCAATATGGGGGCAGGAGGTTATGGTAATTTCAAATTGAATGCTTTTCATTATTATAAAAGAGCCTTATCTTTTAATGAAGTACTACAAAATTATAATACTTCAAAATCAAAATTAAAACCAGACGGTATGAGTTCTTCTACCGCTTCTACCAGCGCATATCAAATTAAATTAGATTATCCCAATTCACCTGATGGTTTTTATTGGATCAAAAATGCCAATATAAATGGAGGGGTTCCTTTTAAAATATATGCTGATATGACTACTGATGGTGGAGGATGGACATTGATTATGAAAAACTCCGCCAATGTGGGATGGACTTACAGTTCGGCTATTTCATTAAATACAAGTATGCCTTTCTCTACCAATGCTGATGTAATCAATTCAGCAACTGCCAATTATTCCATCATAGGATGGGCAGACTATATTAAAAAAAGTGCTAGTGGTTTTCAATATATGATTGATGCCACAAATAGAGGTAGTTTTGGAGGTATTTGGACGGCTAATGATAATTACAGTTTTGTAAAAACAGATAATACCCAAACGAATGTGACATTAAACACAAAATTTGGTGATTGGAATTATGTAAGTGAAGACGGTATTATGCAAAGGATGCCCTGGTATAGTACTTCAGCAGGAGGTGGATGCGGTTTTATAACAATTGATGACGGTGTTGGAAACTGGTGGGGAACTTTAGTTACTTCTAGTGTTAGTATTTGTAATAATTGGATTCCAACTCCTTGGATTGACAATGCTGGTGGCGGGACAAGAAATCCTAACCCTGGAATTATATGGTATTGGGTAAGGTAAAATTAAATAAGTTTAGAATGAAAAAAATATTTTTGTTTATTGTGACTTTATTTATAGTTGGTGTTAATGCCCAAACGGGTATAGGAACCACTACGCCTAATGCATCGGCTAAGTTAGATGTATATGCTACCAACAAAGGGTTTTTACCTCCTAGGGTTGCATTAACGGGAGCTACAGATACGAGTACAATCACTTCACCAGCTACAGGTTTATTGATATACAATACTGCTACTGCAGGAACTAGTCCAAATAATGTTTTTCCGGGGTATTATTATTATAATGGCTCTTCATGGATTCAGATTTCTGGAGGTCTTGTTATTGACAATTCAAAAACTTCTAGTTTTACTTTAGCAGCAACAGATAACAACAAACTATTTTTTATTAATTCTAGTTCAGCAGTTACGGTTACGGTTCCTTCTTTATCTGTAGGTTTTAGTTGTCAGTTTATTCAAATAGGTACTGGTACGATTACTATTTCAGGCTCTGGTACTACTCTTAATTCGGCCAACGGCTTCAGTTCAAGAGCATTAAATAGTGTATTAGGATTAGTGATGAATAGTACCACTTCAGGATACGTTTTTGGAGATACCATATATTAATATTAATGATTAAAAATATTTTTATACTATTTATCTTATTGCATTCATATGGTTTGAATGCACAATCTCCTTTTCAAAATTTAGCAGTTAAAAAACCTAAAGTACCTAATTCTTATTCCTATGCCTATACAGGTGCCATCCAAAAATTTATAGTACCCAATAGAGTTACCTCCATACAGGTTAACGCAATTGGTGCAAAGGGAGGGACAGGTGGAAATGGCCAAATAGGTGGCGGTGGCGCTAATATTACCACTACTATAAATGTAACTCCTGGACAGATTTTATATATAGTGGTAGGGGGATTCCCAGGACAATCTTCTACAGCCAAATATGGTTTTGCAGGTAATGGTGGTACAGGTACCAATCCTGGAGGAGCAGGAGGCGGTCTTTCAGGGGTTTTTACTTCGGTAACCCCTTCAGTTGCTAATGCCTTGGTAGTAGCTGGTGGAGGTGGAGGCGGAGCAGGTATTACAACTGGTAGTGATTATACCGGTGGAAATGCTGGAAATAATTCTACAGGAACTTCTAGTAATGGAAATGAATCCGCAAATTCACAATCTGCTTACATTAAAAATGGAAGATATCAATATGGTTATGCTGCCACTACCTCTGCTGCAGGTTTAGGAGGAGAACCATTTGATGTAACTCCCTACACAAGAGGTGGTGATGGTAATGATATCAATGGAGGTAATGGAGGAACCGACTCTGGAATGAACACCTGGAATGGTGGCGGTGGCGGTGGCGGCGGCTACTATGGTGGCGGTGGCGGTGCCGGAGGTGGTGCTGCAACAGGAGGTGGAGCAGGAGGTGCCACTAAATCTATTTCAAGCAATAGTTCGTTTGGTGCTCTCAATACTACCGGAGATGGTAGTGTAACGATTACTTGTTTTTCTAATTCGGGTTTGGTATTGCATTTAGATGCAGGGAACACTTCTAGTTATAATGGTACAGGAACCACGTGGTATGATGTATCAGGAAATGGGACTAATGCTACTCTTGTTTCTACCACTTATAGTGCTGCCAATGGAGGCTCTATTGTATTTAATGGGTCAACTAGTTATGCTGATTTTACCTCAAATATTGGTAATACTAGTGTTGTAACTACAGAAATGTGGGTAAAGACCAATTCTTTAAATGCTCCTAATGGGGCTATGTATTTTGGGTTTAATCAATATGATATTTGGACCAGTAATGGGAATATTGGTTTTAATACCTCTGTAGGTGATCAATATGGGATTTCAAGTTCTCAAGCAGATTATCTAGGAATTGTAGGAAATTGGAGGCATTTGGTTTTTGTGATGTATGCAGGTTCTAAAACCAATAATAAAATTTATGTGAATGGAGAACTTCAAACTTTATCTCAACTTCAAGGAACATTTTACAATACAAACGCTACTTTTAATTCTGGCTCCGGAAGAATTTCTGGTTGGTTGTATGATCAGGTATGGAGAATGAATTTGCAGGTGGCTAGTTTCAAGATCTACAATAGAGAATTAACCCAACAAGAAATCACCAATAATTTTAATGCCTATAGAACCAAGTTTTATGCTGAAAATGATGGGCTAAGTCCTAATACGGCATCCACAAGTGCCTATAAAATTAAGCAAGATTATCCTAATTCTACAGATGGGTTTTATTGGATAAAAAATCCTAATATTAATGGAGGTACCCCATTTAAAATATATGCTGATATGACTACTGACGGTGGTGGCTGGACTTTGATCCTGAAAAACTCTTCCTATGTGGGATGGACCTATAGCAATTCTATTGCATTAAACACTACTATACCCTATACCTCTTCATCAGATATTACCAGCACTTCTACCGTTAACTATTCTATTATAGGATGGGCAGATTATATTAAAAAAAGTGCCAGTGGATTTCAGTATATGATTGATGCAGGAAGCAGAAGAAGTTATGGTGGAATATGGACGGCAAACGCTAACTATAGTTTTGTTAATACAGACAACTCTCAAACCAATGTAACCTTAACAACTAAATTTGGCAACTGGAATTATGTAACAGGCAATAACGGAATGGCACAAAGAATGCCATGGCGTAGTACCACTGCCGGTTCCGGAACAGGTTTTTTAACCATTTCAGATGGTAATGTAAACTGGTGGGGAACTTTGGTTTCTAATAATACTTATTATTCGCCTGCACCATGGATTAGTGATGCAGGAGGAGGAACCGCAAATCCTAATCCGGGAATTATTTGGTATTGGGTAAGATAAAAGTTAAAAAAATGAAAAAGTTATTTATAGTATTCTATTTATTACATTTAGTGATTTTCAATGCTCAAACTGGTATTGGGACTACTTCTCCGATCAATAAACTTGAGGTTGTAACCGTGAAGGCAGATCCTGCCACTTCTGGAAGTTCGGCTAATGGTAATTTTAGGATTGGCCCTACTGTAGGAACTCATATATTAGATTTTGGGATCAGCAATAGTTCTACCTATTCTTGGCTTCAGGCGAGAGATAAATCTAATTATGCCACCAATTATATTTTGTCTTTAAATCCTAATGGTGGTAACGTGGGCATAGGTACTACGGCTACACTATCTGCCCTTACAGTAGGAAACGCATCTGGAACCATTGGGGGTGAAATTACATTGAACCCTGCTGCTGCTGCCAATGAAGGAGGACAAGTGACCATTAAAAAATCCTTAACAGGTAGCACTATGGATTGGACTATTGACCAATATGGCACTACTTCTGCTGATGCACGTTTTAGGATTTTTGGTGGTGGAGCAGAATCTAATGGAATAACTATTAAAGAAAATGGTTATGTTGGGATTGGAACCAGTACACCTTCTTCAAAATTATCTGTAAACGGTGATATTGGTGTAAGTGGAAATCTTACAGGTGGTAATACAGCCACCTCTAAAATAAGCGGCTTTGTTTCCAATACCAGTTCAGAATCAGCCAGCAAAACACTTACAGTAAATGATAATGGAATGATTTTAAGATGTAACTCTGCTTTAACGCTTACTTTGCCCGCAGCTGGTACTTTACCGGAAGGTTTCAATTGTATGGTATTACAATACGGTACAGGACAGGTTACCTTTTCCGGAACCTACTACAATAGAAATAGTTTTACCAAAACTGCCGGTCAGTATTCCATTGCTACCATCTTGTATATTGGAGGAATTTATATTATTTCTGGAGAAATGAGCAATTAATGATGAGAAATACAGGTTTTTTTATTTTTTTCTTATTGATATATGGATTTGCTTTTTCGCAATATCTACCCAATTATTATGCAACGCTAGAAAGCAACAGACCCAAAGGAAACAAGTACTTATACTATCGTTTATACAGTTCATCCACTACTGTTTATCCAGCTGCTGCTGCAGATTTTGAGTCCAGTTTTGCTACTTCTGCCAATTATAGGACATCCGGTTATGTGGCCATGAGTGCAGTATCTGGAAACTTAAATACCTCTTCAAACTATAGTAATAATATACTCAATTTTAGCAGTGCAACCCAATTGGGGAATGCCATTGGTACACAAACTCCCTATTCTGGGTTTAACGGAGATGGTTTTACCATTGTTGTTTCAGGGTATTTTGTCCCAAAACAGACAGGCACCTATACTTTTAGTATAGAGGGAGATGATGCAGTAGATTTGTTTATTAACGATGTTAATATTACCAATCATTATGGAGGACATGGAGCATTTGCTATAGGAACTCATTATGGAACTATTTCATTAGTAGCAGGAAAAAAATACCTTTTCAGAGCCAGAATGCAAGAAGGGGCTGGGGGAGAAGCTCTTCAGTTATTTTGGAAAAAACCTTCTGAGATTAATGGTTCTGTATGGTACCAAGATTTAGAAGAATTATCAGGTGAAGAAGTATTGCCAAATGGTTTGGTTTTATCCGTAGATCCTGGAAACTTCTTTTCTAATCCCAGATATGGTACTACCGCTTATGATTTACAAAGAAATACCAACGGAGCCATGTCCATTAGCAGTGCATTTTCTGCTTCTAATGGAGGGTTGTTTTATCTGGATGGAGACCAGGATTACATTGATTTTGGGAAAACTCCTGTCAATTTTCCAACGGGGGACATCAGTATCTTTATGTGGGTAAGACCCTACACACTTAGAAATGGGTGGAATATCTTTTTAACAAAATGGTTTCAAAATACTGGAGGAACAGGTGGATATTCTGATTTTCATTATGCCATTTATCCAAGTGGGGGATTGTATTATCAAAATTTATATACTACCAATACCAATGATATTTTTGGGTCTACTGCTTTATATACCAATACTTGGTATTATCTGGGCTTTACTTTATCTATTGGGGGCAATTTTCAAATGTATGTAAATGGAGCTGCTGATGGTGCATCAAGAACAGGAGTAACCCGCACTAATACTTCTATGTCTAATCTTTGGTGGGGAGATGCCAGATCTGGTGGAAACATATGCTTTAATGGATGGTTGGGATCTATGCATATATACAACAGAGCATTGACGGCAGATGAAGTTTTACAAAATTTTAATTCAACAAAACATAAATATGGCCTATAAAAATTATTTGTCTTTTTTGTTGGTCTTGGTTTCTATGATTCTAATTGCACAAACGGGTATTGGGACTGCAACGCCTAATGCCTCTGCCAAATTGGATGTGTATGCTACTGACAAAGGGTTTTTACCTCCGCGTGTAACATTAACGAGTGTAACAGATGCGGTAACAATTCCAAATTCTGCAGTAGGATTATTAGTATATAATGTGGGATCGGTGGGGCTACAAGCTGGTTATTATTTTTGGAATGGTTCTAATTGGGCTACAATAGCTACTGCATCTTCTCCAAATCAAACAGTGGATTATGTTTCTGTTTCAAGAACTGTATCAGGTCAAACAGTTAACACGGGGAGTACTATATTATTTAACTCAATAAACGGAGGGAATATTCCTTATAATTCTTCAACGGGGTTGTTTAGCCTTACAGCAGGAAAAACTTACCGGTTGACAGGTGTAATTGCTTTATCTTCATCTAATGCTTCATCTGCTGAAGTTAATGTGGGGTGGAGAACTGGAACCGGTGAAATTATCAGTAATAGAGGAGAATCTTTAAGCTCTAATTTTACAACCACTGCTTTTGGAAGTGGAATTGCAGATGTTATATTTACACCAACAGAAAACACTACAATTTCACTTTATGTTACGTATGCAAATTCAAACGTTATTTTATGGCAAAATTTTACATATGCGAATATTCAACAAATAGGTTCTTCAGCAATTATAAATCCTTGGGTGTTGAGTGGTAATGATATCTATAATACAACTGGCAAAGTAGGAATTGGAACAAATGCTCCAACTACAAAATTAGATGTCAATGGTGATGTAAATATTTCAGGTGGCTTAAATGTTAATAGCTCATCTAATATAAATTTAGCCACTCCAGCATTATTAATTGGAAATGGAAGTGGAGATGAGGGGGGTGAAATGCGTTTAGCTTTAGCACAAACAAATCAAAGCTTAACCGGAAATGTTATTATAGATGTTTATAGAAATCAATTAAGATTATGGGAATCGGGTGGAAATTCTAGAGGAGTAAATATAGACCTAACTAAAGCACCAAATGGAGTTGGGGGTGAGTTGATATGGAAAGTATCCGGAATTGTAAATGCAGGAACTTATTTGAGTATAGATAACTTAAAAGTATCCGTTACTACGTCTGGCAACAGAGGATTGAGTGTAGGTGCTGTATCAACTTCATTTCTATGTAATATATCAGCAACTTATGCGAGTAATGGGGGAAGTAGTGGTAGTCAAGCAAATAATATTACATATACTACCTCTGCATCAAATTCTGCATTTGGTTGGAATTTTGCCACTGAAGGGGATATGTCAACATACATTATAGTTGATAAAACAAATAACAGGATGTATCGCGTTACTTTGGTAATTGGAAGTGGTTATTACAATAACTTTATTACCATTGAAAGGATGTATTAAATCAATTGATGATTAAACCATGAAAAATAGAATCAAAAATATATTATTATTTATTGTGTTATTGATTGGAAGTTTTTGCCAAGCACAAACCGGTATAGGAACCACTACACCAGCAACAAAGTTGCATGTGAAATCTAATGGTGCAACATTTCGTTTAGAAGGCACAGACAATACCTACATGGAGTTTTATCCTCAAGGTTCTTCTACGAGATATGGTCTCTTTGGATTTCAGTTTGCAGGCAGTACTGATATGAATTTAATGAATCAATCTTCTAATGGGGCATTAATATTATCTACGAATAATACTGAGAGACTAAGGATAAATTCGGCAGGTAGAGTAGGAATAGGAACTTCATTTCCAGCCACCTCTCTTCATATAGAAAACTCTAATGTACTTGGCTCAGGCAATCCCAGTAGTAATAATGTGCCCAGTTTATACATATTTAATACCAACAATACCAATTCAGACGCCAATGCTATAGCCACCATTAGAACAGGAGGTACTAATGGTGGTAAACCGTTTCTCACTTGGGATGTTGCTAATATTGCTGGTTTTAGTATGGGTATTAATAACCCTACTGGTCAATTGGTTATCAACAATACCTGGGACTTTTCTGTAGGTACTGTTGCCAATAACATGATGATTATGAACCGTACAGGACAAAGCAGAGTAATTATACCGAGCTCAGCAGGAAGTTATGTTACGGATTGGCCCTCTGGATGGGGTGGTGGGCTTGCCACTTTTGATTTCTCTTGTGCTGGGATTTATTACAATACACTGGCTGCAAGATCAGACATTAGACTCAAAAAAGATATTAATCCTTTATCCAATGATTTAAGAGATAAGTTTATGCAGTTAAATCCGGTAACTTATCATTGGAAAGATACTTCTAAAGATCCCAAGTTACAATATGGTCTTATAGCTCAGGAAACAGAAAAAATTTTCCCGGAAATGGTCTCTACCGCTACAGATGAAATGCAAACCAAGTCTATCAATTATCAGGATCTACATGCCATTTCCATTAAAGTGATACAGGAGCAGCAAAAGCAAATTGAGTTGTTGCTGAAAAATCAAAAACAAATGGAAAAAAGAATAAAAATTTTAGAGTTAAAAAATAAAAAAAAGTAAATGAGTAATAAATTATCTATTATAATTTTTTTATTGTTTATTATAGCTTTTAAAGCACAAACGGGTATTGGAACCACTACACCAGATGCTTCGGCCAAATTAGATGTTTCTGCTACCAACAAAGGGTTTTTGCCACCAAGAATGACTATGGCACAAAGAAATGCCATCAGCAATCCAGCTACAGGATTACAGATATTTCAGACTGATGGAGTGGTGGGTTTGTATGTTAATATAGGAACTACTTCCACTCCTTCATGGCAGTTAATGGCAGCACCACCCACAGGAAGTGTTACAGCTTATGCAGGCTCTAGTGCCCCCACTGGTTACCTCTTATGTGATGGAAGTGCAGTTAGCAGAACTACGTATGCAGCATTATATGCAATTATAGGAACGACTTATGGATCAGGAGATGGCTCTACTACATTCAATTTACCGGACTTAAAAGGTAGAGTAATAGTGGGAGTGGGCACGGGTTCAGGATTATCCACAAGAGCTCTAGGGGCCAAAGGTGGGGAAGAAAGCCACACCCAAACTATTAATGAGATGCCTTCGCATACGCATAATGTTTATGATCCTGGGCATTACCATACAACTTACATCGGAAGGGATGATGGTAATAATTCCACAAATCCAGGGCAAGCTCCCCCAGGTGATGCTGGGGCAACCACATATGGTGTCAATACTTATTCAGCTTATACAGGGATTTCTATTTATAATAATGGTGGTGGAAATGCTTTCAATGTGATGCAGCCATATATAGTTTTGAACTATATTATAAAGTATTAATTGCATTAAATCATTAAAAAATTATCTAAGAGACGCTTTTGGCGTCTTTTTTTTATACATTTAAAGCATGAAAATTCAACAAAATATATTGCCGAATGACGGAACAGCTCAATATTTTGGCAAAATCTTTACTGATGAACAAAGCTTATTATATTATGTTAAATTATTAGAAGAAATCCATTGGAAACATGACGAAGTAAAAATGTTTGGAAAAGACATTATCACCAAAAGAAAAGTTGCCCTTTATGGAGATGAAGGCATTGCTTATCAATATTCCGGGAAAAATAAAACCGCTGAGAATTGGACGGATTTGCTATTAGAAATCAAAAGTGCAGTAGAAGAATTTTCAGGAGAAAAATTTAATGCGTGTTTATTGAATTTATATCACAATGGTTCAGAAGCTATGAATTGGCATTCAGACAACGAAAAAGAAATTCTAGAGGATTCTGCTATAGCTTCTGTAAGTTTTGGAGCAGAAAGAAAATTTGGATTCAGACATCATTCATCACAAGAAGAAATTACTCTAATGCTTGAGAATGGCTCGCTTTTGATGATGAAAGGAGTAATACAGAAATATTGGAAACACAAACTCTTCATTAATTCTAAAATAACAGAACCTAGAGTAAATCTTACGTTTAGGACCATTGTGAACAGATAATTTCATGATTTGATAAAAATCCTATAATTTATATTATGTTAAATTGTATGTTTTCTGAAACCCATAGATATTTATATTCTATTCTTTTCCACTACTAATTATACATTATCAAATTATCACAGATAATTCTATATTTCTTCTATTTAAAAACATCATTAAAATTATTGCAGAAATCATTTAAAGTCTTAATTTTAAAGTCAAATAAAAACGCATGTCTTACTATCCACTGAATACCATACCAGATTATTTCGGGATTGATGATTTATTAACCGAAGAACACAAACTGATTAGAACTTCTGTTAGAGATTGGGTACAATCATTCATAATGCCCAAAATAGATGATGCTGCACAGCATCATAAAGATATTCCCCATCTTATGAAAGAATTGGGTGCTATTGGGGCGCTGGGACCTTATATCCCCGAAGAATATGGCGGTGCAGGTTTAGACCAGATTTCGTATGGGCTCATCATGCAAGAGCTAGAACGTGGAGATTCTGCAATTCGTTCTGCCGCTTCTGTACAGAGTTCTTTGGTGATGTTTCCTATCTATACCTACGGTTCTGAGGCGCAAAAAAAGAAATATTTACCTCAATTGGCTTCAGGAGAAATCATTGGCTCTTTTGGTTTAACGGAGCCTAATCATGGTTCTAATCCCGGTGATATGGAGACCACTTACAAGGATATGGGCGATTATGTATTGTTAAACGGTGCCAAAATGTGGATTACCAACGCCCCTCTTTGCGACATTGCGGTTGTTTGGGCCAAAGGTGACGATGGTAAAATCCGTGGTATGATTGTAGAACGCGGCTTAGAAGGTTTTACCACCCCGGAAACTACCAACAAATGGAGCCTTAGGGCTTCTAAAACCGGTGAATTGGTATTTCATAATGTGAAGGTTCCTAAAGAAAATTTATTGCCCAATGTGGAAGGACTTAAGGGCCCCCTCTCCTGCCTTAATTCTGCTCGTTATGGTATTTCGTGGGGGGTTATTGGTGCAGCAATAGACTGTTATTGTAGTGCTTTACAATATGCTAAAGAGAGAATTCAGTTTGGGAAGCCGATTGCCTCTTTCCAATTGCAACAGAAAAAATTGGCAGAATTTCTTACTGAAATCACCAAAGCCCAGTTGCTTTCTTGGAAATTGGGAGTGATGAAAAACGAACACAAAGCCACTCCTGCTCAGATTTCTATGGCCAAAAGAAATAACGTGAGAATGGCCATTAACATCGCTAGAGAATCTAGACAAATTCTTGGTGGAATGGGCATTATGGGAGAATTTCCAATGATGAGGCATGCTGCTAATCTAGAATCGGTAATCACATATGAGGGTACAGAAGACATCCATTATTTAATTACCGGCATGGATATTACAGGGATTAATGCTTTTGGATAAAATATAAAAACCGTGAGAAATTCTTACGGTTTTTTTAATCCCATTTTTCATGGATTTTTTCTTCAAAAGGCTTTTCTGGATTGAGAATATCCAAAATTAAATTCCGGATAGATTGTAAAGCATCATCCAAATCACCATCTTTTATATTGACTTTTTGTACTCCTTTTCTGACTTCAGCAAAACTCCAAATTCCGGTTTCTACCAAACTGTTTTTAAACTCAGGCATATTTTCTACACAATATTGATAAATGCACAATTGAAGGGCCTGCTTGTATTTGTCATTATTGAAAAGAGTTTCCCTTTTTTCCCCTTTTACACTTACATTCAATTCTTTTGCCTTGGCTGTTTTATAATCAATAATTCTGATGTTACCATTCAGTCGGTCTACTCGGTCTATGAAGCCATAAAAAGTAACGGCATTGCTTTTGTCTTCATCTAGATAAAAAGGAATATCTTCTATTTTTCTTTCAAGTCCTATGATTTCTAGTGTATTTCCTTTTTTAATAAGGTCCAAATCATATTGTACAATGGATTCCACTACCCTTTTGGCAATCTGTTTATGCACAAAATTCATTCCTTTTTCATAGAATTCCGGCTGGTGTTTTAGTTCTTCAATAGCATAATGAATGGCTTCATCTGTTTGTGCAATTGAATCTTCTAAATCTTTAACTGTTAGTGTTTTACCTAATAATTTTTCATATAAAAATTCTAAAGCATAATGCACCAACGTTCCATAATTTCTTTGAGAAAGTTCTTCTTCTATTTCTGTGGTTTCACGAGTTCCTAAGACTTTATCCAAATAAAAATCAATAGGATTGTAGAGATAAGAAACCAAATGTGATGCAGATACCCTTTGCTTCCATTCTTCTAATTTTGCCATTACTGCAGCCGTTTTTTCCAGTTTCATCGGTTCTTGGCTAATGGGCTCAGAAGTATTCTCGATGATAATATGCTCTATTTCATGAGGAGACTCCATTTCTATTTGGGTAATAAACCTAGATTTTTCTCCGGTATTTACCCCAGAGCCCAAGGCATTGTACATGAGATAAATATTCTTGACATTCTGCAGAAAACGGTAAAAATGGTAGGCATAGATGCCGTCATTTTCCAAAAATGTATGGAGGTTAAAATGTTTCCTAACATCAAACGGAAGGTAGGTGTTTTGGGAATTTCCCAGAGGTAGTTTCCCTTCATTCACAGATAACAGAATGATGTTTTCAAAATCCAAGAGACGGGTTTCCAATAGTCCCATCAACTGTAATCCTTCTAAAGGTTCACCTACAAAATCAATACTTTCAGAATTGATGAGTTGATTGATGAGGACTTCTAAAGTCTCTATTTTTACCTCATATTGATATGGAGACAATTGATTTTTGAGGATGATAAAATTCTTTTCAAAATGAGAAATGTTCTCATATTGAACATCGTCTATCTTATTGTATTTTAATTCTTTGCAGAAATCAATTAAAGTATTGAGTAATTCTTCTGCGTTTTGTTTTTTGAATAAATTAAAGAAAGAAATACCACTCAGCAATTCTTCCATTTGCTTCTTAGAAAGATAGACCATATTCCTTTCCTCCAAAACAGCAACAAAGTTTTTGATGATGTTTTCATCTTCCTGGTTTTTGGGTAGTTCTTCTAAAATAGGCAAAACATCATTGTAGTAATAAGAAGATGCGTTTTTTTCTAACTGCTTCTGAAGGTTAAAGAGTTTCTTCATGGCGTTAGAAAATGCCAAATTCTTCAACGGAAACCCCATGGTGATGTTCAGTTGGTCTACCGAAGTTAAAGAGTCTAAAGTCGCTGGAAGGAGGTTTTCGTCTAACAATACTATAGCTGTATTGAAGGCTTCTTTGGTAGAATTGCCATTGATTTCTTTTAGAATTTCAGGCAAGACTTTGGTCTGGGCAATGTTCCCTGAAACCTCAAAAACCTTTATCTTTTTGGGTTGTATAAATTCATTTTCTACCCATTTGAAACTTCTGGATTCATTGAATTCTTTCCAAGTTTTATAACCTCTTAGGAAATTACCTGCCTCCTGTTTTTCATCATTCAGGTAATATTCATCTGCCTGAAAATACACCTCTGCCTTATCCCACTGTAGGAAAGTCCTTACCAATTTTTCTTCTACGGGCGTAAAGGCATTGAAACCAATAAAAGCCAATTGATGAGGATATGCTGTACAAAATGCTTCTAATTTTTCTTGGGCCAAAAGATGAATCATACCAGCTGTGGCCAAATTTTGTTCTGCTAATTTTTGCTGAAGAAGGGGCAGAAAACCATTCATTTTGCGCCAAAAATTAAGGTTTCTTTTTCTGGCATTGTCTTCATCGCCTAGAAGTTCTCCCCAGTTTTTAATGCGTTCCTCATCCAGCATCCATTGTAGAATATCTTTATCATTTCCATTAAACTTCAGCATGTCATCCCAATCCTTCAATAAGGTAGGAAACCATTTCAGAAATTCTGACAATTCTTCGTCAGGATGAATTTGGGTATATACCTGATAGGCCATCAGCCAAAGGGCTATGCCTTTTATTTCTAGAGTCCCGGAAATTTTATTGATTAATTCATCAATGGTATAAAACTCCGGCAATATGCCTTGATACTTTTTCTCTTTAAGAATTTCCTTTATGAAAACAACAGGTCTCTTACCGGGTATAACCAATGAAAAACCCGATAAATCAGAAGATTTTTCGAGCAAGTCATCAATCACTTTATGTAAGAATTTTTGTTTCAAGGTTTAAAACCAAAGATTTTTTGATGAATTTATTTTCAAGAATTATGAAAAAGGAAATTTGAAATTAAAATTTTAACTGTTAAAATTTCCCTTTGATAAATATACCACTTTTTTAGTTTCAAAAAATTCTTCTTCAAAGTGATTTTTCAGATTGTAAATCTCACATTTTATGCCTGCAAGTTCTTCTGCAAGGTCACCACCTTTTAGATACAAAACGCCATTGTGCTTTTCATTGAACTGTTCTTTTTCGAATTTCCCCTTCAACCAGCGAAGGAAAACCGGCATCTGTGTTACTGCTCTGCTCACTACAAAATGGAATTTGTCTTTTATTTTTTCAGCTCTTTCATGGTAGGCTTTTACGTTTTTCAACCCTAAATTTTCTGCAACTGCTTTTACTACCGTAATTTTTTTACCGATAGAATCTACCAAGGTAAAATCCGTATTGGGGAATAAAATAGCCAACGGAATCCCCGGAAAACCACCCCCAGTACCGATATCTAAAACTTTAGTCCCTTCAGCAAAAGGCATTATTTTAGCAATTCCTAAAGAGTGCAATACATGTCTTTCATAAAACTCGTCCACATCTTTTCTGGAAATCACATTTATCTTCTCATTCCAATCCTTATAAAGAGCTTCCAATTGTTCAAATTGGGCTTTTTGTTCTTCTGTTAAATCCGGAAAATATTTAATTATCAAATCAATGGTCATCCTAAAAAATTTATACAAAATTAAGGATTTTTAATCTGTTTTGTTCTAAATTTTTTAGTCAGAATCCCTATATTTGCTTCAAATATTAAAGATATGGGAAAAGTTTCGGACAGATTAAACAGATTGAGTTATTCTCAGACATTCGTAATGAGCAACAAGGCGAGAGAGATGAAAGCAGCAGGTATTGATGTAATTTCGCTTACTTTAGGAGAACCAGATTTTGATGTGCCTCAGAATATAAAGCAAGCCGCTTTTGATGCTATTAACGATAATTTTAGTCACTACTCTCCTGTTCCGGGATTTTTAGATTTAAGGCAAGCCATTGTCAACAAATTAAAAAGAGATAATAATTTAGACTATAAACCATCTCAAATCTGTGTGGCAAACGGAGCCAAACAAAATATTTTCAATGTTTTGGCAGCATTGGTAAATGATGGAGACGAAGTGATTTTGCCTGCACCATATTGGGTTTCATATGATGAAATGGTGAAAATAAACGGAGGTATTTCCGTATTTATTGAAACCAACATTGATACCGAATTCAAAATGACTGCAGAACAACTAGAAGCTGCCATTACCCCAAAAACTAAAGCAATCCTTTACAGTTCGCCATGTAATCCGTCAGGAAGTTACTACACCAGAGCAGAATTAGAGAAAATTGCCAATGTAATGGCCAAATATCCTGATATTATCATAATCTCTGATGAAATCTACGAATTCATCAATTATGATGGAGAGCATGTTTCTATTGCAGAATTTCCACAGGTGTTTAATCAAACGGCAGTTATCAACGGAATGTCTAAGGCATTTGCCATGACAGGCTGGAGAATTGGATATTCTGCTTGTCCAGATTGGTTGGCTGCAGCATGTGATAAATTACAAGGGCAAGTAACCAGTGGTGCCAATACCGTAGCCCAAAGAGCATCAATTGTAGGTTTGGAAACAGACCCTAAAGAATACCACTTTATGGTGGAAAGTTTCCATAAAAGAAGAGATTTGGTGTATGATTTAATGAAAGAAATTCCTGGTTTTAAAGTGAATTTGCCTAAGGCTGCTTTCTATTTCTTCCCAGATATTTCTTATTATATCGGCAAAACTTTGGATGGAGTTGAAATAAAAAATTCTGATGATTTCTCTATGTTCTTGTTAGAAAAAGCCCATGTAGCCTCTGTAGGTGGAGTGAGTTTCGGAGACAAAAACTGTATCAGATTTTCTTACGCTGCTTCTGAAGAAGAACTGAAAGAAGCGATGAGAAGAATCAAAACCCTTTTAGAAAAGTTTCAATAATCAACTAAACTTGTTTTAACATATATTCCGGTCAAAATGTTTTTGATCGGATTTTTTTTATTATAGGATATTTTAATCTTATTATAGATAGAATGAATAACTCCACCCCTGTTTGTCCGAGTAAAAATTATTAACTTTGCAGTGGTTAAATTTTAAAGATAAATAAACATGTCATTAGTAGGAAAAAAATTCCCAAGCGTAGCAGTAGACGCCATTACAAAATCTGGAGAAAATGTAAGATTAAACATTTTTGAAGAAGCAGTGAACAGACAAACCAAGATTGTTTTGTTTTGGTATCCAAAAGATTTCACTTTTGTTTGTCCAACAGAATTACATGCTTTTCAGGCTGAAGTAGAAGAATTTAAGAAAAGAAACACTATCGTTATTGGAGCATCTTGTGATACCAATGAAGTTCATTTTGCATGGTTAAATACTCCTAAAAACAAAGGGGGTATAGAAGGGGTAACCTATCCATTGTTAGCAGATACCCACAGACAATTGGCTAATATTTTAGGAATTGTAGACCAAGATTTTGAATATGATGAAGAAGGAAATGAAGTATTTGTAGGTTCTAATGTTACCTATAGAGCCACTTATTTAATTGATGAAGAAGGAAAAATCTTCCACGAAAGTGTAAACGATATGCCTTTAGGAAGAAATGTTGCTGAATATTTAAGATTAATTGATGCGTATACACACGTTCAGAAATATGGTGAAGTATGTCCTGCTAACTGGCAAGAAGGTAAAGATGCCATGAATGCAGACAGAAGCAGTACAGCAGCTTATTTAAGTACACACTAATACTTCATTAGACCCAATTATATAAGGCAGCGCAAATATTGTTCTGCCTTTTTTCTTTACCTTTACTAAAATTTAAGGCATGAACCAGAAAGTTTTACAACCAAAAAAGACCATTGCTTTGGTGGCGCATGACCACAAGAAAGACGAATTGGTGAATTGGGTAAAAAAACATAAAGACACTATTACTTTGCATCAACTTATCGCTACGGGTACTACCGGAAAATTGATAGAAAACCATTTGGGCGTAGAAGTAAAAAGAGTGATGAGTGGACCATTAGGAGGCGACCAACAATTGGGCTCTATGATAGCCGAGGGAAAAATAGATGTTGTTATTTTCTTTTGGGACCCTATGGAAGCGCAACCTCATGACAGTGATGTGAAGGCGCTTTTGAGATTAGGTGTGGTTTGGAATATCCCAATGGCGTGTGATGCTGCTACGGCAGATTTCATCATCTCCTCTCCTTTTATGAATACTGAATATATAGCCGATATACCTGATTATCAAAATTATCTCAACAGAAATGTAGAAAAAGGGATATAGCTTAACTGAAATATTTTTGAATTTTTTCAGGTTTTAATTCTGAAAAATCTGAAACCAAAATATCTGCTAAGGAATAATCTTGTAAAGCAGAATGCTCACTTCTGTAGGCGGCACAAAAAATACCGGCCTTATGAGCTGCCAAAATACCATTGGTAGAATCTTCTATTACCATGCAGTTCTCCTTTGATTCATGGGCTATTTGCGCTGCCTTTATAAAGATTTCGGGATGGGGTTTAGATTCTTCCAACTCTGCCCCACTGATTTTCCCCAAAAAATATTTTTCTAAACCGAATTTTTCAAATACCCAATGGATGGTATTAAGACTTGCCGAGGAAGCCAAAACCAATTTAATGTTGTTTTCAAAATAATGAACGATGAGTTCTCTTACGTCAGGTAAAAGGTCGAAATCTGGGTCGGTATCAAAATAATGTTTAAAATATTTTCTTTTGATGGCTGCAATCTCCTGATGTTCTATTTCTAACTGAAATGCTGATATAAGTGTTTTGCATACTTTCTTGGTAGAATTGCCGGTAAAAGAAGCGTATAGTTCTTCTGAAACATCAATGCCCAAATCTTCAAAGGTTTTAAAATAGGCTTTTCGGTGAAGGGGTTCCGTATCCACTATCACGCCATCCATGTCAAACAATACGGCTTTTAAGGGCATGCTTTATTTTTTTTGCAAAAGTAGGGATTATAATCGGAAATAATAAGCCGTTAAATGATTCTGTCAAAGCCTTAAATAAAATTTAAAAAGCCTTTGAAAATTTTTGTATATTTATTATTATTTAACATTTTATGAAAAACATAATAAGAACAATTTTAATTGCAATTTTATTAATATTTTTAGGTTGTGCTAAATTAACCCAAAACCAGAAAAAAGAAACTTTATTAATTGCTTCACAAAATATTCATGATTTTAGTAAAGTTGATAGGACACTTAAAATTTATTCAGATAGTTCATTTGTTTTCATTGATTCCCTGAAAGAAACAAATCATACTAAAATAGAAACTTTTGAAGGAATGACTCAAATAAAAAATGATACCATTAAATTTTTCCCATTTCGTTTGAGTTATAATGGAGCCGAAACCGCAGTTTTAAAAAATGGATTTATTGAATTTTGTGATGGAGAATATCCAGATAGAATTAAAATTGATAAAACATCTTTGAAAGTAAAAAACCAAATAAATTTTCAAAATTTTAAAGATTACGCAGTTTTTACATTTTATAATAAATTCAATAGTTCAGATAATCAGGATTTAATTAATTATGATTTAAATACTGAAGAATTAACAAAAATTGATAATATTCTTAAAAAAACATTCAATAATAAAAGATTAAGAAAATATTCTGAATACATTAAACAAATTGAATCTGTCAAAGATAAAACAAAACAGAACTTAATTTATATTCATTGTTTTTGTAAAGAATCTTATATACTTGAAAGCTATAAATATTTTCAAATTAGTATGAATGATGGAGGCAACTGTAATATTTTCATTATTTTAAATCTAACAACTCAAAAAATAGAATTGTTTAAAATTGCTGGTAGTGCATAAAATTAAACCTTCCCACTTCTTCTTTCCATCAAAACAATATTGCGCCAAGTGCTATTCATTTGAGCAATTTTTTCTCGATAGCCAACCGTTCTAAAGCCTAATTTTTCATGCAGTTTGATACTGGCAATATTTTCCGGAAAAATTCCGGATTGCAGCATCCAGAAGCCATGTTCTTCGCTGTCTAAAATCAGTTTCTGAAGCATTACCTTACCCAATCCTTTTCCTTGTGCAGAATATGTGAGATAAATGCTTACCTCTGCTACTCCATTAAAACAATCTCTGTTGCTTACAGGCTTTAGGGCAGCCCATCCGGCAATGGAATTGTTTTCATCTACCGCAACAAACCTTGAGTTCTTGAAATGGTTGATATCCCAAGATTCCCATGTTGGGGCAGTTTTATCAAAGGTAGCATTGCCACCGGCAATTCCTTCTTCAAAGATTTCGAGTACAGCTTTGCCATCTACTGAAAGCATTTCTCGGATTTCGTAATTCATAAGATTTAATTATAATTTTCTTCGAAGTATTTTTTTCTTACGATGACGCGTAAAATGTGTCTGTCTGTTGTTATCAAAAGATATAACACTAATATTGCCATCCACTTCTAGTATAGCTAGTTTTACTTCATCAATACTTTCCACTCCATGTTCATGTATAGATTCTAACAATTCATCTAAAGTAAGTTCTACCTTTTTTAGGGCCATATCATCTACCCATCCATCTTTGACTAGGATAACCGGTTCTGCTTCTACCAAATCTCTAATTTTAGGATTTTTGAACATCAGTTTTTTCAAAGAAAAATTAGCAATAAAAAGCACCAAAGCTGCCACTAGCCCTCCATTTAGACTTGTGTTTTCTCCTACCATTGCGTTTTGAACGGCATTGGATATCAACAAAAGCAGAACGATATCTCCGGCATTTAACTGTGACAATTGGTTTTTTCCGAAAATCCTCAAACCCAATATCATAAAAAGATAAACGGTTAAGGAACGAATGATAATATCTAGGTATTGCATAGGGACAATGTTATGATTCCATTTCTTTTTTCAAAAACTTAGCCGTTAAGGAAGTTTTGTTTTTGATGATTTCTTCTGGTGTTCCGGTAGCGATAATCTCACCTCCCTTTTTACCGCCTTCTAATCCTACATCTATAATATGGTCTGCCAGTTTAATGACATCCATATTGTGCTCAATTATAATAAAAGAATTGCCCAAATCTACCAATTGGTTGATGGCATCCATCAAAATTTTAACGTCTTCAAAATGCAGTCCTGTAGTAGGTTCATCTAGAATATACAGCGTATTTCCGGTTTGTCTTTTGGCCAATTCAGTGGCCAGTTTTATTCGTTGTGCCTCTCCTCCACTTAATGTGGTAGATTGTTGACCAAGGGTGATGTATCCTAAACCAACATCTTGCAGGGTTTTTACTTTAGCATAAATTTTAGGAATAGGCTGAAAAAAATCCGTAGCTTCATCAATGGTCATATCCAATATATCCGAAATTGATTTTCCTTTGTAACGCACTTCCAGTGTTTCTCGGTTAAAACGCTTTCCGTTGCAGGTTTCGCAATGCACATAGACATCCGGCAAGAAATTCATTTCAATCACTTTTAAACCACCTCCCTGACAGGTTTCGCATCTTCCTCCTTTAACATTAAAAGAAAATCTTCCGGCCTTATAACCACGGATTTTAGATTCCGGCAATTCAGCAAAAAGATTACGGATATCGGTAAACATTCCGGTATAGGTGGCCGGATTAGAACGCGGGGTTCTGCCGATAGGCGTTTGGTCTACATCTACTATTTTATCAATATTTTCAATACCTTCAAACTTCTTGTAAGGCAAAGGCTCTTGAACGGCACGGTAAAAATGTTTATTGAGGATAGGATACAAAGTTCCATTGATAAGGGAAGATTTACCACTTCCTGAAATGCCGGTTACCACCACTAATTTTCCTAGAGGAATTTCAAGGTTTACATTTTTAAGGTTGTTTCCAGAAGCCCCTTTTAGTTTAAGGGATTTTCCGTTTCCTTTTCTTCTTTTTTGAGGAATTTCTATGGACTTTTTACCCGTTAAATAATCTGCCGTAATAGTATTGGCTTTTACCAATTCTTTGGGTTTTCCTTGCCAAAGGATTTCTCCTCCATGTTTACCGGCTCTAGGGCCAATATCCAACACATAATCGGCTTCTAGAATCATATCCTTGTCATGTTCTACCACCAAAACAGAATTGCCTATGTCTCTTAGATTTTTCAAAGAAGAAATAAGCCTTTCGTTGTCTCTTTGGTGTAAGCCAATAGAAGGCTCGTCTAGAATATAGAGTACATTTACCAATTGTGAACCAATTTGGGTCGCCAATCTGATGCGTTGAGATTCTCCTCCAGAAAGGGTTTTAGAACTTCTGTTTAAACTCAAATATTCTAAGCCTACATCCAATAAAAACTGAAGTCTAGTTTCTATTTCTTTTAGAATTTCTTGAGCAATAATTTTATTTTTTTCGCTGAATTTATCTTTGATTTCGTGAAGCCAATCCTTTAAATCCAATAAAGACAGAGCATTGACTTCGGCAATGTTTTTACCATCAATCTTAAAAGCCAAACTGCTTTTCTGAAGTCTTGCTCCATGGCATTCAGGGCAGGTTTCTTCTGTGGTAAATTGCCTTTCAATTAATATCGCATCATAGTTTTCTTTGTCGTCTACTATCTGTTCTAGATAAGGAATAAGTCCTTCAAAGTTGATTTTTATTTTTTTAGAAATACCTGCATATTTTAAATCTGCGGTAAATTCTTTTTGACAACCGTAATAAATATAGTCTAAGGCTTCTCGAGGAATTTCATGGAAAGGTGTATTGAGGCTCATCCCAAAAATCTCTAAAATATTGTTGATTTGGGTTAAAAGCCATTTGTTCCCCTTTAAAATTTCCAAAGGCAACAAAGCCCCTTGGTTGATAGAGAATTTTGGGTTTTCTACCAGGTATTCTTCATTAATTTTTTTAATACTTCCTAATCCTTTACAAGTGGTACAACTGCCTTTCGGAGAATTAAAAGAAAAGGTATTCGGTTCAGGAATCGGTAAAGCATTGCCGGTTTCTGCATCCATCAAATTTTTGGAGAAATATTGAAACTGGTTTTCACCCAATTTCTGAATCATCACTACTCCATCTCCCATCTGCATTGCTGTTTTAAGGGATTTTGGCATTCTGCTTTCAGTAGCATTTTCACCAATTATCCATCGGTCTATTACCACTTCTATATCGTGGGTTTTATAACGGTCTAATTTTAAATCGTATTCTATATCCTGTAATTCACCATCTATCCTTGCCTGAGAATATCCTTTTTTGGCCAATTGTACAAAAAGTTCATGATAATGTCCTTTTCTAGAACGAACTACAGGAGCCAATAACAATACTTTTTCGCCTTTGTAGTTTTCCTTGATGATTTCGAGAATCTGTTCCTCGGTGTAACTCACCATTTTCTCGCCCGTCTCCATAGAATAGGCATCAGAAACCCTGGCATACAAAAGACGAAGGAAGTCATATAACTCTGTAACAGTACCTACGGTAGAACGAGGGTTTTTGTTGGTGGTCTTCTGCTCGATGGCTATCACCGGAGAAAGCCCTTCAATCTTGTCGACATCAGGACGTTCTAATCCACCCAAAAACTGTCTTGCATAGGCAGAAAAAGTTTCGATGTATCTCCTCTGTCCTTCGGCAAAAATAGTATCAAACGCCAAAGACGATTTTCCACTTCCCGAAAGTCCGGTAATAACCACCAATTCGTTTCTCGGAATCTTTACATTGATGTTTTTAAGATTGTGTTCTCGCGCTCCGTATATTTCGATGAAATCTTTTTCTTTGTTCATAATTCTTCAAACGTCTCAAAAAATCAAGACCTACAAAAATAAGGAATTATTCTTTTAAAAACACCTTAGAATTCATCTCAAATAATAAAAAAAGAACCCCCATTTGAGGTTCTTTTTAAAATATATATTGTAAAAGATTTACAGTGTTTCTTTTTCTTTCAAAGTATCGAATTTTAAAAACCTTATAAATATCAGACCTACAACAAAAAACAAAGACATCGCTAAGGATGCAAACCTCATTCCTGAAGCCGTAGGTAATTCGAGTGTAAACTCTGTTGAGAAAAATGTTCTAATAGCATCATAATTATCAATAAGGATAGCAAAAATAAAAGTTCCTAAGATGATGGCAATTTTCTCTAATACATCATAAAAACTGAAGTATGTAGTATTGTCCATGGAGTCTTTTGGTAAAAGTCTACTATACGTAGAACGAGACATAGACTGAATACCGCCCATTACAAGCCCTACTACCGCTGCTACACCATAAAACTGATATTCTACATTAGGATTTTCTTTTTTGAGGAAATAAGCAGATAAACATGCGAAAATCCATAAAATGATGGTAATGCTGATAACATTTTTATTCCCAATTTTTTTAGATAATCTAGAGAAGATAATAGCACCGATAATGGCTTCAATCTGAATCAAAAGCAAAGTCATAATCAACTTGTCCTGAGCAAGGTTTATTTCACTCTTACCGAATAAAGTAGCCATTAAAAATATGGTCTGCATCCCTACACTATAAAAGAAGAAACTCGTTAAAAAATACTTCAGATTAACAGTTCTAAATAACTCAGAACCAACTCTATACAATTCTCTGAAACTTTCTTTGGCAATCTCTTTATAGAAAATAATATTATCTTTTAGAACTCCAAAGAAACCACCATTATTTTTGTGATTTTTGAAGATGTTTTTAAGATTAAGCAATACTAAATCCTTTGGCAATTGATGGCTTACTTCACCAAATTGCGGCAAATGTTTAAAAGTATATTGTGCAAAACCAAACCACCAAGCTCCTGTTAATAAGAAACTTATTCTTGTTAGAATTAAGCCTTGTTTTGGCGTTTGTGCAACATACATAATCAAAGCCAAACAAATAACCACCAAAATTACAGAACCAATATAACCATACACATATCCTTTTGCAGAAAGGGCATCTTGTTTGTCTGCGGTGGCAATATCTGGTAAAAATGAGTTATAAAAAACCAAACTTCCCCAGAAGCCCACACTCGCTGTAATGCTAAATAAAAGTCCTAGAAATACATTCTGCATGCCAGTAAACATCGCCAGCCCCATACATGAAGTGGCCCCTAGATAACAGAAAAACTGAAGAAAAGACTTCTTATTACCAATGGTATCTGCCAAAGAAGATAAAATGGGCGAAAGGATTACGACAATAATAAAGGAAATGGTAAGAGAATATCCATAAATAGCATCGGGTTGATATTCTTTCCCGAAAAGATTTATCATATTTCTTACCGGCACTTTTATCCATTGTCCAGTCTCTTTTACATATTCATCTTTCTCATAAGCTGTAGTCAAAATAGAATAATAAATAGGAAAAATGGTAGAGGTAATAACCAATGAATAAACGGAATTTGCCCAATCGTAGAAGGCCCAAGCCTTCATGATTTTCGGATTGTTTTTGATATTTTTATGCTCCATATATAATAATCAAATGATGGAATGAAAGAACAAAAATAAAAAAACCATTAAGATATTGATGAAAATAATCTATAAATCTTAATGGCTTTATATTAAATTTTATATTATTTAAAGATTTTCTATAACAATAGCGCTTGCACCACCTCCACCATTACAAATGGCAGCTGCACCATATTTGGCATTTTTTTGCTTCAAAACATTAATTAATGTAACAATAATTCTAGAACCAGAACTACCCAGTGGATGTCCCAAAGAAACTGCTCCACCATTTACATTTACTTTAGAGTCATCAAGTCCAAGTATCTTATTATTGGCTAAACCAACTACCGAAAAAGCTTCATTGAATTCAAAATAATCGATATCCGAAATGTCTAAACCAGCTTTTTGCAAAGCAATTGGCAATGCTTTTGCAGGTGCTGTAGTAAACCATTCCGGGGCTTGAGCAGCGTCAGCATAAGAAACTATTTTTGCTAAAGGTTTCAAGCCCAATTCATCTGCCTTTTCTTTAGACATCAATACCAAAGCAGAAGCTCCGTCATTAAGCGTGGAGGCATTGGCAGCCGTTACCGTTCCGTTTTCTTTTTGAAAAACGGTAGGCAAAGTAGAAAATCTATCGAAATTTACCGTTTTGTATTCCTCATCTTCACCAAAAATGATTGGCTCGCCTTTTCTTTGAGGAATTTCCACAGGTACTATTTCATTGTTGAATTTTCCAGAAGCCCATGCATCTGCACTTCTTTTGTAAGACTGAATGGCAAAGTTATCCTGATCTTCTCTTGAAAAATGATATTCTGCAGCACATTTTTCTGCACAAACGCCCATATGTACTTTATTGTAAACATCTGTTAACCCATCTACCAACATGCCATCTTGCATTTTTACATCTCCTAATTTCACAGCATTTCTGGCATTATAATAATGAGGCACCATGCTCATGTTTTCCATTCCTCCGGCAACGATGATGTCTTGATCTCCGGCCTTTATAGATTGTGCTGCCATCATTACGGCTTTCATTCCGGAAGCGCAAACCTTATTGATGGTTGTAGAAGGTGTCTCGTTAGAAAGACCCGCTCCTAAAGCTGCCTGTCTAGCCGGAGCCTGACCTTCTCCTGCCTGCAATACGTTACCCATATAGACTTCCTGAACCAATTTTGGATCCAAATTTACTCTTTCTAAAGCCCCTTTTATGGCTATCGCGCCTAATTTTGGAGCTGGGACAGTAGATAGACTTCCCAAAAAACTTCCCATAGGAGTTCTAACAGCCGATACTATATATACTTCTTTCATTTTAGATAGTGTTAAATATTACTCTGCCAAATTACAAAAAAAACACACTCGGTAAAAGTGTGTTTTCAGTTTATTTTAAATCCAAAAAGTTAATCATGAATGTTCTCAATAACTTCCGGATTGTGTTTATGCTTGAACATTATACCAAATAAAATGGCAATAATTAATGAATAAAAAGCAAAAGAAAGCCATATTTCATGCCACATTTTATCTCCATTTTCTAGAGTAAAATAATTTTGAATCAAAAACCCACTGGCCAAACTTCCAATTACAGCACCAAATCCATTGGTCATCATCATAAAAAGCCCTTGTGCAGATGATCTGATTTTGGAATCTGTAGAAGTTTCCACAAAAAGGGAACCTGAAATATTGAAAAAATCAAAAGCCATTCCGTAAACAATACACGAAAGGATGATTAATCCAAGTCCAAAACCAACAGGCAATCCATAAGCGAAAAGTCCGAAACGAAGCACCCAGGCAAACATACTCATCAACATTACATTTTTAATTCCGAATTTTTTTAGAAAAAATGGTATTGCCAAAATAAATGCAGTTTCAGAAAACTGAGAAATAGACATGATGATGGTAGAATATCTTGAAACAAAACTATCTGCATATTGTGGGATTTTAGAAAAATCTGAAAGGAATACATCTCCATACATATTGGTTAGCTGTAAGGCAGCGCCCAAAAACATGGAGAAAATAAAAAACAACGCCATTTTATATGTTCCAAACAGCTTAAATGCATTTAATCCTAATTTTTCGATTAATGAAGCTTCTTTTGGAATTAGATTTTGGGGTTCACATTTTGGCAATGTAAAGGCATAGATTCCAAGAAAAACAGCTATCGCTCCGGCAATATAGAATTGATTGACTGTAGCCTTATTTCCTGTTAAATTGGTAATCCACATAGCAACAATAAAACCTATTGTTCCCCAAACCCTTATGGGTGGAAAAACCTTTACCACATCATAATCATTTTTCTTAAGTATATTATATGCAATAGAATTGGAAAGAGAGATGGTAGGCATATAAAAAAGCATGGCAACAAGCATTACCCAGAAAAAAGTTTCCGGATTGTCTATTCTTGTTAAATAAAAAAGGGCAACCGCATATCCCAAATGAAGAATGCCATATAATTTTTCGGCATTTAGCCAACGATCTGCAATGATACCTGTAATGGCCGGCATAAAAATAGAGGCTATTCCTAAGGTAGAAAATATAGCACCAAATTCTGCACCTCCCCACTGTTTAGTACCAAACCAATAATTGGCAATAGTAATTAACCAAGCTCCCCAAACAAAAAATTGCAGAAAGCTCAGCAATGTCAATCTAAATTTAATATTCATAGTTTAAGTTTATTATTTATCTTTTTAGCCTATAAGACTAATCTATTTTCTTATTTCTCCTCTTTATTTCCTGTTGAATTTCCATCGCCAAATCATAATCTTCTGTTTTTACGGCTTCATCCAATAAAGCATATAATTCTTCACTATTGAGTTTGCTGATGTCAGATTCCTCATCCCTTTCATCCATTTCCGGTAAAGGAATATCATTATTTTCTATTTCAAGGAGTATGCCTGCTTCGTTTAGCACCTGCTCTGTGGTATATATAGGTGCATCAAACCTTACGGCCATTGCAACAGCATCTGAGGTTCTTGCATCCAAAATAAGTTCTTCTCCGGTGTCTGTATTTTTAAAATTGAGATTAGAAAAAAATACTCCATCAATAATTTGATAGATAATTACAGAATCTAAAGTATAATGAGTAGATGTTACAAATTTTGAAAACAAATCGTGCGTTAATGGACGAGGAGCCTTCAAATCTTTTTCAAGGCCTAAAGAAATAGACTGAGCCTCAAAATTGCCTATAACCACGGGTAATTTAACCGAAGTTTCTTCGTGCTCTAACAAAAGTGCATAAGCACCAGATTGAGTTTGACTATATGATATGCCACGAATGACTAATTTTTTGTAATCCATAGTTACAAATATAAAAAAACATCATAACAAAACCTGCTATGATGCTTATAATTTATTATTTTTCTAACAAATTTTAGTGTTGTTTGAACGCTTTAATTTTTTCGGTAAGTGCCGGCACTATCTGAAAAGCATCTCCTACTACCCCATAATCGGCAGATTTGAAGAATGGCGCTTCCGGATCATTGTTGATTACAACAATGGTTTTGGAGGAATTTACCCCTGCCAAATGCTGTATGGCACCTGAAATACCTATCGCAATGTAAAGATTAGGAGCAATAGCCTTACCGGTTTGACCCACGTGCTCTGTATGAGGTCTCCAGCCAATGTCAGATACCGGTTTAGAACATGCGGTAGCGGCGCCTAAAGAGTTTGCTAAATCCTCTACCATTCCCCAGTTTTCAGGGCCTTTCATTCCTCTACCTGCAGACACTACTAATTCAGCTTCTTTAAGGTCTAATTTTCCTGATGCTTTTTCTTGATTAACAATCGTAATACCTTCATTAGAAACAGAAATTTCTTTCACTTCTTCAGTACCTGATACCGGATTTTCTTTAATTCCGAAAGAATTTTGTGAAACCGTAATCATTACATTTGCCCCTTCTGCCTGAGCCATCATAAACGCTTTTCCTGAGAACGCTTTTCTTTTCACCTGAAATGGAGAAACACTTTCCGGAGCAGCTACGGCATTGGTAACCAATGCTGCATTTTTGGTAACGGCCAACATAGGTGCAATAGAAGCAGCATCTGTAGAATGAGGAAATACTACTATTCCGTCTACTACAGAAGCCAACGCATCTGCATAAGATTTAGCATTAAAGTTTTTCAAAGAATCTCCTTTTAAAACAATTACTTTAGTAGCTCCGTATTTATATAAAGCATCCGATGCGTCTGAAGGATTGATGCTTACTGCAACAACATCGGTACCTGCCTTATCAGCAATAGCTTTTGCATATGAAACCACCTCGAAAGCAGATTTCTTATAATTTCCGTTTATATTTTCTGAATATACAAAAATTGACATGATTTTAAATTTTAAGAATTGAGAATTAGAATTAAATAACTTTTGCTTCTTCGTGTAGAAGTCTTACCAATTCGTCTAAGTTATCCGCAGATACCATTTTCACCTGTGCTCTTGGAGGTACGCTATCAAAAGAAACCGCCTTCACTTTTACGTCATTTTCTGTAGGTGTTTTTACGGTAAGTGGTTTTGTCCTTGCAGACATTATCCCTCTCATGTTAGGGATAATAAGGTCTTTTTCTTCTACCAAACCTTTCTGCCCAGCTATTACTGCAGGTAAAGTTACTTTTAAGGTCTCTTTACCTCCTTCTATTTCTCTAGAAGCCGTTACATCAGCTCCATTTACATCTAAACCTACACATGCATTTACAAAAGGTCTGTTTAATAATTGTGCTATCATTCCCGGAACGGCAGCACCATTATAATCTAAAGACTCTTTACCTGCCAAAACCAAATCATAACCTCCTTCTTGTGCTACTTTAGCAATTTCTTTAGCCACTGATAAACTATCTTTTGGTTCAGCATCAATTCTCACTGCATCATCAGCTCCTATTGCCAATGCTTTTCTCATTACTGCTTCTGTAGCTACATCACCTACAGTAACAATGGTAACGGTAGCTCCTTGAGTTTCCTGTAATTTGATTGCTTTTGTAAGGGCAAATTCATCTAAAGGATTAATCACCCATTGAATCCCGGTTTTGTCGAAAGCAGATTTATCTGCTGTGAAATTAATTTTAGATGTAGTATCTGGTACACTACTTATACAAACTAATATTTTCATAAGTATTAATGTTTTATTCTGATGGTTGCTAATTTAAATAAAAAATACTATGCATGCATAATATTTTAAATTAATTGATATTCAATGCATAAATATACAAAAAAAACTCTTTGTAGAAAGAGCTTTGCCAATGGTAAGCTTATCCATTGAAAGTCAACAAAAAAGGGTTTCAAAACCATGAAACCCTTCACATTTGTCTATTTTTATTTCACATAAAACTCAAAGAAGTACGGTATACTATCGAAGACGATGGTCGCGGCATCCCGTTTGGCCTGCATCCCGAAGAAAAAGCCCCGGTGATCGAGCTGGTGTTCACCCGCCTGCATGCGGGTGGCAAGTTCGACAAGGGCAAGGGCGGCGCCTACAGCTTCTCGGGCGGTCTGCACGGCGTGGGCGTGAGCGTGACCAACGCGCTGGCCAAGCGCCTGGAGGCCACCAGCCACCGCGAAGGCCAGGTGGCCACGCTGGTGTTCTCGGGGGGGGACGTGGTTGAGCCTTTGGTTTCGCGTCCCCAGGAGTCCGGGGTCGGAGCCGTGGTTGGGTTCGGTCAGGCCAAAGCAGCCGATCCATTCGCCGGTGGCCAGTTTGGGCAGGTACTTTTGCTTTTGCGCTTCGGTGCCGAACTCGTTGATCGGCACCATCACCAGCGAAGACT
>CALJKL010000025.1 GCA_937973555.1 uncultured Flavobacteriales bacterium | reverse complement strand
AAGGTACACAAACGGGTGCCTAAAACAGTCATTTTTTGTTAAACTACAGCGCAGAAATGCGCTTTTTTTAATTCTCACTGTATAATATGGTTAAAAAAAACAAGAATTTGCCCAAGCTGTCAGTCAAGAAACACGATCAAAAAAGGTGCGCGTCGAGGAGTACAGCGGTATCGCTGCCAGGATTGTCTGACCTCGTTTCAGAATGAACGACGGCCATCGGACGAACGAGTTAAGGATCTTTGGGGCCAGTATGTCTTCGGCAAACAAACCATGCGCGAGATGGATAACGACAAACGAACGATTCGAAAATTATTCGACAGCTACACCGCTCCGGTTAAAACGCACTTTCCTCGCCCGGTACACCTTGTGGCTGACGCCACATACTTTGGCGAGCGCTTGGAAGGCACTTCGTGGTGCGTGGCGGTGCTACGCGATCCAAGAGCTAAAGAAAATCTTGCGTGGGAATTTGCCCAAACTGAAACCACGAGTTTGTATTTAAATCTGAAAGAAAAATTATTGGCAGAAGGTTACATCATCCGTTCAGTCACGGCTGATGGTTTTAGTGGCATTCCTGCTGCTTTTTTAGGCATTCCGTACCAAATGTGCCATGTCCACATGGAACGATTAGTGACGAGAGGAACGACACAAAATCCGCAGACCGAAGCAGGAGCTGTGCTCCTCGCTTTGGTTAAAACGTTACACGTTACCGACAGTAGAACTTTTAACCATCGACTCGATGCTTACATTACCAAATACCTTGATTTCTTGAATGAAAAAACCACCAACCCCTTCACGGGTGAGCAGTACTGGACACACAAAGAGCTGAGAAGTGCCCTCATGAGTCTGATTCGCTACCGCACGTATTTATTCACGTTTGAGACAAACAAAAAAATCCCTCGAACGACGAATTCGCTCGAGGGGCACTTTTCTCACATTAACGAAATTATTGCTATCCATCGTGGTCTTTCACGACCACAAAAACAGAAAGTTTTAAACACTATTTTACTTGCTTCTACTGTTGCTCCGACATGTGGAAAACTGTTACACATCCTCTAAAAAGCACCCGTTTATGTACCTTATGCCGGAATGACCCCGAGCTGATCCGGGCCATGCACGCGTCGCTCAACGCGGCGACGGACTTCTTCAACCAGAAGATCGGCCAGCTGAGCGCCGAGGAGCGGGCGGTCCTCGCTCGGGCCAAGCAGGACAAGCTCAAGCTCAAGGGCCGGATGCTGTCCAGCAGCCGCCCGGTGCCCGAGCCCGACGCCTAGCGCGTCGCCCGTACTTCTCCCAAGCATTTTCGCCACCCCCAATTCGCGACTCCGATTCCCCTCGGAGCGCTTTCATTTTTGACAGGTTTTTGTTTCACGTTTATACTATTGTGCATATTTGTTTCGTGGCTCTAATCATGTGATTGAACAATGGGGCGTATATCAATACGCCCCTACCGTCCTCATTGACCGCCTGTTCTGTAATTAAAATAATTCCATGGAAATGATTCGGCATTACCATAAATTCATCCATCACAATATTGGGTCGCAACGTGGATGATTTTTCCCATTCCTCACTCACAACCCTCCCGAATTCATTCAACACCATCTCACCGTCAATCACTTCCCCAAACAAATGTTCCCGATTCTTGGCGCACATCGTAACAAAATAAAAACCCGGAACGGAATAATCCGCGCCGGGTAAACGAATGGATCTGCGGTGATGCTTACTTATTTCCCCCTCCATATTTTTTATTAATCGTACCATCTGTTTTGGAATTCGCGGTTGTTGGGGCAAGGCATGTTTTGCCCCTACCACCACGCAACGTGCCAAATCATTACTTCACCTCCACATCCAAATTCTTCTCCGTCACTTTGCCATTCTTGTCCGTCAAAACACCTTTGAGCGTATAATTGCCCGCCCCGGGGTTATGCTGCCAGGTAAAAAATAACCGGCCATTAAATAATGTGTCCGCGGGGTTATTAAAAGTAAAAATTAATTTTTCATCGCCGGGTGTTTTTAAATATATTTTTAAATATTATAAATCTAAAAAAATGAAAATTAAAAACTGGAACACATCGTTATTTCTGATGATTGCATTCACAAATTCCCTTAATGCTCAGCGGTATGGTATTATCAATGACAAATTAGACAAAATGCTAGCGGAGCGAAATAATATTAAAGAACTTATAAATGTAGACTTGGTTGGTAAAAAATTTATAACAATGAAACCGGAAGTTTCCATAAAAAAAATTATCCAATTCGAAGAAAACAACAAAATCACAATAATCGAAATAATTGATGATATAAAAAAAATGACCCATGCTTCTAAAATATATACCGGGGACGCCATAAAAAATAACAATAAAATTTCTGTAAGAGCAGATAAATTAGAAGGAAAAACCATTTCTTTACCCTATACCTTTAATTTTATTTTACAAAAAATTCAAGACAGGCTATATCTGTTAGATGTAAACAGTAATGAAAGATGGATAGACGCTAAACTATAAAAAGGGCAGACTAATTAGTCTGCCCTTCTTTTTTATTTCAAAAAATCAATACAATTATTAACTGCTGAATTTAATAAAAGTGGAAGTTTATAATCTTTCCAAGGCTCTTTAGCCCCAAAAGTATGATTGGCTTTATCCATCAATACCAATTCTGAATTCCGAGCCCATGAATAAAGGTTTTTAGCGGCAGAAAAAGAAACTGCCTCATCTTCATTTCCATGAAGCACCAATGTTTTTCCGATGAAATTTCGCAGGGCTTTTTGTACATCAAACCTTTCCTTATGCTGCACAAAATCTTCCAAAAATTGAATATTATGTGGCATCTGCTGCTTGGTGCGGCTGTTGTAATTGTAGTAAACGTATTCCTTTCTCCATTGTTCTAATTTTTCTCCAGAAGGAAACCTATCTAGAGAATCTACACTCGCCAGGGTAATCAGATTTTTAATTCGGGCATCTTCTGTGGCTTTGATGATGCAGATTCCACCACCACGGCTATGCCCCATCAGAGTAATGTTTGTGGCGTCTACCTTTTCGTCTTGGTTAAAATGATTAATCACTGCTTCCAAATCGGATAGTTCTTTTGAATAATTGTTATTTCCAAAGGCTTCTAAATCTGCGAAATCAGTTGGATTTTCCAATGTGGTTCCGTTATGGGAAAAGTTGAATTTCACAAAATAAAATCCGTTTTTGGCGAATTTCTCAGCCATTAGATTCCAGGCGCCCCAATCTTTGTAGCCTTTGTACCCATGACAAAAAATCAACAATGGCCATTTGCCTTCTGCTTCTGGAATAAAGGCATCTGCCAGAAAAGGTTTCGTTTCTGGATTTTGAAGAACAATGTTTTTTTGAATGGAAAATTTCACAAGGGTAAAAATAAAAAAAACCACCGAAATTTCGGTGGTTTAATATATTACCAGATTTTAATTCTGTCTTCTGGTTTTTTGTAGTGTTTGTCGCCTTCTTTTACTCCGAAAGCTTTGTACCAAGCTTCTGTATTCACTACAGGGCCTACAGCTCTGTACATACCAGGAGAGTGTGGATCTGTTTTCACCTGGTTGATGAAATACTTATCCGTTCCTTTAGTTCTCCAAACGGTAGCCCAGCTTAAGAAAAATCTTTGGTTTTGGTCAAAACCTGAAATCTTTCCTGGGTTTCCTTTGTCTTTAAGATACATTTGCAATGCATCGAAAGCAATGTTTACACCACCCAAGTCTGCGATGTTTTCGCCCATGGTGAATTTACCGTTTACGAAACTTCCTTTTACCGGCTCGTAAGAAGAATACTGTGCATCTAATTTAGCAGTAGCTGCTTCAAATTTCTTACGGTCTTCGTCAGTCCACCAATTATTCAGGTTACCATCTCCGTCGAATCTAGAACCTCCGTCATCAAAACCGTGAGAGATTTCGTGACCGATTACAGCACCAATTCCACCAAAGTTAACAGCAGGGTCTGCTTTGAAGTTGAAGAATGGCGGCTGAAGAATAGCTGCAGGGAATACAATCTCGTTGTTAGAAGAGTTGTAGTATGCGTTTACAGTTTGCGGCGTCATGCCCCATTTCGTTTTATCTACCGGTTTGCCAATTTTCTCGAAATTCTTTTGATAAGCCCAAGCAGTGATGTTTTGTCTGTTTTGGAAATAAGAACTTTGGTCGATATTCAGTTTAGAATAATCTTCCCATTTGTCAGGATAAGCAATTTTCACTGTGAATTTGCTTAGTTTTTCCAATGCTTTTTTCTTGGTCACATCGCTCATCCAATCTAGGTTGCTGATATGCTGATAATATGCTTTTTTAAGATAATCTATTAAGGTTACCATTTCTGCTTTTGCCGCTGCAGGGAAATATTTTTCTACATACAATTTACCAAACGCTTCACCTAAAACGCCATTAATAACTTCTAGGCCTCTCTTGTTCATGGCACGCTGCTCTTTTTGCCCTTGAAGGTATTTTCCGTAAAAATCAAAACGCATATCGTCTAATTTCTGATCTAAAACACCTGCATTACCAGAAATCATATGGTATTTCATATAATCTTTAATCAAAGGAAGATTAGCTTCATTGATGAAAGAGTCCAAAGCTTTATAATATCCTAATTCACCAAGAATAACCTTATCCGTTTTAACTCCGGATTTAGCAAGATAATCTGCAAGATTTACATTTTTCACCAAATCAGAAAGCTCTGCTACTGTTTTTGGGTTGTAACGCTTGTTGGCATCTCTACCTTCTTCGTTGGTCAACAAAGTTTTAGCAAGATTTTTTTCCAATGCTACAATTTTAGCAGCTGTTTCATCTGCATTTTGGTAGCCTAAGACTTTCAACATACCAGAAACATATTTAGTATATTCTGCCAATGTTTTGGTATTGGCTTCGTTCTCTTTCTGATAATAATCTTTACCTAAACCTAAAGCAGGGCCTCCCAAATAAATAACATTATCATTAGAAGATTTCATGTCTGCACCTACTCTCCACATATAAAAATCGTTATCACCCTGTGGTGTTGCTGCCAATAGATAATTCTGTAAATCTGCAACAGATTTTATAGCATCTATTTTGGCTAAATCTGCCTTGATAGGGGTAATACCTTCTGCATTTCTCTTATCCCAGTTCATGAAAGATGCATACAGATCCTGAATTTTTTTACCTTCAGTTCCTGGTGCATATTTTTCATTCAAGATATTGTTCAGGATGGCCAGTGAATTGTCGTCTGTTTTTTCTCTCAATTCATTAAAACCTCCCCAAGAACCTTTGTCTGCAGGGATAACTGCGGTTTTCACCCAATTACCGTTTACATACGTAAAGAAATCGTCTTGCGGACGCACAGAAGTGTCCATGTAGTTTAATGTAATCCCGTTCTCTTGAACCTTCTTCGAAGCCTTTTTTTGTGCCGAATAAGAATTGAACGTTAAAACTGTTGCTGAAGTTAGCAATAGAAATGGTATTTTTTTCATATAAATTAATTATTTGTTATTCAAATGTAATAAAATTTAAAACTTACTTGCTATTAGTTGATGAAAATTTGAAATTGTTTCAATATTTCGAAAAAAAAACCACCAATTTTTTTGGTGGTTGATTATGTTACCAGATTTTGATTCTGTCTTCTTCTTTTTTGTACAATTTGTCTCCGTCTTTAAGATCGAATGCTTTGTAGAAAGCCTCTGTATTGACTAGCGGACCAAATGCTCTGTATACACCCGGCGAATGCTCATTGGTTTTCACCTGATTGATAAGTGCTTTTTCGGTCTGCTTAGTTCTCCAAACGGTAGCCCAACTTAAGAAAAATCTTTGGTCTTGAGAGTAGCCACTGATAGCACCAGGGTTCCCTTTGTCTTTAAGATACATTTGCAATGCATCATAGGCAATGTTTACTCCACCCAAATCGGCAATGTTTTCTCCGTTGGTAAATGTACCATTTACAAAAGTTCCTTTTACGGGCTCGTATTTATCATACTGTGCCGCAAGAGATTTGGTTACTTTTTCAAAATTGGCTTTATCTTCTGGTGTCCACCAATCTTTCAGGTTACCATCGGCATCAAATTGCGCTCCAGAATCATCAAAACCATGCGTCATTTCGTGACCGATTACCGCACCAATTCCACCGAAATTAACCGCGGCATCTGCATTAGGATTGAAGAATGGCGGCTGAAGAATAGCTGCAGGGAATACAATTTCATTATTTAGCGGATTGTAATAGGCGTTTACGGTTTGTGGCGTCATGCCCCATTCTGATTTGTCTACCGCTTTTCCTATCTTGTCTAAATCTCTTTTGTATTGCCAAGCGGTAATATTTTGAAGGTTTTTATACAAAGTACCTCCTTCTTTTTCTGAAGCGATTGTAAGTTTAGAATAATCTTTCCATTTATCCGGATAAGCTACTTTTACGGCAAACTTATTCAATTTGGTCAAGGCTTTTTCTTTAGTAGTGGCAGACATCCAAGAAAGATTGTTGATGTGCTGCTCAAAACTTTTCTTAAGATAACCAATCAATTCTACCATTTGGGCTTTGGCTTGTGCTGGAAAATATTTTTCTACATACAGTTTACCGAAAGCCTCTCCCAATGTTCCGTTAATCAATTCATAGGCTCTTTTATTTTGGGCTCTTTGTTCCTGTTGTCCCCTTAGGTATTTACCATAAAACCCAAATTTTTGGTCATCCAAATCTTTGGTTAGATAACTTGCACTTCCCGAAAGCAAATGGAATTTCATGTAGTCTTTAATCAAAGGAAGATTTTTCTGATTGATAAATTTATCTAAATTTTTATAGTAGTTTACTTCGCCAAGAATTACTTTATCTGTATTCACTCCCACTTTAGAAAGATAGCCTGCCAAGTCTACATTTTTGGAAATTCCTTTTAGTTCTTCTTTCGTTTTAGGATTGTAGAAAAGGTTAGAATCTCTAATCTGCTCATTGGTGAAATAGCTTTGTGCCATTTCTTTTTCGAAACTCACAATTTTAGCAGCTACCTCATCGGCGTTTTTATACCCTAAAACTTTTAACATAGAAGATACATATTTTGTATATTCTGCAAGGGTTTCGGTATTTTTTTCATTTACTTTCTGATAGTAATCTCTTCCAAGGCCCAGATTGGCACTTCCTAGATAAACAGCATTCATTTTGCTGTTTTTCATATCCGCTTCTACACCCCATCCATAGAAAGGATTTTCTCCTTGTGGAGTGGCTGCAATAAGATATTTTTGAAGATCTGCAATGGTTTTGATGGCATCTATTTTAGACAAATCTCCTTTAATAGGAGTGATTCCATCTGCATTACGCTTGCTCATGTTCATATAAGTAGCATATAGATCCTGTATTTTCTTTCCTTCGCTGCCTGTTGCAAATTTGTCTTTAAGCAGGGAATTAAGAATTGTCATGGAATTATTATCAGTATCCTCTGCTAATTTGTTAAAACTTCCCCAAGTAGATTTATCTGCTGGGATTTGTGCAGTTTTCATCCAAGAACCGTTTACAAAACTGTAAAAATCGTCTTGAGGACGGACAGAAGTATCCATATATTGAATTTCTAATCCTTTGTCCTGAGCAAAAGCATTTGCCGAAAAGCCCATAAAGGCGATCACTGCAAGATTGACTATTTTTTTCATATATAAAATTTTGGTTTAATTAATATTCCTTTTAGTCGGTTATTGAAGCTAATTGTTACATAGTTTAAACAGAAGAATGCGAAGTAAAAAGAAGAATAAAAAATTAATAATCTTCTTTTATCAAGATTTCCACCAAATCTTGTAAAACTTTTTGAGAAACAAAATTCATAAAATCTTTTCGTTCTAAATGAGGCAAATAAAGATGAAAGGTTTTCTCAAAATTCTTTACCCTCACAGAATAATACACCGTACCTATTTCTGTATTAAAGGCATCAGAATTAGGCCCAGCAACACCCGTTGTAGAAAGGGCAATATCTGTTTTGAACATTTTTTGGCAGCCCAAACTCATGGCTTTTGCCACATCTTCAGACACTACCGAATATTGAGAAATCACTTCTTTAGAAACACCCAAAAGTTCGGTCTTTTTCTCTGTTTGGTAGGTACAGATTCCGCCTAAAAAATAATTGGAACTTCCAGAAATGCTGGTAATGAGATGAGATAACTCCCCACCGGTACAACTTTCGGCGGTAGATAGGGTAAGGTTTTTAGCAATCAATACATCATGCAAAATTTCCTCAATAGAATCTCCGTTTTCTGCAATAAGGTGGTCTTTTACTAAAGGCTTCAATTTCACGATTTCTTCTTCCAAATGCTTCTCTAGTTCTTCTTGCATCTTTCCCGTCGCAGTCAACCTTAGTTTTACCCTATTGGCAATAGGCAGGTAAGAAAGGGAAATATGTTCGGGTAACGCCAACTCCCACTCTTCTATGGTTTGAGAAAGCAAACTTTCCGGAAAATTGACCACAGAAAGTATTCTGGAAACGATATAATTTTGCTCGTATTTTTCTTGTAAATATGGGATAATTTGGTTTTTAATCAAAGGCTTTACCTCATACGGAACCCCCGGAAGACAAATAGCCGTCTTTCCGTTTTCTTCCACCATGAGACATGGCGCCGTACCATTGTGGTTTTGGAAAACTTTGGATTTGGAAAGAATATCCGCTTGTGGCAAATTGATATCAAACAAATGCTCTCTTTTTCTCTTAATAAGCAATTGTCTTAGATGTTCTAAAGTCTCAGCATCAGAAACCAAAGTATCATTAAAAAATTCTGCAAAAGCCTTTTTGGTCTTATCATCTTTGGTGGGGCCTAAACCTCCGGTGGTAATCACCAAATCTCCCATTTCAAAAGCAGTTTTCATAGTAGCTTTGATGGTTTCTATGGTATCTGAGATGGTGAAAATCTGTACCACTTTAAAACCTATTTTTCTAAGTTGAGTGGCAATAAAATTAGAATTGGTATCTACGGTATTTCCGGAAAGGATTTCGTCTCCAATGGTAATCAATACGGCTTTTTTCATGGTGTAAATGTAATTATTTTTCATAAAAAAAGCGGACCAGTTGTCCGCCGAATTTATTTGAAAATTTTCTTTAAAAACTTCTTAAGTTCTGCCCAGGATTTAAGGTCTGCCGATTTATTGTACGCTACATTCATCCCAAATTTCTTGCCCACTGCCGTAGCATTAGGATTGGTAAAGGCATGTACCGCATCCGGATAATTGATGAATTGATAATCTATTTTGTGATCTTCCATTTCTTTTTTGAAGGCCACAATATCTTTTTCAGGAACATAGCTGTCTGCAGCGCCATTCAAGACTAAAATTTTCACGTTGTTGTTATTGGCCTCTACACCCGTCATGAGGTTGCCATGGAAACTGGCCACTCCCTTCAAATCGCCATTCTGTCTTGCCATATTAAGTGCCATGGCTCCACCAAAACAATAACCAATGACCGCTATTTTGTCTGTATTCGCATTTTTAAAATCTTTTAAATGTGCTGTTGCAGCATCAAAATTTTCTTTAGCCATTCCTGCATTTTGATAAAAAGGGGTTGCTAAAGCCTGTGCCTCCTGAGGCGTTTCTACCGCTTTGCCATTACCGTACATGTCTACTACCATCGCAAAATAGCCCAGTTCGGCTATCTTTTTAGCTCTGTATTGGGCATAATCGTTTACACCCCACCATTCAGGGATAATCATTACTACGGGCAGTTTACCTTTCAAAGCAGAATTATAGGCCACATAAGTCTTAAAGTCTTTTCCATCATTGGTATAAGAGGTCTCTTTCAACACCACTTTAGACTGCGAAAACACCATTCCACAAGCCATTAAAAGGGTTAAAAATCCAAATTTTAAATGTTGCATAATTTTAATTTTTAATATTTTCGAAATTAAGTATTCTTACGCTTTCTTCAACAAAAATCGTCATCAATAAAATTGATGACGATAATTGTATTTCATTATCGAACGCGCCACAGGCGCATTCCTACATGATGTGCATTAATGAATGTGCTTTTCCGCATGATAAGAGGACCTTACCAAAGGAGAACTTTCTACATGGCGGAAGCCCAAACTTTCTGCAAAAATTCTGTATTCTTCAAATTCTTCAGGGTCTACAAAACGTTTTACGGGAAGGTGGTTTTTGGTCGGTTGAAGATATTGCCCCAAGGTAATTACATCTACATGGGCATCTCTTACTTCCTGAATGGTTTCCATCACTTCTTCTTTGGTTTCACCAAGACCTAACATAATTCCGGTTTTGGTACGTTTTTGCCCCGCCTCTTTTAGGTATCTTAACACCTCCAAACTACGGTCATATTTTGCCTGAATCCTTACTTCACGGGTTAATCTTCTCACGGTTTCCATGTTGTGAGAAATCACTTCCGGTGCCACTTCTATCAATCTGTCTAAGTGCTTGTGAATCCCTTGAAAATCCGGAATCAATGTTTCCATAGTGGTGCCCGGAGATATTCTTCTTACGGCATTTACCGTTTCTGCCCAGATAATAGAGCCCATATCTTTAAGGTCGTCTCTGTCTACAGAAGTGAGTACCGCGTGTTTTATTTTCATTAATTTGATGGAACGTGCCACTTTTTCGGGTTCATCCCAGTTTACGTCTAATGGTTTACCGGTTTTTACGCCACAGAAACCACAACTTCTGGTACAGATGTTTCCCAAAATCATGAAGGTAGCCGTACCCTCTCCCCAGCACTCTCCCATATTGGGGCAACTGCCACTTTGGCAAATGGTGTTGAGCTTATATTTGTCTACCAATGTTCTCAGTTCACGGTAGTTTTGCCCTGTAGGCAGTTTTACCCTAATCCATTTTGGTTTGTTGGTGGTAGTATCCATAATTCAATTTACTTTTACCATTAAAAATGGCTATTTTAAAATTTATTCGTTTTCGTTTAACAATTCTGCCAAAACTTTTTTGGCCCTCATAATCCTCACTTTAGTATTGGCCACAGAAAGTCCCAATTCTTCGGCAATTTCTTTGATGCTTTTTTCCTCAAAAAATCTCAACTGAATGATTTTCTGATAATTGACATCCATTTTGGCCACCGTATCCATAATTTTTTTCTCTTCCTGCTCGGCAATTAAGATTTCTTCCGGCGATTTTTCGAAACGGTTTTTTACTTCCTGCAAATCTTCCGTAGGGTCTTCTGCCTCTCTGCTTTTCTTGCGCCAATAGTCTATCACGGTATTTTGGGCAATGGTAAGCACCCAGGTTTTGAACTGAAAATTCTCATCATACAAATCCAGCTTGGCCAAGACTTTAGAAAATACCGAAACCGTGAGTTCGTCTGCCAGATTTTCGTTTCCCGTTTTTTTGAGGATGAATGAAAAAACATCCGTCCAAAAAAGATTAATCAGCTTGGTCTGTGCCTTCTGATTTTTCTCTTTGGCGAGGGTAATCAACGATAAAAGTTCTGGCTTTTCCATTTCTGAGGCAAAGATAAGGAATTACAAGGATAATTTTGTGGTTGTTTTTGCAACAAAAAACCACTGCCTTAGTAGTGGTTTTGTTTTTATCATGTGGCACACGCGAAAGGATTGACTCCGTCGAATTTCATTTCGCGCGGCTGCAGGGGAAAATCAATAATTATTGATTTAAAAAATTCAAATCAACACATCTGATACATTACCCGAGGTTGTTATCCATAAATTTTTGGCTGACATTTATCGCAAATAGTTGTTTTACAATTTATAATTTTTGATTCTTCAGGAGAATGAATTAATTTATTCATTATATTATCAAAATAATAAAAACTAATATTTACACTATAAACATGAGATTTATAACCTAGAATTTTATCATAATTTTTTGGAGGAAAATTATTTGGTTTTACTTTACCTATAATTGTTCCAATTATTACATTATCACCTTTTTTGACAGTAATATCATCTATTAAATCATATGTAATGATTTTATTATTATTATAAAGTATCGATAAATAATCGCGATTTTCGCCTATAGATATTACTTTCCCATTTACTATTGACTTAACTTCAGCTTTTTCATCATCAGTAAGTATTGTTAAATCTACGGGTAACATGTCTAGATTATCCTTAAAAAAGGTAGCTTTATATATCTGTTGATTTTCATTGTTTATATACCCATTAATTATTTGTCCTTTATCTATTGGACAATTACATCTTTGAGATAAGACACATTGTGATGAAATTAACAAAATAAATATGTAATAAAATCTATTTATCATTGGTTCTGCTGTGCTTCTTGTATACTTTTTCTAATATCCTCTGCTTGTTATTTTCTCTTTTCCTCTTCTTTTTTTTGAGATTCCCCCCGCTGCCGCGCGATTTCCTCACGTGTACTACAACTATATTCTAAAATCAAAAATACTACTATTTTTTTTATTCTGATTTGCATAAAAAAAAGATTCTACATTTCTGTAGAATCTTTTAAAACTAGTGGCCCAGCTTGGGCTCGAACCAAGGACTTGCTGATTATGAGTCAGCTACTCTAACCAACTGAGTTACAAGGCCAAAAACAGTAGAACGAGGTTCTGTTGTTTTTATGAGTGTGCAAATGTAAGATTTTTCTGTAAAATTCAAAAATAAATTTTAAGGTTTTTCTTGGCACAGTTCTACCAAGACACCATTGGTAGACTTGGGGTGCAAGAAAACCACCAACTTATTATCGGCACCGTCTTTGGGCTCTTCGGAGATGAAGACAAAGCCTTCTCCCTTCAGCCGTTCTACCTCTGCACGGATGTCTTCTACGGCAAAGGCTATGTGGTGGATGCCTTCTCCTTTTTTATCTATGAACTTGGCAATAGGGCTTTCGGGGTTGGTGGCTTCTAGCAATTCTATCTTGCTTTCGCCCACCTTAAAAAAAGAGGTCTTAACGCCTTCCCTTTCTACGGCTTCTTGCTTGTAGGGTTGGGTGCCCAAGAGTTTGGCAAAAAGGTGGTCTGAAGTTTCCAGACTTTTGATGGCAATGCCAAGGTGTTCTATTTTGTCTAACATAATTGTTTTTATCTTTATTTTGGAACGGTTTTGGCAGCGTGAGGGAGGAGGCGGAACTCATTTTATTTTCCCAAGGAAAATAAAATAGTGGGAGCCGGATACCGACCTTTTTGTTTGGTAAGGCTTATGCAAGGCCAAACAAAAAGGACACGCCCAAATCTCAAACAAAAATAGTAAATTTGCGGCATGAACGAAAGTAACAGACAAAGAAAAGTAGCACAAATTATCCAAGAAGACATTGCAGAACTTTTTCGCAAGCAGGCTGCGGAAAGCAAGCAGAGTTTTTTGATTTCGATTTCTGACGTGAAGGTGACGGCTGACCTGAGCATTGCCAAGATATATCTGAGCATTTTTCCGCAGGAATACAGAAAGCCTATCATGAAGGAAATAGAAGTAAACAAAGCTTTCTACAGAAATTACTTGGGGCAGAAAATGGCCAAGCAGGTGCGCATTATCCCTGAAATCAATTTCTATCTGGACACTTCTCTGGACGATGTAGAAAAAATAGAAAGAGAACTGAAAGGACTGGGAGACAACCCTGTTTTGTAAAAAATGAACTACAGAAATACGCCCTTTTACATTGCCAGAAGATACTTGATTGCCAAAAAAGGCAGTCAGGCGGTAAGTTTTATTACCGGTTTGGCGGCTTTTGCGATGATGGTGGCCGTGGCGGCGATGTTTATCATTATTTCTGTATTCTCTGGGTTAGAAGACCTCAACAAAGATTTTATCTCTAATCTGCATGCAGACCTTACGCTGAAAAGCGCCCAAGGAAAACTGATTCCGCATCTGGACAAGACCTTACGCGTCTTAAAATCTGAAAAAGAAATTACCCACTTCTCTAAAATCATAGAAGAAAAGGTCTACATAGACTACCACAATGTGGGCGAGATAGCCTATCTGCGAGGAGTAGATTCTGCGTATGTAAAAGTAAACCCCATCAATAAAAACATTATTTACGGAAGTTACCCTTCTTTTAAATATACCAATGAAGTGGTAATGGAGGCTCAACTGAACAACAGGCTAGCTATCCCCGTGGCCAATGAAACAGACGTAGCTACCCTTTTTATGCCAAAACCAGGAAAAGGCATCATCAGCAAAGAGGCAGATATTTTTAATAAAAAGGATATTTTCGTGTCCGGAATTTTCCCGGGAAACGACCAATTGGATAACTATATTCTGGCACCACTGGAGCTCTCTGCTGAGCTGCTAAACCTGCCAAAAAATAGTGCCTACTCTATTGTTATAAAACTAAAAAATCCTGAAAACACAGATGCTGTAAAACAGAGATTAGAAAACTTACTGGGCAAAAATATCGTCATCAAAACCAAAGCAGAAGAAAACGCCGCGTTCTGGAAGATGATCAATATGGAGAAACTGATGATCTACCTCATCTTCGCGCTGGTAATTTTTATTACTACCTTCAATTTGGCAGGCGCCATCATCATTCTTCAACTCGATAAAAAGGAACAGTCGAAATCCTTATTATCAATGGGCTTTACGATGAAAGATCTTAGAAAAGTATATTTCAACACTGGGTATCTCATTGTATTGTTTGGAATTATTTCAGGATTGATTTTAGGGAGCATTGTCTGCTATGTCCAATTGCAAACCGGTATCTTTATGGCAACAGAATCTTTGCCATTTCCAGTAAGAATTGTTCCATTAAATTATATTACAGTTGCTTGCATTGCGCTGTTTTTTGGATTTTCTATTTCATGGATTTTCTCAAAAATTAATAAAAAAAATATCCGTTCCATTTTTTAAAACACTCTCTTTTTTATTACCTTTGAGGGATGGAATCATCAGTAAAACTTGGCTTAATAGGTAGAAATATCTCCTACTCATTTTCTAAAAAATATTTTGAACAAAAATTTCAGAAACTCCTGTTATCTCAATATTCTTACGAAATATTCGAATTGGAAAACCTGGATAATATTTCAGAATTAATGAAAACTTTAAACTTAAAGGGGCTGAACGTCACTATTCCTTACAAGGAAAAAGTAATTCCCTTTATAGACGAATTGAGCGAAGAGGCGCAAGACATTGGTGCCATCAATTGTATCAAAATAGAAAACGGAAAGACCAAAGGATACAATACCGATGCTTTTGGATTCGAAAAAACATTATTGCTGCATAAACAAGAAAACCAACAATCAGCCATTGTATTAGGAAATGGAGGCGCAGCCAAAGCAGTAAAGTTTGTGCTGACAAAACACAATATTCCTTTCATTACAGTTTCCAGAAATACGGAAATCAATTATGAAAACCTTACCCCGGAACAGGTAAGTGAAAACCTCATCATTGTACAGTGTACCCCAGTGGGCACTTTCCCTAATGTAGAAGATAGCGTGCAAATTCCTTTTGAAGCGCTAGGCAAAAACCATCTCATTATAGATTTGGTTTATAATCCTGAGTATTCTAAATTTATAAAAAATGCAGCCGAATATGGGGCAAAAACAGTTAATGGTCTTTATATGCTGGAACAGCAAGCCGAAAAAGCTTGGGAAATTTGGAACCAATAAATCTTAAAATTATATAAACAATATTGATTAAAATGAATTGCGTATCTCACAAAAAACCTTTAATTTAGTCCCAAATTGTGCTAATACATACTTATTCAAAAAGGTTTCTTCAAAAGCACCGAACTCTAAAATGATTTGCTATGATTACAGAAAATTTAAATTCTGAACCTCAAAAAAATAACTTCAACGACACAGAAGTTAATGAAAACCAAAACTTTAACCACAATCATTCTCCTGAAACAGAAATTCATGATGATGAATCCCATGATGAAGTAGAGCATCATGAACATGAAAAAATGACTTCGGGCGAATTGATGGCTAAACTGGAAACCTTAATCAATGCAGAAGACGCAGGAGCGAATCATAAAAAATTCAATGCCGTAAAAGATATGTTACTCCACAAAATACATGTGGAAAGCGAAGACAAAAAAGAAATCGAAAACAATTACGAGCATCCTCTTTCCTCCAAAGTATCTGCTCTTAATCATATTTTCAAAGAAAAATATGATATTTTCCATCAAAAACAGGAAGAAGAGCAAAAAGAAAATTTAGAGAAAAGGAACCAAATCATAGAAAAGCTAAAAAATCTATATACCAATTCTGAAGTAGGCACCAACCTTTTTCGTGCCATAAGAGAAGTAAAAGAAGAGTGGAGCGCTGCTGGGCAAGTACCTAAATCTGAATTCAAAAACCTGAACAACAATTACTTCTTTCATTTGAATCAGTTTTACCAGATGTTGGACCTTAATAAGGAATACCGTGAGCAAGAATATGCCCACAATTTGGAAAAGAGACAACAAATTATAGCCAGAGCAAAAGAACTTCAAAATGAACCAGTGGTTCAAAAAGCACTGAATGAATTACAATTCTTGCATAAATTATGGAAAGAAGAGGCAGAACCTGTAGCAGAAGAATTCCGTGATAAAACTTGGGATGAATTCAAAGAAATTTCCAATAAGATTCATGAAAGGAAATCAGAACTTCTTTCACAAATTAATGAAGAACAGAAAATAAATTTGGAAAAGAAGACCCAAATTATTGACACCCTGAAAAGCTTAGCTACTTCAGAAAAAAATGCCAATCATAATTTTTGGCAACAAGCCATCAAAAAAGCAGAAGAATTAAGAGCTGATTTCTTAAAAACAGGAAGCGTTCCTAAGAAAATTTCTAATCAAAACTGGAATGAATTCAAACTGGCCCTTCGTGCTTTCAATGCTTCTAAAAATGAATTTTACAAAGGATTGAAAAACTCTCAGATAGTAAACCTAAACGAAAAATTGAAACTGATAAAAACCGCGCAAGACAATATGCTTTCTGAGGAATGGGAAATAGTAGTGCCTTTGTTTAAAAAACTTCAGGAAGACTGGAAAAAAATAGGACATGTCCCTAGAAGTCAAACCAATAAAATTTGGGATGAATTTCGTGAAGCATGTAATACTTTTTTCAATAATTACAGAGCCAAAAATAATGCTCAAACTGATGATTGGAAAGAAAATTATAAACAAAAGAGCGCTCTTTTAGAAGAATTAAAGGAGATTGGCAATGAAGACGGAAGTATAGAAAAAATAGAAAACATTAAAACCTCTTGGAATAACATTGGTAAAGTTCCGAGAGATAAAATGACCATTAATACAGAATTCAACAAAACGTTGAGAGAAAAACTAAAACTCAACAAACTGAATGAATTTGATTTAAAAGAGGAAGGCCTTTCTGAATCTCAATTAACTGATAAAGCAAGAAAAATAAAAAATCAGATTACAGACCTAGAAGCAGAGATTGTAAAATTAGAAAACAACTTGGGCTTCTTTGGAAAAGTATCCAGAGACAATCCTTTATTAAAAGATACTTTTGATAAGATTGAAGAGAAAAAAGATCAACTGGAAAGTCTGAAAAATAGCCTGCACCATATTATTGCGGGAGAATGATAAAATATTTTTGACTTATCGAAACTCATTAATTCCGGAAAATTTTCGGAATTAATTTTTTATAACATGAACCACGAAATTTATATAAAACGCTGTATAACATTAGCCCAAAAGGCAATCGGTAAAACCTACCCGAATCCATTGGTAGGTGCAGTAATAGTACATAATGGAAAAATAATTGGCGAAGGATATCATCAAAAAGCAGGTGAATACCATGCCGAAATAAACGCCATCAATTCGGTTAAAAACCCTGAACTTTTACCGGAATCTACCATCTATGTTTCTCTGGAACCTTGTGCTCACTTTGGCAAAACCCCACCCTGCTCTTTAAAATTAAAAGAGATCGGCTTCAAAAGAGTAGTCATTGGCGCAATGGACAGTCATGACAAAGTAAACGGAAAAGGCAAAAAAATTCTGCAAGATGCAGGCATAGAAACTCTTTCGGGGATTTTGGAAGATGAATGCCGAGAGCTCAATAAAAGATTTTTCACCTTCCATGAAAAGAAAAGACCTTTTATTATTCTGAAATGGGCAGAAAGTAGTGACGGTTTTCTAGACAAAGATTTCAAGCCCACAAAAATTTCTAATGAACTAGCATCGCAATTCGTTCACCAATTAAGAAGTGAAGAACATGCTATTTTGGTAGGAACACAAACTGCACTAAACGATAACCCAAGCTTGACTACAAGATTGATAGAAGGAAGAAATCCTGTTAGGATTTTGATAGATTTTGACCTGAAGGTTCCTCTAGATTTCAATATTTACAATGATGAAGCTCCTACTTTGGTTTTCAACTCAAAAGAAGATTCAGAAAAAGGAAATATAAGATTCATCAAAATTTCTAAAGATAATTTTTTGGAAAACCTAATGCAAAAGCTTTATCAAGAGCAGATACAGTCTGTAATAATTGAAGGAGGAAGATACACTATTCAGAAGTTTTTAGATGCAAATCTTTGGGATGAGGCTCTTGTGATAAGAAATGAAAATTTGAAATTAAAAAACGGAACTCATGCTCCTAAAATAATTTCTGAACATCTGGTCACTCAACAATTAAAAGACAATACCATTTATTCATACCTTAATCATTAATGCTTTTTTCCTACAAAACCATCAAAAATCCGGTAAAAGATATTCTGCTCAAAGAAAAAGGCAGCAAATTCATTGGCTATGCCTATCCGGTTTTTAATGAAAATGACCTGCAGCAAAAACTAAAAGACATTAAGGAACTGCACCCCAAAGCTACTCATCATTGCTATGCTTTCCGATTAGGAATAAACGGGGAAAATTACCGCGCCAATGATGACGGAGAACCCACTGGAAGTGCAGGTCTACCAATATACAACCAACTGCTCGCCCACAATCTCACCAATATTTTGGTGATCATTGTTCGTTATTATGGCGGTACTAAATTGGGGGTTTCTGGTTTGGTAAAAACTTATAAAGAATCTGCAAAACTAACCTTGGAACAAACAGAAATCATTACCAAGGAACTGGAAACAATGATTGAAATTAATTTTAAATTTTCTCAACAGAACATTATTTTCTCTCTACTGAATAAATTCGATGCCAAAATCACTGACTTTTTGGCAGAAGACCAATGCAAAATTTCAGCACAAATGAGACTTGCAGATAAAGAAAAAATCTCGGAGCAATTGTCCGAGATTCAATATGTAAGTTTTCATTTTAATTAAAAACTATCTTCTGTTTAACATATTCATGTAGTAAAGCAACTGTGCTATAGACCCTAAAGCCGCTACAACATAAGTTCTAGCTGCCCATTTCAAAGAATCTTTCGCTGCTTTGTGTTCTTCCCTTCCTAACGTTCCAGATTTTTCTAACCAAGCCAAAGCCCTATTGCTGGCATCATACTCTACCGGCAAAGTAACAATAGAAAAAAGTGTAGTTACTGCAAACAAAAGAACTGCGATATACATTAAAATAGGACTTTTGGCAAATGCCATAAATGCAAATCCTGCAATAAATATAAATTGTAAAATTCTTGAACTGAAATTTACTACAGGCACCATACTAGATCTCAACTTCAGCATAGAATACCCTACCTTATGTTGTACTGCATGACCACATTCATGAGCTGCTACTGCTGCTGCGGCTGCATTTCTTTGCATATATACCGCCTCAGAAAGATTTACGGTTTTGGTTGCCGGATTATAATGATCTGTTAATTGCCCCTCTACAGAAATTACTTGTACATCATAAATACCATTATCAGAGAGCATTTTTTCTGCAACTTCTTTACCAGACATCCCATTACTCAAGGAAAAATTTGAATAATATTCAAATTTAGATTTCAATCTGTTTTGTACAATCATACTTACAAAAAAGATGATTATAAATATTAACATCATAATAATTTATTTTTTTTAAATTTTCTAATCTTTTAAAGCGTAAAAAACATGCCAAACCCAAACAATGTCATTTTTGCTTATATTTGTTTTCAAATTTTACAATTCATGTCAGAAATAAAAATTGAACTGGTTACCACTGAAAAACAACTTTTAGATTTTATTAAATTTCCAATGATTTTGTACAAAAATAATCAAAATTATGTTCCACCTTTAATTAAGGATGAAAAGAACACATGGAATGCTAAAGAAAACCCTGCACTTGCCTATTCTGAAGCAAAACAGTTTTTGGCATACAAAAATAACGAGATCGTGGGAAGAATTGCGGTAATGGTAAATCACAAAGAGGCCAAAGAACTGGGCATAGAAAAAGTAAGGTTCGGTTGGTTAGATTTTATTGATGACGAAGCGGTTTCAAAAGCCCTTATCGATGAAGCCATAAAATTTGCCGAAGAAAAAAATATCAAAAAAATAGAAGGCCCCATGGGCTTCACCAATCTGGATAAAGCAGGAATGCTTACTATGGGTTATGATAAACTGGCCACCATGATTGGGCTTTATAACCATAGTTATTATCCTAAACATTTAGAAAAAATAGGATTGGTAAAAGAAAAGGAATGGGTAGAATTTGAAATGGAACTTTTAGACGCATTGCCGGAAAAAGTAGAAAAATTTAGCAAATTGATTGCCGAAAAATATGAATTGAGAACCTTAAGATTCAAATCTAAAGAAGAAATAATCCCATTGGTAGAACCAATGTTCAAACTTCTGGATGAAACCTATAAAAACCTATCTACTTACACTCCTATTACAGATGAACAAATACAGCATTACAAGGAGAAATATTTTGGATTAATAGACAAAGATTACATCATCTGCATTGCCGATAAAGAATGGAATCTTATTGCCTTTGCCATCACCATGCCTTCTTATTCTAGAGCCTTACAAAAGGCAAAAGGAGAACTTTTACCTTTCGGATGGTATCACTTTATGACTGCCGGAAGGAAAAACGAAAGAGCAAATTTCTATCTTATTGGCATTCTTCCGGAATATCAGAGACGTGGTGTTACGGCTATTATTTTTAAAGAAATTTATGAAACTTTCAAAAAGAAAGGCGTAAAATACCTTGAAACAAACCCCGAATTAGAGGAAAACAAAAACATTCAGTTGCTTTGGCAAGATTATCAACCTGTTAATCATAAACGCAGAAGAACATATTCTCTTGAATTGGCTTAATTTTAGCTGATTATGAAAATGGTTTAAAAACTTAATTATGAAAAGACAAATCTATATTTACGCAGGCATAATTCTCATGTATATTATTTACAATCAGTTCTTTCAAGTAAAAGATGAAAGAACGAATACTATCATCAATATCTTGTTCGCTAGCTTCCTTTTTGGCTATATTGCCTACATGGCAATAGTGGTTTTAAGGAAGATGAAAAAGTAACGTTATTTTGAATGATTCTAAATTACAGATAAAGCCTTTCACATCTTAAAAGAAACCTGTAAAATTTCTCAATTCTATTAATAATTCATAAATTTGCATGTTGAAATACTTGTAGAAATGAATTTACCTGATAATTATATTCCTGTTCTTATTCAGGCAGCTGTAGGTCTTGGTTTTGTAGCGTTCACATTGGTGGCTTCGCATACATTAGGTCCAAAAAGACATTCCTCAGGAGCCGTAAAAGATGATACTTTTGAGTGTGGTATCGAAATAGAGGGAAATGCAAGAGCTCCCTATTCTGTAAAATATTTTCTTACTGCCATTCTTTTTGTATTGTTTGATATAGAAATTGTATTTTTTTATCCATATGCAGTAAACTTTAAAGAATTGGGCCTAGAAGGCTTCATGGCAGTAGTTACTTTTATTGCAATATTCTTTATAGGATTTTTCTATGTATTAAAACGCGGTGCTTTAGACTGGAATAAGTAAATTTCCTTTCAAAGCACTTTTTTCTGTTATGCAGATTATAAATTTCAACTTAAAAAAAATTAAAAATGTCTAATAATAAACCTGTAATCAATACTAATGCACCTGCGCCTCCCGGAATTCAGGGAGAAGGTTTTTTCGCAGGAAAATTAAGTGATATTATCGGGATGGCTCGTTCCTTCTCATTATGGCCGCTACCATTCGCAACTTCTTGTTGTGGCATTGAATTTATGGCAACCATGGCTCCAAATTACGATTTATCAAGATTTGGTGCAGAAAGGATGAGTTTTTCTCCAAGACAGGCAGATATACTTTTAGTATGCGGTACCATTTCAAAAAAATTAGCACCGGTTCTTAAACAGGTTTACACCCAAATGGCAGAACCACGTTGGGTGGTGGCCGTAGGAGCTTGTGCATCAAGTGGTGGTATTTTTGACACCTATTCAGTGCTTCAGGGAATAGATAAAATAATCCCTGTGGACGTATATGTGCCAGGCTGCCCGCCAAGACCAGAGCAGATTCTGGAAGGATATATGCAGGTACAAGCTTTGGCTCAGAGCGAAAGTCTTAGAAGAAGAGATTTGCCTGAATACAAAGCATTACTAGAAAGTTACGGAATTAAATAAATTTGAAAATGTAGAATTTGAAAATTTGAAAATCTTTTTTTTAATTTCAAATCAAACATTATAACTAAAAATATTTTTTGATAATAATATGATTTAATTTTCAAATTATCTTATTCTCAAATTATCAAATTAAAATTATGACAAGCGAATTTGTTTTAGAAGCCATAAAAAGAGAATTTCCTGAAGCGGTAATTTCTGCTACAGAGCCTTACGGGTTTCTTACCTTGGAAGTGAAAAAAGAGGAATTGAAGAAAATTATTCATCATCTGAAGGAATCTTCTCTTAATTTTTTATTCCTTACCGATATCTGCGCCATCCATTATCCAGATGACAAAGAGAAGGAATTAGGCATCATCTACCATTTGCACAACTTGCAGGAAAATTTCAGAATAAGACTGAAAGCTTTCTTCCCAAAAGAAAATGCAGAACTAGAAACCATTACCGATTTATATTCGGGAGCCAACTGGATGGAAAGAGAAACTTTCGATTTCTATGGAATAAAATTCAACGGTCATCCAGATTTAAGAGTAATTGTAAACTCTGATGATCTTGGCTACCACCCTATGCTTAAAGAATATGCTTTGGAAGACGGTACTAGAACAGATAAAGACGACAAAATGTTTGGAAGATAAATAGGAGCGCTATGAAAGACAATCAATTATCAAACATATTAAGCCAATACGACTCTCAGGAGCAGATTGACGGACAACTATACACCCTGAATTTAGGACCTACTCACCCTGCTACGCATGGTATTTTCCAAAACATTTTAACGATGGACGGAGAAAGAATTCTGCATAGTGAGCAGACCGTAGGATACATCCACAGGGCTTTTGAAAAAATTTCAGAAAGAAGACCTTTCAACCAAATTACTACGCTTACAGACCGTCTCAACTATTGTTCAGCACCTATCAACAATATGGGTTGGCATATGACAGTAGAAAAACTTTTGGGTATAGAATTGCCAAAAAGAGCACAGTACATGCGTGTAATTATGATGGAATTGGCAAGAATTGCAGACCATTTGGTATGTAATTCCGTAATTGGGGTAGATACCGGTGCACTTACTGGGTTTACGTATGTTTTCCAAGACAGAGAAAAAATCTACGACATGTACGAACAGGTATGTGGCGCGAGAATGACTACCAATATGGGAAGAATTGGCGGTTTCGAAAGAGACTTTACACCAAAATTCCACGAACTGTTAAAAGATTTTCTTAAAACCTTCCCAGCTAGATTCCAGGAGTTTTCTAACCTTTTGGAAAGAAACAGAATCTTTATGGATAGAACCATCGGAGCAGGACCCATCAGTGCAGAACGTGCATTGAGCTATGGTTTTACCGGGCCTAATCTTAGAGCTGCTGGAGTAGATTACGACGTAAGAGTAACAACTCCATATTCTTCTTATGAAGATTTTGATTTCGCGATTCCTGTAGGAACTTCCGGAGATACTTATGACAGATTCATGGTGCGTCAACAAGAGATTTGGGAAAGTTTGAAAATCATTCAGCAGGCGTATGATAATCTTCCTGAAGGAGACTTCCACGCAGATGTTCCTGAATTTTTCTTACCAGAAAAAGCAGATGTTTATACCAAAATGGAAGCCTTAATCTACCATTTCAAAATCGTAATGGGCGAAACCGATGTTCCTGTAGGAGAAGTATACCATTCTGTAGAAGGTGGCAACGGAGAACTTGGTTTCTATTTGGTAAGTGATGGTGGTAGAACACCTTACAGGCTGCATTTCAGAAGACCTTGCTTCATTTACTATCAGGCTTATCCTGAGATGATACAAGGAGCGGTAATCTCTGATGCTATTGTTACCCTAAGTAGTATGAACGTTATTGCCGGGGAATTAGACGGATAAGAAATTATAAACTATAAATTGAATAGAGTTTTTAGAAATCTGATTTTCATCTAAAATCTAAAGTCTAAAATCTAAAATCTATAAATATGAGCGAAATTGCTTTTAAACAAGAAACTTTAGAAAAAGTAAATCAAATCATTGCAAGATATCCTGAAGGGAAGCAAAAATCTGCTTTAATTCCTGTGTTGCATTTGGCACAAAAGGAATTTGGCGGTTGGCTAGATGTTCCTGTGATGGATTATGTTGCAGGGTTATTAGATATTCTTCCCGTGGAAGTATATGAGGTAGCTACTTTCTATACCATGTTCAACATGAAGCCTGTAGGCAAATATGTATTAGAAGTATGTGTTACAGGGCCTTGTATGCTCAGAGGAAGTGATGATATCGTAAGCCATATCAAAGAAAAATTAGGCATCAAAGCAGGAGAAACTACTGCAGATGGTCTGTTCACCCTTAAACCTGCAGAATGTCTTGGCGCATGTGGGTATGCCCCAATGATGCAGTTGGGCAAATTTTATAAAGAGAATTTAACTAAAGAAAAAGTAGACGAAATCCTTGACCTTTGCAGACAGGGACAAATCGCAATAGATTAATATTTGACAGTTATGAGTAAAAAACTTTTACTTAAAAACGCTCACGTAGAAGGCATCAGATATTTTGATACCTACAGAAAACATGGCGGCTATCAGTCTGTAGAAAAGGCACTGAAAATGACTCCGGACGAGATCGTAGAAGAAGTAAAAACTTCTGGATTGAGAGGTAGAGGAGGTGCTGGTTTCCCTACCGGCATGAAATGGAGTTTTCTTGCAAAACCTGAAGGTGTGCCAAGATATTTGGTAGTAAATGCAGATGAATCTGAGCCTGGTACTTTCAAAGACAGATATTTAATGGAGTTCATCCCTCACCTATTGATAGAAGGGATGATTATTGCCTCTTATGCTTTAGGATCTAACGTATCCTATATTTATATCAGAGGAGAATATGCCTGGATTCCAGATATTTTAGAAGAAGCCATCGAAGAAGCCAAAAAAGCAGGCTTCTTGGGTAAAAATATTTTAGGCAGTGGTTTCGATTTGGAAATTTATGTCCAAAGAGGTGCCGGAGCTTACATATGTGGTGAAGAGACTGCCCTTATAGAATCTCTAGAAGGAAAAAGAGGTAACCCTCGTCTGAAACCACCTTTCCCTGCCGTGAAAGGGCTTTACCAATGCCCAACGGTGGTAAACAACGTAGAAACCATTGCGGCAGTAGTGCCCATTATTGATATTACGGGAGCAGAATATGCCAAAATAGGAGTAGGACGTTCTACCGGAACAAAACTGATTTCAGCTTGCGGAAACATCAATAAACCGGGAGTTTACGAAATAGACATGACCATCACCGTAGAAGAATTTATTTATTCTGATGAATATTGCGGTGGTATCCCGAACGGTAAAAAACTGAAAGCCTGTATCCCTGGTGGTTCTTCTGTACCGATTCTTCCTGCCAATTTATTACTTAAAACAGCTAATGGAGAACCACGTTACATGAACTACGAATCTCTTTCTGATGGAGGTTTCGCAACAGGTACCATGATGGGTTCTGGAGGTTTTATTGTGTTAGATGAAGACCAATGTGTGGTAAAACATACCATGACTTTGGCCCACTTCTACAACCACGAAAGCTGCGGACAGTGTACGCCTTGTAGAGAAGGTACCGGCTGGATGTACAAAATTTTGAAAAAAATAGAATCCGGAAACGGAGAATTAAAAGATATAGATCTGCTTTGGGATATCCAGAGAAAAATTGAAGGTAACACCATTTGTCCACTAGGTGATGCAGCAGCTTGGCCTGTTGCCGCAGCCATTCGTCATTTCAGAGATGAATTTGAATGGCATATAGACAACCCTGAATGTTTAACCAAAAATTACGGAATCGCTCATTATGCAGACCCAATACCTGCACTAGAAAAATAATTTATGAAGAAGATTTTTACGCTGTTTGTTTTTATTTTTATTGGAAACTACATTTTTGGGCAAGACATAGATAAAGTTTCAGTTATTGATTCAGAGTCTAAAAAAACATTTACAGAAAAAGGGACCATGTTCTTTTTTTGGGGCTGGAACAGAGCCGGATATACAAAGTCTGACATTCACTTTACAGGAAATGGGTACGATTTTACCCTTCACGATATTGTGGCACATGACAGACCTTCAGCATTAAGTTGGGATTACGTAGACCCTAAAGCATGGTCTAAACCTCAATTTAATTTAAGACTTGGCTATTTTATTAAAGATAATTTGGCAATTGTATTTGCTACAGACCATATGAAATATGTGATGGATCAAGACCAAACGGCAGATTTTTCTGGAAAAATTACAGATCCTGTTTACGCCACAATGGTGCAAAACGGAAAAGTAAATCTTACCGATGAAAAATTCCTGACTTTTGAACACACAGATGGTCTTAATTATGTAAATGTGGGAGTAGAAAAATACAAATCTCTGCTTAACAATGAAAAAGTAGACATTCTTTGGTCTTATGGCGGTGGCGCCGGAGTAATGTTCCCGAAGAGTAACGTAAAACTTTTCGGAAACGAAAGAAGCGATAGATTTCATGTGGCAGGATTTGGTTTAGATGCAAGAACCAACATCAATTTCATTTTTTGGGAAAGATGGATGGCAAGAGTAGAAGGAAAAGTGGGGTACATCAATATGCCTGATGTAAAAACTACACTAAACAATAAGCCCGATAAGGCATCTCACGATTTCTTTTTCGGACAAATTAATTTTGGAATAGGATATATATTTAACCTTAAATATAAAAAGGACTAAATCCTAAATAATAAATTCAACTCATAAAGAAAGAAAATGAGCGAAGAAATTAAAAAATTTACAGTAACCATTGACGGACAGACTACAGAAGTAGATCCTGGTACTACCATATTAAATGCAGCAAGACAGATTGGCGGCAAACTGGTACCTCCTGCAATGTGTTATTACAGCAAACTGGAAAACAGCGGCGGAAGATGTAGAACATGTTTGGTAGAAGTTTCTAAAGGTTCTGAAGCAGATCCTCGCCCTATGCCAAAATTAGTGGCAAGTTGCAGAACTACTGTTATGGACGGAATGGAAGTGAAAAACCTTACTTCTGAAAAAACACAAGAAGCAAGAAAAGCCGTTACCGAGTTTTTATTGCTAAATCATCCGCTAGATTGCCCTATCTGCGATCAGGCAGGAGAATGTCATCTTCAGGATTTGGGCTACGAACATGGGCTTCAGCAGACAAGAAACGATTTCGAAAGAAATACTTACGAAGCGGATGATTTAGGACCAAACATAAAACTGAATATGAACAGATGTATCTTGTGTGCAAGATGCGTACTGGTAGCAAATCAGTTGACAGAAAAAAGAGAACATGGCATCCTTTTCAGAGGAGAGCATGCAGAAATCTCTACTTACCTTAATAAAGCCATCACCAATGATTTCTCCGGAAACGTTATTGATGTTTGTCCTGTAGGTGCGCTTACCGACAGAACTTTCAGATTCAGCAGCAGAGTTTGGTTTACCAAGCCGGTAGATGCTACTTGCTCTTGTTCCAAATGTTCCGGAAAAGCGGTGCTATGGATGAAAGGTGATGAAATATTGAGAGTAACGGCAAGAAAAGATCAATACGGAGAGGTAGAAGAATTCATCTGTAACGAATGTAGATTCGAAAGAAAAGATGTGAAATTCTGGACGATTGAAGGCCCAAGACACATCAGCAGACATTCTGTAATTTCGGCTAATCATTACATGAAACCGGAAGATGATGAAGTACAAAAACTAGAATACGAAAGCGCTAAAGAAATTAGCGAAAAAGACGAAGAACATAACGCTTAAAATTCAATTTTAAGATTTAAAAATAAAATTCATACTCAAATAAAATGGATTTAATCACATTCAAAATTATATTAGTAGTATCACTTTTCGCCCTATCAATGGCGGTTGCCGCCTACTCTACATGGGCTGAAAGAAAAGTGGCTGCCATTATGCAGGACAGAATCGGACCCAACAGAACCTGGAAATTCGGGTTGCTTCAGCCATTGGCTGACGGTGGGAAATTTTTCTTCAAGGAAGACTTTATCCCGGAAAAAGCAGAAAAATTCCTTTTCTTCTTCGGGCCTGGTTTGGTAATGTTTATCTCATTGATTACCGGAGCTGTTATCCCTTGGGGTAAATCTTTGAACATTGGTGGAGAATCTTTCGATTTGCAGGTGGCCAACCTTGACGTGGGTGTTTTGTACCTTATAGGGATGGTTTCCATTGGCGTGTACGGAATTATGCTTGGAGGATGGGCTTCTAATAATAAATATTCTTTGATGGGTGCCATTAGAGCTTCTTCGCAGATGATTTCTTATGAATTAGCGATGGGCTTGGCGCTGCTTTCTATCATTATGATGTCTGGTTCTTTGGATTTGAAAGTCATTGCAGAATCTCAATCGGGATGGAACGGAATGAAATGGAATATCCTTTTCCAACCATTGGCCTTCATTATCTTTTTGGTGGCGGCATTGGCAGAAACCAACAGAGCTCCTTTTGATTTGGCAGAATGTGAAACAGAATTGGTAGGTGGTTTCCACACTGAATATTCAGCAATGAAATTAGGTTTATTCCTTTTCGGGGAATATGTAAATATGTTCATTTCATCGGCATTGATTACTACCCTTTTCTTGGGAAGTTACAATTTTCCTGGCATGAACAGTCTTGGTTTAAGCGAAAACGTTTTGGGAATCATCAGCATTTTGGTATTCTTAGGCAAAACGTTCTGCGTTATCTTGTTGTTTATGTGGATCAGATGGACGCTGCCAAGATTCAGATACGATCAATTGATGCATTTGGGTTGGAAATCTCTAATTCCTTTGGCATTATTAAATCTATTGATTACAGGAGCCGTAATTCTCCTAAATCAACACTATCAGTGGATTTAAATTGTAAATGAAAAGTTATAAGTAATAAGTAATAATTGATGTCAGCCTGAGCTTGTCGAAGGCCAAAATCTAATAATATGAAATTAACCAATAGATCTAAATTAGCCTCTAACAAGAAGATGACCTTCAAGGAGAAGATATATCTCCCTGCGATTCTTTCTGGGATGGCTATTACAGGAAAACATGCGATAATGACGCTTACCGGAAAACTACCTACCGTAAGTTACCCGGAAGAAAAAAGAGAATTCTCTAAGATTTATCGTGGTCACCATGTACTGAAGCGTGATGATGAAGGAAGAGAAAGATGTACTGCCTGTGGACTTTGTGCTGTGGCATGCCCGGCAGAAGCCATTACCATGACGGCTGCAGAGCGCAAAAATGACGAAAAACACCTGTATAGAGAAGAAAAATATGCAGAAGTATACGAGATCAACATGTTGCGTTGTATTTTCTGTGGATTGTGCGAAGAAGCCTGTCCTAAATCTGCTATATACCTTACCGACAGAATTGTAAGCCCTGAGCAAAACAGAGGCTCTTTCGTCTATGGCAAAGACCTATTGGTAGAAAGCATGGAAAACAGAATAGATGTCTCTGACAGACAAACTGAAAATCAAAAAAAAGCCCTTAAATAAATGGAACAGTTCTTATTTTTCTTTATCGCGTTGGTAGCGGTTGCAAGTGCTGTTTACTTTGTATTTGCAAAAAACCCATTATATGCTATTTTATCCTTAATTGTAACATTTTTCGGGATTGCGGCATTGTATGTTCTTCTGAACGCTCAGTTTTTGGGTATCGTTCAGATTATTGTTTATGCAGGGGCCATTATGGTGTTGTTCCTTTATGTATTGATGATGCTTAATTTGAATGCTAAAGACGAAAGCAAAAAACAAAACCTTTCTAAGTTTGCCGGCATTTTCTCCGCAGGAATCATTTTCATCGGGATGATTGGTGCTTACAAAGGACTTTCTCAGTCTAGTGCAGTAAAAAATGTAGACAGCAGCGTAGGGTTGACCAAAAATTTGGGTAAATTATTGTTTAACGAATATGTATTGCCATTCGAGCTGGCTTCTATCCTTATTTTAGCAGGGATTGTAGGTGCCGTATTGATTGGTAAAAAAGATATCTAGTATGGAAGTAAATTCATTTATACAAAGCATTCCGCTCAACTGGTATATTATCCTGAGTAGTTTTCTTTTCTGCTTAGGCGTTTTGGGGGTATTAATCCGCAAAAACGCCATCATCATGTTGGGATGTGTAGAATTAATGTTGAATTCTGTAAACCTTCTTTTGGCGGCTTTTTCTGCTTACAAAGGTGACGGGCACGGACAGATTCTGGTATTCTTCATCATGGTGGTAGCAGCTGCAGAAGTAGCGGTAGGTTTGGCCATCATTACCATGATGTACAGAAATACCAAAAATGTAGATGTGAGTATTTTTAATAAACTAAAAGGATAATGCAGATGGAGAATTTAGTATACGCTATCGTATTACTTCCATTAATTGGATTTGTAATCAACGGTTTATTCGGAAAGTTCTTGCCAAAAATAGTAGTGGGCGGTTTGGCTACACTAGTTGTTTTCGCAGCTTTCTTGATTTCATTGAATATTTTTCTAGGATTCCCTTCAGAAGGAGCTCCTGTTATTGCAAAAGCGTTTGAATGGTTCACCATTGGAGGTGTTCAAGTAAATTTCGGATTCCAGATTGATCAGTTGTCATTGATGATGATGATGATTATTACCGGAATCGGTTCTTTGATTCACTTGTACTCTATTGGATACATGAGCCACGACAAAGGTTTTTATAAATTTTTTACTTACCTGAACCTCTTCATCTTCTCGATGTTGTTATTGGTAATGGGAAGCAACTACCTTATTCTTTTCATTGGATGGGAAGGTGTAGGTCTTTGTTCTTATTTATTGATTGGTTTCTGGTATGAAAACGTAGAATATGGTAAAGCCGCTAGAAAGGCTTTCATCATGAACAGAATTGGTGACTTGGGTTTATTGATTGGTATTTTCTTAATTGCCACTCAAACCAACGCGGTAGATTACCTTTCTGTAGCTCAAAATGCCACCAAATTTGAATTTGACGGGGTAATCATCATGTTCATTACCTTGAGTTTGTTCATTGGGGCAATGGGTAAATCTGCACAGATTCCTTTGTTTACTTGGTTACCAGATGCGATGGCAGGTCCTACGCCTGTTTCAGCGTTAATCCACGCAGCAACCATGGTAACGGCAGGGATTTACTTAGTGGTACGTTCTAATTTCTTGTATCACCTTTCCCCTAGCACATTAGATTTCATCTTAATCGTAGGGTTAGCCACCTCTTTGGTAGCGGCTTTCATAGGTTTAAGACAAAACGATATCAAAAAAGTATTGGCCTACTCTACTGTTTCACAGTTGGGGTTAATGTTCATCGCTTTGGGTGTTGAAGCCAACACTTCTGCTATGTTCCACTTAATGACACATGCTTTCTTTAAAGCCTTATTATTCTTGGGAGCTGGTTCTGTAATCCACGCTATGAGCGGAGAGCAGGATATGAGATTTATGGGAGGTTTAAAATCAAAAATCCCGGTAACATATTGGACATTCCTCATCGGAACCTTGGCTATTGCCGGTATTCCACCATTATCCGGTATGATTTCTAAAGACGAAATCTTGGTAGCGCTTTGGGCAAAATCTCCAATTGTATGGGGCTTAACCCTTTTTAGTGCTGCATTAACGGGAATTTATATGTTCAGATTATTGTTCCTGACTTTCTTCGGAGAATTCAGAGGAACAGAAGAACAAAAACACCATTTACACGAAAGCCCTTGGGTAATGACTTTACCTCTGGTAGTTTTAGCCGTTCTTTCTGTAGTAGGTGGTTTCTTAAACTTACCTCACTTTGCAGGGGAAGAAATTTCTCAAAAATTAGCACACTGGTTGAATCCTATCTATGTATACGGAGCAAAACATGCCGAAGTGCCTTTCAATATAGAAATGATTCTTTTGGCCATTACGTTGTTGATGGTGGTAGTAGTTTTCTTCGTAGTGAGAAACATCTATGTAACCAAAAAGAAAATGGCTTTGCCAGAAGAAGAATACAAAGGCTGGGAAAGACTATCCTCCAAAAAAGTTTTTGTGGATGAATTCTATGATGCAACCATAGTAAAACCAACTGAAGGCCTTGGTAAAGGAACCAGAATGTTTGATAATATTTTAGACCGTTTCTTCAACTTTATTGGTTTCGGAGCTGTAGATTCCGGAAGAGCTTTCAAGAAATTCCAAAACGGAAACGTAGAAAACTATGTTCTCATAATGTCTTTGGCAATAGGCCTTATTTTAATTGTTAACTTTTTATTACAATAGCAAATGTTAGAAGCACTGTTACTTTTACCTTTAATAGGTTCTGGATTAGTTTTTGCCTTTAGAAATTCTAGCAGCAAATATTTGGCAGTAGGAATTGCATTCGTGCAGTTGATTTTAACCTTCTACATGCTATCTCTTTTCAATAACACACCAACGGTAGATTCTGAACTTCAGTTCGAGATTTTACAGCCTTGGTCTACCTACATCAAGAGCACCATCCATTTCGGCGTAGACGGAATGAGCATGCTGATGTTATTATTGACCAACATTTTGGTGCCTTTAATCATCTTATCTTCATTCAATGAAAACAGCAAATACAACAATAATTTCTATGCATTGATTTTATTGATGCAGTTCGGTCTTATTGGGGTCTTTACCGCTTTAGACGGATTGTTGTTCTATGTTTTCTGGGAATTAACCCTGATCCCAATCTGGTTTATCGCGGGACTTTGGGGAGATGAAGAAAAAAGAATTAAGGTTACCACAAAATTCTTTGTATACACTTTTGTAGGTTCATTGTTTATGTTTATCGGTTTAATTTATGTATACAACCACTCAGCATCTTTTGAACTGACTGACCTTTATAATGCCAACCTGAACGCTACCCAACAAGTAGTGGTATTCTGGTTAATCTTCCTGGCTTTTGCCGTTAAATTACCGGTTTTTCCTTTACACAATTGGCAGCCAGACACCTATACTTTCTCGCCTACACAAGGAACGATGTTGCTTTCTGGTATTATGCTGAAAATGGCCATTTATGGAGTATTGAGATATTTATTGCCAATTGCTCCTGTTGCCCTTTTAGGCACTTCGGGACAAGCAGTGATGATTCTTTCAATATTGGGTGTGGTATATGGAGCATTGATAGCCATTGTTCATAACGATATTAAGAAAATTATTGCTTTTTCATCGCTTTCTCACGTAGGATTGATGGTAGCAGGTATTTTTGCTTCTGCCATTATCACCGCAAAAGGAGGTTTCGCTCTGGAAGGAGCACAAGGAGCATTGGTTCAGGCTTTTGCACATGGTATCAATGTGGTAGGCTTGTTCTACTGTGCAGACATCCTTATCAAAAGATTCAATACAAGAGACATCAGAGAAATGGGAGGTTTCGCAAAAGTGGCACCTAAATTTGCCACTCTTTTCATGATTATTTTGTTGGGTTCTATGGCAGTTCCTTTAACCAATGGTTTTGTGGGAGAATTCATCCTTTTGAAATCTATATTCGATTATGATAAAGTGGTAGTAGTCTTCGCAGGACTTACCGTTATTCTTTGTGCAGTTTATCTTTTGAGATTATACGGCAAGGCAATGTTCGGCAAGGGCAATGAAGAAATAGTAGTCACTTTAAAAGATATTTCTGCTGTAGAATTTACAGTATTGGCAAGTTTGGCAGTTTTTGTAATTCTATTAGGAATCTTCCCAAGCCATATTATAGAAATGGTGAATAGTTCGTTGAAGTTTATCTACTCTTCTATTAAGGGTTAAAATGATATTTAAGAAATGAGTGTTTTAGTAGTTTTATTCCTTACAGCAGTATTAGCATTATTTTCCGGAGTTTTCAATCAAGGAAAATTTGCAAGATATATCGGTATTCTAGGTTTATTGATAGCATTAAGCTTAAGTTTTGTGCCAGATTGTTCATTCTTTGCACAATACAAATCCATGTTCGAGTATGATGCCAATGCGATGCTTTTCACCAAAATCTCATTGGTGATAACGCTTCTTATCTTCTTTTTGGGAGGATTTGCTTTCAATAATCACAGAAGCCATCAATCAGAATTATATGCCTTAATGCTGTTTTCTTTAACAGGTGCATTAATCCTTTTCAGTTTCCCGAATTTAGTATCCTTATTCATTGGTATCGAAATCCTTTCTATCCCTTTGTATGTAATGGCGGGAAGCAACAAAACAGACTTGCGTTCTAGCGAGGCTTCTATTAAATATTTCTTGATGGGTGCATTCGCTTCAGGTTTCCTTTTGTTCGGGATTGCCTTAATCTATGGAAGCGCAGGAACTTTTGACATCCAAAAAATCAGTCAGTTTGGTTTACTAAACGGTCATAATACTATGTTTGTAATGGGCGTTATTTTGATGCTTTGTGCTATGGCTTTCAAAGTATCTTTGGCCCCTTTCCACATGTGGAGCCCAGATGTGTACCAAGGTTCACCTTCTATCATTACGGCTTTCATGGCATCAGTAGTGAAAATTGCAGGTTTCTATGCATTCTTTAAACTGATGACCGCTGCCTTTGCAGGAAGTGCTTCTGAATGGATTAACATCATTGGCATTTTGGTAATCATTACCCTTCTTTTGGCAAACGCCATGGGATTGGCACAGACCAATGCAAAAAGAATGTTAGCCTATTCATCTGTATCCCATGCAGGTTATTTGGCTTTGATTTTCTTCGGAATGAATAGTTTATCATTATATAACTTAGCATTTTATTTATTTGCTTATTCATTGGCTACCATTGGCGTTTTCTTGACGTTAATCTGGGTTGAAAAACATAAAAACGAAACATCTTTTGAAGCCTTCTCAGGATTGGCAAAAGCCGAACCTTTATTGGCTGTCGTAAGTGCCGTATCTATGCTATCTATGGCAGGGATTCCATTAACGGCTGGTTTCGTAGCGAAATTCAATATTTTTGCACAGGCTATGAACGCACCAAAGGTTGGTCCTTTCTTGGTTTTGATTGCCGTAATTGGTTCAGCCCTAAGTATTGCTTATTATCTGAGACTTATTATCTCGATGTTTTTCCACAAAGAAAGTAATTTCCATACTTCCGAAAAAGTAAGCATTACCTATAAGATTGTAGCCATTTTCATCATTATTGCTTTGTTGGTATTGGGTGTTTATCCTGATGCTTTTAAAATGCAATTCGGATTATAAGATATAATCACTCGCTGATTCTACAGATCATGCAAATAATTCTTTTAGAAAAAATCAGCAAATAGGCTGAATCTGCGAGAAAAAAATACAACGCAATTCTTCACTGAGTTGCGTTTTTTTATTTAATTTAAAGTAATTTTAAAAGTTAATCGTCCTAAAAGATATAATTAAAAAATTGAGAAAATGATTTGGATATTGTTAAGTACTGCTATCATCCTTACAGCAATTGTTATAGTTTTTATGAAGCAACCACAATTCGGGAAAAAACCTTCAGGGAATCGTTTGGAAAGAATTAAAAAATCTCCACATTACAGAGACGGGCAATTTCAAAACCTAAATCCTACCCCACAATTGGCAGAAGACACTTCTATGCCGAAGGTATTATTCAAATTTTTCTTCAGCAAAAACGAAAATATAACGCCGAAGAAAAAATTCATTTTCACAAAATCAGACTTGAAAAATTTAGATCCTGAGGAAAACATTTATGTCTGGATGGGACATTCTTCGTATTTCATGCAAATTGAAGGCAAAAAAATATTGGTAGACCCTGTATTCAGTGGCAATGCCTCACCTCTCAGTTTCACCACAAAAGCCTATTCAGGGGCAGATGTTTATTCCGTGGAAGACATTCCTGAACTTGATTATTTGGTGATAACCCATGATCACTGGGATCATTTGGATTACAAGACAGTGAAAGAACTTCAGCCAAAAGTAAAAAAATTGATTACGGGCCTAGGAACTGCAGAACATTTGGAACATTGGGGATATCATTCTTCCAATACCATAGAACTCGATTGGTTCGAAAGTACTGATTTAGAAAATGGTTTTAGAATTAATGCAGAGCCGGCAAGGCATTTCTCAGGGAGGGGCTTTAAAAGGAATCAGGCGATTTGGGCAAGTTTCGTCTTGGAAACTCCGAATTTTAAAATTTATCTCGGCGGAGACAGTGGCTATGATGATCATTTCAAAAAAATTGGTAACAAATACGGCAAAATAGATTTGGCCATTTTAGAACTTGGGCAATATAACCATGACTGGAAATACATCCACATGCTTCCTGGAGAGCAACTGCAAGCCATGCTTGACCTGAATGCAGAAATATTAATCCCTGTCCATAACTCTAAATTCTCTTTGGCCATGCATGCTTGGCATGAGCCTTTAGAGAAAATCCATGAATTGAACCAAGATAACAGGAAAATAATTACACCTAAAATAGGCACAAAAGTCTATTGGCAAGAAGAAAGCGAATTTTCTGAATGGTGGAAAGAGTTTTTGTAAAATCTTTTTATGCAACTTTTTAAAGTTGCATTTATTTGACTCCATTTTTAATCATTTGATTAATTCATTTGTTTAAATCAAAATTTTAATTTAAATTTGACAAATAAATTCTTTTAAAATGGTTGAAAAAGAACTGTCCACGGAAGAAAAAATCCTGGAATCGGCTTCTAAAATCTTTACAGAAAAAGGTTTTTCAGGAACAAGAACCCGTGATATTGCTGATGAAGCTGGCATTAACCTGGCTTTACTCAATTATTATTTCCGCAGTAAAGAAAAACTCTTCGAACAGGTGATGAAGATGAAAATGATGCTTCTTTTCGGAAAAATACTGCCTATTTTAAGCAACGAAAAAACAACGTTAGGAGAAAAAATAGACTTAGCTGCAGAAAAATATTTCGACATTCTTTCAGAAAACCCAAACCTTCCTCTTTTTGTCATCAGCGAAATTCAAAAGAAGAATTCTAATATTACTTCGGCAATGCCAATCAGAAAACTCTTCCTTAATTCTGCCATTATAAAACAGATAAAAGAACAAAGGCCGGAACTGAACCCGCTTCATTTTTTGGTGAATTTTCTTGGAATGACCATCTTTCCATTTGTGGCAAAACCGGTCTTTTCTGCGTTTGAATTAATTAAAGATGATGAATTCAAGCAGTTCATCAGCGAAAGAAGAAAACTGGTTCCCGTGTGGATAAAATTACTTTTAGAACATAAAACAGAATTATGAAAAATTTAAAATACTTTTTCTTGCTTCTTTTTGGCTTCACAAGTGCTCAGGAAAGAATTTCTTTAGAAGAGTGCTACCGCCTGGCCAAGGAAAACTATCCACTGATTAAAAAGCAGGAACTCATCAAAAAATCTGAAGAGTACAACATAGAAAATGCGTTGAGAGGTTACCTTCCACAAATCAATATCGTGGGGCAGGCTACCTATCAAAATGATGTGACTCAGTTTCCTATAAAACTGCCCAATATAACTGTAGATCCTTTGAGCAAAGATCAATACAAGGCTTATGCAGACGTAAGCCAAACGATCTATGATGGCGGCATGATTAGAAATCAAAAAAAGGCTGCAGAAATTCAATCTGAAATCCAAACCCAACAAACAGAAATAGAATTGGATAAACTGAAAGAAAGAATCAATCAGCTTTATTTTGGGATTTTATTGACGGATGATCAATTGGCACAACTACAACTCACCCAAACAGACATCTACAAAGGCATTAAAAAAGCTGAGGCACAACTTCAAAATGGTGTAATTTTCAAAAGCAACCTCGATGCCTTGAAAGCAGAAGCTGTAAAAACAGATCAGAGAGGCATAGAACTAAAAGCCATGAAGGAGAGTTACCTGCAGATGCTTTCTTATTTTATCAAGAAAAATTTAGATTCTAATACGGTTTTTAAAACACCTGAAAAGGCATTAATGACCGAAACCAACAACCGTTCTGAATTGAAACTTTTTGATGCTCAAAAAAACCTTATTGAGACACAAAAAAAGATGTTATCCGCAAAAAACAGTCCGAAGCTGGGAGCCTTCTTTCAGGGAGGTTATGGCAAACCAGGATTTAATATGCTTAAAAATGAATTTGATTTGTTTTACATAGTGGGAGCAAGATTAAGCATACCCATTTCAGGATTCTACACCAAGAAAAATGAAATGGAATTATTGAAAAATCAGGCACAGGACATTGATATTCAGAAAGAAAATTTTCTATTTAATTTGAATTTTACAGAAATTCAGCAAAAAACAGAATTGGAAAAAATTCAGAATCTTATCCAGAAAGATGATGAACTCATTGCTTTGAGAAAAAGCATCAAAAAGGCGAGTCTGGCCCAATTAGAAAACGGCGTCATCAACACCAATGATTACCTGCGCGATGTAAACGCAGAAGAACAAGCTATTTTAGCTAAAATAAACCATGAAATACAGTACCTGTTGACTCAGTATAACCTTAAAGCACAACTCAACAACTAGACTTAAACACGAAGTACAAAATACGAAGTTAGAAAATAGACCAATTTTAAAAAAAAATCTATGAAAAAATATATCCTCCCAATCGTTCTGTTTACAATTATATCTTGTAAAACTTCTTCAGATTACGATGCTTCAGGAACTTTTGAAGCAGATGAAATTATGGTAACTGCAGAAGCCAATGGCAAAATTCTAGATCTGAAATTAGAAGAAGGCGACATGCTTCAGCAAAACCAACAAGTAGGCATTATTGATGGAAAGGGAGTAGAATTACAGCGCGAACAGATAATGGCTTCACTGAATGCTTTAGACCAAAAAACCAATGACGCAGCACCACAAATTTCGGTATTGCAAACACAAATCAATGCTCAAAAATCACAAGTTTCCGTTTTTCAGGAACAACTGAACAATGCCATAAGAGAAAGAAACAGAACTGCCAATTTGGTGAAATCTGATGCCGCTACCAGAAAACAACTCGATGACATGAACGGAAATGTTGCCGTTTTACAAAAGCAGATTTCTGTAGCCAATGCTCAACTTTCAACACTTAATCAGCAAATCAATGCAGCTAAAGAGCAAGTGGCCATTCAAAACAAAGCCATTTTGAGTGAAAAAAATCCGACCCAGAAAAAAGTTTTACAGGTAGACGAACAACTGAAACACAATATCATTTTCTCTCCAATCAAAGGGACTGTGCTTACCAAATACCTTAACCAAGGAGAATATGCTACCCTTGGAAAACCGGTTTTCAAAATCGCTGATCTGGATGAAATGATACTGAGAGCCTATATTACCGGAGACCAACTGGCAAAAGTGAAAACCGGACAAAATGTAAAAGTAAAGGCGGATGCAGGAGACGGCAAATCCAAAGAACTCAACGGAAAAATAGAATGGATATCTCAAAAATCTGAATTCACGCCAAAAACGATTCAGACCAAAGATGAAAGGGCGAATTTGGTTTATGCAGCAAAAATAAGGGTGAAAAATGACGGTTTTTTGAAGATTGGAATGTATGGAGAAATCAAATTGTAAGGCATTTTCAATTCAATGATCAAAGTAGAAAACATATCGAAATCTTATGGCGAAAAAAACCAAAAAATTCTCGCGCTAGATGATGTTTCTTTTTCTGTAGAAAAGGGAGAAATCTTTGGGTTGATTGGGCCTGATGGTTCAGGGAAAACTTCCATTTTCAGAATACTTACTACCCTGCTCTTACCAGACAAAGGCAATGCTAAGATTGACGGTTTAGAAATCGTAAAAGACTATAAAAACATAAGAAAGATTTTGGGATATATGCCGGGAAAATTTTCACTCTATCAGGATTTAACGGTAGAAGAAAATCTGGAATTTTTTGCAAGTGTTTTCAATACCACCATTGAAGAAAATTATGATTTGATAAAAGACATTTATCAACAGATAGAGCCTTTTAAAACCAGAAAAGCCGGTAAGCTTTCCGGAGGGATGAAACAGAAACTGGCGCTTTCTTGTGCTTTAATCCATAAACCGAAAGTATTGTTTTTGGATGAACCCACCACAGGCGTAGACCCCGTTTCAAGGAAAGAATTCTGGGAAATGCTGAAACGCCTGAAAGAACAAGGCATCACCATAGTGGTGGCAACACCTTACATGGACGAAGCCAATTTATGCGACAGAATAGCGCTGATGCAAAATGGTAAAATCCTTAAAATAGATACCCCAAAAAACATCTGCAGCAGTTTTCCGGAAGAATTGTATGAAGTGAGGACAGAAAACATTCCAGTGCTTTTAAAAATTTTGAAAAACTATCCGGCCACACTAAATTCTTATGCTTTTGGAGAATTCGTGCATGTAGTGATAAAAAAAGATACAGTATTCAACAAAGACAATCTGGAAAATTTTTTGAAAGAAAAAACATTTAAACAAATAGAAATCAATAAGATAGAAGCAACAGTGGAAGATAGTTTTATATGGTTGCTTTCAAAAAATTGAAATGGATGTAAATTCTAAAAATATTGCCATAAAAGCCGAAAATATTACCAAAATGTTTGGTGATTTTACTGCGGTAGACCAAATTTCTTTTGAGGTATACAAGGGAGAAATTTTTGGATTTCTAGGAGCGAATGGCGCCGGAAAAACTACCGCCATGCGCATGTTTTGTGGCCTTTCTACCCCTACTTCAGGAACGGCTACGGTAGCGGGTTTTAATGTACATGAAACGGAGGAAATCAAGAAAAATATTGGCTATATGAGTCAGAAATTTTCTCTATATGAGAATCTGACGATTTTAGAAAACCTTGAATTTTTTGGCGGAATTTATGGACTAAGCAACCAACAGATTCAACAGAAAAGTGAAGAACTGATTGCGAAACTAGGGCTCGAAAAAGAAAAAACAAAACTGGTTTCAGAACTTCCTTTGGGCTGGAAACAGAAACTGGCATTTTCGGTGGCGATCTTCCACAATCCGGAAATTGTTTTTCTGGATGAGCCTACTGGCGGTGTAGACCCTGTGACGAGGAGGCAGTTTTGGGACTTGATATATGAAGCGGCAGAAAACGGAATCACAGTTTTTGTGACTACCCATTACATGGATGAAGCGGAATATTGCAACCGAATTTCGATCATGGTAGACGGTAAAATAGCAGCGCTGAACACCCCTACCAATTTAAAAAGTCAATTTGAAGCAAATCATATGGATGAAGTTTTTTACCAATTGGCGAGGGGGGCAAAACGAAGTGCCGATTAATTAAAAATTGAAATGAAACAATTACTAACATTCATCAAAAAAGAATTTTACCATGTATTACGGGACAGGCGCGTATTGCTGATGCTTTTTGGATTGCCGGTAGTGCAGGTCATTCTCTTTGGATTTGCCTTATCCAATGAAATTAAAAATACAGGGATTGACGTTTTCGACCAAGACAAAAGTGCAGCTTCTACAGCCTTAATTTCAAAAATTGACGCTAACAAATATTTTGATATTGAAGAAAACCTCACGAACCCAAAACAGTTTCAAGAGGCTTTTAAAAATGGCAAAAATAAAATCATATTAATTATCCCAAGTGATTTTTCGGAAAATTTAACCCTTCAAAAAAAGGCTAAAATTCAGGTATTGGTAGATGGAACGGATATTAATTTGGGCAATCAGATTGCCTCATATCTTCAAAACATTTCGCTGGATTTTTATCAAAATCAACAAAAAAACAATCTACAAACCTACAACATTACCTCAGAAATAAGAATGCTTTATAACCCACAATTAAAGGGCGCTCCGAATTTTGTTCCCGGGGTTATGGCACTTATTTTATTGATTGTCTGCGTAATGATGACGGCCATTGCCATTGTAAAGGAAAAAGAAACCGGCACCATGGAAATCCTGCTCGTTTCTCCCATGAAACCATCATTTGTAATCATTGCTAAGGCAGTCCCTTATTTCATCCTTTCCATGCTGATTTTGTTGGTAATTATGATTTTGAGTTATTTTTTATTGGATTTGCCAATAAAAGGAAGCATACTACTTTTGATCTTCGTGAGCACCATTTTTGTTTTAACCAATCTCTTGATTGGCATTTTGATATCCATATTTGTAAAAACACAGCAGCAAGCCATGATGATTTCTTTAATTGCCACCATGCTCCCAACCTTGATGCTGAGCGGTTTTATGTTCCCGATAGAAAACATGCCTATTCCGCTACAGGTGGTCTCTAATATTATCCCTGCAAAATGGTATTACATTATGGTAAAAAATATCATGATAAAAGGGACCGGCATTTCCATCATTTGGAAACCGATGTTGGTTTTAACAGGAATGATGATGGCACTTTTTGGGATTGCCGTGAAGAAATTTAACATAAGATTGGAGTAATTGAAAAATGAGACAGTTATTATTTTTATTGCGTAAAGAATTCCGGCAGATTTTCCGGAATAAATCTATATTGGCGGTTATTTTTGTAATGCCCGTTGTTCAACTCATCGTGCTCCCACTAGCGGCAAGTTATGAAATTAAGAACATCAATCTTGCTGTGGTAGACCAAGACCACTCTTCTTTTTCGCGGAAACTGATTCAGGATGTCACAAGTGGCAATTATTTCCGGTTGCAATATTATGGCGAAAATTACAACGAAGCCTTTGAAATTTTGGAAAAAGAAAATGCAGATTTGATATTGCAGATTCCCCAAAAATTTGAAAAAAATATTGTCCGAGAAAATCATGATAAAGTATTGATTGCCATCAATGCCATTAACGGCACCAAAGCCGGACTTTCTGGTATGTATCTGTCTCAGATTCTACAAGATTACAATAAGAAAATACAAACAGAACTGTCTCCAGAAATTACAGAAGTACAAAAAACTGCCGGACTACAGATAGACACTACTCTTTGGTTCAACAGGCATTTTAATTACAGATTGTCTCTCGTTCCGGGTATTTTAGCATTTTTGGTAACGCTCATTGGCGGTATGCTAACGGCCTTGAATATCGTTTCCGAAAAAGAAGCCGGCACCATAGAACAGATTAATGTTTCGCCAATTAAGAAATACAATTTTATTTTGGGCAAACTCATTCCGTTTTGGATTTTGGCCATGATTGCTTTCACTTTGGGACTCACAGTTGCCCGTTTTGTTTATAGCGTTGAAATTCAGGGGAATTTATTGTTGCTTTATTTCTTTGTGGCCATTTATCTTTTTGCCATATTAGGATTCGGTCTATTAATTTCCACCTATAGCGAAACGCAGCAACAAGCCATGTTTACTCTGTTTTTCTTCATTATGATTTTTAATCTTATGAGCGGTTTGTTTACCCCTATAGAAAGCATGCCGGTATGGGCACAAAAAATGACGCTTTTCAATCCTTTACGACATTTGATAGAAGTCATTCGGCTGATTGTGCTTAAAAACAGTGGATTCATGAATCTCTTGCCTCAGTTTTTCTACATATTAGGAATGGCAGTAATCTTTAATGTTTGGGCAATTTTGAATTATAGGAAGACTTCTTAATTATCTCTATTTTCCATTTTCTTTGCTTCTTCCCAAAGCAAGTCCATTTCTTGTAAAGACATTTCTGAAAGCTGAAGATTTCTGCTTTCGGCCAATTTTTCGAGGGTTTGAAAACGTTTGATGAATTTCAAATTAGTTCTTTCCAGCGCTGTATCTGCATTTAACCCGGAAATTCGGGCATAATTGATGAGGGAAAAGAATACATCTCCCAGCTCCTCTTCTCTCTTCACCGCATCAGTTTCGGCATGAAATTCTGAAAGTTCCTCTTCTACCTTTTTCCAGGCATCTTCGGCATTGGCAAAATCAAAACCTATCCCCTTCACCTTATCCTGAATTCTGAAGGCCTTGATGATGGGTGGCAAACTTTTCGGCACTCCTCCCAGAATAGACTTGTTGCCTTCTTTCAGTTTCAGTTTTTCCCAATTTTGCTTCACCTCTTCTTCGTCTTCCACTTTCACATCTCCGTAAATATGCGGATGGCGGAAAATAAGTTTTTCATTTAAGGAATTAATGACATCGGCAATGTCAAAGCTCTTTTTTTCTGAACCTATTTTGGCATAAAAAACCAAATGCAGCAAAACATCACCCAACTCTTTTTTGATCTCCTGAAGGTTTTCTTCCAGCAAAGCATCAGAAAGTTCGTAAACTTCTTCCAAAGTGAGATGTCTCAAAGACTGCAGATCCTGCTTTTTATCCCACGGACATTTTTCACGCAAATCGTCCATGATGTCCAACAATTGAGAAAAGGCTTCTAGTTTTTGCTGTTTTGTATTCATAACGTTATTGATAAAAAAATCCCGCAGATTTCGCAGAAATGCACAAAAAAATCCGTGAAAATCCGTGAAATCTGCGGGAAATTATTTAATTATCCTTGTTTTCTTGGAGCACTTTTAGGTGCCGCTTTAGAAGCCGTAGATGCTTTTGCCTTTGGAGCTGCTGCCTTTTCTGTTTTAGGAGCTGTCTTTTTTGCTGCAGGTTTTTTTTCTGCTTTAGCCGGCTTTTCTTCTACTACTTGCGCATCAGAAACAGTTTCTTCCGATTTTTCAAAGGCTTTTTTGTTGATAATCCCTGCTTTCTGCATCAGGTTATACCATTGTACCAATTTTTTGATATCAGAACCATATACTCTATCTACATCATAATCTGGCAAAACTTCTGCCATGAAATTTCTAAGTTCAGTTTCAGAAGATTTATGAGAAATAGCCTGTTCATAACTGTATTTTTCTGCGATGTTTTTTACCACTTCAAAAAGTGGAACTTCTTTATCAAAAGTATAGATGGCGATATTTTCTAACAAACTCACCTGAGAAGAATTAGAAATGCTCGCCTTTTTTCCTGTAGAAATATCTTCTACGATAAATCCTGATCTTAATTGCGATACTAATGTAAATAAACCCGGTTTACCGGAAATCGAAATTATTTTTTCTAACTGCATAATGTAATTTTTTGCTTTCGGTTTTGGCAATTAGCCTTTTAACCTAATTATATTTTTTTATTTTATTTATTATTGATGTCTATTTTGGAAACCTCATCTTATACCCCACATTGATTTCTCCTGTGGTTATCTTTCCTAATTTTCCTTTGATGATTTTCTTTTTCAAAGGACTTAGTCTGTCGGTAAACAAAACGCCCTCTATGTGATCGTATTCATGCTGAATAACTCTTGCTCTAATGTCTGAATAAGTTTCGGTATGTTTCACGAAATTCTCGTCGAAATATTCAATCAAGATGGTTTCTTTTCTAATGACATCTTCCCTTACATCAGGTATAGAAAGGCATCCTTCATTAAATTTCCATTCATTGCCACTTTCTTCTAAAATCTTGGCATTGATGAAAACTTTTTTAAAGTCCTTCAATTCCTCTGCAATATCTTCATAATCTTCGTCATCTGCCAAAGGAGAAACATCTACAATGAAAAGACGGATATCCAAACCTATCTGTGGAGCGGCAAGACCAATACCATGCGCACCGTTCATGGTTTCAAACATATTGGATATCAATTCCTTAAGTTCCGGATAATCGGCAGAAATATCATGTGCCTTTTTTCTTAACACCGTATCTCCGTAGGCTCTGATGGGTAAAATCATTTATCTCTGTTCTAAAAAATTCTGTAATATAATGGTGGCACTAATTTTATCAATTAAGCCTTTTTCTTGTCTTTGCTTTTTATTTTTTCCACTTTGGGAAATAAAATAAGAAGCCATTTTAGAAGTAAAACGTTCATCTAATCGATGAATTTCCACTTCCGGAAAAAGAGTTTTTGCCTGTTCTACAAACTTTAAAATCTCGATTTCTATCTCCGAAAGATTTCCTTTAAGGTCCGTTGGCAAGCCTATTACCATTGCTTCCACCTTGTTTTCGGCAAAATATTTTTGCAAAAAAGGAATCAGGTTTTTGGTTTCCACCGTCGTTAAAGCACTAGCAATCATCTGCAAATCGTCTGTGACAGCAATGCCGCAACGGGCTTTTCCGTAATCAATGGCAATGATTTGACTCATAGCTGCAAATTTACTAATTTTTTTCAGGTTGTGGTAATTCAAATTTTTCATAAATTTAAACTCACATTCCAAATTAAAAAATGAAGAAACTTTTTTTGGTGAGACATGCCAAGAGCGATTGGCCAGCAGATACAGAAGATTTTGACAGACCACTAAGCGAAAGAGGGCATGCAGACGCACCAAAAATGGCCAAATTTCTTAAGGCTCAAAACATACAGATAGACACTTTCGTAACCAGTCCGGCAAAAAGAGCCCTTACAACCTGCAGATATTTTGCTGAAGTCTATGAAAACAAAAATATTCTGAAATTCGAGGAACTTTACAATGCTTCTTCTTCAGAATTTTTAGAAGTCATAGAAAACCTAAGCGACGCATCCAAAAATGTGGCTATTTTTTCTCATAACAACGGCATTACATACTTTGCCAATTCCCTTACCAACGAAAATATAGAATATATGCCCACCTGTTCTGTGGTGGCCTTCGAAATAGATACTGATTCTTGGGCTGAATTTAAAAATTCTTCTAAAGAATTCTTATTCTTTTACAAGCCGAAAGAAATTTAAAACTTACCATGAAGATTGCAGCAATAGACATAGGAAGTAACGCAGCACGCTTGCTGATTAATGAAGTAAGAGTATCTAAAAAAGGAAAAGCAGAGTTTGTAAAACTCAACCTCTTAAGAATCCCCTTCAGATTGGGAATAGATGTTTTCACCACTGGGAAAATTGGTGAAGAAAGAAAAAAAATGGTTATTCAATCCATGAAAGTTTTTGCGCAATTGATGGAAATATATGGCGTAGAACATTACCGGGCCTGTGCCACTAGTGCCATGAGGGATGCCCAAAACGGTAAAGAAATTATAGATTGGGTAAGACAGGAATCTGGGATAGAGATTGAGATTATTTCTGGAGACGAGGAAGCTACCCTTATCTATGAAAACCACGTAGCAGAAGGTCTCGACAAAAATTTCGGTTATCTTTACATAGACGTTGGAGGAGGCTCTACAGAATTGACCTACTACGAAAACGGCAACATGAAATACGAACATTCCTTCAATATTGGCACCATCCGTTTGCTCAATAATTTGGTGACCAAAGAAAACTGGAATGAGATGAAAACCGAAATAAAATCAAAAATTTTAGGTAAAAAATCAATTGTTGCAATAGGTTCCGGAGGAAACATCAATAAGGTATTTTCGATGAGCAAAACCAAAGACGGAAAGCCAATGTCTGCCAATATGCTAAAAACCTTCTATAAAAGCCTAAAGACCCTTACTGTAGAAGAAAGAATGCTGAAATATAACTTAAGAAAAGACCGCGCGGATGTAATTGTTCCAGCGTTGGAAATTTTCAACAAGGTGCTGAACTGGGCCAACATTTCCAAAGTTTATGTTCCGAAAATTTCCGTTGCTGATGGATTGATACATAGCATATATGACAAAATAAACATGAAATAAATCTCATAAAGCTGATGTTCTTTTTTTAAAAAAGTTCTTTTTACCTTTATGTCTTATTTTAGACCACAAAAAATTATAATTAAATCAATATGAACTCCCAGCTATCCTATACTTACGGTGTGTCCGACGTGCCACTTCTAGGCGAAACCATTGGCGAAAACCTCAAAAAAACGGTACTAAAATTCCCAAAAAATGAAGCATTGGTCTGTACCCATCAAAATTATAGGGCTACTTATGAAGAGTTTTACCGGCAGACTTCAGATGTGGCAAAGGCCTTAATTCAACTGGGTATAGAAGCCGGAGATAGAGTCGGTATTTGGGCACCCAACCGTTACGAATGGGTATTGCTGCAATATGCAACGGCAAGAATTGGAGTGATTTTGGTAAATATCAATCCTGCATACAGAACCAGTGAACTGATTTTTGTACTCAATCAGTCACAAATCAAATATATTTTTGCTTCCTTGAGTTTCAAAACCAGCAACTACAAAAAAATGGTAGAAGATGCAAGGGAATTTACCTCTACATTACAGGAAGAAATTTTCTTTGATGACAATTGGGACGAATTTTTAAGCGGCGCATCACAAGTTTCGGATGAGGAACTTCAAAAATGGGAGGCACAAGTTCAGTTTGATGATGCGGTAAACATTCAGTATACCTCAGGAACAACAGGCTTTCCGAAAGGCGTTACACTTTCTCATCACAACATCCTGAACAATGGCTATTTCATTGGCATCAGAATGAACTATTCCGAAAAAGACAGAGTTTGCATCCCCGTTCCTTTTTATCATTGTTTCGGAATGGTCATTGGTAACCTTTGTTGCACAGCTCATGGTGCCACAATGGTAATTCCTAATGATAGCTTTGATCCTGAAAAAACTTTGGAAACCGTAGAAAAAGAAAAATGTACTTCGCTCTATGGAGTACCTACCATGTTTATTGCAGAACTTCATGAAATGGATTCCAGAAAATATAATCTAACATCACTGAGAACAGGGGTAATGGCAGGTGCAGTTTGTCCGCCAGAAGTAATGAAAAAGGTAGAAAACCAAATGAACATGAAAGAGGTAACCATCTGCTATGGCATGACAGAAACTTCGCCGGTATCTACCCAAACCAAAATAGGCACGCCTTTTGAAAAGCAGATTCATTCTGTAGGAACTATACATGATCATTTAGAAATAAAAATCATCAACCCAGAAACAGGAAAAATAGTAACCCGTGGCGAAAACGGAGAACTCTGTACAAGAGGCTATTCTGTAATGTTGAAATATTGGGATAACCCTGATGCTACCAATCAGGTTTTGGACAACTCAAGATGGATGCATACCGGAGATTTGGCCATGATGGACGAGGAAGGATATATCCATATTTCAGGCAGGATTAAAGATTTGATTATAAGGGGAGGAGAAAATATTTCACCCAAAGAAATTGAAGACTTCCTGTATCAATATCCTAATGTTTTAGATGCCCAGGTGATAGGCGTACCTAGTGAAAAATACGGTGAGGAAGTAATGGCCTGGATAAAAGTAAAAACAGGGACCACCATTACGGAAGAAGAACTCAGCCAATTCTGCAAAGGACAAATTGCCCATTATAAAGTGCCTAAATATTGGAAATTTGTAGAAGAATTCCCAATGACTATTTCAGGAAAAATAAGAAAAGTGGAAATGCGGGAAATGTCAATTAAAGAATTAGGCCTCGAAAAACTTTTGAAAGTGAAACATCACTAATAAAAAACTCCTTCAGAAATTCTGAAGGAGTTTTTATTTATTCTACACTCACCACCTCTTGTATATGTGGTGCAAACTGTTTAATGGTATTTTCAACGCCCAACTTCATTGTAGAAAAACTCATAGGACAACCTTGACAATTGCCGTGTAGTTTTACCATCACTTTATTGTCAATTACATCCACCAACTCTATATCCCCACCATCATTTTTAAGAAAAGGGCGTATAGATTCTAAGGCCTCCAGTACTTTGGTTACTACTTCTTCGTGAGAGAGTTTTTCTTTATTCATAATTTATAAAATTCAAATGATCAACATATTATTTCTTTGGTGAGCAGCCTGCCATTGTAGTTATTTTCACGGCTTCGGTTGGAGGCAAGTTTTTATTTCTTTCCACCAAACTTTCTATCATTTTTCGAGCCGTTTCTTTATAAATTTCAGCAATTTTAGACCCCTTTTTCAATGCCACTGGTCTTCCTACATCACCCGCTTCTCTTATACTTTGAATTAAAGGAATTTCTCCCAATACAGGAATTCCTAAATCTTCTGCCATAAATTGTGCACCTTGTTTTCCAAAGATATAATATTTATTATCAGGCAATTCTTCCGGTGTAAAATAGGCCATATTTTCTATCAATCCCAGTACCGGAATGTTAATGCTTTCCATGGTAAACATTGCGATTCCCTTTTTCACATCTGCCAAAGCCACATGCTGAGGCGTACTTACAATAACGGCACCCGTTACCGGAACTTCCTGAATGATAGAAAGATGAATATCACCCGTTCCTGGAGGAAGGTCTATTAAAAGGAAATCTAGATTCCCCCATGCCGCATCGCGAAGCATTTGATTCAAAGCCTTGCTGGCCATTGGTCCGCGCCATACTACTGCCTGATTAGCCCCAGAAAAATATCCTATAGAAAGCATTCTTACCCCATAATTTTCGATAGGCTTCATGTAGCTTTTACCATCTACTTCTACAGAAATAGGTTTTTCGTCTTCTGTATCAAACATGGTAGGCACAGATGGTCCATAGATATCTGCATCCAAAACTCCTACTGAAAATCCCATTTTTTGAAGGGTAACTGCAAGGTTTGCCGTAACGGTAGATTTACCTACCCCTCCTTTTCCGGAAGCTACGGCGATAATATTCTGAATGCCTGGAATGGCTTTTCCTTTGATTTGATTTTGCTGAACTTCTGTAGGTTCAGGCGAAGCAATTTTAAGTTTCAGGACGATGTGCTCTCCAAATTCTGAAGCAAATGCCTGTTTCATGGCTACTTCCAGTTTCTTTTTTTCGTGCATGGCAGGAGAATGTGCTATCATGTCTATGTATACATCATCACCCATCACTTGGATGTTTTTCACCAAATCATCTACTTCTATTTCTTTCAGAAATTCCTGAACTCTTGCTTTCGTCAACATAATTTTAGGATAAAATTTTATTTAAATCTTACCTGACAAATTTACATAAAATAATTAATTTGGAATGAATAAAAATAGCAATATTGATGATTGATATTAACGATTTGAAATAAAAAAATCCGCATTGCTGCGGATTTAGATTTTTATAATTCACCACCATGTGGTTCTAATTGTCCTTCCCATTTGGAGACGGCTGAAGTAGCAAGGGCATTCCCGAGAACATTGGTCATGCTGCGCCCCATATCACAAAAATGATCTATTGGCAAGATAAGGGCTATGCCTTCCGGTGGTATATTAAACATACCACAAGTAGCCACAATGATTACCAAACTGGCTCTAGGTACTCCTGCAATCCCTTTACTGGTGAGCATCAATACTAAAAGCATAGTAATTTGTTGACCAATCGTCATATCTATTCCATAAATCTGTGCAATGAAAATAGATGCGAATGTCATATACATCATACTTCCATCCAAATTAAATGAATATCCTAAAGGTAAGATGAAAGATACGATTCTGTTGTTGCAGCCAAAACGTTCCAGCTCTTCCACCAATTTCGGGAAAACAGCTTCAGAACTGGTGGTAGAGAATGCTATCAACAATGGTTCTTTAATTCTTTTCAATAAAGCAAACAATCTGTTTCCTAAAATAAAATAGCCTACAATACATAATAGAAGCCACAAGATGCCAAGTGCAAAAAAGAAATCTCTTAAATAGATGGCATAGACCTTAAATATCTCAAAGCCATTGGTAGCTACTACTGCTGCAATAGCACCCAAGACACCTAATGGTGCGAACCACATAATATATCCTACCATTTTAAGGATGGCATGTGCCACAATATCCAGGAAATTAATCACCGGTTTTGCATATTCTTCGCCGATATGAGAAAGAGCAACCCCAAACATGATAGAAAATACTACAATCTGCAGCACCTCATTTTCTGCAAATGCCTGAAACAAACTCTTTGGCACTACATGTTTCACAAAATCTTCCAAAGAAAACCCTTTAGAATTATCCATAATTTCTTTTGCTGATGCTACATCCTGAATTGGTAATTTAGTAACATGCCCCGGCTCTAACCAATTCACCAAAACCAAACCTAACATTAATGAAACCAAAGAGGCAGAAATAAACCACAACATAGCCTTCCCCCCAACTCTGCCTATCATAGCCGTGTCACCCATCTTGGCTATTCCTACTACCAATGTGGTGAATACCAACGGGGCAATAATCATCTGTACCAGTCTGATGAAAACGGTACCTAGAAGTTTTATGTTTTTGGAAAAAGATTCTGTGCTTTCTGGAAACTGCGTGTGAACTACACCACCAATAATGACGCCCAACGTCAATGCAATAAGAATTGCAAAAAATAGTTTGTTTTGACCTTTCATGAACAAGTTTTCTATGAATTACAAATGTACACGAAATTTTTATTTGTTAAAACCTTATGCCTACAAATAAAAAAAGCCAAAAACAAATTCTGGCTTTTTAATAATATTTTTTAATATCCTAAAAGTTTCAGGACATCTTCTGGCTGCTGTTCTTCGCTGAAGACTTCGTATTGCAGCTTTCCGTTTTTGGCTTTTTGGATAAGAATGTGTTTTGGCTGTGGCAATAAACAGTGATGGATTCCGCCAAAACCACTAATACTTTCTTGATAAGCTCCCGTATTGAAAAAACCAATATACAAAGGTTTGGTATCACTGAAAACCGGCAAATAAATGGCATTGGCATGCTGCTCGGAGTTGTAATAATCATCAGAATCGCAGGTTAATCCTCCCAAGAAAACCCTTTCGTAAGAATCTTCCCAACGGTTGAGCGGAAGCATGATAAATCTCTTAGAAATTGCCCAAGAATCTGGCAAAGTGGTCATAAAGGAAGAATCTATCATATTCCATTTTTCTCTGTCGTTTTGTCGTTTTTGAGAAATAATTTTATATAAATTTCCAGCACTTTCTCCTACGGTAAAACTTCCGAATTCGGTATAGATATTTGGCTCTTCTACGCCTTCTTCCTCACAGAATTTTTTGATTTGGTAAACAATTTCGCCCACCATGTATTCGTAATCATAATCGAACTGAAGAGAATTTTTGATAGGAAAACCACCACCAATATTCAAAGAATCTACCTCTGGTGCTATTTTTTTCAATCTTGCATATACCCGCAGACATTTGAAAAGTTCGTTCCAGTAATATGCCGTATCTTTAATTCCGGTATTGATGAAGAAGTGCAGCATCTTCAATCTGGCATTTGGATGCTCGGCAATTTTCTGACTGTAATATGGGATGATATCTTTGTACCCGATTCCTAATCTTGAGGTATAAAATTCAAATTTCGGCTCTTCTTCAGACGCAATTCTGATTCCTATATCAAAAGTGGTATCAATGCTTTCTGTCAATTTATCCAGTTCTCGGTAATTATCGAGAATTGGGATAATGTTTTCGAAACCATGGTTGATAAGATCTGAAACTTTGTTCAGGTAATCATCCGTTTTGAAACCATTACAGATTACCTCAATATTTTTATCAATTTTGCCGGTATCATACAGTTTTTTAACGATGTCAATGTCAAACGCCGAAGACGTTTCTATAGAAATATCATTCTTCAAAGCCTCCTCCAGCACAAAAGAAAAGTGGCTAGATTTGGTACAATAACAATATTTATAAGACTTTTTATAATCGTTCTTTTTGATGGCGTCTTTAAACCAACCTTTTGCCCTTTTTATATTTTCAGAAATTTTTGGCAGATAACTGAACTTTAATGGTGTCCCGAATTTTTCTACCAAATCCATCAAAGGGATATCATGAAAGTAAAGTTGATGATCTTCGTATTTCAATTCTTCTTGAGGAAAATACAGGGTTTGATCTATCAGTTCAGAATATTTTATTTTCATTGACAAATAAAGGGTTATATCTTCGGCGGGATGCTATGAAACCGCC
>CALJKL010000024.1 GCA_937973555.1 uncultured Flavobacteriales bacterium | reverse complement strand
AGAGATAGAATCGCAGCGGAAATGGATGCTCAAAGAGAATTAGCAAACGCTTGGAAAATATTAAATGATAGCAAGCAGACCAAAAAGGCGTTAGAGGATTATACAAAGAAATTAGCTTTGAAGCCTGATGACCATTACGAAGAAGCCCCAACATTACTTGCTATGACAAATGGGGTTCCAACAAAGGCATTTGGAACCTTAAGTCGCCCAGACCCCAATAGAGAAATAGACCCCGCAACTGGTCAAATAAAAATGGTTCCATTTAACCCATTAGACTACAATAGCTATGTAGATAGGGGCAATGTAGCAAACTGGCAACCATTTATACAAAAAGCAGTAGGTCGGTTAACAGAAAGAAACACTTTATCCAAAGATTATTCTGATGACAAAGGACTTGTACTTGGTAAAGAAATTACACCAATAAAAGCAACAGAATCACCATTAAATTACTATAATAGTTTAGCATCCGCAATGGCTGGTACTGGTCGAAGCAGACACTTTAATAACACATTTAAAAATTCATACGGAGAAGAAGAAGCAAATAATTTAATAGCGGCTTACGAAAAAAATGTTGCGGAAAATGATTTGTGGAAACAAGCATGGGGTGAAAACGGGCTTAAAATACCTAAAGAGGCATTGCTTAGCCCAGCTACAAGAACACTTGCTTTAAACACAATGGCATACGCATTAACACACCAGCCTCAACTCGGTAAGCCAAGTCAAGTACCTAATGTGGCAAATTTAATGGATAAGAAGCGTGAAGAAGGAATGGAAGATTGGAAAGAAAAGAATGAAATCACATTTGGTCAAAGCATGGCTAAAATAAGAGCAAACAAACAAGCCGGACAACCACAAGAAGATGTAGGGTATGTATCAGATGAGGTTGTTGCTGAATATGGTGTACCATTACAATCAGGGAAGACTTTTGTTGATATTACAAATGTTGACCCAGAAAGATTGGATATTATAACAAACAGGGATTTGTCTAAGAAAAAACCTGGAGTAAAACCAGTAGAGATAAATATGAAACAGCCGGATGGATCATTGAAAGGAGTAAAAGGCTACTATGTTGACCCATCTACTGGAGATTGGGAAGGAGCAGGAGGTCAAAAGATAAGCAGGGAAGCGGCAAAAGATAGATATGTTCAATCAAAGGCAGGCACTAAGTTTAAGGCTCAATCAGGAACGAAAGGAAGTGAAAATACCAAACAAAAAGCAATATTGGATTAAATGGAGGATATTTTAGAAATAGAATCACCAGAAGTTCAGGAACCTACACAACAACCAGAACCGCCTATAAGGAAACTATATAAGGTAGTTAAGGATAAAGGATTATATACAAAGTCTTATGATGAATTTGTAAAACAATACAGCACCCCAGAGGCTAAAGATAAATTGCATAAAGTGGTGGTAGATCAAGGCCTTTACACAAAAAGCAGACAAGATTTTGATGCCCAATATTTCCCGTCTTCAAAAAAAAAAGTCGCAAGAGTGGATTTCGAGGGTTCTTCGCTCGAAGCTGGCAATGCCCTATCTGGTGGCGTGGGTGGTACAGAGATACCAACGGTTGATGAAAACGCTATATCTGCATCTAAAGAGTACAGAAAATTAAAAAATGCCGTAAAACCTGTTTCTGATTTAGAAATGGGAATGTCAAGGGGAACAGCGCAACCTTTGCCAGATGAAGATAAAAGAAAAGAAGCCGATAAATTACAAGAGCGGTATAAAGATTACAATCTTGAAGAAGTAGGGAAAGAATTTGAAGATTTCCCTGAAGAAGCATTTACATGGAAAAATGAATTTGGGGAACAGCCATTTAGCCAAAAAAGATTATTGGAATTAAGGAAAGAAAATCCTGTAAAGTATAATGATATATTAAGCGGAGTTAAAACCCAATATGATATTGCTAAAAAAACAGGTAATTGGGATGAGGCTAATAAATTTATAAATTTAAAGACTTCACAAAATGTAGATGAGGCTGTATCAAATATTCAGGAACAACAGAATATAATAAACAGAGTTTTTGATACCAAAGAAGAACGTGAAGTTGCTAATGAAAGAATAAGGGCAGGTGCATACGTGATAAATCCATCTGCGCCCGGATTTGAAGAAAGTTATAATAATAGTGGGCTTAGTTCAAAACTTACTCCTTCGGAATATGCAGGACTACTTACTTTGAAAGCCTATGAACCTGAAAAATATGAACAGACATTAGCCTTCTTAAATACTCCAATTAAAGATATTTATATCCATCAAATGCCGCTGGAAGTAGCCCGTAATATTCAGGCTCCGGTGGCAATACCTACTTCATACGAAAGCGAAAACCCGGAAGGCGGTAGGCTATCTCAAACTACAATAGATCAAAAAATAGGCATGGAAACACGCCTAAGAGAACTTGCTTCTATTGGGAGAGATAACGAAATAGCGCAACTGGATAAAACAAATAAAGAACTTGGTAAAAAAATAGATGGGCTGCCTGACGGGGAAGAAAAAAATAATCTTATAAATGCCTACAACGACAATGTAGGTAAAATGAATAATATTATTCAGGATTGGGGAAATGACGATAAGAGATTCCCGCTAACAACGGAAATGAAACTTGATAGGCAAATAGCTGATATTATAGGAAGGGAACCCGGGTTATTAAATACTATGGCTGTAAAATTTGCTATTCAGGCTGATAACCCAAGAAAATCTTTTTATAACCTTTTTGGAGATAGCCCTGAATTGCAAATGCAGCGTGTAGGGGAAAGTCAATCTTTAGGACAATATACTTATCTGCCAGAAGAACTTAGGAGAGTAAATTCTCCTGTATTAACACAGTATCCTAAAGAAGTTGAAAAGCAAATAAAAGATATTTATGCAGACAAAAATCTGAATGAAGCTGAAAAAAAAGAAAGGGCCAGAAAAATATTATTTGAAAATCAAGATAAAATTACAACGGTTACAAATTCAAAAACCGGCAGCAAAAACTTCTTTAGTAAAGCAACCGCATATACGATGGCCGGATTTTTAGGAGATATTGGTGGGATGGCCTTTGCTATGGCAGCTAATCCAATTAAAGGTAAGCCCGGAGAAATGATAGGACTTGGTTCTTTAATGCACAATAATCATTACACACAAGCAGTTGAAGAAGGTATAAAAGACCCGAACGGATACGCTAATTTGCATACGGGGATAGATATGCTTGCTGCTACATTTGGAACTCAGTATGACTTAGTAAAAGAAGCAGTAAGTAAAGCCCCGGCACTAAAAAATATATTTGAGCAAATCTCTAAAAGTAAATGGGACGAAGTAGTTTCAAAAGATAAAAATATAATTTCAAAAGCAGCCGCTTCTGTAAAAAATTCAGTTGCTTCTAATGCTAAAATGGTTGCTTTATGGGGTGGTGGTGTACCAGCAATACATCAGGCAGCAGATAATGTTTTATACAATAAAAATATCTCTACAAATGAAATAATATCCAACAGCATGAAAAATATGGAAGAATTTGCTATTGGTCAACTTCCATTATTTTTTACTCATGCTTATACTGGTTATAAAAGAGAAAGCAATTTAAGAAAGTCAATGCTTTGGGAGATAGGTGATAATTCTGATATTAAAATACAAAGGATAAAAGAGCAAGAGCAGTTAAAAGAGTTAACACCACAAGAGGCAAAAGAAAGGATAGCTAATGTAAATGAAATTTCAAAGTTAATAAAAGAAGTTCCTACTCAAGATGCTAAAGGCAGAGTGCTTAATGACGAACAAAGGGTAGATTATTTATACAATTTATATGTTAAAAATAAAGCAAATTCAGAAAAGAGTTTACCTGAAGAACAGAAAAAAGAATCCGAAAAAACAGGATTAGTGGCTGATTATAGAAATGAATTAATTCTTAATCCACCAAAAGATTTAGAGAAAGAAAGAGAAAATTTACAAAAGCAGATAGATGCTAAAGATGAAAACGGGAAGCCATTATTGCCAGAAAAAGAAATGGTAAAAGCAAAAGCAAAATTAGAGGCTATTGATATTACTATAAAAGAAAGAGAAGATACCACCAAGTCAGAAGAAAAACTACCCGAACCAATAGAAGGAGTAGATGAATTTGGTGTGCCTATCGGTGAAAATGTACCAGCAGAAACTAACCCATTAACAAAAGAAGCAGAAGATTTATTAGCATCTATTGGGGAAGGAAGTAAGCCAACATTCATTACTAAAAACCTTGAACGTATTGCAAAAGAAAATGGTATTGAAGTAACAGATAAAATGAGTGCGGATGATGTAATTAATGCTTTAAAAGAAAAACAAAAACAACAATCCGAGCAAGTAGGTAGTGTAGGGGGAGATGTGGTTGATGAAAGTAATACAAAAGTGGGAGATGTTGTATATTTTAATGGACAACCAGTAAAAATAATAGAATTTAGAGATTCAAGACAGGGAGGGCGTGAAGCTGTGATAGAATTACCTAAATTGACAAAAGAACAAATACATAAGCAAGCTATTGATATTTTAAGAAATAGGTATAAGGAGTTTGATATTAGTGATGAAGACGTTATAAAGTATCATAGAGGAGATTATCTAAATCAAATTTCAGCACTTAAACAATCTGATGCCAATTCGACAAATACAACAAATGTAAATTTTAATGAATTATCACAATCCCTACCCACCAAAGAAGTAAAGGCAGAACAACCTACTGTATCTGATAACCCTGCATTAGCAAATAACGAGCAAACAAAAAAAGATAGGGAGCAATGTACGGTACAACTTTTTGAGAGTGGTTTAAGTTTGGATGAAGCAAAAAAATTAGTTCAAGATATTAGAGATGGTAAAGTAAGTGAAGAAGATTTAGGGACTGGTAGATTGGGTAAGGCTGCAACCAACACCATTGCAAGTGCTAAAGATATGCTTAAAAGGGGGACACTGGCAGACAATTTAGAGCAAGCTATAAAAACAAAGGAAAGCGAAGCTCCCATTAAACAAAAGACACAAGGGGACGTTCTAAGAGATAAAATAAAAACATCAAAAGATTTTATTAACAAACTTATAAAACAGAGGGACAGCGAAGATTTTAAATATAAGACCAAGACAGAGTATGACAAATTTGGACAGCCAACGGGTAAAAAAGTTAAGGTTTTAAAAACAAAAGAAGAACTATCAAATAGTACAAATAAAATAAATGAAGCTATTGCTAAAGCAGAAAATGAAATTTCTGAACATCAAAAATCATTAAAAGAATTAGGTGAAGAAGATACCCCTATATCCACCAACCCTGCATTAAGGGATGTAGAGAGTACAGCTAAGGCGTTGGATAACAAAATAGATATAACAAGGGAAAAGGGTGGATTTGTTGGGGATTTCTTGAATGATTATGAGTTAATAGGAGAAGGCAGTGAACATACGGTGTACAGGAGTAAGGATGGCAGCCATGTAATTAGAATATCTGAGCCATATAATGATAAATCTGAATCTACATTAAACGCAAGAATAAACGATGCAATGCTTATTTCAGAGATAATAGGTGATGGTAGTTTAGAGGTTATTGGATATTACGAAAGTCAAAACGGAACAAAAAACCCTATTTATAGGCAAAAATTCCAAGAAGGAACTCCTATTTCTGAGCAAGAGGCTGTGTCTTATTTACAATCTATTGGAGCTATTGAATATGGGGATAAATACAATAGAGGGTATTTAATAAACTATAATGGGAAATGGTATAAAATTTCTGATTTAACAGATAACTTTTTTAGGAATAAAGATGGGGAAATAAATGCAATAGACGCTGCTATCCAAGAAATCTCACAAAAAGAAATCTCTGAAGCCTACCACAAAGCAAAGAAAGATGGTAGCAATCCCGAATTAGTAAAAGCAGTAGAAGACCTACTTGGCAAACCAAAAACACAAATAAATGAAACCGAAATTATCAAACAAGGACAAAATCAAGGTGATGCAGCTAATATCAAGCCACTTGACGAAAAAACAATTACAACAAAATTCAAAGAAATTGACCACGAATCAATAACAGACCCATACGATAAGGTTTTGTCTTATTTTGGTGGGGATGGTAAAATAAATTCATCTTCCATAAACGAAATTTTTGGTGGTAAGGATAGCCGTATAAGACAAAAAGCGTCAACGGAAAACGAAAGAAGGGCAAGGATTTCTTTAATTGGTAAAGATGCACCAACAATAGACCAATTAGCCCACGAACTTTGGGAGAAAGATATATCAGGTAAACACACTACGCAAGATTATAAAAATGCGATAGAAAGGGTTATTAGTGATTATAACTCAAAATCATCAATGATGAAAGATTTGGTAGAGCGTTATGACCTTGATGCTGCGTACCAAAAATACCTATCCCAACATGGCGAAGATTTTTCAAGGATTTATGATAATTTAAGCGAAGCAGAAATAAACCATCTTTTACGGATGGAAGCAGAGAAAAAGAGCGAACAAGAAATTTCAGATTATATAGATAGCTTAACACAAACAAGTGAACCAATTACGGAGCCAGTTACTAAACCTATACCAGAGGTTACTGAAACAACCAAAGAACAAGGAGTTAAAGAAGCAGTACCAGAAGGTACTATTGAAACTGGACGAACTGAACCAGAAGGAACCGCTGCCGTTTTAGACGCTGATGTTAAAAAAGCCATATTAGACGCTGCTATTGATAAAAAAAGTGAGAAAGGAAAGCAAATGGCAATGGAAGAAGAAGCAGCTAAATATGGCAAACAAGGAGCAAAAATACTTTCAGAAATAAGAGGAGGTGAACCGCCTAAACCACCAACAGGCGAGTTTAAAACGGTAGAAGATATAGGGGGGCAGGATTTATCAGGGATAAGAAAAGCCCTTGTTTCAGACAAAATTATTGAAGGTGTAGATTTAGAGAGAGTTAGTGACAAGGAAATGATGAGTATGGGTCGTAAGATATTAGATACAGGAGAAATTAAGCCAGAAGCATTAGTTGAAAAAATAATTACCGATGGAAAAGGGGTATTAACTCCAACAGAAGTAGTTGGGTTAATAACATATAAAAGAGATATTGATAATGCTTTACAAGATACTTATACCAAAATAGCAGAGAAAAAAGCTAAAGGGGAGGATATAGGTACTTTGGGGGTAGAGGCTAAGAATTTAGAAAGGCAGATACACGACTTTGATGTAATGGCTGTAATAACAGCGCAGCAGCAATCAATGGCATTTAGGTTAAGGCAAAGAATGTTGGACAGGGAATATAATGTAGTTACACAGATAGAAAAATATAAGGCAAATAATAATGGAAAAATACCAGCAGATGTTGAAGCCAAATTTAGAGAATTGGACAAGCAATTAAAAGATGTAAAAGATAAGCTAATTGATGCTGAAAAAAGGCTTTCAGAAAAAGAAGGGCAAGATGCAGTAAATAATATAAAGGAAAGTGTAGAGAGAGAAAAAACATACACCGAGGAAGAACTTGATAAAAAAATAAATGAAGGAGTAGAGAAGGAAATTGCAAAACTTTATGAAGAACTACCATCGGATAAAAAAAGTGCAGCAGATAAAGCTATAAAGGCATTAGAAAAGTTTAGAGAAAAAATAAAAGGAAGAACCTACGAGTCTACATTAGGTATTCCAATGGCGATAGCTGATTTAGGTGCAGCAACGGCTATCAGGGCAATTAAAGTAGGTAAAACGGTTGCCGAAGCAGTAGAAATTGGTATAAATCGTATAAAGAAAGCACTAAAAGAAAAAGGTATTGACACATGGGAGAAGGAAAGCGAATATAGAAAAGACCTTACTACTACATTAGAAGAAGAAGGGGTATCTACAAAAAAGAAACCAAAAGACAAGCCGGTAATTAATGAAGATGGTACTGTTTCTATACCTAATGAAATGTTACGTGATTTAGTTAAGCGTGGCATAACCGATATTAATGATTTAACAAAAGCTGTACATGACCAAGTAAAAAAAGATTTGCCGGATATTTCAGAAAGACAGGTAAGAGATTATATTACTGATTATGGTAAAAAAGTAAACCCTACTGCCGATGAAATACAAACACAAGTAAATACAGCTAAAAGAGTAGGTAGGCTATTGTCTGAATTGGAGGACTTAGAAAAACTTAGTGCAATAGCTTTTGGAGTTAAATATAAAAAAGTAAAACCAACTGGGAGTAAATTAATTGAGTATGAGCGTGAATTAAAAAGAAAAATAAATACATTAAGCAAAGATGTATTTGAAAAAGTAGAAAAAACAGATGAACAAAAACTTGCTGATGCAAAAAGAAGGGTAAAAGATAGAATTGATGAACTTAATAGAAAAATTAAGAATAAAGACTTTGCTAAACCAGCAAAAAAACTACAACCAACAGATAATGAATTAGTAGAGTTAAATGCAGAAAAAGAAAGGCTGCAAGAGGAATTTGACAAGGAACAATATGCTTTAGAATTAAAAAATAGAAACGTATGGCAGAAGTGGGAAGATAGGGCCTATGAAGCCACTTCAGGATTGATGCGTGGTCTTACTTTGGGTGTTGACTTATCGGCGGCAGGTGTGCAGGGGATGAGGCGATTATTTACTAATCCAAAAGAAAGTGCAATAGCATTTTGGGACGGATTAAAATTTCTTGTTTCCGAAAAAGGAGCAAACGCATATATGGATAAGCAGAAAGCACAACCATATTATCCATTATTAAGAGCAACGAAATTAGCAATAGATGACAAAAGCGGTAAGCAAAGTGTAAAAGAGGGTATGTTTGTTTCGGAATGGATAAATTTTATATGGAACAAAGCCATTGCTCCTGTGGCTGGACTTGGTACAAATTGGGGGACTAATTTTGTTCGCAAAATAAATCCATACGCAGCTTCTCAAAGAGCCTATGACGGGTATGTTAATAGTATAAGAATACAAACATTTTTAAAGTTGGCTAAAGAATTAACTGATAAAGACGGGCTAACTTATGAATCTCATCCTAAAGAGTTTGAAAAATTAGCTGATTTTGTAAATACTACAACGGGTAGGGGTAGTTTAGGGGCGGCAGACGCTAATTCAAGGTGGCTAAATGTATTCCTGACAGCCCCAAGAAAAGTAATATCGGAAGTAAAACTGTATACTCCATACGCATTTGTTTATTATGCAAGGATGCCAAAGGTCGTTAGAATGAAAGCATTAAAAGATTTTGCCCAATTCACAGGTACGTTTTTAGCTGTAAACGCACTAATGTGGGCAGCAAGAAAAAACTGGGATAATGATGAAGATGATGATAATTTTTGGAACATGAATAGTTCTGATTTTTTAACTCACAAATTTGGGGATAAAAGAGTAAGTATTGGTGGGGGCATGAAGTCAATATTGACCATGCAAGCAAGATTTTTAACAGGTAAATATACAGACCAATACGGGGTAACTACAAAGTTAGGAGATAGGTATGGCAAGCCAATAAATACAAGATTAGATTTATTAACAAGATTTGCTATTGGTAAAGCTGCTCCGGTATTTAATGTATTGGCAAAAAAACTTGATGAAAGAGCCGGAAGACCAGTAGAAAATGAAGAAATAATAAAAAATATTTCAGTACCATTATGGATTCAGGATGTCGGTGATTTATATAAAAATGACCCAAATTCTGTTGCCCCATTACTTATGACACTTTCTATATTAGGCGCAAATGTTAGGACGGTAGATAAAAGTAAATCTCAATTACAATCTGAAGAATTATCAAAAGAGCCAATATTCAAAGAGTATATAGACAAAGGAGTAAACTTCCCAGAACTTAATCCTGAAAAAATACAGACCAAAGAGGTAAATGGTAAAGTAATAGAAAAACTAAGCGACTATGATACTAAAATTCAAGAAGATTTTATAAAGAAAAAGAAAGAATATTTAAAACAGGAATTTTTAAAGTTAAAAAATGGCACTATTAAAGTTTATGTAGATAATGATGGTAATGCTACTACTACTCCATCAAGAAATAAAAAACTAAAACCATTTAATCAGCTTACTAAAGAACAAATACAGAATGTTATAAGTACAAGTATATCTGGTAATGTAACAGAAAAGGTTAAAAAAGAAGTTTTAAAAGATAAAAAACCTAAAAAGTGATAAAACAAGCTGCAATACTATATAATGGAGTAATTTTTAAAGGAGATAGGCACAGGAATATAATATCTGCTAATAAGCATTTGCCATTAAAAAATGGCGTTGAGGGGTTTATTACTACGCAAGGTTTATTTTTAGATAGAGAAAATGCGGCTAAAGTTGCATATATGACTGGGCAAATAAAAAAGAGAAAAATAAAGTTAATTAGTGAGGATTTATATTAAAAAATTTTAATTATAAAAACTTAAAAAATGGTAAAGTCATTATTAAAACCAGAAATTAAGCAATGGTTCGATAAATCAATAGAAAGTGAACTATATGCTTCAAACCTATACAAACACATAGCCAATAATATGCAAAGGCTTGGGTTTTTTGGAGTGCAAAAGTATTTTCTGAAAGAAAGCAATGAAGAATTAGAACATTACCAAAAGATAGTTGACTTTGTTAATGACATGGGGGATATTTCTACGGTAATGGCTGTCCCAAAAATGACTGATAAAATATTAAGTATTTCAGATGCCTTGGAAATAGCCTACGAAACAGAAGTGGACTTAATGAAACAATACCAAAAATTCTATGAAGAATCCTAAGATAAATATAAAGATTGTGTTACTGCAACTTTTCTTATTGAGTTTTTGCAAATACAAAGAAAATCTGTTGGGGAGTATGGAGATTTAATTTCAAAATTAAAACTTGGTGGAGATATTTATGAATTTGACGAATACATGGGAGAAAAATAAAAGTATATGGCAGATAATATAGAAGAATTAAAAAAGAAGTTGGCTCATTATGAAAAAATGT
>CALJKL010000023.1 GCA_937973555.1 uncultured Flavobacteriales bacterium | reverse complement strand
TTGGGTACTTCTTTGCCTTGCGTTTAAGCGCCATGATGCGGCGGTCAGTGATGGTCGTTGGAAATTGATTCTGTTTGTTCATACATTATTTTTTGAGACGGGGCTAATGTGTAATTTTTTAAAATATAGTCGCACGCTTCTTGGTCTTTATGCTCACAGAGTGTAAGCAGTGCCTTAAATACAGCATTAGGGATTAGTGGCTTTTCTTTCGAACCCAGTTTTACGTGGTTATGCAATGTTGTTTCCATTCTTAGTTTTTTTTAGTTTCTTTAATTCAAGATATTTACCATAAGCATCGCTTTTTGGTTGTTGTAAACCCAACCCTTTGCACCACCAATCATTTCGTAGCAACACCTTGCACATTCGGCGCCAGGAAGGAGCCCAGTGATCATTTTCAAGCACCAATGGAGCTTCATCCGGGATTACGTCGTACCCTCTCGACTTCCAGCCATTAATAAACGTCCTGAAGCGTTTTGCGTAATGCTCTCGGGTTTGTTTCGGCATTGTAGCAAATACCAATTTAGTAAAAGATTCCCAGGTGTGATTTTCCGGTTTATATATTTTGTTAACTCCGTTTATGTTCCCCGATTCCTGTATGTATAAAGCCCCGGAATTTACTCCATTAACCCGGCATAACAGCTTATACCATGTTTTAGGCTCAAGTATGTGGTATAGCCATAACCCTTTGCGTTGATCATGTCCGTATGGCTGACACAATCTCTGCTGACTTAAAGGCACACCAGCCTTGTTCATTAAGTCATAAATACGATTGTGGCCCTTGTCTTTATATTTGGCGTGGTACACCCAAATGTCTTTTGTCTTCCAGTCATATATTGGATATACATTATAAACGCTTTCCACTACCTTTGTTGTATACCTTTTGCCTGCGAATGTTTCTTTGTCAAACGTACATATTGTCCTAAACCTATTAAGAGACTCGTCAGCACGAATACCAACCAACACGGCGCAATCCTCTCCCCCGGAATACCAATCAGCCCACAACACAACAAACTCTTCAAATTCTTGCCCATCTGTAAAAAAAGGGTAACTAGTTTTTGCAAAAGCCGGTTTATCTCTTATCCAAACATCCTTCTTATCTTCATCCCAGCATTTCCAGCGCGGCTCAAAATTGCTTACCGCATTTGATAAAGATATAGGAAGGCAGCACCAATGCAGATCAATAATATCTTTATACCTTTCAACCATATTATACATGTGTTCAATAGTTGCACTGTACTGCGCCTCAAGATCTACAATCATTACAGCGAATTTTCTACCTCTTTTCATTGCCTCATCAGCAACAAGATGAAACATGACGGTAGAGTCTTTGCCACCAGAAAATGATACAGCTATCTTTTCAAAGTTGTCAAATGTCCATTCAATTCTTTGTTTTGCGGCAGTCAATACGTCTATTTTAAGATACTTCTTTGTTTCCATGTTAGTATAAATCTACTTCAGATTTTGATTTAATTGTTTCTGGTGTGTAATTAGGGTAACTGTTATTAGCCATCCAGACGTTTATAATTTCCAGCGCAGCGTCGTCAGCGGCTTGTTTTTGCTGGTCAGTCAATAAATTGTACCCTCCCCGGTATCTTGCTGGTATGCCGTACTTATAACATAATGCAGCCTGTCCCATCCAGGCTATACGGTTCATCCGTTCGTTTGTAAGATTGTGCTCGCATGAGTTTTTCCACTGCTCTATTAGGATTAGTAATACTCTTTTGAACTCTGGTATATCTTGGAGTAATTCGCAGTATTTTTGTTCGCATTCTTCATCTGTCATTCCGTTTGGAGGCTTATTCTCAAAAAATCCGGATGGATAGCATTCCCATTTATCCCATGTGTGATATATTCGATCCATCTTAAATGGTATCGTCAGTTGTTTCAAAGTCATCGTTAATAATTTGATCGGTTGAGTGAATAGCCGACTCCCACGCTTTAGAAAAGTCGTCATTTTCAAAAGCATCGGCAAGTCCGCTGATTTGACAAAGGCGAAGTATTTCATCTTCATCCATTCCTAGCTCTTTGCTGATTCGAGCATCTGACCAATTTCTTTTCTTAAGCTCTATGACAATATCGGTCATTGCAGAAACGGCGTGCTTTCCCCTGGCCCTGTTGTGCCTTATTGTAGATGCGATCCTGCTCCCTTTGTCTGTTTTGTTTGCAGTAACAACAGGTAAAAATCCAAGAACTCTTGATCTAACAATTTCACTTTCCTTCCCCACTCTGTTCCTGTGAAAGCCGTCTATTACTTCACGTTTATCACCTGCCTCCCAGGTAACAATAGGTTGCGTGTATCCGTCATTAAGAATAGATACCTCAAGTAGCTGCATCTCCGGCGGAGCAACAGAATTTGGATTGTAATCATTAGCCACTACGGTGGTATTCGGCACCCACAGAACGCAGTCAACCGGTTCGTTTTTGAAAGGGCTTACTTGATGAAGCGCAATCTTGATTTCATTAATGGCTTCGATTTTTTGTATATCATCCATTAACGATAATTCCTCGATAATGTGCTGTATGTTTATCATTTGTCAAAAAGTGAAGGTAATTGATGAGGTTTAAGTTCAATGTCTTTTACGCGCTTTTTTGGTCGCAGCCCGGACAGGTACTTTTTAAATCCTTCAATTGTTGTTTGATTGCTAACAAGGGTTTTGCAAAAGCAGGGCATTAGTGGTTTATTGAACATTTGTGCTACTATTAAACATTGTGCTAAATTTGAACTTTCGTGCCTTGAAGCCCTGCCTTCGCAAAGCCGCAAAACGTTATACGCAATTTGTTTTAATTTTTTTTTGCCAACGCTCCAATGATTTAATGATTAAAGGACATTCCAAAATAAAACATCGTTTGACTTTTTATGCTTAATACATAACTCAAATGCTTTTAAATCATAGTTTTGCATACTTGGAAAACCAGCGTTAAATTTACTCAATTTATCAAAAGACTTAGGATATTTAAAAACCGTTAATCTTTCGTGTTTGCCAGTATATTCAGCACCAACCTGAACACCGTATATTTTAGCGGTTTCAGTTGCTAATAAAATACTATCTACCAAAGTTCCACTACCAATAGCACACCAAATTTCATCAGGTTCTTTGCCTAATTGGTTTATAATTTGTCGCATTCTATTTCCTATCAGTATTTTATTTTCCATTGTATTTGCACCAAATACCAACTTTTTTGCTCCAGTAAGTAAGCAGTAATCTTTAGCGTTTTTTTCAACTACTGACAAATACCCATAAGGCACTTCAATAACCTTTGCACCATACTCAATACATTTTAGCGTGTTTGGGTGCATCTCTTTACGTTTGGCACAAAAGATCGTAGTTTTTTTATTTACGCTTTGGCAGTAAGCTGATAAGGCTATTTGAAAGCCACCGTAAACAGGCGAAGCGTAAACATACTCCAAATCATCGCCAATTATTGAAGGCATTAAAATTGACTTTGTGCCTCCAGTTAGTAAATCATCTCTCAATACATTTACTCCTTTGTGTTTCTCTATTGTAATCATTTTATGGCTTTTTAAATATTAATACGTTTTGATGTATTTTAACCAACTTTTGACCTGCTGAAAAAATACGATTTGCCCTCATACTTGCAGTTCCAACCGAATTTAATAAAATTGCTTCGTTGTATAATTTTGCCCCTGAATTAATAAAAGCCTTTTTAGTATCTGAAATAAAGTCTAAATAATACCCTTGCTTATCTCTTACATCTCCAACAACAAAACAAGCATAGGAATTAGGCTTTAAGAGTTCCAAAGACTTTTTTATAATAGAACAATATTTAGTTAAAAAATCTTTATAATCCATATTTGATAGGTCATCGGGTAAATCAGAATAAACTTCTAAATCAGCGTAAGGTGGGCAACTGAATAAAAAATCAAATTTTAAATTCCATTTATCGTCAAGTAATTTCTCACTATCTCCACAATACCATTGTGGCTGATTTTCAATAGGCAAAATATTTAATGCTTGTTCTCTATTGCTGTCAACTTGTTCTTGCCTTAATTCAATTCCTGAATACTTATAACCTAAATAATTTGCAACTACTCCACGAACCGAACCGCCAGCGAAAGGGTCTAAAATTGCTCCGTTTTCAGGGCAAAACCATTTATACATTAATTCAGTCAAAGAAGGGTCAAAAACAGAAGTTCCAGTTTCTTTTCCTTTCTCATAATATTCCTCGGCCATATTTTCGCTATCATACGACTTCATAGGCATAACGTGAGTTAGATTTTCTTTTCTTCCTACTTCGCTTTTTAATCCTTTGCTAATCCAAAGTTTTTTTCTGTTTTGCCAACTTGAAGTCCTTGTATCTAATACACTAAAAGGCGGTTCCATAAATTTGTCCCTTAAAAGAACATCTTTTACAATTTCGTTTCCAAATAAATCTACTTCCATATTTTATATTTTTTAATGATTAATTCCCTCCGCACAAAAAATTAAAACAAACAGCGTATAACAATGTGTTTGTGATCTTTATAGGTCACTACATCGTTGACAATTTTCTTACCAATACCCTTAAACCCTTCGATAAAACCGTCTGCGTTTTTGAAAAGACGCCATCCGTCGTCCGTTGTGTGTAGATACTCAAGTGCCATGTTGTGTGTTTTTTATTAGTGAATCATAATAGTACAAAAATTCTTCAAAATTATGCACGAAAAAATATTCCC